>NZ_JBSGDV010000029.1:0-82550 GCF_053602555.1 Nonomuraea sp. NPDC004354 | reverse complement strand
GGTCACGGGGACGGCCAGGGCGGAGGCGGCGATGGTGGCGGCGGCGAAGGCCTTCTTGAAGTCGAGCATGAGGTTCTCCTTAGGTGGTGTGTTTCTGGGCGCCGGGGAGCTATGTGGATATTTGTACCGAGGAGTCCTTGCATGCCCCTTTCATGGAGTTAACGGATGGCATGCGAGATATCTGCATCGCCGTTCCTGTCGGGGATACCGGTGATGCCGGAAACGCTTGCCAGTCCTGGACAACGCCGACTCGGCTCCGTTCCGGCACGGATTCCCGGGGCGCGCGCAGGCTCTTTCCGCCGCGCTTTCATCCCGCTTCGCCGAATCGGAGGCAAGCAGCGTGGCCTGCGCCAGGCTTCAGCGGCGCATTCTCGCGCCCGCCGGCGCCCGTCGCGGCTCGGGCTCATCACGGGGGCGGCGATGCCGGCGGTGTGACCGGTTTCGTGGACCGTGCGGACCGGGGGCGATGGCGAGCCGACCCTCATCGCGCCAGGTCTGCGAGTGCCGTCAGCAAGGCCGCCGCCACGAACCACACGCGGCCGGGCCGATGAGAGGGCCGGCGTCGCGTGATCTCCGCGCGGCGGAAGGGCGGGAGGAGATCGGCAAGCATGGCCGTGCCGAAACCCGCTGGGCGGTCCGTACGGCGCCGCCGGCCGGTCTGGCTATCCCGGCGGTTCCGGCTATCCCGGCGGTTCCGGCCATCTCGGCTGTTCTGACCATCCCGGCCGGCACGAGCTGCGGCGTGAGCGGCATGGTGGGCGCGGCCACCCGAAGGCGGTGACTCCGCCCTCGCCGTACGGCATGCCCTTCCCTTCAGCGGCCCCCGCCGGCCCGCGGCCACGCGGCCACGCGGTCACGCGGTCACGCTCGGCCGGCATCGGACGGGGGTCGGCGGTGGGCGGTCGGACGGGACCGCGCCACCGGCCGGACCGAAGAAGCTGCCCGGTTACCGGGCGGCTTGGAGACTGCTTTCGGTCGCCGGCGCGACCCGGCGTCCGGCGAGGCGGGCGGCGGGCGGGACGAGCAGGCCGACGGCCGCCAGCGCGATCCCGAGAACGACCCAGCCACCTTGTCCCCACTCGATGCACAGCGCGGTGACCAGGGCCGGGCCGACGAATTCGGAGCCGCCCATGCCCATGCTGAACAATCCCTGGTACTGGCCGATCGCGTGGGGTGGGGCCAGCGCGAATGACAGCTCGAAGCCTCCGGCGGCATGCCAGAGCTCACCCACGGTGTGCACCACGACGCCGGCCAGCAGCATCGCGGCGGCCGCCCATGGCGGCATGCCGGCCGCGAGCGCGATCATCGTGCAGGAGATCAGGAACGTCGTCCCGGCCCGGCGCATGGCCCGGCCCGCCGCCGCCGGCGTGTCGACGCCTCTGGCGGTCCGTGCCTGGAACAGTCCGACGATGGCGGTGTTGACCAGCATCGTCGCGCTGATCAGCCAGTGGGGAGCGGACGTGGCGGCGACGATCCACAGCGGGACCGCGATGGTGAGCACCTTGAACTGCACGGCCATCAGCCCGTCCAGGACGGTCAGGGTCACGTAGGGGATGTCTCTCAGCGCGATCCATCGCGGCCCGTTGTGTGCCGGTACGGGAGGAGTGGGCGGGAGGAAGGCGACGATCGCCGCCGCGCAGAGGAAGGTCGCGGCCGCGGCGAGGATGAGCGCCACGTAAGCGGGGCGGGTGCCGACCTGGACGGCCCACCCCGCGGGGAGGGTTCCGATGGAGATGCCGATGTTGCTCACCGAGCGCAGCCGGCCGCGGAACTCCTGCGGGCGGTCCGGGCTGTGGTGGGCGATCAGTGGTCCCCGTGCGGCCAGGCCCGCGGTGGAGGCGCACGCGCTCGCGCAGGCCGCAGCGAGTAACCCCCAGAACTCGGTGGCCATGACGAACGCCGCCGTCGCCAGTCCCCCGCACAGCAGGGTGACGATGTAGAGGCCGCGGCCGCCGATCCGGTCGGCCAGGTGGCCGCTGGGCGGACCGGCCGCCAGCGACAGCAGGCCCGCGACGCTGAGGGCGGCGCCGACCTGGTGGGCCGGTAGGTGGAGGGCCTGGGTGAAATACAGCACCCCGGCGGTCAGGTAGGCGCCCCTGCCCACGGCGTTGACGAACGTGGCCGCGACGAGGACGCGCTGCGGTCCGGTGGGCGGGATCCAGGAACGTGGTCTCATGCGCGTCGTCGGTGGCTGATCTGGGCGCAGGCGGACGTGCGGGCTTGAGGTCGTGCGAGCGTCGCGACGTCGTCCGCCTGCCGTACATCGGTGGGGTGTTTCACGGTGACCAGACTGATGTAATGGGCTTGTACGACTCAACCCTTACGGCCTGGCCCCGTGAACCTGACCGGACGGCGTCCCGAGTCCACCGGCAAGCGCGCGGACGGCGTGTGGCGCTGGAGAGGCGGGCACGACCATGGGCGGTCGTCGCACACGACAAAGGCGGCCGACGCTCTTCGCGTCGACCGCCTCCGTGGTGGGGTGTCTAACTGCCGGCTGCTGCCCGCTGTGCGGTTGGGCATGATGGCGGGCTCAGTCGTTGCCGATGTTGATGTTGCCGCTGTTACCGCTGCCGCCGTTGCCGCCGGGCTGGTTGCCGCTGGCGCCGTTGGCGTTGCCGCCGTTGCCGTTGCCGATGTTGCCACCGCGGTTGTCGATCTTGATGACCTTCTTGTTGACCTTCTTGACGAACTTGGGCCCGCAGCCGGTGGCTTCGGCGGTATGGGCGACGGTGGTGGTGGGCTGGGCGGCGGCGTGCTGGGCCGACATGGTCACGGGGACGGCCAGCGCGGAGGCGGCGATGGTGGCGGCGGCGAAGGCCTTCTTGAAGTCGAGCATGAGGTTCTCCTTAGGTGGTATGTTTCTGGGCTCCGGGGAGCTATGTGGATATTTGTACCGAGGAGTCCTTGCATGCCCCTTTCATGCAGTTAACGGATGGCATGCGAAATATCTGCATCGCCGTTCCTGTCGGGGAAACCGGCGATTCGCCGGACCCTTGCGAGCCCTGGACGGGATTCGTTCGGGCAGAGACAGGCCTGCGGGGAGGGTGTCCCCGCGGCAGGGCGGTTCGCCGTCGAGCGCGTGAAAGTGGCCGCACGAATGAAAGCGGCCACGAGCCTGAAGTGGCCATACGCACGCGAGCGGTCGCGCCCAGGAGTGGCCGCACGCATGAGAAAGGCGGCCGACGCTGTTCGCGTCGGCCGCCTCTCTGGCTGACCAGGGATCGCGATCCCTGGTCGCATGGATGTCAGTCGTTGCCGATGTTGATGTCACCGCTGTTGTTGCTGCCGCCGTTGCCGCCGGGGAGGTCGCTGTCGTGGGCGTCGTTGGCGTTGCCGCCGTTGCCGTGGCCGAGGTTGCCGCCCTCGTTGTGGACTTCGACCCTCTTGCCGTGGCCGCCGTCGTCTCCCCCCATGACGTAGGAGGTGGCCGCGCTGGCGGGCTGGGCGGCCAGGGCCATCGGAACGACGAGTGCGGAAGCGGCGAGGGTGACGCCGGCGACGACCTTCTTGATGTCGACCATGAGATATCTCTTTCTGTTGGCTGCTCTGGAGAGCTGTGGTGGTGGTGGAGTGAAGCTCTGGTGAGCTATGTCCACATTTCTAGGCCCACTGACTTGCATGCCGGTTTCATGTGATTAACAGCACGTTTAGTCGATATGCCGGAATCGCTGCGCAGCGCTGCGATTCGTTGAACTCGTGCGGGCCCTGGGCGGGGGCAGGTGGACGTGTCCGAGGAGGCCGGAAAGGCTGCGACCGTCCCGTCGCCGCGCTCCGTGCGTCGCCGTACGCATGAGAGCGCCAGTGCTTTGCCGCATGCAGGAGAGCACCAGTGCTTTGCCGCGCGCATGAGAAGGGCGGCCGACGCTGTTCGCGTCGACCGCCTCTCAGGTGGACCAGGGATCGTGATCCCTGGTCTCATGGGCGTCAGCCGTTGCCGATGTTGATGTCACCGCTGTTGTTGCTGCCGCCGTTGCCGCCCGGAGCGGAGCTGTCGTGGGCGCCGTTGGCGTTGCCGCCGTTGCCGTGGCCGAGGTTGCCGCCCTCGTTGTGGACTTCGACCCTCTTGCCGTGGCCACCGTCGTCTCCCCCCATGACGTAGGAGGTGGCCGCGCTGGCGGGCTGGGCGGCCAGGGCCATCGGAACGACGAGTGCGGAAGCGGCGAGGGTGACGCCGGCGACGACCTTCTTGATGTCGACCATGAGATATCTCTTTCTGTTGGCTGCTCTGGAGAGCTGTGGTGGTGGAGTGAAGCTCTGGTGAGCTATGTCCACATTTCTAGGCCCACTGACTTGCATGCCGGTTTCATGTCAATAGATGAGGATTCGAGTTATATGTCGCAATCGTCGATGTGTCAGGGAAATCGGCGGTTCGTCAAGGTGGCGACGTACTCGGGCAGGACGGCTTTCCCTGTACGGGGGCCGATGACGTCTGCGCACGCCTGGGACGAAAGGGGCTCAGGACGAGGTCATGCTGTCCCGCCATATGTGTGACGCCATATCTGTGACAGGGTCCCTTGGCGGGAGGGCGGAGCGGCCGAACGGCGCCTGGGGCCCGGCATTCTCGCGCTGGAAGGCGGTCCCACGCACCGAGCCGGTCGGGGGTACGGGTGCCGTGCAGTTCGAGGTCGAGCCGGCCATAGGGTGCGCCGACGATCCGAGGAACCCTCGATAATCTTCGGATGCTGCGATTACTGGTGACGCTCCTGACCGTGACCGCGCTTGCCGGCGGCGACCACCTCCTTTCTCGCCGGCTCACATTCGATGACTACGCCGTCCGTGCTGTCTGGACCTGGCGCACCAGCGGCGCGGCGGAGATCTGGCGCAACGGTTTCGTGCCGACGGAGGACCTCAGCCAGATGCGGCAGGACGTGGCGGAGCGGATCTCGAGTGATGAGGAGTACGGCTTCGCCGTGGCCGTCCCGCTCCCCGCGACTCCGAAGGAGGCATGGATCCGCTGGGACGACGGCTCCACCATGCGGGTTCCCGTGATCAGCGCACGCCAGGCACTGATCGAACTGTCCCCCTACGACATGGAGGCCTCCGCTCAGGACGATCGGGCATACAAGATGACCGCCGCTACCTTCACGACCATGCGCCTGCGGACCCTGCGCGGCATGGCCACTGTTCCGGCGTGGCGGTTGTCCTTCTCGAACCTGCCAGGCCCGGTCGACCACGCCGCGGTCGACCAGGCCACGCTCGGCACCGTCGAGGAGGCCGTCGGTGACCACCTGTCCTCCGACATCAGCGGCTTCGAGGTGCTCGACGAGCGCACGCTGCGGGTGAGCTACGACTACGGCGTCTGCCTCGGTGAGAAGACGCCGACTGTCCGCCTACGGGTCGACGAGCGGCCCGATGTCGTGATCCTCGGAATCGAGGTCCACGAGCACATCGGTAATGGGCTGTGTGCGGGCGTCGGCGCATCCGGCGAGGGCGTCGTCCGGCTCCAGGAGCCGCTGGGCAGCCGGGTCGTGCTGGATGCGATGAGCCGGCTCCCCGTCTGCCTCCGTTGGTCGGGCCCCTGCCGCGCCGGGTGATCCAGGGCGCTTCCTGGCGCTTACCGCCGCCATTCGGCACAACGGGGCCACCGCCCACCCGATCACGGTCCTTGCCTCGTGCTCTTCACACCCCAGGCGTCCGGCGTTTGGTCAGGAGCAGGAAGAGCGCCCTGAACTGCGATGATGCGAATGGCCCAGGGCTCAGGTGGAGAGCGCACGTCGCCCTCTCCTCAGCGGTGGTGAGGACATCGTGCGTGGTCAGTAGCTGAGTTGCCGCCACTGGCCGGTGGCGAGGTCCAGTTCGGCATAGGCGGCGTCGCCGGGAGTGATGGTGAAGTAGACCCGCCCGTGGCCCTCGGCGACCGACCAAGGTGTCAGGTCGTCGCGCAGGAGCCGCACGCCGTCGGCGGTCAGCTCCGCCACGCCGCTCTTGCCCGCGGCGAGGAACAGCCGGCCATCCACCGGGGCCATGTCGATCAGAGACAGTCCGTGGCGGCCCATGACGGTGAAGCCCGGTTCGCCGATCCGCGCAGCACGCGCCCGCCCCGGGACTTGCCGCTGATCAGCACGTCGCCGCCCGGGAGGAACGCGATACCGGTGAATGTGTCTTCGGTGGCCGCCCCGTCCGGATCCTCGAGCACACGCCACCGCTCTCCGTCGAAGTGCAGGATGGTGCTGCCGTACCCCGCCGCGTACACGTCGTCGGCGGCTCGTCCGCGGATGCCGCCGATGGGTTTCCTGAGACCCGGATGGTGCTGGGTCCAGACCTCGCCGTCCCAGTGGTAGAGCACGCCGCCGAAGGTGCCGACATGCACGTCCTGCTCCGAACTCCCCAGATCGCCATCGGGTTGGGGCGCGAGCCGTTGGATTCCTGCGCCGGCAACTCAGCATGCCGCCAGGTGAGATCGCCGTCAGGCACATCGAACTCGAGGTCGGCGATCTCCTCCCCGTCCGGCCAGGCCACCGGCGCCGTGGTCCAGACCAGGCCGGTGGTGCTCGTCAGCCAGGGATTCCCCTGCGGCGAACACCACATCTCGCGCAGCGTGTCGTTCGTGGCCAGGACGTTCTCGGCGGGGCCGTCGCTGCCCGCCGGGCGCCGGAACACGTAGCCGGCGGCATGGGCCGCGTGCCCGGGCTTGTAGACGATCAGCAGGAAGTAGACGGTGCCCTGGACCTCGTGGACGTACAGGATGTCTTCCTGTATGTCGTTGTCGTCAGCCATGACCCCTCTCTGTCTTCCAGGATCTCTTACCTCTTCGGCGGCAGTTCCTCCAGCGGGGCGACGGTGCGCCCACCGCGTACCACCGGCAGCCCCCGCACCAGCCGGTCGATCATATGCTCGTAGCGCAGGCCCGTATCGGCGAGGTAGAGGTCCTCCCCGGGGTCGTCGCCGTCGGCGATGAGGACTTCTGGCACCAGAAGATCGGACAGGCCGACGCGCGCCGGCGGATCCTCGACGGCCAGGCCACAGCCGTCGAGGTCGAGATAGTCGGGCACCAGAGCCCGCCCGCGCAGACGTCCGCCGATCTCGGGAAGGAACTCGTCCCACATGATCGCCAGAGTGGCACGCAGGTCACCGAGGACGTCGACGTGTTGGTCGGTGGAGTTGCCGAGGAAGGTCTCGACGTGGATGTCGCCCTGGACCAGGAGGTGTGAGGTGCCGGTGAGGACGAGGTTGGCAGCTTTCAGGTCGCCGAGCACGATCAGCGACGGGCTGCCGTGGTCCAGGTTGAGGATGTTGCCGTCGACGTGGAGGTCGCCGTCGATGACGTATCCGGAGACCGCGCCGTCGATTCCCTCGTACTCGGGTCGGCCGCCTGCCTTGATCCAGGGATTCTGGTGCCGGTACTGGTGGTCGTCCAGCCAGAGCGAGCCGGGCAACGCCGCAGGCCCCGGGTGCAGGATGTACTCGTCCTCGTCCAGGTTGTCGTAGGACGCCTTCGGGAAGCCGTGACGCTCGAACAGAGCGACCGCCTCCGCCCATGTCTGGTAGATCGTCTCCATGGCCGGCACACTAGGCGCCTGCACTGACATCCCACCAACCCCGGCACACCCTCAAACCCGTTACATCCTTCTACTGACGATCACCAGCCCCGAAGTGGTGGCGGATCGGGGCGCACCACGGCTCGACTGTGGGCTCCAAGCCCGGCCTATCCGCGCGGGTTCTCGGGACTTGCTCGTCCAGGTGTTCCAAGCGGGGTCAGGCGGCGAGGCGGGTCAGATGGAAGTGGCCGCCTGAGCGGGCGGGCCGCTCGGGGATCGCCGGGGCGCCGGTCCGTCATCGCCGGTCCGCCGTCGCAGGCCGGGCGACGTCGCGCTCGGACCCGAGAGGAACGGCTCGCCGTACGGGACGGCTGAAGAGGACGGCCGGCGGTCCGCGCGTCGGACAGGGAAGAAGCGCGAACGGCGGCGCGGCCGGCGGGCCACTCTCCGGACAGGCACGAACAGCCGGAGAGCGCGATCGGCAGCCGCCCGCCGGGCAGGCGCGAACGGCCGGAGAGCGCGAACGGCTGGGGACACGATCGGCAGGCAGGAACGGCGGGCCGCTCCTCGGGCAGGTGCGAAGGGTCAGAGGGCGCGGTCGGCGGGCCACTCGTCGGACAGGGCGGAGTGGACGATGGAGTCGCGCCACCCGTGCGGCGTGTGGACGTGGTGGCGGATGCGGCCTTCCTCGACCATTCCCGCCACCAGCATCGCGAGCTGGGCCGCGGTGTTGGCCGGAGCGCGGGCGCCCCAGATGCGGTGCAGGCCGAGGTGCTTGAAGCCGAAGGTCAGCACCAGCCGGAACAGGTCGGTGCCGATGCCGCGCCCCCACAGGTCGGGCCTGAGACCGAGGCCGATCTCGGCGCTGTGCGGGTGGTCGGCCTCGATGTGCAGGCGGGCCACGCCGATCACGTCGTGGCCGTCGGCCTCGGTGACGGCCAGCACGTACAGGCGGCGGGGGCTGGCGAGGGCCGCCGCGACCGCCTCGCTGACGATCTCGACGACCTCCGCGCGGGTCCGCGGGTCGAACGGCAGGTGCTGGGTCGCGGCGGGATCGCCGTAGACGGCATGCAGAGCGTCGACGTCCTCGGCCGACACCTCGCGCAGCCCCAGCCGCTTGCCGGTGACGTGGACGCTGCGCATGCGCAGACGGTAACGCCTAGGGGACGATCTTCACAAGTGTTGTCAAGTCGCCAGTTGACTGCCGTAAGCTCGCGCGACAAGTTCGGCCACCGCGCCGTGGGCGCCGAGAGGGTCGGCGTAGCCCGCCTTGACGCTCGCGGCCGCCGACTCCAGCACGGAGGCGTCGGTCTCGTGGCCGATCAGGCAGGGGGAGATGGCCAGGCGCTCGGCCCCGGCGGCGCGCAGGCGCTCGGCGGCCACGGCCACACCGGGTTCGCTGTCGAGCGAGGCGGCCACGACGGGCAGCGTCAGGCGGGAGGCCAGCAGGACGGCGGTGGCCTGCGCGGCGTGGACGGCCTGCTCCCCGCCCACGGTGCCGAGGATGACGGCGTCGACGGGGCTGGAGACGCTGAGCAGGCGCATGCGGTCGGCCCTGGCCAGCTCCTTCTCGGCGAGCTTGATGTGCAGGGCCTCGGCCAGCAGCGGGTGCGGGCCGAGTGCGTCGGTGACGGTCGCGTCACTGCCGGTCGCGGCGATGATCTTGGTGGTCTCCTCGGTGACGCGAGGGTCGGACCAGAGCGTCAGGGGGACCACGATCGCGCCGCGATCCTGGGGGAGCTGGTCTGCCAGGTCATGGAGTGTGGCCAGCCGCACCTCGATGTGCGGGTTGTCGACCCGGACCAGCGCGGCGATCTCGGCGGCCGGCTCGCCGGCGTCGCCAGGATTGACGAGCAGCAGGACGGGGGCGTCCGGTGGCAGGGACGTGGGAACGGGCCGGCGGTGGCGACCGCCGCCGGGCCGGGGGGAACGTTCACGTACAGGCAGGCTCACGGCGCGGAGTTTATGGCTATTTGGAAAGCCGCGTGCCCGAAAACGGCGGCGATTGCATTACAACCTCACCAGTCTCACCGGCCAGTCGGGTGACTGAGATCGCATCGTGACATCCCTGGAGTAAGGCGAGCGCTTGCTCGGGTCAGGCGGCCGTCCCAATCACCACATCTCCCGAAATATCCGGTCAAATGTGATGCGGGTCACATCTTTTTGCCGTTTACTTCCATGTAATCGATTACCTAAGGTGATGTAATCGATTTCATGGAGGACGCATGGCACGCATCAAGGACGTGGCCGCACACGCGGGCGTCTCGGTGGCCACGGTGTCCCGCGTGCTGAACGACCACCCGTCGGTCACCCCGGAGACCCGCGACCGCGTCTACGCCGCCATGTCGGCGCTGCGGTACGTGCCGAACGCCGTCGCCCGGTCGCTGCGCACCGAGGCGACCAGGACACTCGGCCTGATCATCGGCGACATCCTCAACCCGTTCTTCACCGAACTGGCCAGAGGGGTGGAGGACGAGGCCAGGCGCGCGGGCTACACCGTCATCATCGGCAACGCCGACGAGCGTGCCGAGGAGCAGGACCACTACGTGCGCACCCTGGTGGGACAGCGCGTCGACGGCCTGCTCATCTGCCCCACCGCCGAGGTGACCCCGCTGGTGCAGGAGCTCGTCTCCACCGCCAGGCCGCTGGTCTTCCTCGACCGCACGATCAGCGGCCTCGACGTGCCGTTCGTGCGCGCCGACGGAGCGCGCGCCATCGCCGGGCTGGTGGCGCACCTGAAGGAGATGGGTCACCGCAGGATCGCCTTCGCCTCCGGCCCGGCCACCCTGTCCACCGGCCGGGAGCGGACCGACGCGTTCGTCGCGGCGATGACCGGGGCCGGCCTCGAGGTCAGGCCGGACTACCTGGCCGCCGGCGACTTCCGCGAAGGCAGCGGAAGGGCGATCACCGCGCGCCTGCTCGACCTGGCCGAGCCGCCCGAGGCGATCTTCTTCGGCGACAACCTGATGACGCTGGGCGGGCTCGACGAGATCAGGGCGCGCGGCCTGCGCATCCCCGACGACGTGGCCGTCGCCTCCTTCGACGACGTGACGTGGTTCGTCCACGTCGACCCCCCGATCACCGCGATCGCCCAGCCGACCGCCGAACTCGGCCGCCGGGCCGTACGGCTGCTGCTCGACCGCGTCGCGGGACGGCCGGCGGAGTCGGTGGCGCTGCCCGCCGAGCTGGTCATCCGCAGGTCCTGCGAGAGGAAGGGTGCGTGAGATGAGCCAGGAGATCCTCAGGGTCGAGGGCCTGCGCAAGCGTTTCCCCGGTGTCCTCGCCCTCGACGGGGTCGATCTGGCCCTGCGCACGGGCGAGGTGCACGTGCTGCTCGGCGAGAACGGCGCGGGCAAGAGCACGCTGATCAAGATGCTGTCCGGCGCCTACCACCCGGACGAGGGGCGCATCCTGCTCGACGGGCGGCCGGTCGACATCCGTACGGCCGGCGACGCCCAGCGGCTCGGCATCGCCACCATCTACCAGGAGTTCAACCTGGTGCCCGACCTGACCGTCGGCGAGAACCTCTCGCTCGGCCGCCCGCCGCGCCGGTTCGGTTTCGTCGACGTCAAGGCCATGCACGACAAGGCCAGGGAACTGCTCGACCGGGTCGGCCTGGACGTCGACCCCCGCACCAGGATCGGCACGCTCGGCATCGCCCGCATGCAGATGGTCGAGATCGCCAAGGCGCTGGCGCTGGACGCGCGCGTCCTCATCATGGACGAGCCGACCGCCGTGCTGACCACGAGCGAGGTCGACAGGCTGTTCGCCATCGTCAGGCAGCTGCGCGACAACGGCGTGGCCGTCGTGTTCATCACCCACCACCTCGAGGAGATCGCCCAGATCGGCGACACGGTGACGGTCCTGCGCGACGGGCGTTCGGTGGCCGAGGTGCCCGCCGACACGCCGCAGGACGAGCTGGTCCGGCTCATGGTCGGCAGGCCCATCGACCAGCAGTACCCGCGCGAGGCCGAGCCGCCCGGGCGGCCGCTGCTCAAGGTGGAGGGGCTGACCAGGCGTGGCGCGTTCGAGGACGTCTCCTTCGAGGTGCGGGCGGGCGAGGTCGTCGGGCTCGCGGGGCTGGTGGGCGCGGGCCGTACCGAGCTCGCCCGGGCGATCTTCGGCGCGGACCGTTACGACGAGGGCGAGGTCACGGTCGGCGACAGGCGGCTGCCGCGCGGCGACATCGACGCGGCCATGGAGGCGGGACTCGGCCTGGTGCCGGAGGACCGCAAGGGCCAGGGGCTGGTGCTCGGCGCCGACATCGCCGAGAACCTCGGCCTGGTCACCCTCGGAAGGGCCAGCCGCGCCGGTTTCGTCGACCGCACCGGCCAGCGCAAGGCGGCGGCCAAGGTCGCCGGGCAGCTCGGCGTCCGGATGAGCGGCCTGGAGCAGGAGGTCCGCACGCTCTCCGGCGGCAACCAGCAGAAGGTCGTCATCGGCAAGTGGCTGCTGGCCGACGTCCGCGTGCTCGTCCTCGACGAACCCACGCGCGGCATCGACGTGGGCGCCAAGGTCGAGATCTACCAACTGATCAACTCACTCACCGCCTCGGGCGACGCCGTCCTCATGATCTCCAGCGATCTCCCCGAGGTGATCGGCATGAGCGACAGGGTGCTGGTCATGGCCCGGGGCAGGCTCGTCGGCGAACTCCCCGCCGACGAGGCGACACAGGACGCGGTGATGGCGCTGGCCGTCACCGAGGTGGAGGGTACTCGTGTCCGATAAAGCGAGAGGCTGGCTCTCGGAGAACGGCGCGCTCGTCGCGCTCGTCGTCCTGGCGGTCGCGTTGTCGCTGCTGTCCAGCGACTTCCTCAGCGTGAGCAACCTGCTCAACGTGGGCGTGCAGGCGGCCGTGACCGCCATCCTCGCCTTCGGCGCCACATTCGTGATCATCACCGGCGGCATCGACCTGTCGGTCGGCTCGGTGGCGGCGCTGTCGGCGATCACGCTGGCCTACCTGTCCACCACCTCGGGCCTGCCGTGGCCGCTGGCCACGCTGCTCGGGCTGGCCGTCGGCGTGGCGTGCGGCCTGGCCAACGCCGCGCTCATCGCGTACGGAAAGCTTCCCCCGTTCATCGCCACTCTGGCCATGCTCGGCATCGCCAGAGGCCTTGCGCTCGTCATCTCCGAGGGCAGCCCGATCGCCATGCCGGACGCGGTCTCCCACGTGGGCGACACCGTCGCCGGCTACCTGCCGGTCCCCGTCCTGGTGATGCTCGTCATGGGCGTCATCGCGGCGGTCATCCTCAACCGCACCTACGCGGGCCGGGCGATGTACGCGATCGGCGGCAACGAGGAGGCCGCCAGGCTGTCCGGCATCAAGGTCAACCGGATGAAGCTCGTCACCTACGCCCTGTCGGGCGGCTTCGCCGCCGTGGCGGGCATCGTCCTGGCCAGCCGGCTGGCCTCCGCCCAGCCGCAGGCCGCGGCCGGATACGAGCTGGACGCCATCGCCGCCGTCGTCATCGGAGGAGCCAGCCTGTCCGGCGGCAAGGGCCGGGCCTTCGGCACCTTCGTCGGCGCGCTCATCCTCGCCGTCCTGCGCAACGGCCTCAACCTCCTGTCCGTCTCCGCCTTCTGGCAGCAGGTCGTGATCGGCGTGGTGATCGCCCTGGCGGTCCTCGTCGACACCCTGCGCCGCAGATCAGCCAACTGAGGGGAAGCACCATCATGAAACTCGGCATCATCGCGGCAGGCGCCGCGCTCGCGCTCGGTCTCGCCGCCTGCGGTTCCGGCGGTTCCAGCGGTTCCGGCGGCTCCACTCCCGCCGGCGGCTCCGGCGACATCAAGATCGGCATGTCGATCTCTACTCTGAACAACCCCTACTTCGTGCAGCTGCGCGCCGGCGCGGAGGAGGAGGCCAAGAAGCTCGGCGTCGCGCTGACCGTCACCGACGCCCAGAACGACGCCTCCCAGCAGGTGAACCAGGTCCAGAACTTCACCAGCCAGAACATGAAGGCGATCGTCATCAACCCGGTCGACTCCGACGCCGCCGCGCCCGCCGTCAAGGCGGCCGACCGGGTCAGCATCCCGGTGATCGCCGCCGACCGCGGCGTCAACGGCGCCGAGGTGGCGCAGACCGTCGCCTCCGACAACGTCGCGGGCGGCAAGCTGGCCGCGCAGGAGCTGGCCAAGCAGATGGGCGAGAAGGGCAAGGTCGTGGTACTGCAGGGCGTGCCCGGCACCTCCGCCTCGCGCGACAGGGGCCAGGGCTTCACCGAGGGCATCAAGGCCTACCCGAACATCCAGGTGGTCGCCCAGCAGCCCGCGGACTTCGACCGCACCAAGGGCCTGGACGTCATGACCAACCTCCTGCAGTCGCACCCCGACATCACCGGCGTGTTCGCGGAGAACGACGAGATGGCACTCGGCGCCATCAAGGCGCTCGGCGCGAAGGCCGGCGCGGAGGTCAAGGTCGTCGGCTTCGACGGCACGCCCGACGGGCTGAAGGCCATCCAGGCGGGCACGCTCGCCGCCAGCATCGCCCAGCAGCCCAAGCTCCTCGGCCAGCAGGCCGTCGGCAACGCGGTCAAGGCGGCCAAGGGCGAGAGCCTGCAGAAGGTGGTCGCCGTTCCGGTGAAGGTCGCGACCAAGGACAACCTCTCCGAGTTCACGAGCTGAGCCATGGACGTGGTGGTCGTGGGGTCGGTCAACGCCGATCTCGTGGTGCGGGTCGACCGGCGGCCCGCACCAGGTGAGACGGTGCTGGGCTCCGACCTCGGCACCTTTCCCGGCGGCAAGGGCGCCAACCAGGCCGTCGCGGCCGCCAGGCTCGGCGCGCACGCGGCCCTGCTGGCCAGGACCGGATCCGACCAGTACGGCACGCGCCTGGCCGCGGGGCTGGCCGCCGAGGGCGTCGACACCGGGCACGTCCTGTCCACCGACGGGCCCAGCGGGGTCGCGCTCATCACCGTCGGCGCCGACGGCGACAACAGCATCATCGTCTCGCCGGGCGCCAACGCGCGCCTCACACCGGCGGACGTGGCGGCCGCGGCGCCGCTGCTGGCGGAGGCGCCGGTGGTCTCGCTCGTGCTGGAGATCCCGCTCGACACCGTGACGGCGGCGGCCCGCGCCGCCCGCCGGGCGGTGCTGAACGCCTCCCCGCCGAGAGAACTGCCCGCCGAGCTGCTGGCGCTGGCCGACCCGCTGGTGGTCAACGAGCACGAGGCCGCCTTCCTGCTCGCCGTCGCGCCCGCGGTCCCAGGCATGGCGGCCGGCGTTCCCGACGACCCCGTCGGGCCTGTCGCCGTGCCCGCTGCCGTGCCCGCTGCCGGGGCCTCGGCTCCGGCCCGCTCCGGGGACCTCTCCGAGGCCGCAGAGGGGGCCGCAGAGGGGGCCGCCGAGAGGGGCGCGGAGGGGGCCGCGCAGGGGGCCTCGGAGCGGGCCGCGGGGATGGCTCGGGCGCTGCTCGGGCTCGGGGCGCGGTCGGTGGTGGTGACGCTGGGCGCGGCGGGCGCCGTGGTGGCGGAGAAGGAGGGGGCCGCCGTCACCGCCGTGCCGAGCCCTCGGGTGGAGGCGGTCGACACCACCGGGGCGGGCGACGCCTTCACCGGCGCGCTCGCCTGGCGCCTGGCCCGCGGCGACAGCCTGACCGAGGCTGCCGCCTTCGCCGTGCGGGTGGGCGCGGCCGCCGTGCGCCGTGAAGGCGCGCAGAGCTCGTATCCGCGGCTGGAGGAGTTGTGAAGCGCTCGGGGATTCTCAACGGCGCCCTGGCCGGGCAGCTCGCCAGGCTCGGCCATACCGACCAGGTGCTGGTCTGCGACAGCGGGATGCCGATCCCGCGTGAGGTCGAGACCGTCGACCTGGCGTTCGTGGCCGGCGTGCCGTCCTTCGCGGCCGTGCTGGACGGATTGCTGGCCGAGCTCGTCGTCGAGGGCGCGGTGGCCGCGGGAGAGGTGGCCGAGGCCAACCCCGCCTGCGCGGCCATGCTCGCCGACCGGCTGCCCGGCCTCGTGCACGTGCCGCACGAGGAGCTCAAACGCATGGCCGGGAAGGTCAGGCTCGCCGTGCGGACGGGTGAGGCACGGCCGTACGCCAACGTCATCCTGCGCTGCGGCGTCTCCTTCTGACCCCGGCCCCGCCGCGACCGGCCGTGCCATGACCGGCCGTGCCGCGACCGGTCCTGCCGTGACCTGGCGGCCCGCGGAATCGGGGCGCCGGGCCGCGACGGGGCGGGGAGGGCTCTGGGCTGAGCCGGGTGCGGCGTGACCCGGTCAGCGTGACGGGACGACGACCGACTGCGGGTTGCCCGGCGCGTAGACGGTGATGCCCTGCGGCAGCGACCGCAGCTTCTCGATCTCCGCGCAGGCCGGGCAGGCGTCGTAGCCGTCCTGTCTGGCCCGGTTCGCCGCCGCCTCCGCCTTCGCCTGCGCGACCTTGGCCTGGGCCTCGGAGACGGCGGCGTTGGCGGCCAGCGACCGGTCGACCGCCTGCTGCACGGCCAGGGGCAGCGTCACCCGGGCCAGCGTGAAGCGCAGCCCGGTCAGGTAGTCGCCGCCGAGCGTGGCGGGCAGGTCGCGGGCCAGGGCGCGGTTGACCCCGTCCTGCACCTGGGCGATGGTCGCGTTGCTGTCCTGGGCGCGCAGCGCGGAGCTGTTCAGCAGCGAGCACGAGGGCACGAGCTCGGCGCAGCGCAGGCCCCCGACCTGGACGCGCAGCGCGTTGTCGATGACCGGCCTGACGGCCTGGCCGAAGAAGGCCGCCCAGCCCTCCTCGCCGTCCCAGGCGTACCGGCCGCCCCGGTAGGTGCGGGTGCCGTACTTGTCGTCGAAGCTCTTGAGCGTCTCGGGGTCGAGGGTGAGGGTGAAGTAGAGCGTGCCTTCGATGCCGAGGTTCACCCCGTCGCTGCTCGGCACCGTCACCACGTCCACGCCGAGCGCGGTGGCCCGCTTGGGGTCGGCGGTGATGGTGTAGAAGCGCTGCTGGGCGGGATAGGTGTGCACCGCCGACCACCAGCCGGTCCAGGTGAGGCCGGAAGCGGGCGGGATGACCTGGCGGACCCGGTTGTCGTCGAGCGGGCCGCCGTCGCGCACGACCGCGACCTGCCCTCCGCTGGTGCTCTCGAAGCCGTGGGCCAGCCCGAGGAGGGTGGGTAACGCGACCACGGCGGCGATGACGATCAGGGTGATTCTCACGGGAGCCTCCCTGGTGGGCGGCGGTGGCAGCCGCCGCCCACGTCCCTTTCGCGGCTATCCGATGGTTTCGGGAACGGGCTTGTGCACGTCCTCGCTCCCGGGCGCGATGGCGAGGCCGAAGGCGGTGACGGCCAGGGCGATCACCACGTAGATGGAGACGGCGAGGGTCGTCTGGTAGGTGGCGTGGAGCTTGAGCGCGATGATCGGGGCGATGGCGCCGCCGACGATGCCGGCCACCTGGTAGCCCATCGACGCGCCGCTGTAGCGCAGGCGGGTGCTGAACAGCTCGGCGATGAAGGCGGCCTGCGGGCCGTACATCGCCGCGTGGGTCACCAGCGCGACCACGGCCGCCAGCACGATGAGCGGGAAGGACCTGGTGTCGAGCAGCTGGAAGAAGACGAACACCCAGACGGCCGCGCCGATCACGCCCGCGAGGTAGACGGTGCGCCTGCCGTACCGGTCGGAGAGCGCGCCGAACAGCGGGATCAGCACGAGCTGGCAGGCCGAGCCGATGAGGACGGCGTTGAGGCCGACCGAGCGGTCCATGCCGAGCACGGTCGTGAGGTAGAGCAGGATGTAGATGGTGAAGGTGTAGAAGGCCACGTCGACGCCGATGCGGGCGGTGAAGGCCGACAGCAGCGCGCGGGGGTGCCTGCGCAGCACCTCGATCAGCGGCATCTTGGCCTTGGCGCCCTTCCGCTCCACCTCCTGGAACAGCGGCGACTCGGTGATCTTCACCCGGACCCAGAGGCCGACCAGCACCAGCACGCCCGACAGCAGGAACGGCACCCGCCAGCCCCATGACAGGAAGGCCTGCTCGGACATGGTGGCGTCCAGGATGCCCAGCAGGGCGGTGGCCAGGATGAAGCCCGCGGGGACGCCGACCTGCGGCCAGCTGGCGTTGAAGCCGCGCCGCCGCGGGTCGCCGTGCTCGATGGACATGATGACCGCGCCGCCCCACTCGCCGCCCAGGCCGAGGCCCTGGACGAACCTGAGCGCGCCGAGGAGGACCGGTGCCGCCGCCCCGATGGCGTCGTAGGTCGGCAGCACGCCGATGAGGAAGGTCGAGATGCCCATCACCAGCAGCGTGACCACGAGCACCGTCTTGCGGCCGACCTTGTCGCCGAAGTGGCCGAAGACGATGCCGCCGAGCGGGCGGGCCACGAAGGCGACGGCGTTGGTGACCAGGGCGAGCAGGGTCGCGTTGAGCGGGTCGAAGGTCGGGAAGAACAGCTTGCCGAACACCAGCGACGCCGCCGTGCTGTAGAGGAAGAAGTCGTACCACTCCAGCGACGTGCCGATCAGGCTGGCGAGGATCACTCGCCGCGTCTGGTGCATAGTCATCGCTCCTAGAGATGGGGGTGTTCTTTTGAATCTAAGGATCGTTGAACAATTCGACAAGGGTTTTGTTCGATGCTTCCCTGAGGGGTGTGGAGAACGTGGTCGCGGCGCTTGAACACGAACGGGTCCGTCTGGGGCGCAGCAGCACGGCCGAGCGAGTGGCCGACATCCTGCGCGAGCACATCATCGAGGGGCTGTTCGCCCCCGGTCAGCGGCTGTCGGAGGAGGCCATCGGCAACGCGCTCGGCGTCTCCCGCAACACCCTCCGCGAGGCCTTCCGGCTCCTCGGCCACGAGCGGCTGCTCGACCACAAGCTCAACCGCGGCGTCTTCGTCCGCGTCCTGTCGGCCGCCGACGTCGCCGACCTCTACCAGATGCGCCGGGTTCTCGAAGGGGCCGCGGTACGGCGCACCGCCTCGCCCGAAGCGCTGGCCCTGATCAAGGAGACGGTGGAGGAGGCCGAGCGGTCCGCGCTGGCCGACCGCTGGCAGGACGTCGGCACCGCCAACAGCCGCTTCCACCAGGCGCTGGTCGCGCTCCACCGCAGCCCGCGGCTGAACGAGGCGATGCGCCAGCTGCTGGCCGAGCTGCGCCTGGTCTTCCACGTCATGAGCAATCCGCGCGCGCTGCACGAGCCGTTCGTCGAGCGCAACCGGCAGCTGCTGGAGCTGCTGGCGGCGGGGCGGGCCGACGAGGCCGGCACCTTCCTCGAGAGCTACCTCGACGACGCCGAACGGCTGCTGCTGCACGCCTACGAGCCGCTGGACGCGTCCGGCACGCGATGACCGGCTGAGCCAAGCCGTGTCCCAGCTGTGACCAACCTCTCCGCCTCGCCGGCAGTCCAACCCGGTGAAGGAGGAGAGGCACCATGCGAAGGACACTTCTGGGGGCGGCGGTGGTCGCGGTGGCGGCCGCGGGACTGCCTGCCCTGGCCCACGCCGACAGTGCGGGGACGGCCGGCGCCGCGTGGGTGGGCTCGTGCGTCAGCCCGGACGAGCGCAGCCGCGCCTGCGGGGCCTGGCGGTTACGGCTGCGCTCGGGCAAGCAGGTCACGGTCGCCGACGCGGCCGCCACCTCGGTCGACGCCTACGGGCGCGCGACCGACGAGACCGGCGCGTTCGCCGTCAGCGCCGACGGCCGGTGGATCGTCTACGAGCG
The DNA here is from genome assembly GCF_053602555.1 of Nonomuraea sp. NPDC004354. NCBI lineage: Bacteria > Bacillati > Actinomycetota > Actinomycetes > Streptosporangiales > Streptosporangiaceae > Nonomuraea > Nonomuraea sp. NPDC004354. The sequence continues at coordinate 63,436 of NZ_JBSGDV010000029.1, read as the reverse complement.
CGGGAGCGACCACCGCCTGGCCGTGCGCAGGGCGGCAGGCGGCCGCGTCACGCTGCTGCCCAAGTCGCTGACCAGGCTCGGCACCGACGTCCTGACGGTCCGGCTGTCGCCCTCGGGCGACCGGGTCCTGCTGGAGTACGACGACACCGACGCCAAGGAGCCCGGCAAGATCGTCACGGTGGCCACGGGGAAGATCGTGAAGCTGCCGGCGGGGGACGATCTGGAGGGCTTCAGCGCCGACGGCGACGAGGTGCTCGCCCAGCGCTACAACAACGACAACACCACGACGCTGCTCGCCGTCGGGCTGGACGGCAGCAGGTTCGCGCAGGTCCCGCCGCAGGTGGTGATCAACGCCGCCACGCGGGCGCTGGCGGCCGACGGCCGCACGGTGGCGGTGCTCGCGGGGGAGAAGCCCAGGCTGCGGCTGTACGACCTGAGCACGGACCGGCTGGCCGCGGCGGTCGACGTGCCGCTGCCCAAGGGCAGCGAGGTCTACCACGTCCAGTGGAGCGGCGCCGACCGGCTGACGGTCAAGACGCAGTCGGGCGGGGACGACAAGCCGACGGTGGTACGGGTGCTCACCGTCGACACGGCGACGGGCGCGGTCAAGCCCGTGGAGACCTTCACGTTCACCGCCAGGCAGCACGCCTGGATGACGGCGGGAGAGTGACGAGATGAAGCTCAGGATCCTGGCGGCCGTCGCCGTCGCCCTGGCGGTGCTCGGCGTGCCGGGCCAGGCCGCGGTCGCCGGCCCCGGTCAGGCGCCGGGTCACGACCGGGGACATGACCACGCCCAGAGCAGGGGCGACGCCATCCGCTACGCCTCCGCCCAGGGCTGCCCGCAGAAGGACGGCACCGTCGTGCCCTGCGGCACCTGGCGGCTGGTCTCCCACAAGGGCGAGGTCACGCCGCTGAAGGACGCGCAGCTGCGCGCGCTGGGCGCGGACGGCAAGCCTGTCGACTACGCCGTCGCGCCCGTCGCGGTCTCCGGCGACGGCACCCGGGTCGCCTACTTCACCAAGGCCGGCCACCTGGCCGTCCGCACCGTGAAGGGCGGTGTCCGCGTGCTGTCGAAGGACGCGCTGCCACCCAGGACCAGCCAGTACGACGTGACGCTGCAGCTGTCCGACGACGGGGCCAGGCTCGCCGTCGTCGCCGGCAGGGCGCAGGTGTTCGACACCGCGACCGGCGCCAGGCTCGGGACGCTGCCCAGGAACAGCGTCTTCGTCGGCTTCAGCGGCGACGGGGAGAAGGTGCTGGCCACCATGGACGGCGCGGAGTCGGTGCTGGAGATGCACGTCTACGATCTGGCGGGCCGGCGGCTGCTGAGCGACACGCCGCCGCAGCTGGTGTCGGCCAACGGCCCGCACGCGCTGCACGCCGACGGCAGGACGATCGCGGTGCTGGTCGGGGGGACCAAGGTGAAGCTCTACGACCTGGCGGACGGCCAGGTCGTCGGAGGCCACGCGATCAAGCTGCCCAAGGAGGGCACGGTCCACAAGCTCGACTGGACCGGCGACAACCAGGTGACCCTGCACGTCTCCCAGTACCCCACGGGCAAGGCCACCAGGATGACCGTCCTGCAGCACGACGTGACCTCGGGCGCGACCAGGGTCCGCGACAGCTACTCGATGCTCAAGGACACGTTCGTCTTCGCCGCCTGCGGCGGCTGAGCGCGGCCCCGCCCGCCGTACCCCCTTTGCCGGGTACGGCGGGCGGTCGGCACAATGCCCGCATGACCGACAGGACCGTGCGGATCTCCAAGTACCTGGCCAGGCACCTGCGCCACGACCCCGCCGCCATCGGGATCACGCTGGACGAGCACGGCTGGGTGCCGATCGACGAGCTGCTGGCGGCCGCGGCCAGGCACGGCTTCCCCATCACCAGGGATGAGCTCGACACGGTGGTGGCCGACAACGACAAGCGGCGCTACGCGATCAACGGCGACCGCATCAGGGCGAGCCAGGGCCACTCCGTGCCCGTCGACCTGGGACTGGCGCCGGTGGAGCCGCCGCACGTCCTCTACCACGGCACCGTCGGGCGCAACCTGGCCGCCATCAGGCGCTCGGGCCTGCTGCCGATGACCAGGAGGCACGTCCATCTGTCGGCCGACAGGCAGACGGCGGTGCGGGTCGGCTCCCGGCGCGGCGTCCCGGTGGTGCTGGTCGTCGACGCGCGGGCGATGCACGCGGCCGGGCACGAGTTCGTCGTCAGCGCCAACGGGGTGTGGCTCACCGACGCCGTGCCGGCTGCTTACCTGCGGTTCCCCGGCTGATCGGTGCAGACAGGGGGATGGACGAGGGTCCTGCGGGTGGCCGGAGGGCACGCGCGCTGAGACGGCGCCGTCGCGGCCCGGGGGAACGTTCTGCGGGGGAACGTACTGCGGGGGGAACGGGGTGGCCGGTCCGAGGGGACCGGCCCGAGCCCGTGGGTGGCCCCCGTCACCGGAGCGGCGCGTGGCCGTCCTGGCGACAGGGCCGGGGGGAATGCGGGGGAAGGGGAAGCGTCAGCCGCCGTAGCTGGGGTAGCCGTAGCCGACGACCTGCGACTTCGGACGGACACGCTGCTCGACGGCGCCGTTGCCGGTGTTGCCCTCGATCGTGCTGATCGTGCCGTCGCCGTTGTCCTTCTCGACGAAGCCGACGTGGTCGATGGAGTCGAGGCTCTTGCTGCCGTCCCAGGCGAAGAAGACGACGGCGCCGGGCTTGGGCGCGGTGCCCCAGCGCTTGTTGGCCTTGAACCACTTGGCGTGGGTCACCGTGTAGGCGTCCCAGCCGACCTGCGTGCGGGCGCCGGTCATCTCACCGACCCACGAGACGAACATCGCGCACCACGGGGCGTTGGCGTACGCGCTGACGTCGCCGCCGTCCCTGACGACCGTCTCCCTGGCGCGCTGCGATCCGACGTACCAGTTCTGGAACTTGGTTCCGCCGCCCGCGGAGTTCTCCTTGACGCCGACCTGCTTCTTGGCCTCGGTGAGAACGACGGTGGCGGAGGGGATGACCTTGGCCTCCGGCCTGGCGGCGGCGGGCTTGCCGGCCTCCTCCTTGGGCGCCTTGGCGAGGACGGCTACCCGCTGGCTCTCGGACAGCGGGAGCTTCTCGGCCTGGGCGGCGGTGGGAACGAACGAGCCGGCGATGACGACGGCGCCGAGCGCGGCATGCGCGTAGGTGAGCTTCGGGGCACGGCTACGGCTGGGCTTTGCCATGGGAAGGGGAACTCCTTGCTAGCTTCCTGCCGCTTACCGGGTTAGCTGACGGGTTCGGACGCGAAGCTGCCCTACGGCACGGTGTGCCGATTCACCCCAGAGGAAGTGGGTCCCCGGTTCCGCATGGTGCGGATTCAGCGGTCACAGGCGAACCTGTGATGATTGCAATGACAGGCAATGTCCGGAATGCCCGGTTTATGCCTTGAGTGAGCCTAAGGTAATACACGAGGCAAGTAGCTTACAAATTGATAAAGGTCCGGCGATCATTTACGGTCAGGTCATGTCGCCACAGGACCTGTTCAACAGGGGGCTGCGGGAAGACGGACACCGTCCGGACGAAGCCCGGCGATGGTATCTCCTGGCGATCGCATCGGGCCATCCGGCCGCCGTCCAGCGGGCGGCCTTCAACCTCGCGCTGATCGAGGACGAGAGCGGCCACCTCGACGCGGCCCGCCACTGGTACGGCAGGGCCGGCACGCCCAGGGCGATGTTCAACCTCGGCGTCCTGGAGGACTGCTGCGGCAACACCGACGCGGCCCGGCGCTGGTACGCCAGGGCCATCGAAACCGGCCACGAGGAGGCCGCGCCGCGCGCCATGTTCAACCTCGGCCTGCTGGAGGGCAGGGAGGGCCGCCCCGACCGGGCCCGCGCCCACTTCCGGGCGGCCGCGGGCTCCGGCCACGCCGAGGCGGCGGCCCGCGCTACCGAGCGCCTAGCCTGACCCTGGCGTCCTCCAGCATCCGCATCATCGCCAGGCTCTCGTCCAGCGGCATGACCGAGCTCTCCGTCCTGCCGTCGGCCAGCGCGGCGCGCACCTCGCGCACCTCCTCGGCGTAGCCGTTCATGGCGGGGTCCAGGACGAGCTCCTCCGGATCCACGCCCGGCCCCGACAGCACGATGCGCCGCGGCGCCCAGAACGGCGCGGCGATGTCGGCCCGCAGCCCCGTGCCCACCACGGTCGCGGTGTTGGCCAGCGGGCTGAGCAGCGAGGTTTCGACCAGCGCCCTGGTGCCGCCCGCGTAGGTGAGCAGCGCCGCCACCTCGGCGTCCACGCCGGAGGGGCCGAGCGATCCGGTGAGATGCGTCTCAGCCGGCTCGCCGAGCAGCAGCTGCGCCAGCCCGAACGGGTAGATCCCCAGGTCGAGCAGCACCCCGCCGCCGAGCGCGGGGTTCCAGAGCCGGTGCTCGGCCGCGTAAGGCTGGACGAAGCCGAACGAGGCCTGCACCGAGCGCAGCTCCCCGAACCTCTCCTCCGTCAGCAGCGCCCTGATCAGGGGATTGAAGCGCATCCACATCGCTTCCATCAGGAACACGCCCGCCTGCCTGGCCAGCTTCACCATCCGCTCGGCGTCGGCCACGCTCGCGGCGAGAGGTTTCTCACACAGCACGGCCTTGCCCGCCGCGATGGCCGCCTCGGCCACCTCCAGATGCTGCGCGTGCGGGGTGGCCACGTAGATCACGTCGACGGCGGGGTCCTGGCACAGCTGGGCGTAGGAGCCGTAGGCCGCGTCCGCGCCGAGCGCCGCCGCCAGCTCCGCGGCCCTGCCCTGGTCGCGGGAGCCGACCGCGGCCACCCGCATGCCGGGCTCCGCGGCGATCACCGCGCCGACCATCCTGGCGATCCCGCCCGTGGCCGCGATGCCCCACGCTAACTCACGCATGACGAACCTCCCTTTCCGCGATCAATCCTCCCTTATCGCGGACATGCGAACGGCCCGCGCCGGCGGCGCGGGCCGTGCCCGTTCGGTCATGTCAGCCCATCCAGTTGAACGTGGCGGGGTCGGGACCGAGGCGCGTGCCGGTGTTCAGCGCGCCGATCGCCGCCATGTCCTCCGGGTCGAGGGTGAAGTCGAACACGTCGATGTTCTCCCTGATCCGCGAAGGGGTGACCGATTTGGGGATCACCACGTTGCCGAGCTGGACGTGCCAGCGCAGCACGACCTGCGCGGGCGACTTGCCGTGCTTGCGGCCCAGCGTGGCCAGCGCCGGATCGTCGAGCAGCCTCCTGCCCTGCCCGAGCGGGCTCCACGCCTCGGTGAGGATGCCGTTGGCCTCGTGGAAGGCGCGCAGCTCCGGCTGGGGGAAGCGGGGGTGCAGCTCGATCTGGTTGATCGAGGGGACGATCTCGGTCTCGTTCATGAGCCGCTCGAGGTGGGCGATCGTGAAGTTCGACACGCCGATCGCACGCACCCTGCCGTCCTTGTAGAGCCGCTCCATCGACTTCCACGCCTGGACGTACTTGTCCTGCGCGGGGACGGGCCAGTGGATGAGGTAGAGGTCGAGCTGGTCGAGCCCCAGCCGGGAAAGGCTCGCCTCGAAGGCCGCCTCGGCCCTGTCGTGGTCGTCGTTCCACAGCTTGGTGGTGATGAACAGCTTCTCGCGCGGAACGTCCGCGCGGGCGATCGCCCGGCCCACGCCCTCCTCGTTGAAGTAGAGCCTGGCGGTGTCGATGCTGGTGTAGCCGGCCTCGATGGCGAAGGACACGGCCCGCTCCGCCTCGTCGTCGGGAACCTGCCAGACGCCGAAGCCGAGTTGCGGTATCTGCACGCCGTCGGTGTTGAGCAGCAGCGAGTTCATGTTCATCTCTCCATTGTTAACGTCGCGTTGGCTGGCACTTCGAGTGGGCGTCCTACCGTGGCGCGTGTCGTGAACGAACAGGAATCCGTGGCCTGGGTGGAGTCGCCACTTCAGATGCTCTGCGCCGTCGAGGCCCACCACGCCGGGCTGCTGGGAGACCGGACGCTGGTGGTGCCGCGCGCCGGGCTGCGCCCGCTGGCCACCACCAGGCGGGAACTGCTCAGGCTCGACCTGCCGCGCGGGCTGGAGCTGGCCGAACCCAGCGAGCGCATGCCCCGCACGCTCAACGCCGTCGGCGACGCCTTCTCCGGCCGGGTCCAGCTGCGCTGGGTCATGATCCGCCCCGGTCGCGTCGTGATCGTCGACGACGGGCTCGCCACGATCCGGCTGCTGGAGCTGCTGTCGGCCCGCCCCGCCAGGCCGCTGCTGCGGGCCCGCGCCGAGCCGAGCGCCTGGCGGACCACGCTCGGCCTGCTGGCGGCCGGACGGCTGCGCCGTACCGCCCGCAAGGGCGCGCTGTCGGTGTTCACGGCCCTTCCCGTGCCAGGCGAGCTGGCGGCGGCCGTCCGGCAGGCCGGCGTCGAGCTGGCCGGCCACGACTTCGACTGGCTGCGCGCGCAGCCGATGAGCACGCCCGGCCCCTCCGAGCGGACGGTCGTGCTCGGCACCTCCCTGGTCAGGAACGGCCTGGTGCACCGCGAGCGCTACCTGCGCTGGCTGACGGAGCTGGCGGCCGAGGAGCCGCTGGCCTACTACCCGCACCGCCGCGAGGACCCCGTCGACCTGGCCCTCATCCGCGAGCGGCCCGGCATCACCGTCCACGCCCCCGGCGTTCCAGCCGAGCTGACCCTGCGCGGCCTGTCCGCCGAGCAGCGCGTGGTCAGCCTCCCCTCGACCGCCATCAGCTCGCTGCGGGTGCTGCTCAGCCCGCGCGGCGTCGCGGTCGAGCCCGTGCACGTGCCCGACGACTGGTGGACCAGCCGCGCGGCGCCATCCCTCCGATCCCACCTGCAGATGTTCTCGGGAGTACCCAGTTGAAGGTCCTGGCTCTGGCCGATTCCGACTCGTACCTGAAGTGGGCGGCCAGTCTCCTGGACGACCTGCCCGCCGACTGCGTGACGGAGCTCGCGGTCGTGCGCACCCCGATCACCCCCTCACCGGAGCAGATCGCCGCCGCGGTCGCCGGGACGCGGTCCTCGGCCGTCCCCGTGCTGTCGGCGCGGGCGCTCAGGCGCGCGGCCGAACGGCTGCGGCCCGACGCGATCCTCGTGGCGTGCACGGGACCGGTCGTCGACGTGCTGGTCGCCGAGGTCCTCGACGGCCTGCGGCCGCGACCCGTCTTCGTCACGGGACTGCCCGGCATCTCGGTCCCCGCCACCGAGAAGGCCTGGCTCTTCCGCAGTGGCTGCGACCTGTTCGTCGTGCACAGCGGCAGGGAGGTCGCCGAGTTCGGCGCGCTGGCCGCCCGGCTCGGCGGGGGCGGCGCGGTGGGGCTGGCCAGGTTGCCGTTCCTGCGTGACGTGCCCCCCGTCGAGGGCGGCAACCGGGTGGTGTTCGCCACCCAGGCCAAGGTGCCGCGGCGGCGCGAGGACCGCGAGACGATCCTGCGCGCGCTGGCCACGCTCGCCGCCGCCCGGCCTGACCTCGATGTCGTGGTCAAGCTGCGGGCGCTGGAGGACGAGCGGCAGACCCACAACGAGCGCTACCACTACCAGCGGCTGTGGCGGGAGCTCGGCCTCGACGGCGACGTCCGCTTCGCGGCCGGCCCGATGCACGAGCACCTCGCGCACGCCGCCGGGTTCGTCACCGTCAGCTCGACCGCGGCGCTGGAGGCGATCGCCCAGCGGGTGCCGCTGCTGGTGCTGTCGGACTTCGGGGTGAGCGCCGAGATGATCAACCTGGTGTTCGAGGGCAGCGACGTCCTCGGCACGCTCGACGAGGTCGCGGAGGGCGCCTTCCGCTCGCCGTCGCCCGCCTGGTGCGCGGAGAACTACTTCCACCCCGCCAACCGCAGCGACTGGGTGGCGCTGCTCACCGCGCTGGTCATCGGGCCGCGCACACCGGCCAGGTCGTTGCTGGACGGGCCGGAGCACGTGGCCGCGCGCCGCCGCGCCCGCCTGCGCGTGGAGGTGCCGCCGCAGGTGCTGCGGGCTGGCTACCGCGCCAAGCGCAGGGTCCGCAGGTACATCAAGTCGTTCACCTGAACGCCACGTGCCCCGAGGGAGGCGGCTCCCTCGGGGCACGGAACACCGGTGGCCCAGTGGGCTTGAGGCCTCGCAGGCGGCCTCAGCCGAGCGTGCGGGACAGACGGCGGCGGATGCGGCTCAGCGTGCCGGGCCGTTCCCCCTCCGGCAGCAGCCCCAGCGCCTTCAGCCGCTGCCTCTTGAAATACCGGCCGGCGCCGTGCTCGGCGACGAACGTCTCGGTGCCGGCGCGCAGCTCGGGATGGGCTTCGCTCTGCATGCAGTACCCGACCGCGCCCACCAGGCGCGAGATCTCCACCGGCGGCGCCGCGGTGAGCCTCCCGTCCGCGGCCAGCCGGGGCAGCAGCGCGTCGATGATCGTCACCGGGATCCTGTTGCTGTTCTCGAACGGCGACAGCCGCTCCAGCACCGTCGACGTCCCGTACGAGGCCGCATCGAGCCCGAAGAAGCGGGCGGCCGTGACCAGGCCGGTCGAGAAGCATCCGACGACCAGCGCGGGCCGCAGCGCCGCGAAGCACACCTCGGCCGGCACGCTCTCGCCCGCCACGACCAGCCGCACGCCCAGCTCGTCGGCGCCGGCCCGCAGCAGCTGCGTGTGCCGCCGGCCCGCGGCGGGATGCGGCTTGAACACCACGCTGTCGTGCCCGCGCGCGACGAGCCCGCGCAGCATCGCCATGTGCAGCTCGTGCTCCTCCTCGGGCGTGACGATGTCGAGCGACGACAGGTACTGCCCCAGGATCATCGCCTCGCCGGCCATCATGTCGGGCGCGGTGCCCGCCACCTGACCGACCACCGAGAGGAACGCCTCCTGCGACAGGGTGGCGGCCGGCACGCCGTACTCCGACAGCAGCAGCGGCCGCAGCCCCGGGACCAGGTCCAGATGCAGGAGCCGGGTGACGCGCCGGAAGATCTCGGCCGGCAGCGGGTCGCGGGTCGGGCCGTAGCTCATGAGACCGTCGGAGTAGACGGTGATGGGGCAGTCGCGCACCAGCCCGGCGATCGTGCGCGCCGGCGGCACCGCGATCGACTCGAGCACCAGCTCCTCGACCGTGTCGAGGCCCAGCGACGCCCCGATCAGCCTGCTCATCATCGGCACCTCGATGACGCGCGCCTTCCAGTCGGACGGGTGCAGCGGCGCGATGAGCTCGTTCCACGAGCGCACCTCGTCGAAGCGGGAGCGCAGCGCGGCGAACCCCGGCATCTGGTCCAGCGGCGTGGACACCTCCGGGACGGCCGTGTTCGTGGAGACGATCAACAGCCGGCGCCCGCCCTCGCCGAAGTGGCCCGCGTCGATCGCCGCGGCCAGTGACATCGCCCCGAACAGGGTCGAGGCGTAGAAGACCCGCGTCACAGCTCCTCCCTCCGCACCCGCACGCCGGCGGGGATCTCAGGCAGCAGCGCGCGCAGCGTCTGCTCGCGCTCGACGGACATGCGCGGCACGGCGTCGGCGACCAGCTCGGCCGGCAGCGACCGCACCATCGCCACGCCCCGCGCCTCGAACCGCCGGCGCAGCTCGGGCGTGAACCTGTCGGCCAGCTCCAGGTGGTGGGCCAACAGCGCGCAGAAGTTGCGCACCGCCTTCGGCAGGAACTCCGGCTCCAGGTCCTCGAAGACGAGCTCGAAGGCGTCGAAGAAGTGCAGCTGCCGCTCGTCGCCGATCTGGGTCAGCGAGCCGGTCACGCCCCTGCGGTAGAACAGCCCGGCCAGCGACGCCACCGCGAACGAGGCGGCCTGCCGGTGCAGGCGCCAGATCCACGGCCGGTCCTCGGCCGTGTGCAGCGATCCAGGGAAGCGCAGCAGGTCGCCCAGCGTGCGCCGGTAGATCCCGGCCCAGGCGTAGGGATAGTCGACCATCGTCCTGACATCGGCCGGCAGGATCGCGTCGCGCGGGTCGAGCACCAGGCCCCGGCGCGCCTCCGGAGCCCGGTGCACCACCCGCTTGCGTCCCTCGGCCTGCACGTGGTCGACGCGGACGAAGTCGCAGCCGAGCCCGTCGATCGCGGCGACGAGGTCGGACAGGTAGCCGGGGGCGAGCCAGTCGTCGCCGTCCATGAACGTCACATAGGTGCCCGAGGCGAGCTTCAACCCCGTGTTGCGCGCGTCGGCCAGCCCGACGGGCGCCGGGTTGCGCACCAGCGACAGGCCCGGCACCTCCGACTCGGCGACGATGGCGGCCGTGTCGTCCACCGAGCCGTCGTCCACGACGATGAACTCGAAGTCACGCCGGGTGTTGCGGGCCAGCGAGGCGAGCGCGTCGGGGATGAAGCGCTCGCCGTCGCGGACCGGTACGACGACGGAGAGGGTGATCACTCGCCGTCACACCGTGACCCTGCGGAGCCTGGCCTTCGGCGCCTCCTCGCCGGGGAAGACGCGCTTGACGCCGTCGCCCATGGCCTGCTCGATGATCCTGATGTCGCGCACCAGGTGCTCGAGGCCGGCCGGCTCCAGCGAGGCGGCGTGGTCGGAGCCCCACATCGTGCGGTCCAGCGTGATGTGGCGCTCGACGGTGACCGCGCCCAGCGTGACCGCGGCCAGCGAGATCTGCAGGCCGCGCTCGTGCCCCGAGTAGCCGACCGGCACGCCGTACCGCTCCTTGAGCGTGGTGATCGTGCGCAGGTTGGCCTCCTCGGGAGGCAGCGGGTAGGTGGACGTGGCGTGCATCATGATCAGTTTGTCGGTGCCGAGGATGTCGACCGCCTGGTCGATCTCCTGCAGCGTGGACATGCCGGTCGACAGGATCAGCGGCTTGCCGGTCGCGGCCAGGGCGCGCAGCAGCTCGTGGTCGGCGACGCTGGCCGAGGCGATCTTGTGGACCAGGACGTCCATCTCCTCGAGGAACTCCACCGACGGCACGTCCCACGGCGAGGCGAACCAGTGCAGGCCACGCTCGTCGCAGTACTTGGCGATCTGGGTGTACTCCTCGCGGCCGAACTCGGTGCGCTCCTTGTACTCCAGGTAGGTCATCTCGCCCCACGGCGTCTGCCTCATCTGGGAGCGCTGCTCGACCGGCACGCAGATCTCGGGCGTGCGCTTCTGGAACTTCACCGCCTGGCAGCCGGCGTCGGCCGCCACGTCGATGAGCCGGCGGGCGATGTCGATGTCGCCGTTGTGGTTGATGCCGATCTCGCCGATCACGTAGACCGGCTCGCCGTCGCCGACCAGCAGGTCGCCGATGGCCACCGGCTTCGGCTGGCCGATCCGCAGCGAGGCCCTGCTGAGGGGCACGGGGGCCGGCGCCGGATCCTGGACGGCGGGCCGGGCGGCGAGCACGCGCTCGCACAGCTCCCTGACCGCGCCGTCGCCGCCGGACCTGGTCAGCACGACCCGCGCGGCGGCCTTGACGCTCGGGTGCGCGTCGGGCACCGTGACCGGCCAGCCGACCAGCGACATCGGGCCCAGGTCGTTGACGTCGTTGCCCACGTAGGCGACGCGCGCGGGGTCGAGGCCCTCGATCGTCAGCCAGTCGCGCAGCACGGTCCGCTTCTCGGCCAGGCCCTGCAGGACCGGCACACCCAGCTTGCGGGCGCGGGCGGCCACGACCGGGTTCTGCTCGGTGGACATCACCAGCAGCTTCACCCCCGAACGGCGCAGCAGCGAGATGCCCATGCCGTCGGAGCGGCTCACCAGGACCATCTCGCGGCCCTCGGAGTCGACGTAGGCGCGGTCGTCGGTGTGCACGCCGTCGAAGTCGGTGATGACCGCGTCGACGTCGATCGGCCCGGGCAGGTCGACCAGCGGCGCGAGCGCCCTGGCCGTCTCCAGGTCCTCGGGCTCGTCGATCTCGATGGCGTGGCGGGTGGGCACCGGCTGCACGGTGACCTCGCCGAAGAAGCGGTGGCCGTGCTCGCGCAGGCCCGCCGTCCGCATGACGTAGAAGGCGCCGGTCTCGCGGAACTCCGCGGGCCGGTCCTGGCGCATCTGCCGGGTGGAGCGGTCGTGGTTGATGCCCGCGCCGTCCGGCGTCCACAGGAAGGCGTGGCTCGGCGCGCCCGACAGGACCGCGTCGGCCTCGCCGTCCAGCACCCTGCGCACCGCCTGCGACAGGTCGGCGGGGTCGATGAAGGCGCTGGTGCACTGCACGAGCACGACGACCTCGGGGTCGCCGCCGAGCGCGTCGAGCGCGTGGAGCACCGCCGACTCGCTCGAGGCCGCGCCGCCGCTCAGCTCGGCGGGCCGCTCGACGACCGTGGCCCCCGCCTCGCGGGCCGCTGCCGCGATCCCCTCATGGTCGGTGCTGACCACCACCTGGTCGACCAGCTCGGCGCCCAGCGCGGCCTTGACGGCGCGGGTCACCAGCGGGACGCCGCCCACCTGGGCGAGGTTCTTCAGGGGAATGCCCGCCGAACCTCCGCGGGCGGGAATGACGGCGAGGACTCGCAACGTGGCTCCTTGGATTGCTTGAGGTGCCAAGGAAGCTAGTCAGGCCATCCGACCGCGCCGGGGATCGCAGCTGAACTCCCTGTTAACGTTGCGTGCGGATCCGGTAGAGGAGTTCGGGCCTGCCCACCCCGCCGTACTGCGGCACCCTGTCGGCCGCCCCGGTCTCCACCAGGTGTTCCAGATACCGTCGCGCGGTCACCCGTGACACGCCGATCGCGGCGCCCACCGCCTGCGCGGTCCTGGCCGCCTTGCGCAGCTCGGCGGCCACCGCGTCCAGCGTGTCCTGCGTCATCCCCTTGGGCAGGGCCGAGGCGCCGCCGCGCAGGGTCGCCAGGGCCCGGTCGACGTCACCCTGTCCCGTCACCTCGCCCTCGCTGGCCCTGAACGCGGCGTAGCGCGTCAGCTTCTCCCTGAGGGTGGCGAAGGCGAACGGCTTGAGCAGGTACTGCGCGACGCCCAGCGACACCGCGTTGCGCACCACCTGCAGGTCGCGGGCCGAGGTCACCGCGATCACGTCGCACGACAGGCCCGCGGCCCTGACCGCCCGGCACACCTCCAGCCCGTGCATGTCGGGCAGGTAGAGGTCGAGCAGGATCAGGTCGACGGGCGTGGACCCGAGGAAGCGCAGCGCGTCCCGTCCCGACCTGGCCACGCCCGCCACGGTGAAGCCGGGCACCCGCTCCACGTAGACGCGGTTGGCCTCGGCGGTGATCTCCTCGTCCTCGACGACCAGCACCGTGATCGTCATCGCGGCACCCGCACCGTGAACACCGAACCGGCCACCTCGATGGTGCCGCCGAGCTGCCGCACCGCCTGGCCGACCAGGGCCAGGCCGAGGCCGCGGCCGTCGCCCTTGGACGTCCAGCCCTTGCTGAAGGCCGCCGTGTCGGCCAGGCCGGGGCCGTCGTCGGCCACCCTGATGACGAAGCTCTCCGCGTCGGCGTGCAGGTGCACCTCCACCCTGCCCGCCGCGTCGATCGCGTTGTCGATGAGGTTGCCCACGATCGTCACCACCTGCCGGGGGTCGAGGCCCAGGTCGTCCAGTTCGCTGTCGGGGGTGATGACCAGCTCCGCGCCGCGCTCGGCGGCTTCGGCCGACTTGCCGAGCAGGAGGGCGGCCAGCACGGGCTCGCGCACCGCGCCGACCACCCTGTCGGTCAGCTCCTGGGCGGCCTTCAGCTCGGCGGTGCCGAACGCGACGGCCTGCTCGGTCCTGCCCAGCTCCACCAGGGTGATGACGGTGTGCAGCCGGTTGGCCGACTCGTGCGCGGCGGCCCTGAGGGAGTCGGCGAAGCCGCGCTCGGCGTCGAGCTGGCCGGCCAGGGCCTGCAGCTCGGTGTGGTCGCGGAGGGTCACGACGGTGCCGAGCCTGCTGGGGGCGACGTTGACGACGAGCACCCGCTCGCCGACCAGGTGCACCCGGTCCTCCATGGGGTCCGGGACGCCCGCCTCGGGTGCGGGTCGCGGCTCCTCGGGGTGGGGGAGCGCGGGCGGGCAGGCCGCCCCCGTTCCCTGGAGAGGGCCGGAACCCGCGGGAACGGGGCGCGGGGCGTGGGGGAGGGGGGCGACGATGTCGGCGATCCCCAGGTCGGCGACGTGGCGGCCCTCGGCGTCGGGCGGCAGGTCCAGCAGCGTGCGGGCGCCGTCGTTGCACAGCGTCAGCGTGCCGTCCCTGGCCACCAGCAGCAGACCCTCCCGCACCGCGTGCAGGATCGCGTCGTGGTGCTCGTGGATGCGGCCCAGCTCGACCGGGCCGAGCCCGTGCGTCTGGCGGCGCAGCCGGTCACCCACCAGCCACGTGCCGCCCGCGCCCACACCCAGCCCCAGCGCGCCGACCAGGCCGGCCCACGAGAGCTGCTCGCGCAGCCGCGCGTCGATCCGCTCGACCGTGATCCCCGCGCTGACCAGCGCCTTGACCGCGCCTGCCGCATCCCGCACCGGCACGACCGCGCGCACCGAAGGGCCGAGCGTGCCGGTGTAGGTCTCGGTGAACGTCTCGCCGCGCAGCGCGCGGTCGATGTGGCCGAGGAACAGTCCGCCGATCTGGGCGGGGTTCGGGTGAGTGTACCGCCTGCCCCTCGTGTCCATGATCGTGACGAAGTCGACGCCGGTGGCGGTCCGCACGCGTTCGGCGTACGGCTGCAGCCGTACGGAAGGGGAGGCGTCCCGCAGCGCCGACAGCACGTCGGGTGAGGTGGCCACGCTCACGGCGACGGCCCGCGCCCTGCCCTCGGCCTCCTCGTCGAGCAGCTCGCGGGTCTGGACCAGCGCCAGCGCCGCCGCCCCTGTCAGGGTCACCACCACCACCGCCAGCTGGAGGACCAGCATCTGCCTGGCCAGACTCCAGTTCTTCACAGACGCCTCCTCTCGTCGGTGAACGAAACTTACGTAATAGTGACCTGCGTCACTCCTGGGCGCATATTCGCACAACCAGCAGCCAAGCGTTCAAGGAGTGTCCCCATGCGTGACCGCACACGGTACCTGTACCTTGCGGTGATCCTCGCCGTGGTGGCCGGAGTCGTCGTCGGGTTCGTCGCACCCGAGGTCGGCAAGGAGCTCAAGCCACTCGGCACCGCCTTCGTCGCGCTGATCAAGATGATGATCAGCCCCATCATCTTCTGCACGATCGTGCTCGGTGTCGGCTCGGTCAGCCGGGCGGCCAAGGTCGGCAAGGTGGGCGGGCTCGCGCTCGGCTACTTCCTGCTCATGTCGACGGTCGCGCTCGCCATCGGCCTGGTCGTGGGCAACCTGCTCGACCCGGGTGCCGGGTTGCAGCTGACCGACGCCGCCAAGCAGGCCGCGGAGGCGGAGGCGGCCAAGGGCGGCGAGTCGAGCACCGTCGACTTCCTGCTCGGCGTCATCCCCACCACGCTGGTGTCGGCCTTCACCGAGGGCCAGGTGCTCCAGACGCTGCTCGTCGCCCTCCTGGTCGGCTTCGCCCTGCAGGCCATGGGGAGCAGGGGCGCGCCGATCCTCAAGGGCATCGAGCACATCCAGCGGCTCGTCTTCCGCGTCCTCGCCATGATCATGTGGGCGGCGCCGGTGGGCGCCTTCGGCGCGATCGCCGCGGTCGTCGGCTCCACCGGCATCAAGGCGCTGCAGTCGCTGGCGGCCATCATGGTCGGCTTCTACGCCACCTGCCTGCTGTTCGTCGCCCTCGTGCTGGGCCCGCTGCTGTGGGTGGTGGCCCGGGTCAACCTCTGGTCGCTGCTGCGCTACCTGGGCAGGGAGTTCCTGCTCATCCTGTCGACGTCGTCGTCGGAGTCGGCGCTGCCCAGGCTCATCGCCAAGATGGAGCACCTCGGCGTCTCCCGTCCGGTGGTGGGCATCACGGTGCCCACCGGCTACTCCTTCAACCTGGACGGCACCGCCATCTACCTGACCATGGCCACGCTCTTCGTCGCCTCGGCCACCGGGTCGCCGCTGATGCTCGGCGAGCAGGTCTCGCTGCTGCTCTTCATGATCATCGCGTCCAAGGGCGCGGCGGGGGTCACCGGCGCGGGACTGGCCACGCTCGCCGGCGGCCTGCAGTCCCACCGGCCCGACCTGGTGGACGGCGTCGGCCTCATCGTGGGCATCGACCGCTTCATGTCGGAGGCCAGGGCGCTGACCAACTTCGCCGGCAACGCGGTCGCGACGGTGCTGGTCGGCACGTGGACGGGCGAGTTCGACAGGGAGCGGGCCGCCGAGGTCCTGGCCGGTCGCGCCCCCTTCGACGAGGCGACGCTGCTCGACGAGCACGAGCCGGAGCCGGAGCAGCCGCCCGCCGCCGAGCGGGAGATGACGGCGGTCTGACCTCATGCCGGGCCCCTCACGCCAGGGGCAGCCTCAGCACGAAGAGCGCGCCGCGGGGACTGTCGTCCACCTTGATGTCCCCGCGGTGCGCGATCGCCACGTCCCGCACGATCGCCAGGCCGAGCCCGGTGCCCCCGGCGTCCCTGCTGCGGGCGGCGTCCAGCCGGGTGAAGCGCTCGAAGACGCGCTCCCGCTCCTCGGGCGAGATCCCCGCCCCGTCGTCCTGGACGGCCAGCACGGCGAACCCGTCCTCCTTGCGCACCGACACCGTCACCGAGCTGTCGGCGTGGCGCTGGGCGTTGTCCAGCAGGTTGGTCAGCGCGCGGCGCAGCTGCATCAGCACGCCCTCGACCACGACGTCCTCGGTCGTCTCCAGCCGGACGGGGATCTTGTCCAGGCGGCAGGCCAGCTCCTCCCGCACCAGTTCCGACAGGTCGATCCGCTCCTTGACCACGTCCACCCGCGACCCGATCCTGGCCAGCAGCAGCAGATCCGACATGATCGCTTCGAGCCGGTCGGTGTCGTGCAGGGCGCTGTCCACCAGCGCGTCCATGTCGGTGTCCTCGGGGTAGAGCTGGGCGCTCTCCAGCTGCGCCCGCAGCCCCGCGATCGGGGTGCGCAGCTCGTGGGAGGCGTCGGAGGCGAACTGCCGTTGCTGCTCGGCCGAGCGTTCGAGCCGGTCGAGGGTGCTGTTGATCGACCTGGCCAGCTGCGCCACCTCGTGCTCCCCGGACGGCACGCTCACGCGCCTGCTGAGGTCGGTGGCGTTGACCATGTCCAGCTCGGTGAGCATCGTGGTCACCGGGCGCAGCGTGCGGCCGGTCACCATCCACGTCACCCATCCCACGAGCGCGACGACGAGGGCCACCTGGGCGGCGATGGCGATCTCGAGGGTGCGGGTGGCCAGCAGGCCGGGCGTCGGCCGTGCCGCGTAGACCACCATGGAGTCGGGGGCCGTCGACAGCCTGACCGCGGTCATGTGGAGGCAGCTGGTCGCGCCGCAGGTGGTGAGGTTGACGACACGCCTGTCGGGCGAGGGCATGAGGTTGGTGAGCGGGGGCATGCCCGCGGCGGCGCTGCTGGAGGCCACCACCCGGCCGCCGCTGGTGACGACCTGCAGCAGGTTCACCTCGTCGGTCGTGACGGGGATCGTGCCGGTGACCAGATGCCCTTCGCGTAGCGAGGCGGCGACGGTGGCGGCGGCGTCCTTGGTGTTCTTCCACGCGCCGGCGTTCACCAGCGATCGTGTCACCAGCACACCGCCGGCTCCGGCTGGAATCAGCACGAAGGTCGCGACGGCCACGGCGATGAGCGTGATCCGTCCGCGGAGGGAGCTCGCCCACATGCGTGACACGCCACGAGGTTACTGAGCCACAACTTTCACAAAAGCCCTAAAGAGGGAAAAATTAGGTCATCCTTCCGCGTGGCTGGCCATACCTTGCGGGGCCCGCGATGCGGCTGATGTCAGGACCGCGGCGCGTGGGCCGCCAGCCCGTAGCCGGCCGGAGCCGTGCCCCGCCCCGTGACGAGGGCCGTGAGGTAGTGGCCGACCAGCGGGACGAACTTGAAGCCCTGCCCGCAGAAACCCGTCGCCACGCTGATGGGGCCCTTCCTGTCGATCACGAAGGTGTCGCGCGGGGTGTTGTCGTACAGGCAGCTGATCGGCGTCGAGCCGGCGGGGTCGAGGCCGGGGAGCCAGGTCCTGACGTACTCGAGCAGCTCCCGGTCGGCCCGCGCCTCGAGCGTGAAGTCGCGCAGGTCCGGGTCCACCACGGGACCCGTCCCGTGCAGCCCGACCTTGACGCCGGACCCCTGCTCGAACACCCCGTACGCCCCGGCGGTCGTGAACCGGTCGTCGCCCTCCCGCCAGTGCACGAAGCTCGGCCAGCCGTGCGCCGGGTCCCGCGGCACGAAGAACCTGGGCTGTTCCTGGGTCGCCACGATGGCCGGCAGGCCGAGGTGGCCGCCCAGCAGCCGGGGCGCCCACGCCCCCGCGGTCACCACGACCTGGCGGGCGCGCAGCGCCCCGTCGGGCGTGTCCACCTCCACCAGCCCGCCGTCCGGGCCGTCGCCGTGGGTCAGGACGCGCAGCGCCGTCGCCGGGCATCCGGGCCTGAACTCGGCGCCCCGCAGGCGAGCCAGCCGCTGGAGCACGGCGACGGCGCGGTCGGCCAGCAGCCTGCCCGACCCCGGCTGGTACAGCACGGGGGTCTCGAAACGCATGCCCGGCCAGCGCTCGGCGGCCTCGCGGGGGTCGAGGACCTCGTGCGCGACGCCGTGGCGGGTGAACAGGGAGCGGAACCTCTCGACCGCCCGCTCGCCGACGCCGTGGTCGAGGCCGCCGGTGAGCTCCAGCAGCCGCTCGCCCGACTCCTCCTCGAGCTCGGCCCACATCCGGCCCGCCCGCCGCACCTCGAGCAGGTAGTGCTCGTCGTCGACGGCCGCCCTGAACAGCCTGGTCCCGCCGTGCGAGCCGCCCCGGTCATGGCCGAGCCCGTACTTCTCGAGTGTCACGACCTCGCGACCGGCGGCGGCCAGGGCCCGGCTCGCCGCCGACCCCATGGCGCCCGCGCCGATCACGACGACCTCATGCGTCCGCATGGTCCCGGCCCCCTTCGCTCGCGTACCCGCCCGACGGGCAGTATCGCGCAGCGGGCGGACGGGGCGCTCGCGGGGGCGCGGCGCTCAGTTCTCGCCGGTGGCCACCCACACGGCGGTGTCGGCGGGCACCGACCCGTCGGCCGTCAGCGGCCCGCTCGACAGCAGCACCCGGCCGGTGACCTGGACGGGCTCCTCGCCGAAGTTGACCAGCACCAGCAGGCCGGGCTCGCGCCGGAACGACAGCACGTCCTCGGCCGAGTCGAGCCAGGTCAGCTCGCCGCCGCCGAGCGCCGGATGCTCCTTGCGCAGCCGCAGCGCGGCCCGGTAGAAGGCCAGCGTCGAGTCAGGGGCGCCCTCCTGCGCCGCATGGCTGAGCGGACCCCACGTCGAGGGGATCGGCAGCCACGGGTCGCGCCAGCCGAAGCCGTCGGCGGCGGTCCACGGCAGCGGCACCCGGCACCCGTCGCGGCTCTCGCCGGTGCGCAGGAAGGCGGGATCCTGCTTGAGCTCGTCGGGCAGGTCGAGCACCTCGGGCAGGCCGAGCTCCTCGCCGTTGTAGAGGTAGGCCGAGCCGGGCAGCGACAGCATGAGCTGGGTGGCGGCGCGGGCGCGGGCCAGGCCGCCGTGCCTGGTGACGTGGCGCGGCTTGTCGTGGTTGGACAGCACCCACGTCGTCGGCGCGCCCACCAGCTCGGCCTCCGCCAGCGCCTTGTCGATGACCTCGCGGAAGGACTTGGCCCCGTAGGCGGCCATCATGAACTCGAAGTTGAACGCCTGGTGCAGCTCGTCCGGCCCGACGTAGCGGGCCAGCCGGGCGGGCGAGGACACCCACGCCTCGGCGACCGCCATCCGGCCGCCGGGGTAGGAGTCGAGGATGGGCCGCCACTCCCGGTAGATCTCGTGCACGCCGTCCTGGTCGAAGTACGGCACGCTCTCGTCGCCGAGCATCTCGGCCTGGCGCCCCTCCTTGGGCCCCACGGACGGCAGCCCGGGCGCCTTGACCATGCCGTGCGCCACGTCGATCCGGAACCCGTCGACGCCGCGGTCGAGCCAGAAGCGCAGGATCGAGCGGAACTCCTCGCGGACGGCGGGGTGCTCCCAGTTGAGGTCGGGCTGGGTGGGGTCGAACAGGTGCAGGTACCACTGGCCGTCCTCGACCTGCGTCCAGGCCGGGCCGCCGAAGATCGACTCCCAGTCGTTGGGCTCGTCGCGGAAGATGTAGCGCTCACGCAGCCCGGCCTTGAACCACGGGTGCTCGGAGGAGGTGTGGTTGGGCACGATGTCGACGATCACCCTGAGGCCCAGCGCGTGGGCGTCGGCGATCATCGCGTCGAAGTCGGCGAGCGTGCCGAAGCGGGGGTCGACGTCGCGGTAGTCGGCCACGTCGTAGCCGCCGTCGTTGAGCGGGGAGGTGTAGAAGGGGCTCAGCCAGACGGCGTCCACGCCCAGGTCCGCCAGGTAGCCCAGGCGCTCGCGAAGCCCGATCAGATCGCCGGTCCCGTCTCCGTTGCCGTCGGCGAAGCTGCGGGGGTACACCTGGTACACGACGGCGTCCCGCCACCAGTCGTCGTTGCCGTGCATGAAGCCGTCCTTCCCCGATGTCCACGATGTCGGCAAGAGGATCCCGTGTGAAGATGGTCAAGCGCAAGTTTCGGAAAGTTGCAGTCATGTCGATCGTCCGCACGGTTGTTCAAAGACGCTTCATGGCAGGTAGCGGTGAGGTAACTCTCCTGCGCAAGTTCTTCCAATTCTTGCAAAGACTCGCTAACGTCCCCGAAACATAAGCCGCAAAGGCGGCTGTTTCAGGATCTTTCAGCGGCGCTCCCCCACATGCGCCGCTTGACCTCAGGAGGGTCCCATGCGCATCCGGGCACTGGGTGTGGCCGCCCTGACGACCGTGGCGTTCGGCGCCACGGCATGCGGTGGTTCGGAGCCGGCGCCGTCAGCGGCGCCGAGCTCGGCCGCGCCGTCCGCCACGGCGTCGGCTTCCGCCGACAAGGGCAGCGGCAAGCTCGTGATCTGGGCCGACCCCAACCGCACCAAGGCGCTCAAGCCCTTCGCCGACCAGTTCGGCACCGAGAACGGTGTCACGGTGGAGGTGAAGGAGATCAGCAAGGACAACCAGCAGACCTTCCTCACCGCCTCCCAGCAGGGCAGCGGCCCCGACGTGATGATCGGCGCGCACGACTGGATCGGCAACCTCGTGCAGAACGGCGCCATCGACCCGGTCAACCTGACCGAGGAGCAGAAGGCGAGCTTCTCGCCGATCGCGCTCAAGGCCGTCACCTTCAACGGCCAGGTGTACGGCGCGCCGTACGCCGTGGAGAACGTCGCGCTCATCCGCAACACCAAGCTCGCCCCCGACGCCCCCGCCACCTTCGACGACGTGCTCGCCAAGGGCAAGGAGCTCAAGAAGGCCGGCAAGGTCGACGAGGTGCTCTGCCTGCCCGTCACCGCCAAGGGCGACGCCTACCACGTCTACCCGCTCTTCTCCTCCGCCGGCGGCGCCATCTTCGGCACCACCTCCAGCGGCGACCCCGACCCCAAGCAGGTGCTGGTCGGCTCCAAGGACTCGCAGGCCGCCTTCAAGAAGCTGGCCGAGCTCGGCGAGAAGGGCGACGCGGCGCTGAAGACCTCGCTCACCAACGAGAACAGCATCCCGACCTTCGCCGGCGGCAAGTGCGCCTTCCTCGTCTCCGGTCCGTGGGCGATGGCCGACGTGAAGAAGAGCGGCCTGTCCTACGACATCAGCCCCGTCCCCGGCTTCAAGGACGGCAAGCCCGCCACGCCGTTCGTGGGCGTGCAGAGCTTCTTCGTCGCCGCCAAGGGCGCCAGCAAGACCCTCGCCCAGGAGTTCGTCACCAACTACGTGACCAACGCCGACGTCGCCAAGGCCCTCTACGACGCCGACCCGCGCCCGCCGGCCCTGACCTCCGCCCTGGAGGCCGTCAAGGCGAGCGACCCCGACGCAGGCAAGTTCCTCGAGGCGGGCGCCGGCGGCATCCCCATGCCCGCCATCCCCGAGATGTCGGCCATCTGGGAGCCGTTCGGCATCGCCGAGGCCGCCGTCGTCAAGGGCAGCGACCCGGTGAAGGCCGCCGAGTCGGCGCAGAAGACCATCGACGGCTCGCTGAAGAACTAGCCGATGTCCCTGGACGTGCGTGAGGCCGCGGAGGTCAGGTCCACTCCGCGGCCCCGTCGCGAACTGACCACCGCGTTCGTGGTGAGCAGGATCGCCGTGCTGGCCGTGGCCGCCGCGATCCTGCTCTACGCCGTGCCGCCGCTGGTCGCCGCCGAGTCATGGGTCTCGCTGACCGTGCTCGGCCTGGCCAGCGCGATCATCGGATACCTCTACCTGACCCGCCGCTTCGTGCCCGCGAAGTATCTCGTCCCCGGCACCGTCTTCCTCATCGCCTTCCAGGTGTTCCCGGTCCTCTACACCGTGAGCACCGCCTTCACCAACTTCGGTGACGGCCACCGCGGTGACAAGGCTGCCGCGATCACCGCGATCGAGACCGGGTCGGTACGGCAGGCGCCGGGCTCGCCCGAGTACGGCCTGAGCGCCGCCCTCAAGGGGGACACGCTGGTGTTCCTGCTGGTCGACCCCAAGACCAAGCAGGTCCAGGAGGGCACGGCCGCGGGGCTCGCCCCCGTCCAGGGCGCCCGGCTGGGCGTGACCGGCAAGGTCATCGAGGCGCCCGGCTACACCGTGCTCAAGGCGCCGGAGGCGGCCGCCCGCGCCGGCCAGATCGCCGGGCTGGCGGTCCCCACGCGGGGCGGCCTGATCAAGGCCAACGGCCTGAGCCGCGCGGTGGAGGGCAGGGCGGCCCTCGCCTACGACGCCGGCTGCGACTGCGTGCGCGGCGAAGGCGACACCTGGACGGCCGACGAGTCGCAGGGCTACTTCGTCAACGCCAGGGGCGAGCACCTCGCGCAGGGCTGGCAGGTCAACGTGGGCCTGGCCAACTTCGCCCGCGTCGTCACCGACCCCACGCTCTCGGCCCACTTCCTCGGCATGTTCAGCTGGAACGTCGCCTTCGCGCTGCTGTCGGTGCTGGGCACGTTCGCGCTCGGCATGTCCGTGGCGCTGGCCCTGCACCACCCGAAGATGCGCGGCACCAGGATCTACCGGATCGCGCTGATCCTGCCGTACGCCATGCCCGCGTTCGCGATGCTGCTGGTCTGGCGCGACATGTTCAACCGCGACTTCGGCCTGATCAACAACCTGTTCGGGCTCGACGTCGACTGGCTGGGCGGGGCGGTGTCGGCCAAGGCCGCCGTGCTCCTGGTCAACCTGTGGCTGGGCTTCCCCTACATGTTCCTGGTCACCACCGGCGCGCTGCAGGCGATCCCGCGCGAGCTGAACGAGGCGGCCTCGATCGACGGCGCGCCGCCGTCCTACGCCTTCCGCAAGGTCACGCTGCCGCTGCTGCTGGTGTCGCTCAGCCCGCTGCTGATCTCCTCGTTCGCCTTCAACTTCAACAACTACAACGCGATCGCGCTGACCACCGACGGCGGGCCGTTCCCCGCCGACAGCCCGACGGTCGGCGCCACCGACCTGCTGATCAGCTACACGGTCAGGCTCGCCTTCGGCCAGGGGGCGGCGCAGTTCGGCCTGGCGGCCACCATGTCGGTGTTCATCTTCGCGATCGTGGCGACCATCTCGGCGATCACGTTCAGGCGGACCCGCAAGCTGGAGGACGTCTACGCATGAAGCTGATGCTGCGGCACGCCTACGTGCTGCTGGTGTGCGCGTTCGCGCTGTTCCCGATCCTGTTCGTGGTCTCGGCGGCGATCAACCCGCTGGGCACGCTGGCCTCCTCCGACCTGCTGCCCACCGGCGCGAGCCTCGACAACTTCGCCAAGTTGTTCAGCTCGGACGTCTACCCGTTCGGCCGCTGGTTCTTCAACTCGGTGTTCATCGCGCTGGCCTCCTCGTCGGCGAGCCTGCTGCTGTCGATGTTCGCCGCCTACGCCTTCAGCCGCATGCGCTTCGCCGGCCGCCGGGTCGGCCTGCTGTCGCTGCTGCTGATCCAGATGTTCCCGCAGTTCCTGGCCATCGTGACGATCTTCATGATCTTCACCAGGGTCACCGAGCTCTACCCCGCCTTCGGCTTCAACACCACGTGGGGCATCCTGCTGCTCTACCTGGGCGGCGCGCTCGGCGTGAACACCTGGCTGATGAAGGGTTTCCTCGACACCATCCCGAAGGAGCTCGACGAGTCGGCCACCGTCGACGGCGCCACCCACGCGCAGATCTTCTGGAAGATCATCCTGCCGCTGGTCACGCCGATCCTCGCGGTCACCGCGCTGCTGGCCTTCATCGGCACGATGAGCGAGTTCCTCATGGCCAACATTTTCCTTCGCGACCCGGAGAGCAAGACGCTCGCCGTGGGCATGTACGGCATGATCGCCGGCGACGGCCGCAACGCCAACTTCGGCATGTTCGCCGCGGCCACGCTCCTCACCGCGATCCCCACGGTCAGCGTGTTCCTCTGGCTGCAGAAGTTCATCGTTTCCGGTCTGACCGCGGGCGCGGTCAAGGGCTGAGGAAGGCAGACGGCACGTGCACCACCTCGACCAGCCGCACCACGACGGCTCGTCCCTCTACATCTCCACCCCCGCTCCCGCGCTGGGGGAGGAGGTGACCGTGTGGCTGCGCGTCCCGCCCGCCTTCGCGCTGGACGCGGTCCATGTGCGCGCCGTCCACGACGGCGAGCCGCGCTACATGCCGGCCGCGCAGGACCCGTCGAGGCGGGGCGCGGGCGGGTACGGCGCCGCCGACACCTGGTGGAAGGCGACGGTCACGGCGGTCAACCCGGTCGTGCCGTACCGTTTCCTGCTGCTGACGCCGGGCGGGCAGCAATGGCTGACCGCCCGGGGCCTGGTCGGGCACGACGTGACCGACGCCACCGACTTCCGGCTCGTCGCCCACGAGCCGCCGCCGGACTGGATGGCCGACGCGATCGTCTACCAGATCTTCCCCGACCGGTTCGCCCGCTCGGGCGCCGGCGGCGAGCCGCCCGCGTGGGCGCTGCCCGCCGAGTGGGACACCGACGAGGTCATCGGCGAGGGGCCGGGCACGCCCGAGCAGTTCTACGGCGGCGACCTCGACGGCATCGTCGAGCATCTCGACCACATCCAGGAGCTCGGCGCCGACACCGTCTACCTGACGCCGATCTTCCCCGGCCGGTCCAACCACCGCTACGACGCCGCCCGGTTCGACGCCGTCGACCCGCTGCTGGGCGGTGACGAGGCGCTGGAGCGGCTGTCGGCGGCGGTGCACGCGCGCGGGATGCGGCTGCTCGGCGACATCACCACCAACCACACCGGCGACTCGCACGAGTGGTTCACCGCCGCCGTCTCCGACGTCCACGCGCCGGAGCGGGAGATGTACTACTTCGACGACGACACCGGCGACTACGAGTCGTGGTGGGGCGTGAAGACGCTGCCCAAGCTCAACTGGGGCAGCCCGCTGGTCCGCGCCAGGATGGGGGAGGCCATCACCAGGTGGCTCGGCCGGCTGGACGGCTGGCGCGTCGACGTGGCCAACATGACCGGCAGGCGCGGCGGCGACGACCACAACCACGAGGTGGCCAGGCTGCTCAGGCCGCGGGGCGCCGCCTTCATCGCCGAGCACAACCACGACGCCTCCGCCGACCTCGACGCCGGCGGCTGGCACGGCACCATGAACTACGGCGGCTTCACCCGGCCCGTGTGGGCGTGGCTGCGCGGCGAGTCGCTCGAGCTCGCCCACTTCCTCGGCGTGCCGGGCGGCGTGCCCTCCCGCGACGGCGCGGCCACGGTCGCCACCTTCAAGGAGTTCGCCGCGCACATGTCGTGGCGCTCGCTGGTCCACTCCTGGCAGCTGCTCGACTCCCACGACTCGCCGCGCATCCGCACCGTCACGGGCTCGCGCGAGCGGCACCTGGTCGCGCTCGGCCTGCAGGCCACGCTGCCCGGCACGCCGATGGTGTTCGCCGGCAGCGAGTTCGGGCTGACCGGCGACAACGGCGAGTACTCCCGCACCCCGATGCCGTGGAACCGGCCCGAGGACCGCGACGAGGAGACCCACGCCGCCTACCGGCGGCTGCTGGGCCTGCGCAGGGCCGAGCCGGCGCTGCGCAGGGGCGGCCTGCGCTGGGTGCACGCCTCGGCTGACTGCCTGGTGTTCCTGCGGGAGAGCGCGAGCGAGTCGCTGCTGGTGTGCGCGCGCAGGGCGCCGGGCGAGCCGCTGGCGCTGCCCCTGGACGGCACGCTGACCGGCGTCCACGACTCCGACGATCTTGACTCGCCGGTCCTACCGGGAGAAGGGCCGTCGTTCAAGGTTTGGCGTCTCGCCGCACGCGGCTGATCACGCTACGGTATGCACCTGACGATTCGTTCTTCAACTAGATGAGTGGTGCGCCGATGAAGTCGCTGGTCGTGGCCGTTCTGCTGTTGCCCGCCGGCCATCTGGAGAGCAACGTGGCGGGGACGACGTACTACGTCGACTCCAAGGCGGGCGACGACGCGGCGGCCGGCACCAGCGCCGCCACCGCGTGGAAGAGCCTGGCGACGGTCAACGCCGCCACGCTGCGGCCCGGCGACACGGTCAACCTCAAGCGTGGCAGCAGCTGGAGCGAGACGCTGACCCTCGCCGCCAAGGGCAGCGCCGCCAGGCCGATCGTGGTCCAGCCGTACGGCACGGGCGCCGCGCCCAAGCTGAGCGGCCAGGACCAGCCCTGCGTCGTGATCACCGGCAACCACTGGCGCGTCTCGGGCATCAGGGCGAGCAACTGCCAGTGGTCGGGCTTCGAGATCAGCGGTGACGGCAACGAGCTGACCGGCGTGACGGCCGACGGCAACATCGCCGGCGTCCACGTCGGCACCGACGGCAGCCGCAACACCATCAGGAACAGCACGCTGACCGGCAACAACCGGATGAGCGTCAACGACGACGGCGGCGACAACGACTCCGGTGCCTTCGGCGTCCTGCTCAACGGCGACGACAACCTCGTCACCGGCAACACGATCACCGGCAGCTTCGCCACCAGCAAGGACTACGGTTTCGACGGCGCGGCCGTCGAGATCTTCAACGGCGACCGCAACAGGATCACGCACAACCGCTCCCACGACAACGTCACCTTCACCGAACTGGGCGCGCAGAAGGGCAAGACGGCGACCGGCAACGTCTTCGCCTTCAACGTCGTGACCTCCGGCCGCAAGCTCGCCTCGTTCCTCGTCACCCGCGGGCCCCGGCACGTCGTCGGGCCGGTGAAGGGGACAGTCGCCGTGCACAACTCGGTGTACCTGCCCGCCGCCAAGACCATCGGCTGGTCCTGCCACGACGGGTGCGCTCCCGACATCCTCAAGCTGCGCAACAACGTGATCGCGGTCGGCGGCGAGATGGGCTGGGAGGACGGCAAGGGCGCCGACGAGGCCGGCAGCGTCTACATGGGCCGCAAGAAGCGCTTCACGCTCGGTCCCGGATCGGTGATCGCCGACCCGCGCTTCGTCTCCAGGACCGACCTGCGCCTGCGGCCCGGCTCGCCGGCGCTGGGGCGCGGCGCCGTGCTGAGCCCCGTGTGGTTCGGCGGCTCGGCCGTCACCAAGGACTTCACGGGTAAGCCCCTCGGCGCCGCGCGCGACGCCGGGGCCTACCAGCGCTGAGCGGGAGCGGCCTCGACCACGGCGCCGGTGACCGGGGCCCTGACGAGCTGGGCCCCGACGAGCTGAGCCCCGACGAGCTGGGCCCCGGCACGGTGGCGCCTTACGGGATCCGCTCCAGCACGGTCGCGTTGGCCAAGCCGCCCGCCTCGCACATCGTCTGCAGCGCGTAGCGGGCACCCCGCTGCCGCATGGCGTTGACCAGGGTGGTCATGATGCGGACACCGCTGGCGCCGAGCGGATGGCCGAGCGCGACGGCGCCGCCGTTGACGTTGACCTTCGCCGGGTCGGCCCCGGTCTCCCGCAGCCAGGCCAGCACCACGCTGGCGAAGGCCTCGTTGACCTCGAACAGGTCGATGTCGGCCAGGCTCAGCCCCGCCCTCCTCAGTACCTTCTCCGTGGCGGGGATGACGCCCGTCAGCATGAGCAGCGGGTCGGAGCCCGTCACGGCGAAGGAGTGCAGCCTGGCCAGCGGGCGCAGGCCGAGCCTGGCCGCCGTGTCGGCGCCGGCGATCAGCACGGCCGCGGCGCCGTCGTTGGTGGGGCTCGCGTTGCCCGCCGTGACCGACCAGTCGATCTGCGGGAAGCGCTCGGCGTAGCCGGGGTCGGCGAAGGCGGGCTTCAGCCCCGCGAGCACCTCCATCGTCGTGCCGGGCCGTACGGACTCGTCCCTGTCGAGCCCGGCGATCGGGGCGAGTTCGGCGGAGAAGTCGGCGGCGGCCGCCTTGCGGTGCGAGCCCATCGCGAAAGCGTCCATCTCCTCACGGCTCAGGCTCCACTTGGCGGCGATCAGCTCCGCGCTGACTCCCTGCGGGACCAGGCCCTCGGGGAAGCGGGCGGCGACGCCGGGACCGAAGGGGTCGGCGCCGGGCGGCACGTTCGACCACATGGGCACCCTGCTCATCGACTCGACCCCGCAGGCCACGACCAGGTCGTAGGCGCCCGACATGACGCCCTGGGCCGCGAAGTGCACCGCCTGCTGGGAGGAGCCGCACTGCCGGTCCACGGTCACGGCCGGCACCTCGTCGGGGAAGCCCGCCGACAGCCACGCGTAACGGGTGGTGTTCATCGCCTGCTCGCCGACCTGGTCGACGCAGCCGCCGATCACGTCGTCCACGAGCGCGGGGTCCACGCCGCTGCGCTCGATCAGCGCGCGCAGCGTGTGCGCGAGCAGTTCCACCGGGTGGACCTGGGCCAGCGCGCCGCTGGGCTTGCCCTTGCCGATGGGGGTTCGTACGGCCTGCACGATCACGGCGTCGCGCATCGCGCCTCCTGGTTCGTTGGAAAACTGGACTGTCTTCACGCTACAACGTCCGGTTTTCCAACGCGCTACGGGTGGGGGGTAGGGGTCATCGACAAATGCCCTATCGGGCATCATTCTGGACATAGCCCGGAAACGCGCGCGAAATCTCCCTGCGGCACTGTTTGGAGCCTTCGGAAGGGGGAGATGCGATGTTGCTGAGACTCAGGGTCTCGTTGCCGGACCGCCCCGGCGGTCTGGGTCAGGTCGCCCGGGTGCTGGGTGTGCTCGGGGCCGACATCTTGCAGGTCACCGTGCTCGAACGCGAGGCGGGCAGGGCCGTGGACGACTTCGTCATCTCGTGGCCGGGCGCCACCACTCCCGCCTCGGTCCGCGACAGGCTGTCGGCCGTCCCGGGCGTCAAGGTCGAAGGCGTCTGGCCCACCCGTGAGGTCCCAGGGTCCGCGCCCGACTACGATCTCCTCCTGCACGTCGCCGCCGACCCCGCACGCGGCCTCGCCACACTGGTCGACGCGCTGCCCTCGCTGTGCGGGGGAGAGTGGGCGCTCGCCCTGGGCGAGGGCGTCGTACGGCACGCCAGCCCCGCCGCCCCACCCACCTTCCAGCTGCTCGAGCTGCCGCCCAGGGCGCTGTCCCACGAGGCCGGCGAACACCGCCTGATGGTGCTCCCCGTGACCAGCCCGGCCGTGCACGTCATCGTCGCCCGCGCCGAGGGCCCGCCCTTCCACCGGGCCGAGCTGGAGCGCGCGGCCCGCATCGTCGAGATCGTCTCCCGCATGGCCACCCGCTTCGAGCCGGTCGCCGACTGACCGTCAGCCGCCCGCGCGGGTCCCAGGGCAGCGGCCACCACCCGCGCGGGCCCCATCGACCGTCCCGTCTCGCGCGTCCCGTCTCAGCGTGGCCCGTCTCGCGCGGGCCCCATCGACCGTCCCTCTCGCGCGTCCCGTCTCAGCGTGGCCCGTCTCGCGCGTCCCTATCGACTGTCCGGTCTCAGCGTGGCCCCGTCGAACGTCCCGTCATCCCGTCGCGGGGAGTCAGCGGCGCGGCGGGTCGATCCGCGCGCCGTCCATCGTAAACAGCATCAGGCGGCTGACATCCACGCCGATCTTGGCGGCGTCCCCGGTCCGCCACGCCGGCCGCACGCCCAGCCGGACGATCAGGTCCGCCCTGCGGTGGCTGCCGTCGCGCATGGTGTGGCCGACCTGTTCCTGGTCGGCGTGGTCCTCCTCGACCGGCCCGAGGAGCCGCCGCATCATCCCGCGCAGCCCGCCGCCCCCCTGGTCGCGGCCGTTGGTGTTGCGCCGGGGATCGGGCGGCTCCGGGACGGCCACCCCCGGCACCCCGCACTCGACGTAGGCCAGCCACTCGTGGCCGTGGTACTCCAGCGCCCTGACCCTGCCGTAGAAGCTCGGCCCCTCGTACGACTCCGGGACCGGCGCGAGCCCGTCGGGGCGCAGCCCCACGATGATCTGGCCGCCGGTGTGCTGGGAGATGGCGTACGCCCGGGGGTCGCTCCACGGGATCACCAGCTGGTGGGGGCCGAAGTCGAGCAGCACGTACTGGTTCTGCGGCGTCCGCACGGTCGCGGCCAGCAGGTTGAGCTGCTGGGAGCTCAGGAAGGCCGCCACGAAGGCGGTCGCCGGGTCGTTGTAGATCTGGGCGGGGGTTCCGACGTCCTGCAGCACGCCCCTGTTCATGATGGCGATGCGGTCGGCCAGCGTGAGCGCCTCGACCTGGTCGTGGGTGACGTAGACGGTGGTGACGCCGAGCGAGCGGACCAGGGAGGAGATCTCCATGCGCAGCTCGGTGCGCATGCCGGCGTCGAGGTTGGACAGCGGCTCGTCCATCAGGAAGATCTTCGGCTGGCGGACGATGGCGCGGCCCATGGCCACGCGCTGGCGCTGGCCGCCCGACAGGGTGCCGGGCCTGCGGTCGAGGGTCTCGTCGATGTGTAACGCCTTGGACAGCTCGGTCACGCGTTCCCTGACCACGGCGGGGTCGGCCTTGGCGATCTCCAGGGGGAAGGCCATGTTGCCGCGCACCGTGCGGTGCGGGTAGAGGGCGCCGTTCTGGAAGACCATCGCGACGTCGCGGTCGCGCGGGGCCACGTGGTTGGCGAGCTTGCCGTCGAGCCACAGGTCGCCGGAGGTGACCTCTTCCAGCCCGGCGATCATCCGCAGCAGCGTCGACTTGCCGCATCCCGACGGTCCGAGCAGGACGAGGAACTCCCCGTCGGCGGCGCGCAGGCTCAGCCGGTCGACCGCCAGGTATCCCCCGGGGTAGACCTTGGTTACCTTGTCCAGGACGACCGTGCTCATGGGTCTGCTCCACCCTCGTCGACGCGCATCAGACTCCCGAGCGCGAGGGAGTCATCGCTGCTTGGCGGGCATGAGACGTCACCTGTGACGGGGCTGATTGATGAGGTAGTACATCGCGTGTTCACCCCGGTGTCCAGACTTGACATGAAAAATCTGTAACCGTGCGTGGCTGATTCAAGACGGCGGCCCGCGAAGCGCCCGAATCCCCGCTCCCGCCCACGTATCCGGTCGGCTTCGGTATGCCGGCAACCATCCTCTGCCTCGACTTATTGCGAAAAATCCCACTTTGGAAAGGCTTGCGTAAACTTGCGGCAAGCCCTTTCATATGAAGTGGTCCCGTCGCGTTGGCGGGACCTGCTTGTTGTCGGTTCGCGGGGGACATCACATGACCCACTCGTCGGCACCGGCCCGCTGGTGGCGGGACGCGGTGATCTACCAGGTGTACGTGCGCAGCTTCGCCGACGGCGACGGTGACGGCGTCGGCGACCTGATGGGCGTGCGCGACCGCCTCGGCTACCTCGCCGACCTCGGCGTCGACGCCGTCTGGCTGACGCCCTTCTACTCGTCGCCGATGGCCGACTTCGGCTACGACGTGGCCGACTACCGCGACGTCGACCCGCTGTTCGGCACGCTGGCCGACGCCAAGGCGCTCATCGACGAGGCGCACGGCCTGGGCATCAGGGTGATCGTCGACATCGTGCCCAACCACACCTCCTCCGCCCACCCCTGGTTCCAGGAGGCGCTGCGCGGCGTCAACCGCGACCGCTACATCTTCCGCGACCAGCCCAACGACTGGGAGTCGATCTTCGGCGGCCCCGCGTGGACCCAGGTCGAGGACGGCCAGTGGTACCTGCACCTGTTCGACTCCTCGCAGCCGGACCTCAACTGGGACCACCCCGAGGTCCGCGCGGAGTTCGAGTCGATCCTGCGCTTCTGGCTCGACCTGGGCGTCGACGGCTTCCGCGTCGACGTCGCCCACGGCATGGTCAAGCCCGAGGGGCTGCCCGACATCGGCCACGCCGACCAGGTCCGCCTCATCGGCAACGACGTCGTGCCGTACTTCGACAACGACGCCGTGCACGACATCCACCGCGCCTGGCGCAGGATCCTCGACTCCTACCCCGGCGAGCGCATCGGCGTGGCCGAGGCGTGGGCGCCCACGCCGGCCAGGCTCGCCCGCTACGTCCGCGAGGACGAGCTGCACCAGGCCTTCAACTTCCACTACCTCAACGCCCGGTGGGACGCCGACGCGCTGCGCGAGGTCATCACCGAGTCGCTGCAGACCGCCGACTCCGTCGGCGCCCCGTCCACGTGGGTGCTGTCCAACCACGACGTCAAGCGGCACGTCACCCGCTTCGGCGGCCTCGGCAGGGCGCGCGCCGCCGCGCTCCTCATGCTCGCGCTGCCCGGCTCGGCCTACGTCTACAACGGCGAGGAGCTCGGCCTGCCCGAGGTGCTCGACCTGCCCCCCGAGGTGTGCCTGGACCCCCAGCGGCTGCGCGACCCCGACAGCGGCCGCGACGGCTGCCGGGTGCCGCTGCCGTGGACCGCCGCCGACGGCTTCGGCTGGCGCGACCCGTGGCTGCCGATCCCCGCCGACTGGGCGCACATGTCGGTCGAGGCCCAGGCCGACGATCCCGGCTCGATGCTGTCGCTGTACCGGCAGGCGCTGCGGCTGCGCCGTACCGTGGCGGGGGAGCTGCGCTGGCACGACTCGCCCGCCGGCACGCTCGTCTTCAGCCGGGACGACGGCTTCGTCTGCACGGTCAACCTGACCGGACAGGAGATCGGCTACGCGGTCGACGGCACGCCGATCCTGTCCAGCGGCCCCGTCGAGCAGGGACGTCTGGCTCCCGATTCCACCACGTGGTGGCGGGCAAAGGTTGCGTAAAGTGTCCATCATGAACGGTCACGCCCGTCTCGCCGACATCGCCGCCCAGGCAGGGGTGAGCGAAGCCACGGTCAGCCGGGTGCTCAACGGCAAGCCAGGCGTCTCCTCGGCGACCCGCCAGGCCGTCATGACCGCGCTCGACCTCATGGGGTACGAGCGCCCGCCGCGGCTGCGCCAGCGCAGCAACGGGCTCATCGGGCTGGTCACGCCCGAGCTGGACAACCCGATCTTCCCGGCTTTCGCGCAGGCCATCGAGAAGGCGCTCACCCACCACGGCTACACGCCCGTGCTGTGCACCCAGCTGCCCGGCGGCGCGCCCGAGGACGAGTTCACCGAGCTGCTGGTCGACAGAGGGGTCAGCGGCATCGTCTTCGTCTCGGGGTTGCACGCCGACACCACCGCCCGCATGGACCGCTACACCAGGCTGACCGACCGCGGGCTGCCGATCGTGCTGGTCGACGGCTACAACGAGAACATCGACGCGCCCTTCATCTCACCCGACGACCGGCTGGCCTCGCGCCTGGCCGTCCAGCACCTGGTCGACCTCGGCCACGAGCGCATCGGCCTGGCGCTGGGGCCGCGCAGGTTCGTCCCGGTGATCAGGAAGATCGAGGGCTACCGGCAGGCGATGGCGCAGCTGCTGGGCGCCGACGACGTCGACGACCTGATCGCCCACTCGCTGTTCTCGGTCGAGGGCGGGCAGGCCGCCGCGGCCCAGCTGCTGGCCAAGGGCTGCACCGGCATCGTGTGCGCCAGCGACCTGATGGCGCTGGGCGCGATCAGGGCCTGCAGGGAGCGGGGCAGGTCGGTGCCGGGCGAGGTCTCCGTGGTCGGCTTCGACGACTCGCCGCTGATCGCCTTCACCGACCCGCCGCTGACCACCGTCCGCAAGCCGATCGGGGCGATGGCCTCGGCGGCGGTGCAGACGCTGCTGGAAGAGGTCAACGGGACCCCCGGGCGGCACCTCGAGCTGATCTTCCAGCCCGAGCTGGTGGTGCGCGGCTCGACGGGCTCGGGGCCGCTCGTCAACCGCTGATCCTCGTCATCGGCCGGCCCTGAGGCGAGGCCGGCCAGTCCCTGGAGGGGTGCGAGATGTACGACGTGCTGGTCATCGGCGGCGCGGGGGTCGACACCACCGCCTACGTGCCCGAGCTGCCCCTGCCGTACGCCGACACCTACGCGGTGCCGCCGGTCGTCGACCGCATCGGCAACACCGGCTCGGGCGTCGCGCTCGGTTGCGCCGCGCTGGGACTGCGGACCAGGTTCGCCGACCTGATCGGCGACGACCCCCAGGGCAGGCTGATCAGGGAGCACCTGGCCGCCAGGGGCGTCGACTTCGCGTGGGCGCCGTCGGCCGCGGGCACCAGGCGCAGCATCCTGCTCGTCGGCCCGGACGGCCGCAGGACCTCGCTGTTCGATCCGCGCGGGGTGCCGGGCGAGCGGCTGCCGCGCGAGCTGTACCTGCACCCGGCCCGCCACGTGCACGTCTCGATCACCGACTTCTCCCGCCACGTCTACGCCGACTTCCCCGACGTGCCCACCTCCACCGACCTGCACGACTGGGACGGCGCCTCCGACTACCACAAGGACTTCGCCTACCGCTCCGACCTGGTCTTCCTGTCGGCCACCGCGCTCGCCGACCCGCCCGCGACCATGCGCCACATCAGGCGGCACGGCCGCGCCCACACCGTCGTCTGCACCGACGGCGCGCGGGGCTGCCTCGTGCTGAGCGGCGACGGCGAGGTGACGGCCTTCCCTGCCGTGCCCCTGCCCGCGCCGATCGCCGACTCCAACGGCGCGGGCGACGCGTTCGTCTCCGGCTTCCTGTACGGCCTGCTGCGCGGCGAGCCGGTGGCCACGTGCGCGCGCCTGGGTACCATCGCGGGCGCCCACGCGTGCGTCTCCGAGGGCACGCACGAGGACCCGATCACCGAGGCCGCGCTGCTGGCCCGCGCGGCTACTGCCTAGTGCATCTGGTGGGCCGCACGACCAGCACGACCCGCCGCTCGGCGTCGCCCACGGGCGCCTCGTAGTCCAGCCCGTAGCGCCTGGCCAGCACGTCGAAGAACGCCCCTTCCGGATCGGGGTCGATGCGCTCCACCACGCCGCGCACCTCCAGGTAGCGGTACGGCGCGTCGGGGTCGTTGATCGACAGGGCGACAGAGGGGCGCTCGGCCGCGTTCCTGCCCTTGCGCCGGTCCGTGGTGGTGGTGAAGCGGAGGAACTCCCCGTCCCAGATCGTCCACACCGGCGTCACCTGGGGTGTCCCGTCCGGCATCAACGTCGCCAGGTGGGCGAACAGCGGCCGGGTCAGCAGATCGAGATGGCTGCCTGGAATAACGCTCATGGCCCGGCACACTATCAAAGCTTTGATAGATGTCCATGCTTGTATAGTTTGGCCATGCGCATGCCCGCGGAGGAGCGACTCGGTCTCGACGTGAAGCGGGCCGAGCACCTGCTGATGGCGGCCAAGCACGCCGTCGTGAAGCAGGCCGGCCTGACGGTGCCGCAGTACGCGGCCCTGCTCGTGCTGGCCGACGCGCCGGGCATCTCCAACGCGGCCCTGGCCAGGCAGTGCCTGGTGACCCCGCAGGCCTCCAGCGTCGTGGTCAGGAACCTCATGGAGCGCGGGCTCGTCGAGCGCCGCCCGCACCCCTGGCACCGGCAGATGCTCGAGACCCACCTCACCGAGGAGGGCAGGCGCGCGCTCGAGACGGCGGACGCCGCCGCCGTGGCGATCGAGCGGAAGATCGCCGACGCCTTCACGCCGCGGGAGCGCGACCAGCTCCGCGACCTGCTCGCCCGCTTCGGGCAGGCGCTGTCGCGGCCCGACGCCCCGTCAGGTCCGCAATGACGTCGCACGATTTCCTCCCTGTGATGCAAGGTCGCTACGATCGCTCGGCGTGTCCTCTCAGCGCCGTCGTCCCGACTCCCCGCCGCAGGCCGTGTTCGTCGACCAGAGCGGCCGCCGCAGGCGGCTGGTCATGGCAGGGTCCATCGCCGCGAGCACGCTGGCGTTCGTGCTGCTCGCCGTCGTCCTCGGCGGCATGTTCACGCGCACGACGCTGTCGGTGAGCGGCTGGCCGGGTGACGGCTCACCGGCGAAGGGCACGGCTTCGCCCACGCGGTCCAGGAGCGCGTCGCCGTCGGCAACGCCGACCGCGTCACGCACCCTGCCCGTGTTCAGGCCCACACCCGCCTCCAGCGCCACGCGGCAGGCCCCGCCGTCACGCGCACCCCGCGCCACGCCGAGCGCCCGGGCGATTCCACCCGCGGACAGCGCCGAAACCCCCGAGGCGCCCACCCGGGCCCCGAGCGCCGAGCCGGACCCGGTCACCGACCCTCCCGCCACCGCCGAGCCGACCGGCGAGCTGCCGCCGGGTCTGGACGGCAAGACGCCGCCGGGCCACGACCCCGACAGGCCGAAGGGGCCGAAGGGATGACGCTTCCCACCGACCGGCACCCGCCCGCCGACGGCCACCCGTCCGCCCAGGGGCAGCCGCCCGCCGGACGCCGGCCGCTCGCCGCCTGGCAGTCGCTCGACGGACACCGGCCGCCCGCCGTGCCGCAACCGCCCGCTGCCGGTCCGATCACCGCGCCGCTCCCGCGGACGAAGGCGGCCGACCCTCGCGGCCACTGGTTCATGCTGGCCGTCGGCATGCTGCTGCTCGCCTGCGCGCTGGCGCTGAACGGCTACGTGACCAACGTCGCGGGGGAGACCCAGGCGCCCGCGCCGGCGACCGACGAGTCCACCCCGGAGCTCGACAAGCTGCGCGGGGGCGGACCCGTGCTCAACCTCACGGCCGGAACGGTCGCCAGCGCCGCGCCGGCCGCCAGGAAGGTGGCGCTGACCTTCGACGACGGACCCGATCCCCGGTGGACGCCGCTCGTGCTCGACGTGCTGCGCCGGCACGGCGCCAAGGCGACCTTCTTCACCGTCGGCTCGAAGGTCGCCCAGTACCCGGAGCTGGCGCGGCGGATCGTCGCCGAGGGACACGAGATCGGCAACCACACCTACGCCCACGCCGACCTGACGAACGTGCCGGAATGGCGGCTGCGGCTCGAACTGTCCCTGACGCAGAAGGCGCTGGCCGGGGCGACGGGGCAGCACACCACGCTGGCCCGCCCGCCGTACTCGTCGACCCCCGCCGCAGTCACCCTGCCGCAGTGGCGGAGCCTGCGCGCCGTCGCCGCCGAGGGCTACCTGATCGCGCTGACCGACCTGGACACCAAGGACTGGAGCCGGGTGACGGCGGACAGCATCGCCAAGAGCGCGCTGCCCGCCAGAGGACGCGGCGCGATCGTCATGATGCACGACTCCGGCGGTGACCGGAGCCGGACGGTCCAGGGCCTGGAGACGGCGCTGAAGGAGCTCGACCGCCGGGGATACCGAGCGGTCACCGTGACCGCCGCCCTCGGCATGCCGTCCGCGCACCAACCGGCCGGACCGGTCGAGCGCTTCACCGGCTGGGCGCTCGCCCTGGCGCAGCGCGCCTCCGGCGCCTTCACCGGCGCGCTGGCGTGGGTCCTGGTCGCGGCGGGCGTGCTCACCCTGGCCAGGCTCCTCCTCTTCGCGGTGCTGGCCTGGGTGCACGCGCGCCGCAACCGGGGCGGCAGGCGCCGCAGAGGCCGGGCGCGCTGGGACACGCCGCCGCCGGTGACCGTGATCGTGCCCGCCTACAACGAGGAGGCCGGCATCAGGGCGACCATCATGTCGCTCGTCCGCACCTCCTACGAGGGTCCGCTCGAGGTGATCGTGGTCGACGACGGCTCCACCGACGCCACCGCCGACCTGGCCATGTCGCTCGGCCTGCCCAACGTCAGGGTGCTGCGCCAGTCCAACGGCGGCAAGCCCGCCGCGCTCAACACCGGCATCGCGCACGCCGCCCACGAGGTGCTGGTCATGGTCGACGGTGACACGGTCTTCGAGCCCGACACCATCGGCCATCTGGTGCGCCAGCTCGCCGATCCCGAGGTCGGCGCCGTCAGCGGCAACACCAAGGTCGGCAACCGGCGGGGCATGATCGGGCGCTGGCAGCACATCGAGTACGTCATCGGCTTCAACCTCGACCGACGCGCCTTCGAGCTGCTCGACTGCATGGCGACGGTGCCCGGCGCGATCGGGGCCTTCCGCCGGTCCGCCCTGGTCGCGCTCGGCGGCGTCAGCGTCGACACCCTCGCCGAGGACACCGACCTGACGATGGCGCTGTGCAGGGCGGGCTGGCGGGTGGTCTACGAGGAGAAGGCGCTGGCATGGACCGAGGCGCCGACCTCGCTGGGCCAGCTCTGGAAGCAGCGCTACCGGTGGTGCTACGGCACCCTCCAGGCGATGTGGAAACACCGGCGCGCGGTGATCGAACCAGGCCCGTTCGGGCGCCGCTGCCTGGGCTACCTGACC
This sequence comes from Nonomuraea sp. NPDC004354, assembly GCF_053602555.1. Lineage (NCBI taxonomy): Bacteria > Bacillati > Actinomycetota > Actinomycetes > Streptosporangiales > Streptosporangiaceae > Nonomuraea > Nonomuraea sp. NPDC004354. The sequence goes on along the minus strand of NZ_JBSGDV010000029.1, from coordinate 25,154 downwards.
CTGTTCCAGGTGGTGCTCCCGTTGCTGGCGCCGGTCGTCGACCTCATGGCCCTCTACAACACCGCCGTCGGCGATCCGCTGCCCGTCGTCGCGGTGTGGGCCGCGTTCGTCGTCGTGCAGGCGCTCACCGGCTGGTACGCGTTGCGGCTGGACGGCGAGCGGGCCTCCGCCCTGTGGGTGCTGCCCCTGCAGCAGTTCGTCTACCGGCAGCTGATGTACCTCGTGGTGATCCAGTCGGTGGCCACCGCGATCCTCGGGGTACGGCTGCGCTGGCACACGGTGCGCCGGCAGGGCACCTTCGGCGAGACGCTTCCGCAACAGGCCGGCTGACTGACCGGCGCCCCGGCCGAGCGGCACCCCGGCCCCGCCTTGAGCCGTCGCGCGGCTCACCGGGGGCGCCCCTGCTCCGCCTTGAGCTGTCGCGCGGCTCGGCTGAGCGGCAGTTTGACGCCGCAGGTCAGTCGAGCGGCACTCTGACGCCGCGGCTCAGCCCCGAGTCGTGCAGCTCGACCTCGGCCGGGTCGGCCGCCTTCGGCAGCTCGAACACCAGCCCGCCGGTGAACGACTCGCCAGGCCCGATCCTGATCGGCTGGATCTGCTCGCCCGCCTTGTCCAGCAGCGTGGTCGCGCCGTGCGAGACGGCGTCGTCGTCGAGCAGCTTCTGCTGGCCGGGGTAGAGCACCCGGCCCTCCTGGCCGATGTTGCTCACCTTCAGCGTGACCTTGCACCGCCGAACCGCCGCCGACCTGGCCGCCTTCACGCACGTGTGGCCGGCCACGGTGAAGCGCAGCTTGCCGTCCTGCACCGGCCCCTCCGCCCCGATGGCGGGCGGCTTGAAGATCCACGCGATGAGCGCGATCAGCAGCAGCGCCAGCCCCACGACGACGGCCGCCGCCACCAGGCAACCGGTGAGCACTCCGCCCCTGCGCGCCTGCGGGCGCGGCAGCGGCCCCTGCCCCGTCGTGTGGTACGGCGGGCGCGGCCCCTGTCCCGTGCCGTGGTAGGCCGCCAGGGAGCCGGGCCCGGTCGTCTCGGCGGGATTGGCGCCGTGCGGGATCGGGCCGCGCCGCGTCGGCGGGATGGTCGTCTCCGCCGGCGGCACCGGCGGCACCGGCGACCCGGCTCGCCGATGGTCGACGGGCGGCCCGGACCGGCGGTCATCGACAGGTGGCCCAGGCGGCCCGGGCGGACCAGGTGGCCCGGACCGGCGGTCATCGACGGGCGGCCCAGGTGGCCCGGGCGGCCCGGGCCGGCGGTCATCGAGAGGTGGCCCGGACGGACCAGGCGGACCGGGCGGCACCGGTGCTCCGGGTCGCCGGTCGTCGACGGGCGGCCCCGGCGGACGGAGCCGCGGATCGTCGCCCTGCGGCGCGGGCGGCCGCGGCTGCCGTTCCGGACCGGCCGGGTGCGGAGCGCGGGCGTGCGGGCCTTGCGGAGACCTGCCGCCCGGTGGCGCGCCCGCCCCGGGCGGGGGCGCCCAGCCGGGCGGCGGCTGGTGCACGCCGACATCGGCCGGGTTCCACGAGTTCGTCAGGTGCCGGGTGGCGGCCAGTTGCGCCCCCGCCACGTCGGGCGCCCCCACCAGCTCCAGCAGCAGGTCCCTGGCCTGCGGACGGCGCGCCGGATCGGGGTGGATGGCGGCGGCCACCAGCCGGTCGAGCGGCGCGGGCAGCCCCCGCAGGTCGGGGGGAGCGGTGCGGGCGCGCGCCGCCATCACGTAGGCGTCGCCCGAGCCGAACGGGTGCCCGCCCAGACCCGCGTAGGCGATCAGCGAGCCCCAGGCGAACACGTCGGCCGCCGGGCTGGTGCGGCCCTCGAAGACCTGCTCGGGGGCGATCCACCCGGGTGTGCCCATGACCAGGCCGACGTTGGTGTGCCGGGAACCCATCTGGGTGGAACGCGCCAGACCGAAGTCGATCACCCGGGGACCGGCGAGCGTCAGCATCACGTTGGCGGGCTTGAGATCGCGGTGGACGAGACCGGCGGCGTGGATCGCGGTGAGCGCCGCGGCGACGCCGACCGCCGCCGAGTGCAGCACCGACGGCGACAGCGCCCCGTGCTGGATGAGATGGTCCTCCAGCGAGACGCCGTCGATGTACTCGGTGACGAGATAGAGCAGCCCGTCGTCGTCGCCGTGGTCGAGCACGCGCGCCGTGCAGAAGGAGGCCACGCGCCTGGCGTTGGACACCTCTTCGTGGAAGCGCGCCCGGTAGACGGGGTCGGCGGCGAAGTCGCGCCTGATCGCCTTGACCGCGACCTTGGCCCCGTCGGGGGCCTGCGCGAAGTAGACCGTGCCCATGCCGCCCGATCCCAGGCGGCTCTCGAGCCGGTAGGGCCCGATCGAGACCGGGTCGTCAGAGGTCAGCGGCGATCCCACCGTCGCTGCCCCCTCGCCTTCGTGCTCCCGTCCCAACCGACCGTCCTTCGCCCGGCATGACCGTATTCACCCGGAACTCTAACCGAGAACGGCCTGCGAGGGGCTCGACTGCGCCTCAGCCGTCTCGTCGGCGGGCCGCCGGCCGCCCATCCCCCAGCCCTCCACCTGGAAGTGCGCGGTCTGCGACCCGGGCTCGACCGCCTGGCCGCAGGACGCGCACGTCACCACCGCCTCGAGCGGCGCGCCGCACGCGTGGTCGAAGACCACCGGCGGCGTGCCGGTGAGGTGCCTGTCGCCCCACTGGCGCAGCAGGTGCAGCACGCCCTGCAGTTCGAGGCCCGCGGCCGTGGGCCGGTACTCGTGCCTGAGCGGCCGCCGGCTGTAGGCGACCTTCTCCAGCACGCCGGCCTCGACCAGCCTGCGCAGCCTGGCCGCCAGGATGTCGCGGGGCGCCCCGATGTTGCGCACCATCGCCTCGAAGCGGCGCACCCCGAAGAACACCTCTCGCAGCACCAGCAGGGAGTACTTCTCGCCCACGACGGCGAGTGCGTCCGCGATCGAGCAGGGGCGGGCTTCGGCCATGACCTCAGCCTACTGCGTTGGATATCCGGACCGACCTGGCTTTCCCTCCGCAGGGGGAGCGCGCCGCCTCTGGGGAGGGAGGCGGGGCGGGCCTCTCCCTCGACACCCTGGGCGCATGAACGTGTTGATGGTGTGGGCCTGCGTGTACGCGGCCGTCCAGGTGGGCTGGGTCGTGACGGGAACATCGGTGGGGTGGGTGGGGCCGCTGAGCTCTTCGCCCGCGCTCCAGCTGGCGGCGGCGGGTCTGGCCGTCGCCGCGGCCTGGGCGGGACGAGTGGCACGGGTGGCCGGGATAGCGGGGGTGGCCGGGCGCGGCGGCGTGGTGGTGGCGGCGACGCTGTGGGTGGCCGTCGCCGTCTTCGCGGCGGGCACGGCGGGCGCGCCGATGATCTTCGTCACGTTGATGTCGTTCGCCGGGGTGGACAGCGTGCCCGGCCTGGTGCAGGTGGCGCTGCACGCGGTGGGCGTCGTCCTGCTGCTCGGGGCGGCGGTGCCGGCCACGAGGCGGCTGCGCGGGCGCTGCCCGAGGTGCGGCGGCCGCCACGCGGGCGAGGGGCGGCCGACCCGCCCCGAGCCGACACGCGCGTCCACGCGGACGCGCGTGGCGGTCTACGCGCTGACGTGCGGGCTGCTGCCGTGGGCGGGGGTCAAGACGATCTGGCTGCTGGGCGGCGACGCGCTCGGCGTGTCCGGCGCGGCCTGGCAGCGGCTGATGGCGGTGCAGGGCGAGGGCCTGGCGGCGGCTCTGGCGTCGGTGGGCGTCGACCTCACCGTGGTGGCCGCGCTGCTCGGCGTCCTGCTGCTGACCGGCCTGATGTACCGGTGGGGCCAGGTGTTCCCGCGCTGGACGCTGCCGCTGGCCGGACGGCGGGTGCCGCGCCTGCTGCCGCTGATCCCCGCGTGGCTGACCGCCGGCACCCTGACGGTGTACGGCGTGCTGCTCCTGGCCTACACCGCGCTCGCCGTGGCCGGCGTCGTGCCCGGGATGCGGGCCACCCCGCCCTTCAGCGTCGCGGGCATCACCTGGATGACGCTGTTCGGCGGTCTGGCCTTCGCCGGCCTCGGCATCGGCCTCGTCGTGGCCGCCCTGTCCTACCAGAGCCGCTCACGCCCGTTCTGCGTGCCGGCCGAGATCTGATCGGGTACGCCGGACACCGCCGGACACCGCCGCCGCCCCGGGGACGGCCTCCCGCTCACCGAGGTGAGCCGGAGCGACGCGGCCGTCACCCCTTCTCCATGAGCGTGAACGCCCCCCTGGCCAGCGCGACCAGCTCGGACCCCACGTTGCCCTCGTCGAGCGGCGCGGCGGGGTCGGAGGCCATGGCCGTGACGAAGAACGTCCGCCCGTCCCTGGTCCTGGCCGAGAAGCCGAGGTCGAGGAGTCCCGACTCCGATCCACCCTTGAACCACACCGACCGCCACGTCTTCGGGTCGAGGCCGAGCCCGGCGTCGTTCTGGGTCATGACCTCCTCGACCCGCCGGTCCTTCAACCCGCGCAGCCTGGCGTGGGCGGCGCAGACGTCGGCCGGCGAGCCGAACCACTCGATGGTGTCCAGCTCGCGCGGCTGGAGCCAGGCCTTGACGGCGCTGAGCGGCACCTTGGCGACCACCTCGGCCAGGTACTTCTCGCGCTGCTTCGTCCCTAGCGACAGGTACCGCCTGGCATGGGCGGGATAGTCGGCGCCCTTCAGCACGAACATCTCGCGCGTGGTGAGGAAGGGGACGTCGCGCGACCGGGTGGTCTCGACCGCCTTCCTGCCCACCCGGTGGATGAGCAGGTCGGCGGCGGTGTTGTCGCTGATGGCGATCATCAGCTTGGCCGCCTCCAGCACCGAGACCTCGCTGTTGTCCGGCCGGGTCTGCAGCTCGCCGCTCGGCAGGCTCTTCAGCTCGGGCCGGATGACGAGCGTGCTGTTCCAGTCGGGGATCTTCCTGGCGACGGCCTGGAGGACGTACAGCTTGAACATCGAGCCGAGCGGCCGGGCCGTACGGGGGGCGAGGCCGCGCACCGGGCGGCAGGAGCCGTCCCTGGTGATCTCGGCGGCCATGAACCCCATCCTGGCCGCCGCCTTGCGGGCGCGCCGGTCGATCTCCTTCCAGCTCGCCGGGGTCGGTTTCGGCGTGATGGGGTTCATCAGGCGCGCCATGGCGATCCTGCCGGACGCGTCGACCGACAGCTCCATCCACTGCTTCCTGCCTCCCGCCGTCACCTCCGCGAGGATCGCGGCCGGCTCGGCCTGGAGAATCCTGTCCAGACGCAGGTCCCCGATGGTGGCGAAGTACTCGTTGAGCTGGGCGGGCGGCAGCAGGCGCAGCATCTCCTCGGTGAAGTGCTCGGTGAGCTGGTCTTCCGGGATCGGCGCGTCCGGCACGGCCGCGAGCAGCCAGCGCAGCTGCCTGCCCGCCGGGGTGTCGGGGATGGGGACGTCGAGCCCGGCCACAGCCCCGGAAGCGAACACCGGAGCGGGGACGGCGGCGGCCGGCACGGCGGTGGCGGCGCCTGCAGCCAGGAGGAGTGACGAGGTGGTCAGTGCGACGGCGACGGTTCTCATGCCGTCCAGCCAACCGATCGGGGCGGTGGAAACCCACCAGGCCCGCCTCACCATCAGGTGTGCGGACAACCTCATAGACGCCGCCGGGCCGGCTGGTGACGATGGGTGCCTATGCGTTCGAGGCTGACTGCCGGGCTCCTCGCGGCGATCGCGGCCGCGGGGATCATCACGGGCAGCTTGGTGGAGACGGGGTTGCCGGTTCCGCTCTCCCAATGGCTCTTCATCGCCATCGCCCTGCCCTTCCCGGCGCTGGGCTGGCTGCTGGCCGTCCGGCGGCCCCTCGTCCCGTACGGCTGGCTGCTGCTGACCACGGCGGTGTGCCTGGGCCTCGGCGCCCTCGCCGCCGGCGCCGCGTTCGGACTGGCGCCCGCGATGGGCTGGGCCGCCGTGCCGGGCGCGATGCTGTTCGCCGTCTACTACGGGCTCAACTCGATCTTCATTCCGCTGCTGTTCCCCGAGGGGCGGCCGCCGTCCAGGCGCTGGCGGCCGGTCGCCTGGCTGGGGGCCGCCGCGATCGCCGTCCACGCGGGCGGCCTCGCGCTCCTCGGCCCCCTGCCGTGGCGGGAGGACGCGCCGCCCCCTGTCGCCGCGGCCATGACGGCACTCGGGCAGTCGGTCGCGTGGCTGGTCGCCCTGATCGTGCTGGTGGGGCTGGTCGTGCGCTGGCGGCGCAGCGGGCAGGCCGAACGCGGGCAGTACGCCTGGATGGTCGCCGGTGCCTCGGCCAATCTGGCGGCCTTCGTCGCGCTCACCGTCTTCCTGATCGGCGGGCACATCGGATGGGGCGTCGCAGGGCTGGCCGTCGGCATCGGCTCGCTGCCCGCGGCGGTGGCCGTCGCCATCGCCCGGCACCGGCTTCTCGACATCAGGATCGGCATCCGCGGCTCCCGGCTGCTCCTGGTCTTCGACATGCGGCCCACGGTCGGCGAGGTGCTGTCCAGCCTCGGCTCCGCCCTCGACGACAGCCCCGAACCGGTGGAGCTGCTCGGCAGGCTGGCCGCGGCCGTGCGCACGGCGCTGAACACCACCTGGGCGGCGGTACGGCTGGCCGACGGCACCCGCGTCGTGGCCGGGAACGAGGAAGGCCCGGCGGCCCTGGTCGTCCCCGTCAGGGGCGGGCTCGGGCAGCTGGAGTGCGGCCCGCGCGACCACGGCGGGCTCACCGCGGAGGACCGCCGCCTCGTCGAGGCGCTCGCCGTCCCGGCGGGCCTCGCCATCCAGAGCGAACGGCTGGCCGCGCGCCTGGTCAACGCCCAGGAGGCCGAACGGCGGCGCATCGAGCGCAACATCCACGACGGTGTCCAGCAGCAGCTCGTCGCCCTCATCGCGGGCCTGGAGCTGGCCAGGGCCACCGGCGGCGGTCCGCAGCTGCTCGCCGAGCTGCGCGAGCAGGCCCGCCAGACGCTCGCCGACCTGCGCGAGCTGGCCGCCGGCATCCACCCGTCCGCGCTCGGCCAGGGCGGTCTCGTCGAGGCCGTCGAGGAGCGCTGCGCCAGGCTGCCCGTGCCCACCAAGGTGAGCGCCGGTGAGGGCATGCGCGCGGCCCGCTTCCCCGACGAGGTCGAGGGCGCGATGTACTTCACCGTCAGCGAGGCGGTGGCCAACGCGCTCAAGCACGCCCGTGCCACGAGGATAGAGGTGCGGCTGGCCCGCGAGGACGGCCGCCTGCACGCCACCGTCGCCGACGACGGCGGCGGTTTCGACCCGGAGGCGACGGCCAGGAGGGGCCTGGCCACCCTGTCGGACCGGCTCGACGCCCTCGGCGGCAGGCTCGAGGTCACCAGCGAGAAGGGGAAGGGAACGCGCATGGCGGCGTGGGTGCCGGTCGATGGCTGACCCGATCAGGACGGTCGTGGCCGACGACCACTACCTGGTGCGGGAGGGCACCAGGCGGCTGCTGGAGCTGTCGGGCGAGGTCGTCGTCGTGGGCGCCGTCGGCACCGCCGGCGAGCTGGTCGACGCGGTCCGCCGGCTCGGCCCCGACGTGGTCGTGACCGACATCAGGATGCCGGGCGGTGACTGGCGGGAGGGCCTGGAGGGCATCGACGCCGCCCACCGTGTCCACGCCGACCACCCGGGCCTCGGCGTGGTGGTGCTGTCGCAGTACTCCGACGCGCTGTTCGCCTTCGAGCTGTTCAAGCACGGCACCGAGGGGTTCGCCTACCTGCTGAAGGACCGGGTGGGCGACCTGGAGGAGCTGCTCGGCGCGATCAGGGCCGTGGCCGCGGGCGGCTCGGTCATCGACCCCAAGGTGGTGGAGGGGCTGCTGGCCCGCAGGGACGTGCGGCAGGGGCAGGAGGAGCTGACGCCGCGCGAGCGCGACGTGCTGCGCGAGATGGCCCGCGGGCGGTCGAACGGCGGCATCGCGCGCGCACTGCACCTGTCGATCTCGTCGGTGGAGAAGAACGTCAACGCCATCTTCACCAAGCTGGGGCTGGAGAACAGCGCCGACGTCCACCGCCGTGTCGCCGCCGTTCTCGCCTACCTCGGCCCCTGACCTGCTACTTCTTCAGCGCCGGTTGGGAGAAGGTCTCGGGGATGTCGAGCGAGCTCCACCGCGCCACCGGCCACATGATCACGAAGGCTCTGCCCAGCACGTTGTCCACCGAGATCGTGCCGCCGCCGGGGTCGCCGATGTGGCCCCGCGAGTCGTAGGAGACGGACCTGTGGTCGCCCATGACCCAGAGCCTGCCCTCCGGCACCGTGACCTTGAACTCCTTCTCCGACGGCGCGTCACCCGGATACAGGTAGCTCGACTCGTCGAGCGGCACCCCGTTGACCGTGACGCGTCCCTTGGAGTCGCAGCACTCGACCGTGTCGCCCTCGACGCCGATGACGCGCTTGATGTAGTCCTTCTCGCCCGGCACCAGCCCGAACAGCTCGCCCACCCAGTGCAGCGCGCCGGTCACCGGGTTGCTCGGCTCCTCGGTCACCACCTCGGGATCCCAGGAGTCCTCGCCGTTGAAGACGATGACGTCTCCGCGTTCGATCTCGCGCGTGTGGTAGACGAGCTTGTTCACCAGCACTCTGTCGTTGATCAGCAGGGTGTTCTCCATCGACTCCGAGGGGATGTAGAACGGCTGCACGATGAAGGTCTTGATGAGCAAGGCGAGGCCGAGCGCCACAATGATGAGGATCGGCAACTCCTTCCATGAGGAGCCCTTCTTCTTGCTCTTGCCGTCATCGGCGCGGCGCTGCGCGTCTTTGGCCGTCACGTCCACCTCGTCCCCCCCGAAAGGCGCCCTCGGCGCCGCGGTTGCTGGCTCCATCCTCACTGATGGGACAGCTCAGCTTCCTGATCTCTCGCCCAACAGTCAATTCGTATCCTCTCGCGTCCCGCGTCAAGCGGACATACAGGCCGCTGAATCATGAGCCAATGCTCAGGGACCGGGGAAAAGGCATGGGAAAGGCCCGTGGGCGCGGGTTCGCCCCCACGGGCCCGTTCCATGAGCTCGGCGCCGGGTCACGGCTCACCCATGGCCGCGGCGGGCGAGGGAGGTTGTCCCGCCGGCGAGTCTGCGGTTGTCCGCTCTGCGGTTGTCGGCTCGGTGGCCGTCGGCTGGGAGGCTGACGGGTCCGCGCTCGGCCGCGCCGTTCAGCGCAGCGCCGCCGCCTCGGCGGCGAGCTTCTCCACGCGCCCCCAGTCGCCGGCGGCCAGCGCGTCGGCCGGGGTGAGCCAGGTGCCCCCGACGCAGCCGACGTTCGGCAGCGCCAGGTAGTCGCGGGCGGTCTGCGGCCTGATCCCGCCCGTCGGGCAGAACCTGACGTCGGGCAGCGGCCCGGCCAGCGACTTCAGGTACGGCAGGCCGCCCGCGGCCTCGGCGGGGAAGAACTTGAGCTCCCGGATCCCGCGCTCGGCCAGCGCCATCGCCTCCGAAGCGGTCGCCGCGCCCGGCAGGAAGGGTATCCCGGCGGCGCCGAGGGCGTCCACCAGCGCCGGCGTCGTGCCGGGCGAGACCAGGAACTTCGCGCCTGCCTCCACCGAGGCCGTGACGTCGGCGGGCGTCCTGACCGTGCCGGCGCCGATCACCGCGTCGGGGACCTCGGCCGCGATGCGCGCGATGGCCTCGAGGGCGGCGGCCGTGCGCAGCGTCACCTCGATGACCGGCAGCCCGCCCGCCACCAGGGCACGCGCCATCGGCACGGCGGTCTCCGCGTCGTCGACGACGACGACGGGGATCACGGGGGCCAGGTCGAGCAGACTCATGGGACGAGCTCCTTCAGCGATTGCTGCGCCAGCCAGGCGGCGGCGCCGACGAGCGCCGGCTGCGGCGCGACGATCAGGGTGGTGGCGATGGCGGACAGGTAGTCGACCAGGTGCGGCGTGGCCTCGAACCGGCGGCGGAAGTCGCTGGCGCGAACCCTGTCCACGATACGGGGGAGCACGCCGCCGCCGAGGTAGACCCCGCCCCTCGCGCCGAGCGTGAGAGCGACGTTGCCGGCGAAGCTGCCCAGCATCCCGCAGAACACCTCGACGGTCTCCGCGCACAGCGAGTCGTCGAGGCGGGCGACGATGTCGGAGGCGCCCAGGCGGGGGGCCCGCACGCCGTTCACCACGGCGAGCGCGCCGTGCAGGCGGGTCAGGCCGGGGCCCGACAGCAGGTGCTCGGCCACCACGTGCGCCATGCCGCTCGCGCGCAGCACGCGGACGATCTCCAGCTCGCGGTCGTCGAGGATGGGCACGGTGACGTGGCCGCCCTCGCCGGGGACCGGCACCCAGCCGCGATCGGCGGGCACCAGCCCGGCCACGCCGAGCCCGGTGCCGGGGCCGAGGACGGCCTTGACGCCGTCCGCCGGCGCCGGGCCGCCCAGCGAGGCCAGGTCGTCGCCGGCCAGATGCGGCAGCGACACCGCCAGCGCCTCGAAGTCGTTCAGCAGCGTGGCGTACGGCAGGCCGAGGTCGCGCACCGAGCCCGCCCATGGCAGGTTGGTCAGGCGGTAGGTGTCACCGTCGATCGGGCCCGCCACCGCCAGGCACGCGGCTCCCGGCCGCACTCCGCCCGCGTGGTCGGCGAGGTATGCGGCTACGGCGTCGGGAAGCGTGGCATGGTCGGCCCCGGCCAGCACGGCGACCTCGGTGGGCGCGCCGCCGTGCTCGGTGACCAGGCCGAACCTGGCGTTGGTCCCGCCGATGTCGGCGACCAGCCAGGGCAGCTCGAACGTGCTCACCCGGCGCTCCCGGGCACGGCCGGGCCCGGCGGCGAGCACGCCGGTCGGGCGCCGGGCGGCCGGTGCGCGGTGGCGCCGATCACTGGGCGACCTCCGTGTGGGCGAACCCGGCGGGCGCCGCGAAGCCGATGCCGGGCCCGTGCGTGGCCGACTCGGCCCCGTTGACGCCGAAGAGGCCGGCCCCGTGCTCGGCGTGCCCCGTCATCCGGCGGAACGCCGAGAACAGCTCGCGCCCCGTGCCGACCCACTCGGCGTCGCTGAGCGCCCGCCCCTCCGGCGTGCGCCCCGACAGGTCGGCCAGCACGTCGAGGGTCCCGGCCGCCGAGTCGAGCCTGATCAGGTCACCGTCGCGGACCAGCGCGATGGGCCCGCCGTCGGCCGCCTCGGGCGACAGGTGGATCGCCGCCGGCACCTTGCCCGACGCGCCCGACATCCGGCCGTCGGTCACGATCGCCACCCGCTGCCCGCGGTCGAGCAGCACGGCCAGCGGCGGGGTCAGCTTGTGCAGCTCGGGCATGCCGTTCGCGCTCGGCCCCTGGTAGCGGATGACCGCCACGAAGTCCTGCCCGTCCAGTTCGCCCGCCTCGAAGGCGCGCAGCAGCTGCAACTGGTCGTCGAAGACGCGCGCGGGCGCCTCGATCACCAGGTGCTCGGGCTTGACCGAGGAGACCTTGCTGACCGCGCAGCCCAGGTTGCCGTCGAGCATGTGGATGCCGCCGTCGGCCGAGAACGGCGCGGAGACGGGCCGCAGCACGTCGAGGTCGGCGCTGCCGGCGGTGACCTCCTCCCAGACCAGCGCGTCCTCCTTGAGGGCGGGAGCCGACCGGTAGTGGTCCAGGCCCCTGCCCGCGATGGTCAGCACGTCACCGTGCAGCAGGCCGTTGTCCAGCAGGTCGCCGATCAGGACCTGCATGCCGCCCGCGTCGCGGAAGTGGTTCACGTCGGCCTGGCCGTTGGGGTACATCTTGGTCAGCGAGGGCACGACCTTGGACAGCGCGGCCAGGTCGTCCCAGGTCAGCACGATGCCCGCGGCGGCCGCGATGGCGACCAGGTGCAGCGTGTGGTTGGTCGAGCCGCCGGTGGCCAGCAGCGCGACGCAGGCGTTGACGATCGCCTTCTCGTCGACGACCTCGCCCACGGGGGTGTACTCGGGGCCGTGGGCGGTGATCTCGACCGCCCGCGCGCCGGCCGCCTCGGTGAGGGCGTGCCGCAGCGGGGTGTGCGGGTTGACGAAGGTCGAGCCAGGCAGGTGCAGGCCCATGACCTCGACCATCACCTGGTTGGAGTTCGCGGTGCCGTAGAAGGTGCAGGTGCCGGGGGAGTGGTAGGACTTCGACTCCGCGTCCAGCAGCTCGTCCCTGCCGACCTTGCCCTCGGCGAACAGCTGGCGGGTGCGCGCCTTGACCTTGTTCGGCAGCCCCGAGGTCATCGGCCCGGCGGGCACGAAGACGGCGGGCAGGTGGCCGAAGTGCAGGGCGCCGATCAGCAGGCCGGGCACGATCTTGTCGCAGACGCCCAGCATGAGGGAGGCGTCGAACATGTCGTGCGACAGCGCGATCGCCGTCGCCATCGCGATCACGTCGCGGCTGTAGAGGGACAGCTCCATGCCGGCGCGGCCCTGGGTGATGCCGTCGCACATGGCCGGCACGCCGCCGGCCACCTGCGCGACGCCGCCTGCCCTGCGCACGGCGGTCTTCAGCTCACCGGGGTAGGTCTCGTACGGCTGGTGCGCGCTCAGCATGTCGTTGTAGCTGGTCACGATCGCCACGCCGGGCTTGGCCGTCCCCCTCAGCAGGGGCTTGTCCTCCGGACCCGCGGCGGCGAAGCCGTGGGCCAGGTTCGCGCACCCGAGGTGGGCGCGGGCCGGACCGCGCGAGCGGGCCAGCTCGCCCTCGCGCCTGACGCGCTCCAGATAGACGGTACGGCTGGCGAGGGAGCGCGCGGCCACCCGCTCGGTCACCTGCTGGATGATCGGATTCACTACTACGCCTCCTCTTCGTGCCAGGCCCGGCCGCTGCGGCCGAGCAGTTCGTGCGCGCCGGCCGGGCCGGTCGTCCCCGCGGGGTAGGGCTCGGGCAGCTCGGCCGACGACTCCCACGCCGCGAGGATCGGGTCGATCCAGCGCCAGGCGGCCTCGACCTCGTCGCGCCGCATGAACAGCGTCGGGTTGCCGGCGAGCACGTCGGACAGCAGCCGCTCGTAGGCCTCGGGCACCCGGGCGGTGAACGTCTTGCCGAAGCTGAGCGACAGCGGCACCGGCTTCAGCAGGGTCTCGCCCGCGCCCGGCTCCTTGGCCATGATGTGCAGCTCGATGCCCTCCTCGGGCTGCAGCCGCAGCACCAGGCGGTTGGGCGTGCCGCCGGGGAAGATGGAGTGCGGCACGTCCTTGAACTGGATGACGATCTCCGAGCGCCGGTACGGCATGCGCTTGCCGGTGCGCAGGTAGAACGGCACGCCCGCCCACCGCCAGTTCTTGACCTCGGCCCGGATCGCGGTGAACGTCTCGACCCTGCGCGAGGCCTCGGTCGGCGGCGTGGAGGCGGGCTCGTCGAGGTAGGACGGCATGTCGCCGGTGCCGGTGTACTGGCCGCGCACGGTGAAACGGTCCACCTCGGTGCCGACGATGGGCCGCAGCGACTGCAGCACCTTGACCTTCTCGTCGCGGATCGCCTCGCGGTCGTTGCGGGCCGGCGGCTCCATGGCGACCAGGGTGAGCAGCTGCAGCAGGTGGTTCTGCACCATGTCGCGCAGCGCGCCCGCGTGGTCGTAGTAGCCCCGGCGGCCCGGGGTGCCGACGGTCTCGGCGGCGGTGATCTGCACGTGGTCGATCCAGAGGGAGTTCCAGATCGGCTCGAGGAAGGCGTTGGCGAAGCGCAGGACCAGCAGGTTCTGCACCGTCTCCTTGCCGAGGTAGTGGTCGATGCGGAAGACCTGCTGCTCGTCGAAGATCTCGCCGACCTCGTCGTTGATGCGCTGGGCGCTCACCAGGTCGCGTCCGAGCGGCTTCTCCAGCACCACGCGCGAGCGGGGCGTGACCAGCCCCGCCTGCTGCAGCTCGCGACAGAAGGGGCCGAACGTCATGGGCGGGCTGGCCAGGTAGAAGACCCGGTCCCTGTCCTCGTGCCCGGCCAGCATCTTCACCAGGTCGGACCAGCCGCTGCCGTCGTCACCGCCCACGTCGACCGACACGTGGTACAGGCGGCCGAGGAAACGCTGCCACGCCTCCGCGTCGTCCGGTACGGCCGAGCGCACCTCGGCGTCGACCTTGCCGCGGAAGTCGGCGTCCGTCAGCCCGCCGCGCGACATCGCGATGACGCGCGTCTCGGGGGCGAGCCTGCCTTCCAGGTCGGAGTGGAACAACGCGGGCAGCAGCTTGCGCATCGACAGGTCGCCGGTGCCGCCGAAGACGACCAGATCGGCGATGTGACAGGTGGGGGAGAGCACGGCTGGGACTCCGGTGATCAACCAAGCAAGGACAGAACGGACACTAGCCAGAGTTCGGGGAGGACACAAGCGGGCTTTTGCTATTTGAGATGAGAAAGTCTGGAGTTTTCATTACGTAACCGGCTGTGATTCACTTAGCCGATGCCCAGACGTACCGCAGCCTCGCTCGCCACCAGCGGGGAGGTCCTCGACCTCATCCGCACGGGTGAGGCCGTCACGCGCGCGGACCTCGGACGGGTGACCGGCCTGTCCCGGCCGGCGGTGTCGCTGCGGGTCGGCGAGCTGCTGGAACGCGGCCTGGTCGTCGAGCGGACCGACGCGCCGTCGACGGGCGGACGCCCTCCGGTGCGGCTGGAGTTCAACGCCTCGGGCGGTGTGGTGCTGGTCGCCGCGCTCGGCGCGAGCCGTACCAGGGTGGCCGTGTGCGACCTGGCGGGCCGCGAGCTGGCGGGCCGCGAGTTCGTCATCGACGTGGAGCAGGGGCCGGACGTGGTGCTGCCGCTGCTCATGGACACCTGGGACGAACTGCTCGACGGCACCGCCCGCGACCGGGTCAAGGGCGTGGGGATGGGCGTGCCCGCGACCGTCGAGTTCGCCGCGGGCCGGACGGAGTCGGCCAGGGTGATGGCCAGTTGGACGGGCGTGGTGATCCCGCCGTTGATCCACGAGCGCTTCCCCGTCCCGGTCTTCGTCGACAACGACGTCAACGTCCTGGCCATCGGCGAGCACCGCGGCGCCTACGCCGAGGAGACCGGTGACCTGGTGTTCGTGAAGATCTCCACCAGGATCGGCGCGGGCGTGATCGCGGGCGGCGAGATCCTGCGCGGCGCGCTCGGCGCGGCCGGCGAGATCGGGCACATCCCCGTGCGCGACGGCGGCGGCGTGCTGTGCAGGTGCGGCAACGTCGACTGCGTCGACTCGGTGGCCAGCGGCACCGCGCTGCTGCGCGAGCTGCGCGCGGCCGGCCGCGACGTGAAGACCATCGCGGACGTGACCGCGCTGGTGCGCGCGGGCGACGCCGAGACGATGGCGATCGTGCGCGCGGCGGGCCGCCGGATCGGCGAGGTGATCGCCGGGGCGGTCAACATCCTCAACCCCGCCGTGGTCGTCCTCGGCGGGGACGTGGCCGAGGCGTTCGGGCCGCTCGTCTCGAGCATCCGCGAGGTGGTCTACCGGCGTTCGACCGCGCTGGCCACCCGCAGGCTGCGGATCGAGACCAGCCGGATGGGCGCGGCCGCCGGCATCACCGGGTGCGCGGTGATGGTGCTCGACCACGTCCTGTCACCCGACGCCGTGGACGAGACCCTGACCCAGCGCCACCAGCGCTGACCGGGCGCACGGGAGGCGCAGGGGCTCAGGGGCTCAGGAACCGTCGCTCCGCTCACCGCCTGGCTCGGCGACGTCCTTGAGCTCCGTGCCCTGCTGCAGGCGCTTCTTCGGCTTCTTTGGCGGCTTCCTGGTACGGCGCGGCGGCTCGGGCGTGGTCGAGGTGGCCTCGATCAGCCCCGGCGCGGGCGGCCTGGCCGCCGCCGGCATCTCGGGATCCTCGCTGGGCGTGTCGGGAGCGACCAGGCCGGGGCTGCGCCGCGGCTCGGCCCTGACGGGCGTCGGCTCGGCGGAGGCGGAGGAGCGGCTCGGGTGGGTCGCGATCGGCTCGGGCGCCTCCTGGCGGGCGAAGGGACGTTCGCTCGCGCGCGGGGTGCTGCTCGCCGCGTGCGTCTGCGTCGTGCGCTCGGCGGGGGTGGGCGGCTCGACCTCCCCCCTGGCTCCCCACGGCCCCGGCGACGGCAGGGACCCGCCGATGAGGATCGCCGAGAACGCCAGCATCGCCGTGCCGGCCAGAGCCGCGATGGTCATCATGGCGCGCTCGCGCCGCCCGGTATCGCTCACCTGATGCATGGTAGGTGAGGCGTCGAGCGGATGGATCAAGCACGCCCGCCGGTCCCGGCTCAGCAGGTGCAGAGAATGGCCCGGAGCGCCGTCTCCAGGCACAGCCCCGATCCGGCGGGCACCGGCCAGGGGAAGCGCACCAACGCGGGGTCGTCGTCGCCGATCCTGACCGTCGCGCCGTACCTGTCGAGCTCCCACAGCCAGGCCTGCTCGGCGGGCAGCCCGAGCAGGCGCTCGACGCCCGCGGCCAGCTGTGACCGGTGCGAGCCGTTGACGTGCGCGAGCACCCGTTCGGCCACCTCGGCCAGCGGGTCGGGCGCCGCGTCCAGGTACTCGTCGGCGTCCAGCACCCCGGACTGCTCGCCCGTCAGGTAGACCACCTGGCCGACGTCGAGCCGCAGCAGGCGGGGCGCGTCCGGCGCGCCGTACCGCTCCAGCGCCTCGAACAGCCCCTCGTCGGCCGCGTGCGCCGAGATCGCCACCGCCGCCTCCCTGGCCTCGCCCTCGGGCACGGCCTCGGCCCAGCCCTGCACCTCGATCAGCCCGCGGGGGTGCTCCACCTCGCCCAGCAGCCGCGTCGCCGACAGGTTCACCGAGACGACCGCGTCGCCCCGCAGCCCGTGCAGCGGCTCACCCGGGCGGACGAGCAGGACGGGACGGCCGCGCGAGTCGACGGCCCCGCTCACCGGGCACCGCGTGCCGTCGACGATCAGTTGCGCCGCGCGCGATGAGGCGGCCAGGGTGCGGACGAGCTCGGGCAGCGGAGGGGCGGCCAGGGGCATTGGCGTCTCCTTGAGGTCGACAACGAACATAGGTTAGGCTTCCCTTAGTAAGGATTACCTAATCACATTGAGGTGAACGTGCGCTACACCGGCCCCAAGGTGCGACTGTCCCGACGCGCGGGCGTCCCGCTGACCAGGAAAGCCGTCCGCTACTTCGAGCAGCGCCCCTACCCGCCGGGCGAGCACGGCCGCAAGACCAACCGCCGTACCACCGGCGACTACGGGCTGCGGTTGATGGAGAAGCAGAAGCTGCGCTGGTACTACGACGTGTCCGAGCGCCAGCTGCGCCGCTACTGGGACCTGGCCGTGCGCAGGTCCGGCGCCTCGGGCGCCGAGCTGGTCGTGCTGCTGGAGAGCCGCCTGGCCTCCCTCGTGCTGCGGGCCGGCCTGGCCCCGTCCATCTACGCCGCCAGGCAGTACGTCGCCCACGGCCACATCACCGTCGACGGCCGCAAGGTCGACATCCCCAGCTACCTGGTCAAGCCGGGGCAGGTCGTCGCGGTCCGCGAGCGGTCGCGGAAGATGCAGCCGTTCGTGGCGGCGGCCGAGGGCCTGTACGCCGACGAGCGGACCGCGGGCTACCTGAGCGTCGACCACGCCGGCCTGACCTTCACGCTCACCGCCAGGCCCGAGCGCGAGCAGATCGTGGTGCCCGTCGACGAGCAGCTCGTGGTCGAGTTCTACTCGCGCTAGCGGGGCGAGCCGACGCTCATCTCCTCGCGCAGCTGCCTGACCTCCGCCCGCAGGGCGGCGAGCTCGGCCATGATCGCGCCGGTCGCCTGGGCCGAGGTCGTCTCCACGACCTCGGCCAGCGTCTCCTCCTCGGCGTGCTTCTCGTCGTCCATGGCGCTCACCACGACCGCCATGAACAGGTTCAGCACCACGAAGCTGCAGAGGAGGATGAAGACGACGAAGAAGATCCACGCCGAGGGGTGCGTGACCATGACCTCGCGGGCGATGTCCGGCCACGCCTCGCCCGTCATGGTCTGGAACAGCGTGAACAGCGAGACCGGCAGCGACCCGAAGTGCTCCGGCGCGGTGCCCCCGTAGAGCTTGGTCGCCATCACGCCGCCGACGTACAGCACCAGCGTGAGCAGCACCACGATCGAGCTCATCCCCGGCATCGCGGCCAGGAGCGCGTTGACCACCCGGCGCAGGCTCGGCACGACCGACACCAGCCGCAGCACCCGCAGGATGCGCAGCGCCCTCAGGACCGACAGCCCTCCGGTGGCCGGCAGGACGGCGACGGCGACGATGAGGGTGTCGAAGATGTTCCACGGGTCGCGGACGAAGCCCGAGCGGTGGACGTAGACCTTGGCGAGCAGTTCGGCGACGAAGATGTACAGCGCCACGTGGTCCACCAGGTTCAGGACCGGCCCGGCGCGTTCCATCACCCACGGGAAGGTCTCCAGGCCCAGGGTGGCGGCGTTGATCAGGATGACGGCGACGACGAATCGCTGGAAGCGGGGGCTCTCGATGATCAGACGAGCGCGCTCGCGCACAGAGGAACTCCTTGCGGGGTGGTACAAGATCCCGTGGACGGTCAGCCGACGGGTGTCAGTCGGAAGACGCGCAGGTGCCTGCCTGACTTGACGGTGTAGCGGTCGTAGACGGGCCACTGCGCTACCAGGCCGGGCCAGGCTCGCTCGCGCTCCTCGCCCTCCAGCAGCCTGGCGACGACGGCGATCCGCCTGCCCCGGAAGCTGACCGCGGCCTCGGGGGTCTTGAGCAGGTTGCCGCTCCAGGCAGGGTGGTGGTCCCTTCCGAAGTTGCTGCCCACGATCAGGAAGGCGCCGTCCGGCTCCGGCAGGCAGGCCAGCGGCGTCTCCCGTGCCTGCCCGGTCTTGGCCCCGGTCGTGGTGAGCACCAGCGTGGGGATCATCTTGTCGCTGATCGGCCGCCCTCCGGTGACCTTGTGGACGAGACGGTCCATCGCGGGAACGATCTTCGGGCCGACCTTCATGAACGCGTCAGTGCCCGCCAGCCACTGGAAGAACGGCTTTAAGCGCTCGATGATCGTCACATTCGCACACAGTATCCCGAGATCCCGCTTTCCAGAAGATCGAAGGCCTGTTCGGTCTGCCTCTGGAGCTGAGGCAGGATCTCCGCCCAGCTCTCGCCCGCGAGCTTGCGCGCGACCGCGTGCCGCGACAGCAACCTGGTGGTCTCGAGGATCTGCGCCGCCACCATGCGGGGCGTCAGGTCGTCGGGGTCGGCGTCCGTCTCCTCCGCCAGGGTGGCGGCCAGGTGCTGGATCTGCTCGTATTCCAGCTCCCTGAAACGCGCCGTCAGCGAGGGGCTCGCGACCACGATGGCCTCGAACAGGTCGGCGCCGTCGTTGAGGCCGTAGCGCCAGTCGCGCGTCTCGATCGCGTCGAGGAAGTCGCGGCGGAAGGCGGCCACGACGCTCTCGCCCGGTCGCCGCTCCCTGACCACCCTGCTCTGCAGGTCCTCGACCTCCTCGCGGCGGTCGAGGAACAGGTCCTCCTTGGTGCCGAAGTAGTTGAAGACGGTGTTGACGGACACGTCGGCCGCCCGTGCCACGTCGGCGACCGTCACCTGCTCGAACCCGCGCGCCATGAACAGGCCCATCGCCATGTCGGCGATCCGCGTCCTGGTCTCCCGCTTCTTGCGCTCCCGCAGCCCCTCTTCCATGTGGACATGCTACAAGCTTGCAGTCACTCCAAAATTGTGGCTACTCTAAAAATGTGATCGATGTACACGGTCTGACCAAGACCTTCGGCAACGGCGTGCACGCCGTGAACGGCGTTGACTTCTCCGTCGCGCCCGGCGAGATCGTCGGCTTCCTCGGCGCCAACGGCGCCGGCAAGACCACCACCATGCGCATGCTGACCACCCTGCTCACCCCGACCTCGGGCACGGCCGCCATCGCCGGGCACGACCTGCTGTCCGACCCCCGCGGCGTACGGCGCAGCATCGGCTACGTCTCGCAGAGCGGCGGGATCAACCCGGTCAACCCCCTCGGCGACGAACTCGAACTGCAGGCCATGCTGTACGGAATGCGCCGCCGCGAGGCCCGCGCGCGCATCACCGAGACGCTGGAGACGCTGCGGCTGACCGGCATGGAGAACCTGCCCGGCGGCGCGCTGTCCGGCGGGCAACGGCGCCGCTTCGACATCGCCTTCAGCCTGCTGCACCGCCCTCCGGTGCTCTTCCTCGACGAGCCGACCACCGGTCTCGACCCGCAGAGCAGGGCGGAGCTGTGGGAGCACATCCGCTCCCTCGGCCTGACGGTGTTCCTGTCCACCCACTACCTGGAGGAGGCCGAGGCGCTCTGCGACCGGCTGCTGGTCATCGACAGCGGCCGGATCGCCGCCCAGGGCACGCCCGCCGAGATCAAGGGCGAGCGCACGCTGACGGAGGCGTTCATGGAGATCGCGTCATGAGGGACACCTGGCTGATCTTCCGGCACGACGCGCGCATCATGCTGCGCCACAAGTTCGGCATCCTCATCTCGGCCGCCCAGCCGCTGTTCTTCCTGGTGCTGTTCGGCCCGATCTTCGCGACCATCGGCACGTGGGAGACCCTGGTCCCCGGCCTGATCATCCAGCTCGGGCTGCTCAGCGCGGGCCTGGCCGGGTTCGGCGTCGTCTTCGACTGGCGCTCGGGCGTGCTCGAACGCCTCAGGGTCACCCCCGCGGGCCGGCTGTCGCTGCTGCTCGGACGGGTGCTCACCAACGCGTTCACCCTGGTGATCCAGACCGTGCTGCTGGTCGCCGTCGCCTACGCCATCGGCCTGCGCGCCCCCGTCGCCGGGGTGGTCGCCGGGCTGCTCCTGGTGATCGTGCTCGGCGTCAGCCTGGCCGCGCTGTCCTACGCGGCGGCGATGCGGCTGAACGAGCACCTGTTCGCGCCCGTCATGATGACCGCGGTGTGGCCGCTGATGCTGCTGTCCGGCACCTTCCTGCCGATGTCGATGGCGCCGGCCTGGCTCAACACGCTGTCGTACGCCAGCCCGTTCCGCTACGTGCTCGAGGCGATGCGCGAGCTGTTCGCCGGACATTACGCGACCGGCACGGTCGGGATCGGCGTGCTGGTCGTGGCGCTCTTCGCGGCGATCAGCCTGACGATCGGCAACCGGGTCTTCAGCCGCGCGAACGCCTAGACGGACCGGCTCCACCGGCCCGCCCGGGCGCGGCGGAGGGCGGATCGGCCCTGCCCGCCCGGGCGAGGCGGAGGGCGGATCGGCCCTCCCCACCCTCCTACGTCGGTGGGCCGTAGGGCTCGATCCGGGGGTCGGCGAAGGGCGGACCGGCCCTGCGGCCCGCCTCCTCCGTCACCCGCAGCCCGTACAACCCCTCGTCGGGGTCGATGAGGACCAGGCCGTAGGCGGTGTCCACGTCCTCCTCCGACAGGCCGAGCCGCGCCGTCGCGTCGGCGAGCGTCGCGCCTCGCGGCAGCCGTACCGTCACCAGCACGAGGCGGCGGCCCTGGCCGGCGGATCCACGCTCCTCCATGGGGTCAGGCTACGCGCTTGGCCCTGCGGCGCAGCGCGGCCAGGATGCCCGCGGCGTCCACGACGCCGTAGCCGTAGTCGAAGTCGTAGCCGACCTCGCTGCGGTCCTCGGCGGTACGGCGCAGCAGCGAGCGCAGCTGGCTCGGAGACAGGCGCGCGGCCGGCCAGTGGGTGCGGATCGCCGCCACCAGGCCGGCCGCCACCGGGCAGGCCGCCGAGGTGCCCGAGTCCGGCTCTTCGTCGCCGAACGCCTTCGACCCGGAGAAGTGGGTGTAGGCGCACAGGTCGGGCTTGCGCGCGGTCAGCCGGCCGGGGCCCTGGGAGGAGTAGCCGACGCGCTCGCCGCTGACGTCGACGCCGCCGATCGACAGCACCTTCGGATGGGAGTTGGCGCCCACGATCGGCCGGTCGGGGTAGGCGCACCTGCCGTCCTTGCACTCGCGCCCGCAGTTGCCCGCCGCGAACAGCACGTCCGCCCCCGCCCGCTCGAGGGAGGCGACGATCAGGTTGAACGGGTGGGCGGCGTTGTCGGAGTAGTTGCCCGGATGGCCCGGCGGGAAGTCCCACCGCGGGGAGAACGAGCCCCACGAGTTGCTGATCACCAGCGCCCTGGTCTCGGCGGGCTGCGCCTCCAGGACCGTCCGCAGGTGCGCGAAGGCGGCCACCGCGTCCGACAGCAGCCCGTCCAGCGCCGACCCGCCAGGACGGGTGGACAGCAGCACGGGGATGTCGATCAGCGACGCCTGCGGCGCGCCGATGAGCGTGTCGAACGCGCACATCGTCCCGTGGTCCACCTCGAACTCGCCGGGACGGCCGGACACGCCGGCGGGGTTCCAGCTGCGCTCGGCGTCGAGGTTGACGCCCCGGCCCAGATGCCTGGCCACGTGGGCGGCGTTGATGCCGGTGTCGAGGACGGCCAGCGCCACCCCCGTGCCGTCGAGCCCCTCGGCGTGCAGCGCCGCGGTGCTCAGCAGCCGCTCGACGTCGTGCCAGTCGCCGACCGGCGCGTCGCCGCCGCAGGTCAGGCTCGACTCGATGACCGGGTCGGCGTAGACCCCGACCACGTCGGAGCGCAGCGTGGGCAGCAGCGCCACCCTGGCGGCCAGCTCGTCGTCGGCGATCTCCCCGCGCACGAGCACCGTGGCGTCGTCGGCGGCCAGCGAGAAGTCGAGCGGCTGGTCGAGCGAGAGCGGGTCGCCGCCGGGCCCGGGCACCGGACGCGGAACGGCGACGGGAACGAACGACGGGTCCAGCGCCACGCCCGGCAGGCCGTCGGCCACGTCGGCGGTGGTGGCCTGCCGTCCGGGGTCGGCGACCGCCGCGACGAGGTCAGGGGAGGGGCGAAGCTGGATCAGGACTCGCATGGGGGCATCACCGATTCTGCCGGAGGGAATGGACCACCCCCACATTCCTTCAACATCACCGCCGCGTCCAGCGACTCTTGAGGGTTGTGACCTGCAATAACACGGCAAATCGCCCGTACCGGGACGCTGGGTGGGGGCTTCCCTGCCGACCGCCGGTTCACTAGCGTGTGACGGCATGACCGCACAGGTGCAGGCCACCTCTCCAGACCGTGAAAGTGATCACTGGATGGCCGTGCGGCCCCGGCTGATCCTGGCGAGCGGATTCATGCTCTTCCTGGAGCTCGCGCTGATCCGCTGGACCGGCTCGAACATCGTGCACCTGAGCTACTTCACCAACTTCGTCCTGCTCGGCTCCTTCCTCGGGATCGGTCTCGGGTTCCTGCGGGTCGGCCGGAGCCGGCGGCAGCCGTACTACTCGCCCATCGTGCTGGCCGCGCTGGTGCTGGTCGTGCTGATGTTCCCGGTGACCGTCGACCAGCAGGCCGACGGCGTCCTGTACTGGACGAGCCTGGAGACCACGGGACCGCCCGCCTGGGTGATCCTGCCGATCGTCTTCGCGGCGGCCGCGACCGTGCTCATGGGCCCCGCCGAGCTCGTCGGGCGCTGCTTTCCCGAGCTGCCGCGCCTGGAGGCCTACCGCTACGACCTCATCGGCTCGCTCAGCGGGATCGCGCTGTTCACGGCGCTGTCGTTCCTGAGCGCCCCGCCGGTCTTCTGGGGCGTGCTGGTGGCCGTCGCCTACGCGCTGCTGCTGGTGCCGCGGCCGCCGGTGCCGTATCTGCTGCTGGTCGTGACGCCCTCCCTCGTGGTCGTCGGGCTGCTGCTGGCCGAGACGCTCACCGCGGGCGCGCTGTGGTCGCCCTACTACAAGGTCACCTACCGGCAGCTCGAACGGGCGGGCGAGAAGGTGATGAACATCCAGGTCAACGGTATCCCGCACCAGGAGGCCGTGCCCGCAGCCGCCCGCCTGCAGTGGGAGGCGCAGTACGGCCTGCCGTACGAGAGGGCGGTGAGCACCCCCAAGGACGTGCTGATCGTCGGCGCGGGCAGCGGCACCGACGTCGCCATCGCCCTGTCCAAGGGGGCCCAGCGGGTCGACGCGGTCGAGATCGACCCCAAGCTGCGCGAGCTGGGCGGCACCTACCACCCCGACCATCCCTACAGCGACCCGCGCGTCACCACCACCATCACCGACGGCCGCGCCTACCTGGAGCAGACCGACAAGAAGTACGACCTCATCCTGTTCGCCCTGCCCGACTCGCTGACGCTGGTGTCGGGGGCCTCGTCGCTGCGCCTGGAGAGCTACCTGTTCACCGAGGAGGCCATGCGGGCCGCCCGCGACCACCTCAAGCCCGGCGGGGCGTTCTCGATGTACAACTACTACCGCGAGAGCTGGCTGGTCGACCGGCTGGCGGCCACCATGGGTGAGGCCTTCGGCCACAAGCCGTGCGTCGACGTGGTCAGCCAGGCGGGCCAGCAGGCCGTCATCACCGCGGGGCTCACCCTCGCCGACCAGCGCTGCGGCGGCCAGTGGGCGGGCGCGGCGGCCGGCACGCCCCCGCCGACCGGCGACGACCGGCCCTTCCTGTACCTGAAGGACTCCACGATCCCGTCGCTGTACGTCATCACGCTCAGCCTCATCCTCATCGTCTCCTTGCTGGCGGTGCGGGTGGTGGCGGGCCCCTTCGCCAGGATGCGCCCCTACGCCGACCTGTTCCTGCTGGGCGTGGGCTTCATGCTGCTGGAGACCAAGAGCGTCACCGGCTTCGCCCTGCTGTTCGGCACCACCTGGGTGGTCAACGCCATCGTGTTCGCCGGGGTGCTGGTGGCCGTGCTCGCCGCCGTCGAGGTCACCCGCCGCTTCCGCACCCCTCCGCTTCCCGTCATGTACGGCGTGCTGTTCGCGGGGCTCGCGCTGTCCTGGCTGGTGCCGAACTCGTGGCTGCTGAGCCTGCCGGTGCCGCTGCGCGCGGTGGCCGCGGTGACGGTGGCGTTCCTGCCGATCTTCGCGGCGAACGTCGTCTTCGCCAAGCGCTTCGCCGACACCGCCGACGCGACCACCTCCTTCGGCGCGAACCTGCTCGGGGCGATGGTGGGCGGCTGCCTGGAGTACCTCGCCCTGGTCACCGGCTACAAGGGGCTGCTGCTGGTGGCCGCCGTCCTGTACCTGGGCGCCTTCGCCCTGCTGCCCCGCCGGGCCGCGGCATGACGGGATGACCTGGAGAGCGCGGAACCCGTGACACACCGGATTGGGGGTTGACAAGCGGCCTCGCGTACGGCATTCTGAAGATGCGACCGGGAACATGGGTCTGCGTTAGCGTGGACAAATTCAGGCAGGGCGAGTACGCTCGTGCTTCCACGCTGCCTTTCTGACGACCTTCACGTGGCGAGGTCGTCCGGCGTGCCTCTGGTCAGTCCGCCTTCGGAAGGACATCTGTTGGCAGCCTCGCGCAACGCCTCCGCCGTACCCGCCGGTCCCCGTCGCGTTTCCTTTTCGCGCATCCAGGAGCCCCTCGA
>NZ_JBSGDV010000028.1:0-85242 GCF_053602555.1 Nonomuraea sp. NPDC004354 | reverse complement strand
GGTTTCCCCCGGACAGCCGACGATCAACGCCGACTGGGTGGGACTGGTGAACTCTATGTACGACTCCGTCCCCCGTCAAATCAACGCACCGCCATGTGCGCCAACACATCCCGTCTTGCCGTAACAAACCGGTATTGATGGGTATGAACCACGGGTGAGTGATCACCCTGCGCCACGCGCGTTGATCGTCCTGGTGACGGCCGCGAGCGCGGTCGTCACATTGTTCGGACTGCGCGAAGTCTCCTCGATCGCCGGCCCCGTGATTCTGGCCCTGGTCCTGGTGATCGCGGTCTCCCCCGTGCGCTCGTGGCTGAGCGGGCGGGGCATGCCCGCGTGGATCCAGGTGGCGGTGCCGTTCCTGATCGTGGTGCTGGTCCTGCTCGGCATGGTGGCGGTGCTGACGGTGTCGGTCATGCAGCTGGCCACGATCCTGCCCACCTACGCCACGCAGTTCCAGGAACTCCTGGCCGAGGCGCAGCGCTTCGCCGCCCGGCAGGGATTCGGCGAGGAGCAGCTCGCCTCGGCCCTGCGGGCGTTCGACCCCGGCAAGGTGCTGGGCTTCGTGCAGACGCTGCTGACCGGCCTGTTGAGCGTGCTGTCCAGCCTGTTCCTGATGGTGGTGCTGCTGCTGGCGATGTCGCTGGACGCGCCGATCACCTCGAAGATCCTCGCCTCGGGCAGCGAGCGCAGCCCGGCGCTGGTCACCGCGCTGACCACGTTCGCCGGCAGGACCCGGCGCTACCTGGTCGTCTCCACCGTGTTCGGCCTCATCTGCTCGACGCTCGACGTGGTCGCGCTGGCGCTCCTCGGCGTGCCGCTACCGCTGCTGTGGGGTGTCCTGGCGCTCATCACCACCTACATCCCGAACATCGGTTTCGTGCTCGGACTGGTGCCTCCCGCGCTCCTCGCCCTGCTCGACGGCAGTGTGCAGCAGATGATCCTCGTCATCGTCGCCTACTGCGTGATCAACGTGGTGTTCCAGTCGTTCATCCTGCCGAAGTACCTGGGGGACGCGGTCGGCCTGTCGACCACGATGACATTGCTGTCGCTGATCGTGTGGACGTTCGTGCTCGGGCCGTTGGGAGCGCTGCTCGCCATCCCGCTCAGCCTGCTCACGCGGGCCGTGCTGATCGACAGCGATCCCGCCGCCCGGTGGGCGGCGGCTCTCATCTCCGGCGACGCCACCCCGGCACCCGTTCCCGAGCCCGCGTCGAGTACGGCAGGCACCGGCCGGGCCGGGGCCGGCCCTCCTGGCGGCGAAAGTGTCGGCCCCGGCGCCTAGCGTGGGTTCCATGTACGTCGAACGCGCTCCGGGGGTGGCACTCGCCGCGCGGGTCGCCTGCCTCTGGGCGCAGGACAGCGCCGAGGAGGGCGTCCAGCTGGTGGTGCCCGACGCGTGCGTCGACCTGATCTGGGGTCCCGACGGCCCGCACGTGGCCGGCCCCGACACCGGCCCCATGCCGGTGCGGATGCGCGCGGGCGACGCCTACCAGGGCATCAGGTTCAAGCCGGGCGCGCTGGGCGGGGCGCTCGGCGTGCCGGTCGAGGAGCTGCGCGACGGCCGGATCCCGTTCGAGGAGCTGGGGCTGCCGGCGGACCTCACGCTGGAGGACCTCACCGTACGGCTGCGCGCCACGCCGCCGCCCGACCCCGCCGCGCCCGCCATCGCGGTGGCGCTGCGCGAGTGCTCCTCGGTACGGCAGGTGGCGTGGGATCTCGGGCTGAGCGAGCGTCACCTGCATCGGCGCGCGGTGGCGGCGTTCGGTTACGCGCCGAAGGTGCTGCAGCGGATCGTGCGGTTCCAGCGGGCGTTGCGCATGGCCAGGTCGGGGGTGCCGCTGGCACGGGTGGCCGCCGAGAGCGGCTACACCGACCAGGCGCACCTCGCCCACGACGTCAAGCGGTTGAGTGGTGTCTCCATGAGTCGCCTGCTGGCTCCCCCACCCGCCTTCTCCACGGACGGCGGCTGACCGCAGGCCCGCACTCCCCGGGTCACGGGGTGGGACGGCCGTAGGCGCGCAGCGTGTTGAGGCGCGCGAGCGTCAGATGCCCGCCCCACTCGGGCCGCACGACGGGCGTCCACATGAGGAAGTCGGGCTCCCAGCCGCCCTCGGGCGTCCGGGTCTCCAGCAGCGCGTCGAGGTGCCGGGCGACGGTCTCGTCCGTGAACAGCGGCAGCCGTCGCATCGGGGCGGGCGCGAAGTCGAGGGGGAAGTGCGCCTCGCCGCCGGCGTGGGGGTCGAGCGACACCACCGCCAGGATCGAGTCCTTGAGCCGGGCGAACTCCGCCAGTGCCCGCTCGCCGTCGTCGACCAGGTCGAGGAAGGTGACGACCGCGCGCGCCTCGTACGGCGTCGTCTTCTCGATCCGGGCGATGGCGTTCCAGCAGAACGATGTCGCGGGCCCGAGCCATGGATGGGCGACGCCGTGCTTGTGCAGGAGCCCGGCGATGGAGGCGGTCGGGATGAGGTCGCCGGGCGGGTCGGCGTCGGTCCGCCACCACGGCGCGTGCGGCGCCTCGTCCACGCTGGGAAGCACGAACGGCACGCCGCCGTCGTCCACCGTCACCGAGACGAGGTAGTCGCACGCGGCGGCCACCATCGGGTCGTCGAAGGCGTCGAGCTCGTCGAGGATCCAGAACGCCATCTCCACGGGTTCCGGCTGGCTGGTGGAACCGCGCAGGTCGGGCTCCAGCGCGTGGGCGAACCCGCCGTCGGGGTTCTGGTACGCGCGCAACGCCCGCAGGACCCGTTCCTTCGAGCCGCCCTTGAAGAGGGCCTCGTACCTGAGCCTGTCGAGCAGGCGGGCATTGAGCTGGATGTAGCGCTCCGGGCTGTTCTCCATGCCGTCGACCCTACGGCGGGCGGGCCGGCCGGAGCTTGTAGGAATCGGCCGCGCCGGCTCTTGGGAAACCTCGCTGCGGCGGCGACAATCACCGGCATGGAGCAGCGGCGATGGGATGACGACGAGCGGTTCACCGGGGTCGGCGACGCCTCGGCGATGCGGCCTGCCGTACAGGACCTGGCGGCGGTCATGGCGCGGGACGGGTGGGTGACCGAGGACCCCGACGCGCACCTGCTGCCACACCTGCGCGCCGTCCCCGGCTGGCGGGTGGTGGCTGAGCGGCTGGTCGAGGGCGGGGTCTACGAGGTGGCCGCCCGTCCCGACGAGCCACTGGAGGGGATCGAGGCGCACCGGGCGGCGATCAGGCTGCTGGCCGCGATCGCCGAGCCGTCGTTCTTCGTCCGGCAGTGCGGCACGGACACCTTCGAGTGCGTGACGGGCGTGCTGCCGGGTGATCCTCCCGGATACGCCACGCATGGGCATCTCGTCCGGCTTGTCATCACGCCATAGGCGGCGTCCCAGGGCGACACGCCAGAGGGCCGCGGTAGGGAGGGGCACGGCAGACCGGCGAGCGCGGGAGCTCGGCGGCGGGCGTGGGCTCGGCCGACCAGCGGGTCGGCCCCTCGGCCGGTACGGCAGCCGCCCCGCCCCGAAAAACATGTCGCAATCTCCGGCCGGCTTCCTTAGCCTGCTGGCATGTCATGCATCTGTTTCATGCGTCTGCGCAGCGGCCGGGCTCTGGCTCGCTAGCTTCGTAGATCGCGAGCCCAGGGCCCGTCGAGATCCCCTTCGTCTCGAGGACCCGAAAGGGCTTTTGCTGTGGCGCAGAACTTCGCGCACGGAAACTATTCACACACCCAGAAGAAGGTCAGGAACAACGGTGGCGGTCGCACGCCCAGAGATCGGGCGCGGCGCGAGCTGTCGCAGAACTTCCTGGTGGATCGGAACGCCGTCGACCTGATCGTCAAGGCGGCCCGACCGAGCGGTCTCGTCCTCGAACCCGGCGCGGGTGAGGGGGTGCTCACGACGGCGCTGGCGCGGGCGGGCGCCGAGGTCGTGGGGTACGAGATCGACCCACTGCTGGTGGCCAAACTCAGGGCCAGGACCAAGCTCAAGATCGTGAGGGGTGACTTCACCGCGACGCGGCCGCCGGACCAGCCGTTCGCCGTCGTGGGGAACATCCCCTACGGGATCACCTCCAAGATCGTCGACTGGTGCCTGCGGGCGCCCGAGCTGACGTCGGCGACCCTGCTGACCCAGCTGGAGTACGCCCGCAAGCGCAGCGGCGACTACGGCAGGTGGAGCCTGCTCACCGTCGAGAGCTGGCCGTGGTTCTCGTGGGAGCTGGTCGGCCGGATCGGCAGGGAGAGCTTCAGGCCCGTCCCGTCGGTCGACTCGGCGATCCTGCGCATCGAGCGCCGGCCCGCGCCGCTCGTCGACGACGGCGGGGCGTGGCAGGAGCTGGTGGAGGTGGGCTTCTCCGGCGTGGGCGGCTCGCTGTTCGCCACGCTGTCGCGACACTTCGGCGGCGGGGTGGCCGCGGCCTTCGACCGGGCGGGCATCGCCCGCGACACGGTCGTGGCCTTCGTTCACCCGGACCAGTGGGTGACGCTTCACGCCAACCTGCACCGCTGAGCGCCGGGCGGGCGGTCGGGCCGCCGCCCGCCCACACCCCGAGCCGGCTGGTCAGCCGGTGACGCCCGCCTGAAGGCGGTCAGCCACTGACGGCCAGGCGGAAGCGAGGCCGGTGACGGTCGGGCGAAAGTGAGGCCGTCCGGTGTCGGCCGGGCGACACGGTGTCAGCCGGTGACGGTCGGGCGGCACGGTGTCAGCCGGTGACGCCCGCCGCGTCGGGCTTGGCCGGGGTGGTCCGGGTCGCGGTCGCCGGCACGGCGACGGAGGTCCGCCGGTCCCACGGCAGCGCGACGGCCAGCACGGGCAGCAGCACGATGGAGGCCATGGCCCAGCCGGGATGCCAGGACGACCACACGTACCAGCTCTGGCTCATCCAGAGGTAGCCGATCGCGGCCCACAGCGAGGTGCCGAGGATGGCCGGCCAGGCGAAGCGGGTGGGCCTGGCGACCAGGAACGGCATGAACCACAGCAGGTACTGCGCGCCGAGACGCGGGGTGACGACCATGAAGGCCAGCAGGATCGCCGTCGTCATGTCGACGGGGTCGGCCTTGCGCCACACCCAGCAGACGGCCAGGACGGTCGCGTAGATCAGGTAGGTGCCGATCTTGGCGTAGGCGGAGTGGAGCGTCCAGTCGCCGCCGACCAGCACCGCCGTCCAGCCCCATTCGCCGACGATCGGCCGGATGTCGCTCATGACGTCCATCACCTTGGGGATGTCGGCCAGCGAGGTGCCCGCGAAGATCGGCAGCGTGACGAGGAAGAACACCGGCGGGACGCCGGTGGCGGCCAGCCCGATGAGGCGCGCCCTGAAGTTCGGCAGCAGCAGGACCATGCCGGGGATGAGCCAGATCGGCCAGCTCTTCGCGCACAGCGCCAGGCCCATCAGCAGGCCCGCCCACATCGCCCTGCGGTAGGCGGGCGCCTCGGCGGCCCGGAAGGTGAGGACCTTCCGCAGGTCGAATCTGGCGACCGCCTCGCGGACCGTCATCGTGAAGCCGTGCCGGTCGGGCTGGCCGGGACCGCGCGCCACCACGAAGGCCGCCACGCCGAACACCAGCGCGACCGGCTCGACCTGCCCATGGACGGAGGCGACCAGGAGCGCCAGCGGGTTGAGCGCGTACTGGAAGGCGCGCAGAGACGCGCGCGGGCCGCCGGCCAGCTTTCCGACCAGCGGGATCAGCACGATGTCGGCGACCACGGTGACCAGGCGGCCCGCGTACTCCCAGGGGATGCCCAGCCACAGCAGGATCCCGTAGACGTAGGGGATGGTCGGCAGGAAGTGCCACCCGCCGTTGCTGCCCAGGACGGGGTCCTGCCGGTTGAGTACCGCCTCGCCGGCCGGCTTGAAGCTGTTGACGAAGTCGACAGGCTGCCAGGTGTCGATCGCCGACGTGTACATGATCAGCACGCGGACCCCGATGCCCACCGCGAGGGCGAGCCAGAGCGGGGGTCGCCAGTCACGCCACTGCGCGATGAGAGCGAACACGACACCTGAGACGAGGACGATCCCCGTGAGCACTGCGTAGTCCATGGCGGCTCCTAGCCTGCCTCACGATCGGAGGTACTGCCACCCATAAGGCGGGTCGCAGCACCCCGGATCGTCACTGAGTGTGTTCAATGAGAAGCATGGGGGGATCACGGGGCAACGCGCTGCTGGTCGGGCTCTACCGGGAGGCGAGAGGCAGGGTCGCCGACCCTGTCGCGGCCTGGGCGCAACTCACAGCCAATCCACAGGTACGGCAGGCCTACCAGCGCGGCAGGGGCGGCGAGGTGGCACCGCTCGGCGACGACGAGGTCGCCGAGATCGTCGCCGCCGCCCACGTGCACACGATCGCCGCCTACGGCCCCGATCGGGTCGCCGCCCACTCCACATCCATGATCGCCAGGTTCGTCGGCCTGATCGGCGGCACGGTCCTGTTCGACCAGCCGCTGGTCGCCGCGCAGGTCTTCGGCCCCTGCTCGGAGGTGCCGGAGCCGGCCGACTGGGAGCAGGCCGCCTACGCGGTCATGTGGGGCGAGAACGACCGCGCGATCCGCTCACCCGACACGCACTGGCTGGTGGCCGGGCGCTACCCGGGGCAGAAGGTGGTCGCGATCGGCAGCCACCCGATGCGGCTGTCGGACGAGACCGTCGTGGTGCGCTCGGGCACCGACGCCGCACTCGCCATGGCGATGGGGCACGTGCTGCTGAAGGAGTTCCACCTGGAGCGGCCGGCGTTCGCCGAGCACGCCAAGCAGCGCACCGACCTGCCGTTCCTCGTGCGGCTGCGCGAGCGCGCCGACGGCTACGTGGCCCACCGCTTCCTCACCGCCGCCGACCTGGGCGACACCTCGCCCACCGCCGCGCTGAAGACGGTGCTGCTCGACGGCGACGGCGCCCCCGTGGTGCCGAACGGGTCGCTGGGCCTGCGCCGCGATCCCGCCCGCTGGAACCTGACGCTGGAGACCGACCCGGCGCTCACCGTGTACGGCACGGCCGGCGACGGCGTCGAGCTGCTGCTCCCCCGCTTCGACGAGGGATCGGGCGTGCTGCGCAGAGGCGTGCCCGTCATGCGGGTCGGCGACCATGTGGTCACGACCGTCTACGACCTGCTGCTCGCCCAGTACGGCGTGGCGCGTGACGGGCTTCCCGGCGCCTGGCCGGCCGGCTACGACGACGCGCGGGAGCCGTACACGCCGGGCTGGCAGGAGCCGATCACCGGTGTCAGCGCCGCGCGGGCGCTGAAGGTGGCCCGCGAGCTGGCCGAGACCGCGCTGCGCACCGGCGGTAGGTGCATGATCATGCCGGGACGGCTGGGCACCGAGCACGCCGACACCGCGCACCGGGCGATGCTCGCGCTGCTGGTGCTGACGGGCTCGGCCGGGGTGCGCGGCGGCGGCTGGGGCGGGCCGCGGGCCGAGAGCGAGCGGGTGGTGGAGACGGGGCTCTACTTCTACCTGCACGCCGACCGGTGGCGCTACGACTGCACCGACGTGGGCATGCTGTCCTGGCAGCTGGGCGAGGGGCTGTTCAACGACCGGGCGCCGTGGCCGGTGCTGGCCGAGGCGGTGCGCGAGGGGTGGCTGCACATGTCGCCCGAGTACGACCGCAACCCGCTCGACCCGGACGGCGACCCGGGGCGCCGCGCCTGCGACGAGCCTGACGACCCGCGCAACTGGCCGAGGGTGCTGACGCTCGCGCACGGCGACCTGGCCGACCCGTGTTTCGAGCACCATCTGGTCAACGGGAAGCTGGACCTGCTGGTGGGCCCCTCCCAGTACGCCGACGTGCCGCTGCCCGACGTGGGGCTGCTGGCCGAGACGTTCGCGAAGCTGTCGGTCGACCATCTGGGCAGGCGCAGGGACATGGTGGGCGGCCGCGTCGTGGAGCGCAACTACCCGGAGACGGCGGCGCTGCTGGCCGCCGTGCCGGGGCCGGCCGTACGGCCCGAGGGCATGCCGTGGCTGACCCTGACGGGCCGCATGCACACGCTCGTCGACCATGACTGGATGCACGAGTACGGCGAGGCGCTGCCCATCTACCGGCCGCCGGGCTCGGGACATCATGTGAAGCCGACGGTGATGGTCAGGCATCGCGGGCAGGAGGGCTGACTCCCGCCCGCGATCCCCCGGCCCATCAGCACACCGTCAGCGCAGGCCGTCCAGGTACGGCCGGTGCGAGCGGGAGAACTCGAAGCCGTTGTGCCGGTCCCAGTTGACCGACCAGGCCATCAGGCCCCGCAGGTTCGGGTACACCCCCCTCGGCTGGTAGGAGCCGCAGCCGGTGCCCTTGGCCAGGCACGTGAACGCCTTCTGGACCTCGGCGACGGTGGTGAACCCGTTGCCCGCGTTGGGCGAGGCGGGCAGGCCGATGGCGACCTGGTCCTGGCGGAGCGCGGGGAACACGTTGCCGGCGTTGCCCATGATGGGGAATCCGGCGAGCAGCATGTCGGTCATCGCCACGTGGAAGTCGTGCCCGCCCATCGTGTGGTACTGCCCGTCCAGGCCCATGATCGGCCCGGAGTTGTAGTCCTGCACGTGGAGCAGGGTCAGGTCGTCGCGCAGCGCGTGGATGACCGGCAGGTAGGAGGCGCTCCTGGGGTCGGCGGTGCCGTTCGGGCCCGGTCCGTAGAACTGGTGGCCGAGCTGCACGAAGAACGTCTCGGGCGCCATGGTCAGCACGAACCGCGCGCCGTACCTGGCCTTGAGCGCCTTCAGCGCGGAGATCAGGTTGACCACGACGGGGGTGGTGGGGTTGCTCAGGTTCGTGTCGCCCTGGTTGAGGTAGAGCGAGTGGCCCTCGAAGTCGACGTCGAGGCCGTCGAGGCCGTAACGGTCGATGATCGCCGACACCGACGCGACGAACGTGTCGCGCGCGGCGGTGGTGGTGAGCTGGACCTGCCCGTTCTGCCCGCCGATGGAGATGAGCACCTTCTTGCCCGCGGCCTGCTTGGCCCTGATGGCGGCGACGAAGTCGGCCTCGGACTCGACGTTGGGGCATTCGGCGACCGGACACCTGGCGAACCTGATGTCCCCTGAGGTGACCGAGGTGGGCTCGCCGAAGGCGAGGTTGACGAAGTCCCACTCGGCGGGCACGTCGGCCATCCTGACGTAGCCGGAGCCGTTGGCGAACGAGGCGTGCAGGTAGCCGGCCATCACCCTGCTGCTCGGCCCTCCGCCGCCGGTCGAGGTGGTCCCGCTGACCTCCTGCGTGTACGGCGAGCAGTTGCCCGACGGGTCGCAGGCGCGCGCCTTGAACCGGTAGGTGGTGGCCGGGTTGAGCCTGCTGGCTGTGTGGGAGGTGCCGGTGACCTGGGTGGGGGCGGCGCCGTCCCTGGAGATCTCGTAGCGGGCGACGGTGCCGGAGTCGTCGGTGGACGGCGACCAGGTGACGGTGAGCGAGCTGCTGGTGGGGCCGCCGACGGCCAGGTTGCCCGGCACGGTGGGCGGGGTGGTGTCGCCGCCTCCTCCCGGGCCGTCGAGCACGACGTCGTCGGCCAGGTAGGGGCCCTGGCCGTACCAGCCGTTGAGGTGGACGGTCACGGCGGTGGTGCTCGCGCCGGTGGTGAAGGAGGTGGTGAGCTGCCGCCAGGTGGCGCCGGGCGCGCCCCACGTGCTGGCGTTCACGCCGGTGCCCGTGGCGCCGAGGAAGACGTAGGCGCCCTGAACCCAGGCGGACAGCTGGTAGGCGGTGTTCGGCTGGACGGTGACGGTCTGCCCGCAGCGGGCGAAGTCGGTGCCCGCGGGGCTGCCCTGGAGCGCCTTGGTGCCGCCGTGGACGGGGCTCGAGACCGTGGTCGCCAGCGAGCAGGTCCATCCGGCCAGGCCCGACTCGAAGCCGGGGTTGACGGCGATGTTGGCGGCGAGGTTGGCGGCGGGGCCGGCGGCCGTGCCGGTGGCGGGGCCGGCGGTGATGCCGGCGGCGGTGACGGGGTGGGCGGGGGTCAGGGGCAGCACGGCCATGGCGAGTGCGAGGGCGGCCGCGGCCGCGGGCTTGCTCAGGTTCATGCGTGCGGTTCCTCGATCGTGGTGCGTGGGGGGTGCGGCCTCCCGTCCCGGGAGAGGAGGCGAGCTCTCCCGGGACGGGAGCCGGGCCCGCGCTCGGGAGGGGCGAGCGCGGGGCGGGCGCTCCGGAGGGGAGCGCCAGGGGGGCGCGCTCCGGAGGGGGGAGCGCCGGGGATGGGCCTGGATCAGAACCCTGCGGTGGTCCTGGTGAACTCCCATTCGGTCTGGGCGATGCCGCTGCAGTTGGAGGTCACGCCGCCGCCGGGGGCACGGCCGGTCGCGGTTGACCGCCCAGTACGCCAGGCGGGTCAGGCCCTTGGACCTGGCCCAGGTGGTGATCTGGGTCCAGGTGGCGGGCGTGGTGAGCTCCTGCTGGTCGGACAGGCCGTTCATGCCCGAGATGCCCATGTGCGCGTACGCCTGGGCGTCGGTCCAGCCGAACGCGGTCTTCAGCGTGTTCTTCAGGCCCTCGGAGGCGTTGACGGTGTCGGTGTAGATGTCCGAGCCGCCGAAGTCGAACGGCATGATCGTGTAGTTGTCGATCGGGACCGCGAGCTCCCTGGCGCGGTTGACCAGGCGGACGCCGTGGGCGTTCGGCCCGGTCCTGGTGGTGCCGAAGGTGACGACGACTTTGACGTTCGGGTTGTTCTGCTTGACGATCTTCAGGCCGTTCAGGATGCGGTCCTGCACGGTGTAGTTCTCGAACTCGTCGGTGTTCTCGATGTCGAAGTCGACGACCGCGGGGCCGACGGCGTTGATGACCTGCTGGACGGCGCCCGCGAAGGCCTGCGGCGTCGAGCAGTTCGGGCCGAGCTTGTTGCCCTGCCAGCCGCCGAAGGAGACCTGGACGCTGCCGCCCTTCGACTTGATCGTGGAGATCGCCTGGGCGTCGGTGCCGCCGGTCAGCGGCCGGTTGCCGTCCCACGCGGGGGTGCAGCCGCCGCTGGACAGGATGAAGGCCATGGTGAAGGACTTCACGCCGGTGGCGTCCATGACGGTGCCGGGGTTGGGCGGGTTGCCCCAGCCCATGTAGAGGTAGGGCGCGCCGGGCATGCGGGCCCCGGTCGGGCAGCCGGTGGTGGAGCCTGTGACGGAGGCGCTGGAGCCGGACTCGCCCGCGGAGTTGTAGGCCCTGACGGTGTAGGTGTGCGAGGTGCAGGCGCCGAGGCCGGAGATCGTGGCCGAGGTGCCGCTGACCTGGGCGCGCTGGGTCGAGCCCTCGTAGACGCGGTAGCCGGTCACCGTACCGCCGGCCGCGCCCCATGACAGGGAGATCGAGGTGTCGGTGGCGCCGGTGACGGTGGGCGCGCCCGGCTGGCCGGGCACCCCGGTGCCGCCGGAGGTGGCGGCGGTGACCGCGGCGCTGGCGGCCGACAGGTTGCCGGCCGCGTCGCGGGCGCGGACGGTGTAGGTGTAGCTGGTGCCCGAGGCCAGGCCGGTGTCGGTGTGGGTGGTGCCGGTGACCGTGGTCACCAGCGTGGAGCCGCGGTAGACGTTGTAGCCGCTGACCCCGACGTTGTCGGTGGAGGCGTTCCACGCCAGCGAGACGCTGCTGGAGGTGCTGCCCGTGGCGCGCAGGTCGCCCGGCACCGAGGGTGGGGTGGTGTCTCCGCCGCCGGAGACCGTCTTCCACAGGGCGGGCACGTTGGGCGGCTCCCAGCCGGGCTGCGAGGTGTGCGCCTGCTGGCATTCGTAGTCGACGCCGTTGTGGGTGACGCGGGTGCCGATGGTGTACGACGTCCAGGCCTGCCACGCGGGATAGGCGGCGACCGTGACGCCCTGCGCGGCGGCGGGCGTGGAGGTGGCGAGGCCGGTGACCGCGAGGGCGAAGGCGGCCAGCAAGGCGAGCATCATGCGTCTCATGGCATTCCCTGGAGGTGGGGCTTGACGGTCTTGGCGAAGTTCCAGTTGTTGCTCGCGTCCCAGTTGATGGACCAGGTCATCGCGCCTCTGATGTCGGGGTAGGCGCGGGGAGGGACGAAAGTGCCGCAGCCGGTCCGCTTGGCGAGGCAGTCGAGCGCCTGGTTGACCAGGCTCGGCGCGACGACGCCGCCGCCTGCCGCGCCGGGGCCGGCGGGCAGGCCGAGCGCCACCTGGTCGGGGCGCAGGCCGTTCTCGAGCTGGATGCAGGCCAGCGCGACCATGAAGTTGACGGTGCCCTGGGAGTAGGCGGCGTTCTGGTCGCAGCCGAGCATGGAGCCCGAGTTGTAGTACTGGGTGTGGACGACGGTGAGGATGTCCTTGATCGACAGGGCCAGCTTGAAGTACTCGGCGCCCGTCGACTGCATGTCGATGGTCTGCGGCGCCATCGTGATGATCAGGCCGGAGCCGGCCTTCGCCCGCAGCGACCTGAGGGCCTGGGCCATGTAGGTGGCGTTGAGCCCGTTCTCCAGGTCGATGTCGACGCCGTCGAAGCCGTAGGCCTGCATGATGGCGTGGACGGTGTCGGCGAACTTCGTGGCCGCGGCGGCACTGGCGACCTGGACGCGGCCCGCCTCCCCGCCGACCGACAGGATGACCTTCTTGCCGCGCTGGTGGAGGGCGGCGACGTCGGCCTTGAACTGGGCGTCGGTGTAACCGCCCACGGCGGTCGCCAGGCCGGGGTCGACGCCGAAGACGACCTCGCCCGGGGTGGCGGTGGCCTCGCCGAAGGCGATCGCGACCAGGTCGTACTCGTCGGGTACGGCCGACAGCTTCAGCTCGACGGCCTGGTTGACGAAGTTGTGCCAGTAGCCGGTGAGGAAGTGCCGGGGCAGCGGGCCCGCGGTGCATCCGGCCGTGGTGCCGGTGACGTCGCGTCCGGCCGACTCGCCGACGGAGTTGTAGGCCCTGACGGTGTAGGTGTGCGTCTCGCAGGTGCCCAGGCCGGTGATCGTGGCGGTGGTGCCCGTCACCGTGGCCTTCGGCGTGGTGCCTTCGTAGACCCGGTAGCCGGTGACGGTGCCGCCGGCCGTACCCCAGGACAGGGAGATGGACGAGGTCGTGGAGGTGGCGGTGGCCGGTCCCGGCTGGCCGGGGACTCCCGGCTGCGGTTCGCCGCCGCCGCAGGAGGCGCCGTTGATCGTGCAGCCGGTGACGCCGGGGAAGTTGCCGGGGCTGCCGTTGAATCCGAAGGTCGTGGTGGCGCCGGGGGCCAGCGGGCCGGCCCAGCCGGGCGCGGTGAAGGTGTAGTGCTGGCCGCTCCGGGACATCGTGGCGTCCCAGGCCGAGGGGATGGAGTGGCCGGCCGGCACGTCGAACTGGACGTTCCAGGAGACGGGGGCGGAGGTGCCGTTGGTGATGGTGACCCTGCCCTCGAAGCCCGAGCCCCAGTCGGCGGCTTTGGCGAAGGTGGCGGTGAGGCCGGCGGCGTGCGCGGGCGGGGCGACCAAGGCGAAGGCGAGGGTGATCAGGGCTACCACTGATGCGCGTAATCTCACGCTGTTCCTTCTTTTCGGGGGGTGCGCGCCCTTTGCAGGGGCTGTCAGGGCGAGTCAGGCGAGGGCGCGCCGCGCGACGACCTCCCGGGCCGGCGGGACGGCGCGGCGCGATGCGCTGCCCCGCGGGACCGGGCGGGGAGCGTGACCGTTGTCGCAGGTGGGGTGTGGGGGGTGGGGGTGTGCGAGGGTCCGTGGGGCGTCTTTCATGATTTCTTTTAGGAAAGTTTCCTAAGAGTTGTCGCGATCGTAGCCTTGACACCGATCCCTTACAAGACCCAAAAAACCACCCCTCCCGGCCTGCGAGGAAGCCGGAAGGGGTGGGACTGTGACCGGGTTTCGGCTACGGCGTGTGAGTGATCTTCACATCGTCGACGCCCGCCTCGACCAGGGAGGCGGTGGAGGCGTCCGCCGCGTCGACGACGATCCTGACCGTCTGGCCCGCGTGCGAGCTCAGGTTGGCGGTCGCCACCGTCCACGCGCCGTTCCTGTTGGTGGCGGCGCCCTGCTGGTTGACGACCGTGGTCGTGGTGGAGCCGACCACCCGCACCCTGAAGTAGTCGGCGGTGGAGGAGTTCGAGCCGTGCGCCAGGTACCACGACAGCGACAGGTTGAGCGTGCCCGAGGCCGGCAACGTGATCGGTGGTGACTGGATGGTGGTCACGCCGCCGTCGATGTCGTAGTCACCCGCCGACGTGCCCGCCAGAGGCCCCGTCACCAGGTCGTTGACGCCGCTGACCGTGGTGCCGAGCTGCTTGGCGCCGGAGGAGGTGGTCGCCGCGGGGTCGCCGCGCTCCCACCGGCCGGTCGTCGCGGTGTCGGTGCCGGCCGGGTTCGCCGTCCAGCCCGTCGCGCTCTCGAAGGTGTCGGAGTAGATCGTGGTCCCGCCGCCCGTGCCGCAGTACTGGGCCTCCTTGCCGATGATCCGGTAGACGCAGTCGGAGTACTCGAGGAAGCGGAGCACGGCCTCCTTGTTGCGTGTGGTCTGCGGGACGATCTGCTCGTCAGGCGGGTAGAAGCCGGGGCTCGCCCCCGTCGGGTACATCTCGAACGTGAAGCTGAAGATCTTGTAGACGCCCCACAGCCAGTCGTCGATCGTGCCGTCGGTGATGTAGAGGTCGCTGGCCTGTTCGGGGGTGTAGCTGTTGGTGGAGGCCATGTTCTGGCCGAGCGTGGCGTGCGCGTCCCTGTCGTCCTGCGTCAGGCCGGGCGCGGTGTCGTTGAAGGTGTAGCCGTAGGGCCACAGGATCAGCTCGCTGTAGGTGTGCCAGTCGATGTGCGACTTGATCTGCTGCACGCCGCCGACGACGCGGCCGCGCACCCAGTCGGCCACCGCCCGCACCTCGGGAGTGGACTCGGCCGACGCGCCGCGGTAGGTGTCGCTGGAGGGGGAACCGGACGAGCCGCCGCAGCAGCCCCAGTTGTAGCCCCAGTTGCGGTTCATGTCGGTGCCGATCGCCGTGGAGCCGGAGTTGGGCTGCCGGTTCTTGCGCCACGACCGGTAGGAGCCGGTGGCGATGTCGTACTCGCCGCCGTCGGGGTTGAGGTCCGGCATGATCCAGATCTCGCGGGTGTTGACCAGGTCGGTGATGCGCGAGTCGGTGCCGTAGCCTTCGGCGAGCAGGTGCATGATGTACAGCGCCATCTCGACCGTGAGGTGCTCGCGGGCGTGCTGGTGGGCGGTGAAGAGCACCTCGGTCTCGGCCTCGTCGGAGCCCACGTTGTCACTGATCTTGACGCCGATCAGCGGCCTGCCCTCGTAGGAGGTGCCGTAGACGAACTTGCCGGCGATCGCCGGATGCGCGGCCACCAGCGCGTCCACGTCCGCGGTCATCTCCGCGTAGTTGTGGTAGCCGGAGTCGGACGGAGGGAAGTCAGCGGCCCGCACACCGGACGGGGGTAACGGGGACGGCAGCTCCACGACCCGGTAGCCGAGCCGTTTGATCGCGGCGACCTCGTCCGCGGTCGCGCTCACCACCACCGAGTCGGCGGCCACCTCGTTGATCGCCGCGCCCGTGGATGCCACGGCGCTGCGCTCCCGTGCGTCGGCCGGCCCCTGCACCCTGTACTGCTTGTTGGGCGGCGGTTCCGCGCTCGCCCCTGCCCCTGTCACGCCGGTCAGGCAGATCAGGGCCAGAACGGACAGCAGGATGACTAATCGACTTCTCACCTTCAGCCTCCTCAGGCTTGACGGGCGTCTGCACCGAGAGTGAAGAAGCTCGCACAACCGGAAAAGGCCCAAATTTTCAGAAGCGGACCAGCGCCTCGTCCAACGGCTTCCGCCGCAGGTCGGGCACCTCCGCGTCGGGCGCGGCGTGGCCGACGGGGAACAGGATGTAGGGCCGCTCGTTGCCCGGCCGCGCGCAGATCTCGCTGAGGAAGGCCATCGGGTTGGGCGTGTGCGTCAGCGTCGACAGGCCCATGGTGTGCAGCGCGGTGATGAACAGGCCGCAGGCGATGCCCACGCTCTCGTTGACGTAGTAGTGCTTCACCCTGCTGCCGTCGGCGCGCACGCCGTACTTCTCGGCGAAGCACACCACGATCCACGGCACCACCTCGAGGTAGCCCTTGTCGGAGGTCGTCCCGAGCGGCGCCAGCGCCTGCCGCCACTCGGAGGTCAGCCTGCCGCCCTCGTAGTTCTGGCGCTCCTCGACCTCGGCCGCCTGCCGGATCCGCCGTTTGGTCGCGGGATCGCCGATCAGCACGAACTTCCACGGCTGCTGGTGGGCGCCGGACGGAGCGGTGTTGGCGGCCATGACGGCCAGCTCGACGCACTCCCTCGGCACGGGTTCGGCGCTGAAGAAGCGCACGCTGCGCCGCCGGTCGACGTGCTCGTAGAAGGCACGGCCCCGGCGCACCATCTCCGCCTCGTCGAGACGGTCGGCCGCGTAGGGGACGAACGGATACCTGTGCTCCATGGACCGCAGTGTCCGCAGCGGTGACGATGATGACAACACCGCGCCCTCTATCCTGGCGAATAGCCAGCCAAAGGCCCGCCAAGGAGCCAGATTGCCAGCACGCCGTACCGGACTCGACGATCTCGACCTGCTCATCCTGCGCCTGGTGCGGGACCGCCCGCGCACCGGCCTGCTGGAGATCGCCCGCCTGGCAGGCGTGGCGCGCGGCACCGTGCAGGCGCGGCTCGACCGGATGGCCGCCGACGGCGTGATCAGCGGTTTCGGCCCGGCCCTCTCCCCCACCGCGCTCGGCTATCCGGTGCAGGCCTTCACCACCCTGGAGGTGGAGCAGGCCGCCCGCGAGCACATCTCCTCCGCCCTGCACGCCATCCCCGAGCTGCTGGAGGCCTACATCGTCACCGGCCCGGGCGATGTCTGGTGCCGCATCGCCGGGCGCGACAACGAGCACGTCCAGCGGGTGATCGACGGCATGCTGACCATCCCGGGCGTACGGCGCAGCACGACCGTCATCACGCTGTCCGAGGTCGTCGCGCACCGGGTCCACCCGCTGGCAGGCATCCCGGACTGACCTGACAGGCCGCCTGCCAGGCACCTGCCAGAGCACTGCCAGCGGCCGGCGGCACCGTAGCGGGCATGACGTATGCGATCGAAGCCGAAGGGCTGGTCAAGAGATACGGCGACAAGGTGGCCCTGGCCGGGATCGACCTGCGCGCCAGGACCGGGACGGTGCTCGGCGTCCTCGGCCCGAACGGCGCGGGCAAGACCACGGCCGTGCGCATCCTCGCCACCCTCCAGGCCGCCGACGCGGGCCGGGCCACGGTCGGCGGGTTCGACGTGCGCGCCCAGGCCGCGCGGGTGCGCGAGCTGATCGGGCTGACCGGGCAGTACGCCTCGGTCGACGAGCAGCTGACCGGCACGCAGAACCTGGTGATGATGGGCCGCCTGCTCGGCCTGCCCCGCGACGCGGCCAGGGCCAGGGCCGCCGAGCTGCTGGACAGGTTCGGGCTGAGCGAGGCCGGCGGCAGGAAGGCCGGCGGGTACTCCGGCGGCATGCGCCGCCGCCTGGACCTGGCCGCCAGCCTGGTCAGCCGCCCCCGCGTGCTCTTCCTCGACGAGCCCACCACCGGGCTCGACCCTCACGCCCGCAACGAGCTGTGGCAGGTGGTCAGGGAGCTGGTCGCCGACGGCGTGACCGTGCTGCTGACCACGCAGTACCTGGACGAGGCCGACCAGCTCGCCGACGACATCCTGCTGATCGACGGTGGCCGCGTGGCCGCCTCCGGCACCCCCGGCGAGCTCAAGGCCAAGGCGGGCGGGCACCGCCTGGAGGTCAGGCCGCTGCACGAGCCCGACGCGGAGCGGATCACCGCGATCATGGGCGGCCTCAGCGTGCCCGTCCACGACCTGGCCGAGGCGCCCGCGCTGCTCAGGAAGCTCGACGAGGCGGGCATCGTGCTCGCCGAGCACGCGTTGCGCCTGCCCTCCCTCGACGACGTCTTCCTCAGCCTGACAGGAGCATCGAAGTGATCTCGCAGAGCCTCACCCTCGCCTGGCGCAGCCTCGTCCCGCTGAGGAACAGCCCCGGCCAGCTCGCCGGCCTGCTGATGCAACCGATCTTCATGATCGTGGTGTTCGTCTACCTGTTCGGCGGCTCGGGCGGCGACAGGGCGGGCGCGGTGCAGTACATGCTGCCCGGAGTCCTCACCCAGGTGGCGCTGATCACCACCATCGGCACCGGCATGAACCTGGCCACCGACATCGGCAACGGGGTGTTCGACCGGTTCAGGACGATGCCGATCGCCAGGGCCGCGCCCCTCGCCGGCCGGATCCTGGCCGACCTGGCCACGCTCATGGTCACCATCATGATGTCCCTGCTGATCGGCTACGTCGTGGGCTTCAGGATCCGGACCGGCCCGCTGGAGGCGCTGGCCGCCGTCGGGCTGATGGTGCTGTTCGCCTTCGCGCTGAGCTGGGCGTCGGCCTACCTGGGGCTGGTGACGAAGTCCGTGACCACGATGCAGAGCATGGCCAGCGCCGTCCTGCTCCCGCTCACCTTCGGCAGCACCGCCTTCATCCCGGCCACCGGCCTGCCCGGCTGGCTGGTGTGGTGGATGAACGTCAACCCCGTCTCGCACCTGGCGTCCGCGCTGCGCGGGTTGATGGTCGGCGGCACGCAGGCCGCCGACGTGTGGTTCACCCTCGGCTGGGCCGCCGCCATCGCCGCGGTGTTCGTGCCGCTGGCGCTGCGCGCCTACGCCAGGCGGGTCAGCTGATCACGGGACATGCGCCCGCCGCGCCCGAACGCCGCCTCGAAGGCCGTGTCACCGAGCGCGGCACGCGTGTCGGCGGCGGTTCTGGCCATCTCGGCGCCCCCTCCGCCGACACCGCCGTGGACGGCGCTCGCCCCTCCGAGCAGGACGGCGGCCCGCTCGGCGTCGCCGTCGGCCAGCGCCACCTGGGCGAAACCGGCGAGCGCGGCGGCCAGGATCGGCAGGTCCGGCGCCGCCCCGAAGGTCTCCACCGCCAGCCGCAGTTGCTCCCTGGCGCCCTGCGGGTCGCCCGCCTCCAGCAGCGCCCTGCCGTAGGAGGTGCGCGCCCAGCTCACCTGCTGCGGCAGCACGTCGCTCATCGCGGGCAGCGCGGCGAGAAGTTCCTCGTAGCGTGCCAGCGCCGCCGCTCCGTCCCCGGCCAGCCGCGCCAGCTCGGCCTCGCCGAGCCGCAGGTGCAGCAGCACCTGCTGCGACGTCTCACCCGAGACGACCGCCCTGGCCCTGGCCAGGTCGGCGGCGCCGCCCTCCGCGTCGCCGCCCTGGGCGCGCAGCAGCGCCACCGTGGTGAGCGTGGTGATCGTGTCCTCGACGCTCACCCATCCCACGGTGAGCGCCCCCGCCTCCGCGATCAGCTCGGCGGCCGGCTTGCCGCGAATGACCCGCGCCCCGGCCAGCGTCAGCAGCGACTCGCTCAGGCCCCACCGGTCACCGACCCGCCTGAACCCGGCGACCGCCCGCTCCAGATCGTCCTCCGCCAGCGGGTGGGCCGACCGCCAGCCGCCCCTGATCATCAGCGCGGCGCTCGACAGCCACGGGTCCTCGGCCGCGACGTACTCGTCCAGCAGCTCAGCCAGGCGCTCCTCCTGCCGCGTCATCGCGGCCAGCACGGCCCTGCCCAGCCACAGCATCGGATGGACGGGGCCCTCCGCGCGAGCCAGGACGATCACCCGCTCCAGGTCGTCCAGGATCCGCCCCAGCGCGTCGGGCTCGTTCAGCAGCCGCCCGATGAACCGGGTGCCGACACCGAAGGTGCAGGCGGCGTAGGCGGCCGCCAGCCCCGGCGGCGGGC
The DNA here is from genome assembly GCF_053602555.1 of Nonomuraea sp. NPDC004354. Classification (NCBI taxonomy): domain Bacteria; kingdom Bacillati; phylum Actinomycetota; class Actinomycetes; order Streptosporangiales; family Streptosporangiaceae; genus Nonomuraea; species Nonomuraea sp. NPDC004354. The sequence continues at coordinate 65,606 of NZ_JBSGDV010000028.1, read as the reverse complement.
CGTCGCCCGCCCGCTCGGCCAGCTCGATCACCTGCGTGGCCCACGCCTCGCCCTCGGCCCGGTAGCCGCACAGCCACCAGTACCAGGTCAGCGCCCCGCACAGGCGCAGCGCCAGCTCCACCTCGCCGGTGTCGAGCGCCCAGCGCAACGCCGCCGCGTGGTTGTCGCGTTCGGCGGCCAGCCGCTCGATCCACACCAGCTGCTCGGCCGTGCGCAGGTGCGGCACCGCCGCCTCGGCCAGCTCCGCGAAGTGGACGGCGTGCGCCCTGCGCGGCTGCCGGCCGCCGTCCATGGCGTAGGCCCTGATCGTCTCCAGCATCGTGTAACGGCCCTGGGCGTCCATCCTGACCAGCGACTTGTCCACCAGCGCGCCGAGCACCTCGATCCCCGCCCCGCACACGGCCTCGACCGCCTCCAGCGTGGCTCCGCCCGGGAACACCGCGAAGCTCTCGGCCAGCGCCCGTTCCTCCTCGGTCAGCAGGTCCCAGCTCCACTCGACCACCGCGCGCAACGTCTGCTGCCGGGGCAGCGCCGTCCTGCTGCCGCCGGTCAGCAGCCTGAACCTGTCGTCGAGCCGGTCGGCCAGCTGGACGGGCGTCATCGTGCGCAGCCTGGCCGCGGCCAGCTCGATCGCCAGCGGCATCCCGTCGAGCCTGCGGCAGATGGCCACGATCGCGGCCACGTTCCGCTCGTCGAGCCTGACGCCGCTGGCCCGGTCGAGCAGGAGCCGCACCGCCGGAGACGCCGCCGCCACGCCCGGCCGCGCCCCCTCGGGCGGCAGCTCGAGCGGCGGGATGGCCGCCAGCCGTTCCCCCTGCACGCCGAGCGGCTCCCTGCTGGTGGCCAGCACCCTCAGGCCGGGACACTCGATCAGGAGCCGTTCGGCCAGCATGGCCGCCGCCGCCACGAGGTGCTCGCAGTTGTCGAGCACGATGAGCGCCTTGCGGCCGGCGAGCGCGCCCACCAGCCGGTCGGCCGGGCTGACCTTCTCCGCCGCGCCCAGCGCCGGCCGGTCGGTGCCGCGCAGGTCGAGCGCGTCGAGCATGGCGCCGGGCACGTCGGCCGGGTCGGTGACGGCGGCCAGCTCGACCAGCCACGCCTCCTCGGCCAGCAGTGCCGCCTCCGTCGCCAGCCTGGTCTTGCCGGCGCCGCCGGGGCCGACGATGGAGACCATTCTCGAGGTCGCCAGCAGCCCGGTCAGCTCCTCCAGCTCCTCCTCGCGGCCGATGAAGCTGGTCAGCGGGCGTTTCACGCCCGGGCGGCGATGCCGTACGGCGGGCTGGCCGACCGGCTGGACAGGGGGCCGGCCGGCCGGCGGGGCCGCAGGAAGGTCCCCCGACACCACCGCCAGATGGGCGGCGCGCAGCTCGGGGCCGGGATCGACGCCCAGCTCGTCGGCCAGGCGCGCCCTGGTGCGCTCGAAGAGCGCCAGCGCGTCGGCCTGCCGCCCGGCGGCGGCCATGGCGCGCACGACGATCGCGCACAGCCGTTCGCGCAGCGGGTGGGCGGCCACCTCCGCCGCCAGGTCCACGGGCAGCCCCGCCGCCAGGCGCGCCTCGGCCCTGGTCTCGACCGCGGCGAGCCTGTCCTCCTCCAGCGCCGCCGCCACGTTGGCCAGGTGCGGCACCGTGGCCAGGTCGGCCAGCGCGGGCCCGCGCCACAGCTTCAGCGCCGCCTCCAGCTCGCCGGCGGCCACCAGGTCGTGGAAGCGGCGCACGTCCACCCGCGCGGTCAGCCGGTAGCCGCCCGGCCTGCTCTCCACCGCCTCGTACGGCCTGAGCGCCGCGCGCAGCCGCTTGACCAGAGTCTGGAGGGCGTTGGCCGCGTTGGCGGGCGGTTCGCCCGGCCACAGCGCGTCGATCAGCCGGTCGGCGGTGACCAGCCGTCCCTCCTCCAGCGCGAGCAGCGCCAGCAGGGCCCTGACCCTGGCACCGCCGATCTCGATCGGCCCTTCAGGTCCCTCGACCTCCAGCGGACCGAGAATCGCCACACGCATACGCACATCTTGCCGTCCGGAAGGGCCCGCGCAGCCACCCCAGCCGCGCGAGCCCTCGATACCGGCTAATTCATAGTAACTCAGTGGGTTTTATAGGTAAATACCCGTCTCCCTAGTCGGCGCGCACCCTCTCGCGCACCCACACCCCCGCCGGCTTGAGCCTGGAGGTACCCGCGAACGGGCCGTTCGGGCAGGTGCCCGAGGTGAAGACGGCACCCGAGCGCGAGTCGTCGGAGTAGTTCCAGTTCACCCAGCTGATCTTCTTCTGCGCCATCAGGTCGATGTACTGCTGCGACCGGGTGAAGTTGTTCGAGCCGTCACCCGAGGCCGTCTGCGTGCCGAACTCCGTGACGAACATCGGGATCCGGTCGGCCGCCCGCGACAGCGCGTTCAGGTACTCCGAGCCGTGGGAGGCGGCGTAGAAGTGGAAGGTGTACATGATGTTGGTCGCGTTGACCGGGTTGTTGACGACCTCGCTCTCGTCGGCCCCGTCCGAGACGCCGAGCGACGACCACGCGCGGGTCCCCACGAGGATCGGCGTCTCCGGATCGTGCTGCCTGATCACCGGGATCAACTGGTGGGCGTAGTTCCTGATCGTCGACCACGACACGCCGTTCGGCTCGTTGGCGATCTCGTACAGCAGGTTGTTCTTGCCGTTGTGCCGCTGCGCGATCTCGGTGAAGAAGGTCTTGGCCCTGCTCAGGTTCACCGTCGGATCGCCGGGGCTGAGCATGTGCCAGTCCACGATCGCGTACATCCCGCGCGCCGTGGCCATCTCGATCAGGTTGTGCACCCGGTCGGCGAACAGCCGCGGATTGGTCTCGTAGCCGCCCTCCTGGATGTACATCGAGATCCGCAGGACGTCGGCCTTCCAGTCGGTGGCCAGCGCGTCCAGCGAGGCGGTGTTGAGGCACTGCGAGTACCACTGCAGGCCGTGCGAGCTCATGCCGCGCAGCTGGATCTGCTCGCCGCGCTCGTTGCACAGCCGTACCCCGCACACCTGGAGCCGGCCGTTGGCCTCCACCGGCGTGCCGGTGCCGCCCGGCTGCGTGGTGGCGGTGACCGCGGCGCTCCTGCCCGACTCGTTGTCCGACGGATCACGGGCGGTCACGGTGTAGGTGTGGGTGGACGACGGTGCCAGGCCGGTGATCGTGGCCGACGTGCCGCCGACGGTCGCCTTCAGCGTCGACCCCTCGTAGACCCGGTAGTCCTTGATCGTCCCGCTGTTGTCGGCCGAGGCGTCCCACGCCAGCGTGACGGAGCTGGAGGTGGTGGCCGTCGCCCGCGGGTTGCCGGGAACGGAGGGGCTCTCGGTGTCGGGCGGGCCCGCGGCCGAGACCGTCAGCCTGTCGAGGTTCGGTCCGCCGTTGGCGGTCGTGGCGGTGGCGCGGACGGTGTTGGCGCCCGCGTTCAGCGCCGCGGTGACGGTGGTCTCCGCCCATGTGCTCCACGCGCCCGTGCCGGGGAAGTCCTTGGTCACGCCGGTCCCGTTGACCGCGATGGCCATCGGCCTGTCGGTGGTGGTGCCGTTGGCGTAGCGGAAGGTCAGCGCCGCGTTCCCGGCCGCGGCGGCGTTGACCGTGAACTCGACGTAGGAACCCGCGACGTTGGTGTAGTCCACGAAGCCGGTGCCGGTGTACCCGGCGTGCTTGGTGTCCACGATGCCCTGCGAGATGACCGCGTTCTCCGCCTGGTACTCGTTCGACGGGGCGGCAACGTCGATCTCGGCGTAGTCGAGGTTCGGGCCGCCGTTGGCGGTCGTGGCGGTGGCGCGGACGGTGTTGGCGCCCACGTGCACCGGCGCCGTGACGGTCGTCGAGGCCCAGGTGGACCAGGCTCCCGTGCCGGGGAAGTTCTTGGTCACGCTGGTCCCGTTGACCGCGACGGCCATCGGCCGGTCGGTGGTGGTGCCGTTGGCGTAGCGGAGCACGATCGAGGCGGTGCCCGCCGCGGCGGCGTTCACGGTGAACTCGACGTAGGAGCCCTGGACGTTGTCGTAGTTGACGAAGCCGGTGCCGCTGAAGCCCGCGTGATTGGACTCGACCGCCCCTTGGGAGACGGTCGCGTTCTCCGCCTCGAGGCGGGAGGGCGCCTGGGCCAGGGCGGGCGCGGCCAGGCAGGTGGTGAGGACGGCGGTGAGCGCGAGGAAGCGGACGGGTCGGAGCATCGCCCCTCCGGTTTATTAGGAAACTTAACTAACGATCAATCGGAGAATAGGTCTGACCACTCCCGGGCACAAGGCCCAAATTGACAGGCATCAGACAGGAACGCTGACGGCCTTGACGAAGTACGTCCGATGCGCCACGCGCAGGGCCGCGCTAGGCGCGCAGCATGCCGCGCAGGATGGCGTCGAGCGTGCCGGCCTCCTGCTCGGTGAGCCGGGAGGCCAGCCGCGCCAGGTTGGCCGCGTGCTCGGTGAGGGTGGCGTCGATGACCTCGCGGCCCCGCTCGGTGAGCGAGACGCGGAAGCTGCGCCGGTCGGCGGGGTCGAGGCTGCGCTCGACCAGCCCCGCCGCCTCCAGTCGGTCGATGCGGTTGGTCATGCCCGCCCGCGACATCATCAGCACGTCCGACAGCTCCGACGGCATCAGCGTGTACGGCGGGCCCGACCGGCGCAGCGCCGCCAGCACGTCGAACTCGCCCGGTCGCAGGCCGTGGCGCCGGAAGACCTCCTCCACGGCCGACTCCACCAGCCGCGACGCCTGGCCGAGGCGGCCGAAGACGCCCATCGCCGACAGGTCGAGGTCCGGACGCTCGCGCCGCCACTGGGTGAGGATGACGTCGATCGCGTCCTGCTCACTGCTCATGGTCAGACCCTATGGCCATCGGCGGCGCCGTCCGCCCGGCGGGACCGGGCCCCGGCGGTCCTGCCGTACCGGTGTCTGGACGGGGCGCCGGGACGCCGCCAGGCGCCCGGCGGCCTGCGGTACCGGCCGCTCCGAAACCGGCCGGGAGACGCGACACGCTACTGTGAAATGACCCATTTGAGCAGGAGCGACCATGTTCTTCGGTGTGACCGATCTCTGGACATATGTGGCGGGAGCCTTCTTCATCATCCTGCTGCCCGGCCCCAACTCGCTCTACGTGCTCGCCCTCGCCGCCCAGCGCGGCGTGCGTGAGGGCTACAAGGCGGCGATGGGCGTCTTCGTCGGCGACACCGTCCTCATGGTGCTCGCGGCGGCGGGCGCGGCGTCGCTGCTGCGCTCGAATCCGGTGCTGTTCACGGTCGTGAAGTACCTGGGCGCGGGCTACCTGGCGTGGATCGGCCTCCAGATGATCAGGGGCGCGTGGAAGGCGTGGCGCTCCGCCGACCCGGCTCACGTCCCGGTCGCCGTGCTGGTGGACGAGCGCGGACCGAACCCCTTCCGCAAGGCGCTGACGATCAGCCTGCTGAACCCGAAGGCGATCTTGTTCTTCGTCTCCTTCTTCATCCAGTTCGTGGACCCCTCGTACGGCACGCCCGCGGTGCCGTTCCTCATCCTGGGGGCGATCATCCAGCTGTTCAGCGCGCTCTACCTGTCGGCGCTGATCTTCGGCGGGACCTTCCTGGCCGGGCAGTTCCGCGCCAGGCGGAAGCTGTCGGCCACCCTCACCTCGGGGGTCGGCGCGCTGTTCCTCGGCTTCGGCGCCAAGCTCGCCACGGCCAGCCTGGGGTAATCGTTTCTCCGCAAACCATGACAGATGCGACATATAGCCACGGCAAGATCAGCAAGTGCCGAATGTGCACAATCTGACAGTGGCACTCCCGGACGTCAGGTACGGTAAGCCAGCGGCGCGCCCCTGCGCGCCGGGGTAATCCGTCCCGCAACCCGACGACAGCGTCCGACGATGCCTGATCCCGCCAGCCAGGGGTAGGCGCTGCTCGTGGGCCGACCTACGGAGCAGAGTTGAACCATCCCCCTGTCGTGCTGCCACGTCTGACCGCCCTGGCCAGGCAGGCGATCCCCCGCCTGCTCGAAGGAGTCGTCGCTCCGCTCGCCGTCTTCTACACCGCCCTCATGATCCTGGGCGAGAATGGCGCGCTGATCGCGGCGGTGTCGTGGGTCTACCTCGGCGTGGGATGGCGGCTCGTCAGGAAGGTACGGGTGCCCGCGACCATGTTCCTGGCCGCGGTCGCGATCACCGCGCGGGCCCTGGTCGCGCTGTGGACCGGCAACAACGCCGTCTTCTTCCTGACGCCCGAGTTCGGGACCATCTGCATCAGCATGATCTTCCTCGCCTCGGTCAGGCTGAACAGGCCGATGGTCCAGAAGCTCACCCTCGACTACATCCACCTGCCGCAGGCGGTGCTGAAGCACGAGCGGATGCGCAGGTTCTTCGCCAGGATCACGCTGCTGTGGGCGTTCGTGCTGATGGCCAACTCCACCGTGAGCATCTGGCTCTTCCTCAACGAGTCCATCGGCGCCTACATGCTGCTGCGCACCTCAGCGGTGGCCGCTATCAGCGGGTTCGCGATCACCTTCTCGTTGTGGACCTTCAAGCGGGTGCTGCGCCGCCTCAGCCACGCTCCCGCCTGACTTCTCGATCAGCAGGAACGCGCCACCGAGCCCCAGCGTCAGGCCGGTCAGCATGGCGAACAGCGTCACCAGGTGGGGCGCGACCATCGGCACCTCGGCGGCCAGCGGGCCGGCGGTCACCATGATGATCATCTCGTAGAGGCCCCAGGCGAACAGGTGGCCGCTGCCCAGCCACGCCACGGCCGTCGACCACCACGCGTGCCCGCGCAGCAGGGCCAGGTAACCGGCGGCGCCGGCGATGACGAGCGCTCCGCCGAGGGCCTGCACGACGCTTCCCGGCAGGTTCCGCGCGGCCGTCACAGCGGGGTCGAGTCCGGCGGTGCCGCCGCAGGCCCAGTACACGTCCACGGCGCCGACGACCAGCGCCACCAGCAGGCTGCCGCGGCCCACGACGTGCTGGAACGCCACGGCCGTCCGCGCCCTGCCGTACCGGAAGGCCCACGGCCACCTGGCGCGGGCGTAGAGGGCGAAGGCGACGGTGAGACCCACGCCCTGCAGCGAGAAACCGCCGTAGACCATCAGGTAGACCCAGCCCTCCACCATCGGGCCGCCGTGGAAGGTGCCCGGTCCCTCGATCAGCAGGGCCAGCGGCAGCGCGACGACGATCTTGGACAGCAGGGCGGTGCCGACCCAGATGGGCAGCAGCACCAGCCACGCCGGCAGGCGCATCCCCCACCGCGTGGTGAAGGCGAGCGCGAGGCACAGGCCGACCAGGTCCATGCCGAAGGTCATGGCGTTGAGCCCGGTCATCGCGCCCGAGTCCATCAGCGAAAGGTCGACCACGCCGACCGGGCGGCCCGTCAGCCAGAGGATCTTGATGGTGAGGTAGGGCAGGGTCGCGGCCATCGCGACGATCGCGGCGGTGATCCTGCCGATTCCTGCGCGGGGAGCGTCCATGCCGCCCAATCTGCCCGGCGGCGGCGCCTCCGGCCTCACGCGACGCGGGGATCCTCCTCCCCCGCGCGAGGGACGACGACCAGTTCGAAGCCCTCGCCGGCCGGGCCCGCCGTCATCGTGCCGCCGGCCAGCCGGACGCGCTCGCGCAGTCCGGTGAGGCCCATGCCGCCCGGGACCGCGGTGGGCCGGCCGCGGGAGGGGCCGTTGCGCACCGAGATCCGCCCGGGCGCGACCGAGACCCGCACCCACGCGCCGGGGGCGTGCTTGGCGGCGTTGGTCAGGCCCTCCTGGACCACCCGGTGCGCCAGCGCGGGCACGGGACCCGGCGCGATCTCCGCCATGACCTCCATCCCCGAGCCCCTGGCCCGCTCGACCAGGGCGGCGACGTCCTCGTCGACGGGCGCGAGCGGGGCGGGGTCGATGTCCTCGCGCAGCAGCCCCACGATCTGCCTCAGCCGTTCCGTGGCCTCCGCCGCCGCCACCCGCAACTCCCCCGCGGCCTTGGCCTGCGCCGGAGCGAGTCCAGGCGCGATCTCGAGGCCCGCCGCGCGCACCGCGATGAGGGCCAGGTCGTGCCCGAGCGAGTCGTGCATCTCGTGCGCGATGCGGGCCCGCTCGCGCATCCTGGCCTGCGCCGCCGCGGCCTCGCCGGCCCGCGCCCGCTGGTGCACCAGCCGCCGCCGCAGCGCCCCCAGCAGGTACGGCAGGACGTAGAAGCCGGCGAGCCCGGACACCATCGTGACCCACAGCCGCGGCTGGCCGCCCTGCGCCAGCACGACGCCCGAGCCGACGACGGTGGCCGCGCCGAGAACGGCCACGGCCGGCCAGGCGCGCGCGGTCCTGCGCCCGGTCAGGTAGGCGTACCAGATCACGGCCGGCGTGGTCGGCGTGAGCGGGAAGATCTTCACCGCGACCAGCGACAGCGGCCACAGCTGGTCGCCGGTGGCCTGCCCCCGGCTGAAGTCCCAGTCGGCGGTGGCCAGGCCCTCGTCGAACTGCCAGGGTCCCACCGGCAGCAGGATCACGACCGCGGCGAGCGGCCACGGCCGGCCCACCGCGATCGCCAGGGCCAGAAGCAGCACGCGCCCGCCCGTCACCGCGAGGAAGCGGCCGGGGTCGGCGAAGGGGTCGGGTCCCGCGGCGGCGGCCAGGACGGACATGACGAGCCACAGGAGCACGTCGTGGAGCAGGTGGCGGGGCGTGCGGCGCATGCGGGAGACGCTATCGGGCCGGGCCCTGGCGGCACCTCTGCCGAAAGTCAGGGTATCGCCCGGCCTACCGGAGATGGTGGTGCCAGCCTCACCGTCGATCTCCACCCTCACACCAGTGTGCGAGGTCTCCTTCCCGAGTTGGATCGAGGGACATGACGAAAGTAGGGGGTCGTGCGTACCGATCGTCCGATGTGGGCGGACCTGATCGATCCCTAGGTTCGAGGAGGTAGATCCCTGAGATTTCCAGGGGACGGCCGGGGTCCGGCCGGGGGCCGTTCCCCGATGTCGCCAGGGTGATCCGCCGCCACTCTGAGAGAACTCCCTCCACAGACCGGAGCGCACACATGTCCCATGCCATTCTCGACCTGCTCAACCAGGTGATGACCTCGCCATGGTTGTACGTCGCGCTGTTCGCGCTGGCGATGCTCGACGGGTTCTTCCCCGTCGTGCCCGCCGAGACGGCTGTCATCACCGCGGGCGTGTTCGCGGCCTCCACGGGTGACCCGAACCTGTGGCTGGTGATGGTCGTGGCCGCGCTGGGCGCCTTCACCGGTGACCACATCTCCTACTTCATCGGCAGCAAGGCGGGCCGCCGGCTGCGGGGCAAGAAGGCCTTCACGTGGGCCCAGCAGGCACTCGCCGAGCGTGGCGGCCTGCTGCTCGTGGTGGCCCGCTACATCCCCGGCGGCAGGACCGCGGCCACGCTCACCATGGGCGGGGTCGGCTATCCGCGCGGCTCGTTCGCGTTCTTCGACGCGATCGCGGCCGGGTCGTGGGCGGTCTACTCGACGCTGATCGGCTTCTTCGGCGGCATGGCCTTCGAGAACGACCCGATCAAGGGCCTGCTGCTCGGCCTCGGCATCGCGGTGACGATCACCATGGTCGTCGAGCTGGTCCGCTGGCTGCGCAAGCGGCGTTCACCGGGTTCTCACCGGGCGCTCGTCCCTGCCGCGCAGGGCGCCGAAGGAGAGTCCTGACTGTTCGCCCCCCTGTCCCTGAGCGGAGACCTCACGGACACCTCCACATGTCTTCATCCAGGTGAAAGGAGTGCGCATGACTGTGCTGGCCGCGGCCGTGGCCCTGTTCGGCTCGTTGTTCTTCGCACTCGGCGCCGCTCTCCAGCAGTTCGAGGCGGTGGGCTCGGCCAAGCCGGGCCTGCTGGCCCTGCTCAGAAAGCCCCGCTGGCTCGCGGGCGGGGCGTCGATCCTCGTGGGCGGAGGGCTGCACATCGTGGCCCTCGGCCTCGGCCCGCTCACCGTCGTCCAGCCGATGGGCGTGGCCAGCCTCCTGTTCGCCCTGCCGATCGCGGCCGCCCTGCACGGGCGGCGGCCGTCCCGGGGGGAACTGGCCGCGGCGGCCACGGTCGCCATCGGCCTGATCGGGCTGGTCCTGCTGGTCCCCTCGCACGACGGCCCCACGTACCTGAGCCCGCACGGGGCCGCCACGCTGCTCGCGGTCGCGGGCGTCGCGGCGGTGCTGCTGTGGGCGGGCGCGAGGGCCGCCTCCCCTGCGGGACGGGCCGCGCTCCTGGCCACCAGCGCGGGCGTGCTGTACGGCGCGACCGCGACCCTCATGCGCGTCCTGGTCGACGGGGCGTGGAACTGGTGGTACCTGCTGGCGCTGCCGGTTCCCGCCCTGCTCGCCCTGGTGCTCCTGCAGCGGGCCTACGCCGTCGGCCACTTCGGCGTGTCCTTCGCCTCGCTGCAGATCGCCGACCCCCTGACCGCCGTCGCCTTCGGCGCCCTCCTGCTCGGCGAGCCCCTCCCCCAGGGTGTCGCCCCGATCGCGGCCGCCGCGCTCACGGCGGTGGGCACGATCGCGCTCGCTCGCACCACCCCCCTCGAATCACGTTCCTAACTCCCAGGAGTCCCCCACCATGGCCATGCCGCTCGTCTCCACCGAGACCACCCGCCCGGCGCTCGCCTCCGTGCCCGCCAGGCCGCGCCGCGTGCTGATCTCCACCGACACCTATCCGCCCGACGTCAACGGCGCCGCCGTCTTCACCCATCGCCTGGCCACCGGGCTGGCCGAGCGCGGCAACGACGTCCACGTGATCTGCCAGTCGGACGAGGGCCCCGCCAAGGCCTCGGTGGAGGACGGCGTGGTCGTGCACCGGCTGCGCTCGGCGCCGCTGCTGGTCCACCCGACGATGCGGGTGACGGTGCCGACCAGGCTCGACCGCCTGGTGAGGGCCATCGAGCCCGACGTGCTGCACGCCCAGGGGCACTTCGTGGTCGGCAGGGCGGCGATGGCCGCCGCGCGCAGGAACGGCGTGCCCGTCGTGGCGACCAACCACTTCATGCCCGACAACCTCTTCCAGTTCGCGCACATCCCGGCCCGGCTGCGGGAGTCGGCGGGCCGGCTGGCGTGGCGCGACTTCAGCCGGATCTTCTCCCGCGCCGACCACATCACCACCCCGACGCCGCTGGCCGCGGGGCTGCTGACCGACCAGGGCTTCTCGCGCGAGGTGGAGGCGGTCTCCTGCGGGATCGACCTGACCAGGTTCCACCCGCACGCCGAGCCCAAGGCGTGGGCGCGCAAGGCGTTCGGCCTGCCCGACCGCGAGACCGTGCTGTTCGTGGGACGGCTCGACGAGGAGAAGCGCCTGGACGAGCTGGTGCGGGCGCTGCCATACGTCCTGAACGAGACCGACGCGCAGGTGGCGCTGGTGGGCAAGGGCAACCAGCGGGCCGAGCTGGAGCGGCTGGCCGGCAGGATCGGGGTCGGCGACCGGGTGTTCTTCCTCGGGTTCGTGCCCGACGAGACGATGCCGCAGGTGTTCGCCGCCGCCGACGTCTTCGCCATGCCGGGCGTGGCCGAGCTGCAGAGCATCGCCACGCTGGAGGCCATGGCCAGCGGGCTGCCGGTGGTCGCCGCCAACGCGATGGCGCTGCCGCACCTGGTCGAGGACAACGGGTACCTGTTCGAGCCGGGCGACGTGATGGAGCTGGCGGGGCATCTGACCGCGCTGCTGGCCGACGCCGACCTGCGGGCCAGGGCGGGCCGGGCCAGCCGCGAGCTGGCGCTGACCCACGACCACCAGGCGTCGCTGGCCCGCTTCGAGCAGATCTACGCCGAGGTCGCCCGATGATCCTGGTGGCTCCCCTGGTCGCGGCGGTGGTGTGCCTGGCGGCGTTGGCCCACGCGCACCTGGCGCTGCCCGCGCAGCCGCTGGTCAGCGACTACGCGCTGGTGCCCGGCGGGATGCCGCTGGTCGTGGTCGGCATGACGGCCCTGGCCTCCGGCTGCCTGTTCCTCGCCTACGGCCTGGCCGTCAACGACCCCGCCCGCACGGCGGCGACCAGGCTGCTGATGATCGCCGCGGCGGCGGGCCTGATGCTGAGCGCGGTCTTCCCGACCGACCCCGGCGCCGCCAAGTCGCTGTCGGGCGAGCTGCACCGGTGGGCCTCGGCGGTGGTGTTCACCTCCCTGCCGGTCGCCGGCTGGAGCCTGGCCAGGGGGCGCGCCGCGCTCCCCCGGTGGAACCTGGTCAGGTCGCTGGCCGTGACCTCCGTGATCACGCTGGCGGTCTACCTCGCCGCGCACCCGGCGACGCTCACCTCGCCGCTCATCGGCGGCGCCGCGTACTACGGCCTCATGGAGCGCGCGCTGATCGTGGCCGAGATCGTCCTCGTGGTGGCGATGGGCCTGGCCGCCTACCTCGACTTCCGCCTTCCCGCCGCCGTGCCCGTGCCCGGCAGGAAGCCGGGCGCCGTGAAGGCCCCCGAGGCCGGGCCGGCCGCCGTCGACCGCGCCAGAGCCGCGTGAAGGTTCGGCACCCGCCGAACCTTCACCGGCCTACCGTAGAGGCATGTCAGCTCAGGGTCTCGCCGCGTTCGCGGCGCTCATCGCCGACCCGACCAGGGCGGCGTTCTGCCTGGCGCTGCTCGACGGGCGGGCGTGGACCGCGGGCGAGCTCGCCAGGACAGCCAAGGTCGCCCCTTCCACCGCCAGCGAGCATCTCAGCAAGATGGTGCAGGGCGGGCTGCTCGCCGAGGAACGGCAGGGCAGGCACCGCTACGTACGGCTGGCCGACGCCGCCACCGCGCAGCTCGTCGAGGACCTCGCCGCGCGCGTCTCCCCCGCGGCCTCCGGCCCCGCCCCCGCCACGCTCAGGGCGGCCAGCGCGTCGGCCGCGATGGCCAGGGCCCGCACCTGCTACGACCACCTCGCCGGACGGCTCGGCGTCGCCGTCACCGACGCGCTCCTGTCCCGTGGCCTGCTGGAACCCGGTTTCTCGCTGAGCCCGTCGGGGGCCGACTGGTTCGCCGGGCTCGGCATCGCGCTGGAGGCCAGCCGTACGCGGCCGATGGCCAGGCCGTGCCTCGACTGGACCGAGCGCCGCCCGCACCTGGCGGGCACCGCGGGGGCGGCGCTGTGCCACCACGCCTTCGCGGCGGGCTGGGTCACCAGGATCGGCGGCCAGCGGGCGCTCAAGATCACTGACGACGGCCTGGCGAGCCTGTCGGCGCTGCTGGAGATCCCCGCCGGCACGCTTCGGCCGGCGCCGAACTGACCGGGGTCTACGGTCGGTTCCATGTTCATCACCGGTCACGCGGAAGTCCGCGCCGTCCTGTCCGACCCGTCGTACGTGCCGCCACCGGTCGCGGCGGGGGCCGAGCCGGGCACGCTGGGCTGGCTGCGCGCGCGGGTCTCCCGCTTCGCCTCGGGCCCCGCACATGCCGAGCGCCGCGCCCTGGTGGAGGCCCGGCTGGCGGTCCTGGACCCCGCCGCCCTCCGCACCGCCGCCGCCGAGACCACCCGGACGCTGCTCACCGTCCCGGCCGCGGGCCAGGCCACGGATATGGCCGCCGACATGGCCACGTACCAGGCCACCGACATGACCACCGACATGGCCGATCGCGTCCTCGCCCACGGGGTGCCCACCCGGGTGCTCGGCCCCGCCCTGGGCGTCGCCTGCACGGACGCGCTCGTCTCCGATGTCGCCACCGTCGCCGGCGGCTACCTGGCCGGCGTGACGACGCCCGAGATCGACGCGGCCGTGGCCGCCCTCGTCGCCGTCGCCGGCATCCCGGAGATCACCATCCTGCTGCAGGCCCACGGCGCCACCACCGCCCTCCTGCGCAACGCCCTCGCCCGGCCGCCGGAGCCTCTCGCCGCCGACGACCTGCTGCGCGACACCCTCCGCCACGACCCTCCGGTCCGGGCCACCAAACGCGTCGACGCCACGGGCGCCCTCGTGGAGGTCGACCTGACCCCCGACCTCGCCTTCGGCCACGGCCCCCGCCGCTGCCCCGGATCCGGCCACGCCGTGGCCATCGCCACCGGCGTCCTCGAAACGATCATGGAGTTCCGATGACCTTCGCCGACCTGCACCAGCCCGGCAAGCCCCTGGTCCTGCCCAACGCCTGGGACTACGGCTCGGCCGCCTTCATGGCCGCCCGCGGCTTTCCCGCCATCGGCACCACGAGCCTCGGCGTCAGCGCGGTCCACGGCAGGCCAGACGCCGCCGCCGCCACCAAGGCGGAGACCCTCGACCTGGTCGACCTGCTGAAGGACCTGCCCGTCTTCCTCACCGTGGACATCGAGAACGGCTTCAGCGACGACCCCGCCGCCGTCGCCGACCTGGTCGACGTCCTGGCGAGCATGGGCGTGGCGGGCGTCAACCTGGAGGACGGCAGGGCCGACGGCACGCTGCGCCCGATCGGCGAGCAGACCCGCATCCTGGAGGCGGTGGCCGGCCGGGGCGTGTTCGTCAACGCCCGCACCGACACCCTGTGGCTGGCCACCGGCGACGACACCCTCGAGCGGGTGCGCGCCTACGGCGACACGGGTGCCGACGGGATCTTCGTGCCCGGCACGAACGACCTGAGCACCATCGCCGAGATCGTCGAGAGCACGCCGCTGCCGCTCAACGTGCTCCACGGACCGCCCGTCGAGCGGCTCGCCGACGTGGGCGTGGCCAGGATCAGCACGGGCTCCCTGCTCTACCGGGCCGCGCTCAGGGGCGCGCTGGCCGTCCTGGAGGACGACCCGGACCTGCCCACATATGCGGACATCGTGCGGCTGTTGCCCGAGCCGAGATAATCGGGGGCATGCGCTTCGAGATCCTCGGTCCGATCAAGGTGCGCGACGGCGACGGGCAGCCGGTCGCGCTCGGCGGGCCCAGGGTCAGGGCGCTGCTGGTGCTGCTGGCCGTGGAGGCCGGGCGCATCGTCACCCACGAGCAGCTAATCGACGGCCTCTACGGCGCCGAGCCGCCGGAGACGGCGGCCAACGCGCTGCAGTCCCAGATCTCCCGGCTGCGCAGGTCGCTCGGCAAGGATCTGATCGAGTTCTATCCCGCCGGCTACCGGCTCGCGGTCGATCCGGCCGACGTCGACGCGCACCGCTTCGAGCTGCTGGTCGCCGACGGGCGCGCGGCCGTGCGGGAGGGCGACCCCGCGAGAGCGGCCCGGGTGCTCAGGGAGGCGCTCGAGCTGTGGAAGGGCGCGCCGCTGGCCGACGCTCCGTTCGCGGGGACGACCGCCACGCGGCTGGCCGAGCTGCGCCTGTCGGCCGTCGAGGACAGGGTGCAGGCCGAGCTGGAGCTCGGATCGCATCGCGAGGTCGCGGCGGAGCTGGGCGAGCTGGTCGCCGCCCACCCGCTGCGCGAACGCCTGCGCGCCCAGCTGATGCGGGCCCTGTACGGCAGCGGCCGCCAGGCCGAGGCGCTGGCCGTCTACGAGGAGGGCCGCCGGATCCTCGACGACGAGCTCGGCGTCGCGCCGGGCAGCGAGCTGGCCGCCGCCCACCTCGCGGTGCTGCGCGCCGACCCCTCGCTCGGCCCGGCCCCCGGCGCGCCGGAGGCGGGCGTGTCGCGGCGGGGGCTGCGCGCCCAGCTGACCAGCTTCGTGGGCCGCGCCGAGGAGCTCGAGCGGCTTCAGGCGCTGCTGGAGGAGGCCAGGCTCGTCACGTTGATCGGGCCGGGCGGAGCGGGCAAGACCCGGCTGGCCACCGAGGCGGCCGCCACGGCCCCGCGCGACGTGTGCTTCGTGGAGCTGGCCCCGATCTCCGACGCGGCCGACCTGCCGCAAGCCGTCGTGAGCGCGCTCGACCTGCGCGACTCGCTGCACGCCGCCGGCCGCGTCCCCGCCGACGCGGCTACCCGGCTGGTCGCCGCCCTGGCCGAGCGCAGGCTGCTGCTCGTCCTCGACAACTGCGAGCACCTGGTCGGGGCCGCCGCCGCGCTGGCCGACCGGCTGCTGGCCGCCTGCCCCCACCTGCGGCTGCTGGTCACCAGCCGCGAGGCGCTCGGCATCACCGGCGAGTCGATCGTCCCGGTGTCGCCGCTGCCCCTGCCGCCGCCGGGCGCGCCGCGGGCGCTCGACTACCCGGCCGTCCGCCTGTTCACCGACCGGGCCGCCGCGGTCAGGCCGGGCTTCACCGTCGAGGACGAGGACCAGCTCGTCCGCATCTGCCGGGCGCTGGACGGGCTGGCGCTGGCGATCGAGCTGGCCGCCGCCCGGCTGCGGTCGCTGTCGGTGGCCGAGGTGGCCGCGCGGCTCGACGACAGGTTCAGGCTGCTGGCCCGCGGCAGCCGTACGGCGCTGCCCCGGCACCAGACGCTGCGCGCGGTGGTCGCCTGGAGCTGGGACCTCCTCGACGCCGACGAGCAGGCGATGGCCAGGCGGCTGACGGTGTTCGTCGGCGGCGCGACGCTGGAGGCGGCCGAGCGGGTGTGCGGGCTGCCCGAGGAGTTGCTGGCCTCCCTGGTGGAGAAGTCGCTGGTGCAGGTGGAGCACGGCCGCTACCGCATGCTGGAGACGATCAGGGCGTTCTGCGCCGAACGGCTGGCCGAGGCGGGCGAGGTCGAGGCGCTCAGGCGGGCGCACGCCGCCTACTACCTCGAACTGACCGTCACCGCCGACCCGCACCTGCGCAGGGCCGAGCAGCTGGAGTGGCTGGCCCTGCTGGACGAGGAGCGCGACGACCTCCATGCCGCGCTGCGCTGGTCGGTCGAGGTCCGCGACACCGGCACCGCGCTCCGCCTGGTGGGCGGCCTCGCCTGCTACTGGTGGTTCAGGGGCAGGAGGAGCGAGGGCGCGGCCATGGCCGCCGAGGTGCTGACCGTCGTCGACCCCTCCCCCAGCGAGGAGTACGCCATGAGCGTGCTGGTCGCGGCGTGGGATGCCAGGACCAAGGCGGACATCGGAACGCTGAGGTACGACGGGGCCGCGCCGTTCCAGCGGGAGTTCCTCAACGTGATGATGCCGATGCTGCAGGGACCGCCCGCCGACTACGACATGGCCGAGAGGATGACGGCCGAGTTCGTCGCGACGCTGTCTCCGTGGATGCGGGGCCTGAGCCACGCCGGGCTGGCCTACCTGCAGCAGAACCTCGGCCGCCCTGACGAGGCGTGGGCCTGCTTCCAGCGGTCGCTGCGGGCCTTCCGCGCGCTCGGCGAGCGGTGGGGCAGCACTCTGGCGCTGTCCGGCATGGCCGACCTGGCCTTCCAGCAGGGCGACCACGCCGCCTCGGCCGAGCTGGCGGCGCAGGCCGAGGCGCTGGCCGAGGAGCTCGGCGCCGTCGAGGACCTGGCCGACTACGGCTGCCGCAGGGCCGACGCCGTCGTCCACCTGGATCTCGGGGAAGCCGAGTGGCAGTACCTGCGGGTGGCTGAGCTGGCCACGCGCACCGGCGCCCGCGAGACGCTGGCGCGAGCGCATCTCGGCCTCGGCCGGGTGGCCATGATCCGCGGCGACCTGCGGGAGGCCAGGGCGCTGATGGAGCAGGCGCTGGAGGAGTGCCCCACCACCTGGTACAGCGCCGCGGACTCCAGGATGCAGATCATGCTGGGCCTGGGCGCGGTGGCCGCGGCGGCGGGCGAGACCGGCACCGCACGCGCCTGGTACACCCAGGTCCTCGACACCGTCCGCGACACCAACCTGCCGCTGGCCGCCATGGCCGAGGAGGCGCTGTCAGCGCTCGGTGCGTGAGCGGTCAGCGGGCGCGGCGACGCTGCCGCCATGAACACCAAATGGGGAAGCCTCGCCATCGTCTGCCTGGCCCAGCTGCTCCTGGCCATCGACCTCACCGTCCTGCACCTGGCCCTGCCAGGGCTGATCACCGACATGAGGCCGACCGCCGCCCAGCAGCTGTGGATCGGCGACATGTACGGCTTCGCGCTGGCCGGCCTGCTGATCACCATGGGCAACCTGGGCGACCGGATCGGCCGCAAGAAGCTGCTGCTGATCGGCTCCGTCGCCTTCGGCCTCGCCTCCGCGGTCACCGCCTACGCGCCCAACGCCGACCTGCTCATCGCGGCCAGGGCGCTGCTCGGCGTGGCGGGGGCCACCATCATGCCGTCCACGCTGTCGATCATCCGTAACGTGTTCACCGACCCCGCCGAGCGGACCATGGCGGTGGGCATCTGGGGCGGCATGGGCGCGGCGGGCTTCGCGCTCGGCCCGATCGTGGGCGGGCTGCTGCTGACCTCGTTCTGGTGGGGGTCGGTCTTCCTCATCAACCTGCCGGTCATGGCGCTGGTGCTGGTCGGCGGCCTCCTGGTGCTCCCCGAGTCGCGCAACCCCGGGGCCGCCGCGATCGATCCGGCCAGCGCCGTGCTGTCGATCGTGGGCGTGGTGGCGGCCGTGTACACGCTCAAGAGCTGGGTCATCGACGGTTTCGCGGCCAACGTCGCCCTCTCCGCCGCGCTGGCGGTGGCCGGGCTCGCGCTGTTCGGCCGGCGGCAGAGGCGGCTGGCCGTACCGCTGGTGGACCTGCGCCTGTTCCGACACCGGGCGTTCACCGGCGCGGTGGCCGCCAACCTGTTCGCGATCTTCGGAATGATCGCGCTCAACCTGATCTTCGCGCAGTACATGCAGCTCGTGCTGGGCTGGACGCCGCTGCAGGCCGGTCTCGCCTCCCTGCCCGGCGGCCTGTGCGGCGCGGTCGGCGGCGCGCTGGCCGCCAGGCTGGTCACCTGGTGGGGCCGCAACACCGTCGTCGCCGTCGGCCTGCTGTGCTCGGCCGCCTCCTTCGCCGTCTACGGCCAGGCGGACGCCAGCACCACCTTCGGCTACCTGCTGATCGGCATGGTGATCGGCGGCCTGGGCGTCGGGTTCACCTTCGCCGTCACCAACGACACGATCCTGGCCGCCGTGCCGAAGGAGCGGGCGGGCGCGGCGGCGGCGCTCTCGGAGACGGCCTTCGAGCTGGGCGGCTCGCTCGGTATCGCCGTGCTCGGCAGCATCCTGGCCGCCACCTACCGGGCCAACCTGGAGGTGCCCGCGGGACTGCCGCCCCAGGTCGGCGACAGCCTCGGCGGCGCGCTGAGCGTGGCGGGACAGGTGCCGCCCTCGGTCATCACGGCGGCGAAGCTCGCCTTCGTGGAGGCGCTGCAGCTCACCACGCTCGCCACGAGCGCCCTGCTGGTCGTGCTGGCCGTGGCCGCCTACCGCACGCTCCGGGGCATCCCCAAGGTCATCCCGGACGACGTCCTGTCCCACACGTGATCACCAGCAGAGCAACCCCAAGAAACCGTGGAGCGCCCTGTCGACCTCCTGGACCTCCTCTGGATCGAGCCGCCCGGCAAAATCGCCGAGACGGGCGATGTCCACGGATCTGATCTGGTCGATCAGCACCCGCGTGCTCTTGCCGTTCAGGTCGATCTCGGGCCGAAAGATCGCCCGGCCCGCGCTGGTGGATGTTGGGGCGACGAGCAGGGTGGACAACCGCGCAAAAGCATCGGACTGTACGACGACAGCAAATCGTTCACCTCGCTGCTCGTGGCCCACGGCGTCCCGTGGAGCGCGCACCCGGTAGACATCACCACGCATGCGCGTCGCCGAACTCGCGGCGGATGGCCTCGATCTCCGCGAGATCCTCAGGATCGTCCGCCAGCCGCTCGGCGTCGGCGCGGGCCTGTTCCAACCACTGCAGGTGACCGGCCAGCCGAATCGCCTCCCTCACCACGTCCGCCGTTGACCTCCCACCAGAGGTCAACCGTGTGAGGATCCGCTCGGTCTTGGAGTCGATCTCAACGGTCAGCACGCTCATATTGTCACTGTAGAACGCACCCATCCGCAGGAGTTCGACACATTCGCGTAGCTACTTGGGTGCGGAGTGTTATCGCAGGGGGTGGGCGGTGGTGGCCGTCGGGGTGGCGGGCCCGGGGACGGGGCGCAGGCTGGGCAGGCGGAGCAGGACGAGCACGGCGACGACGCCCACCATCAGGGGCGGCACGACGAAGGCCACCGGCGGCCCGAAGCGGTCGACGAGCTGTCCGGCGAGCGAGGCCCCGGTGGCGAGGCCGAGCCCGATCGCACCCGTCAGCCAGGTGAACGCCTCCGTCCGCACCTCGGCGGGAGTCAGCCGCTCGACGATGGTGTAGCCGGTGATGATGACCGGCGCGATCACCAGCCCCGCCAGGCCGGCCGCGGCGAACAGCAGGGGCACGGTGCCGGCGAGCAGGAGGGCGCTGGTCGCCACGGCGAGCAGGCCGAGCCCCCAGACCAGGCGGGCGGGGGCGGAGACGCGCCAGCGGATCGCGCCGTACAGCAGGCCGCCGACGACGCTGGCGCCGGAGAAGGCGGCGTAGACGGGGCCGGCGACGGCGGGCGCGCCCAGCTGGGCGGTGAAGGAGGTGATGCCGACCTGCATGCTGCCGAAGACCGACCCCATGGCCAGGAAGCCGAGCGCGAGCACGGCCACGCCGCGCAGCCTCAGCACGCCCCTGGTCGAGCGGACCCTCACCGGCATCGGCTCGGGGGCGCCGACGCGGGTGACGGCGAAGACGACGGTGCCGGCGAGGATGAGCGCGAGCGAGACCAGCAGCGCCACGGCGGGCGTGAAGCCGGTGGACAGCAGCACCAGGAGCACGGGCGCGAGCGTGAAGGTCAGCTCGTCGGTGATCGACTCGACGGCGAAGGCGGCGCCGAGCCGGCCGGAGCCGCCGAGCAGGTGCGACCAGCGGGCCCGCACCATGGCGCCGATCTGCGGCACGGTGGCGCCGGCGAGCGCGGCGGTGAGCACCAGGAGCGGCGCGCCCGCGCCGGTGGCGGCCAGCGCGACGAGCGCGCCGACGGCGAGGGCGTGCGCGGCCACCTGAGGGAGCAGCACGCGCGGCTGGCCGTACCGGTCGGCGAGGCGGCCCGTCTGCGGTCCGGCGAGGGCCTGCGCGATCGCGGCGGCGGCCGAGGCGGCGCCCGCCGCGCCGTACGAGCCGGTGGACCACCGCACCAGCAGCAGGATGCCGATCTGCAGCATCGCGTACGGCAGGCGAGCCACGAGCGCGGGCACGAGGAACCGCCATGCTCCCGGGGTGGCGAGCACGGTCAGGTAGGACTTCACAAGGTCTCCGTCCAGGTCATGACGGAGAACCCCCTGCGAGGCACACCGCCGTGGTGGGCTTCGACCGGGGTAGATACCGCTCGCTGCGGCCGCCGTGCGGTCTGCCAATGAACAACGCGACAAAGCGTCATTTTATGTCACATCATCGATACATGGTCCTCGAAGAGCGCCCCGGCGGCAGCCTGGGCTCACGGCTGGTGCCCTTCCTGGCACGCCTGTTCGTCTACCCGCTGCTGGCCTGGACCCCGTTCGCCCTGATGCGGTTCGCCGCGGTGATCGACCTGATGGCCGTGGTGCTCAGGCCGCCGCGCGGCACCAGGACGGCGAGGGTGCGCGGGCTGGGGTGCGCGGCGGAGTGGGTGCGGGCGAAGGGCGTCGACCACCGCTCCCGCCGCGTGATCCTCTACTTCCACGGCGGCGGCTTCGTGCTGTGCGGGCTGCGCACCCACCGGCGGCTGGTCGCCAGGCTCTCCCTGGCGGCGGGAGCACCCGTGCTGTCGGTCGCCTACCGCAAGCCGCCCGGCGTGCCGTTCACCGAGACGGTCGAGGACTGCGTGGCGGCCTACCGGTGGCTGCTGGCCAGGGGCTATGCCGCCGATGACATCGTGGTCGCGGGCGACTCGGCCGGAGGGTACCTCAGCTTCCTCACGCCGCTGCGCGCGGTGGCCGAGGGGCTGCCCCGTCCTGGCGGCATCGTGGCGCTGTCGCCGTTCATCGACCTCGACCACGCGGCCAGGCTCGGCACGGACCCCTACCTGCCGGTCTCCAGGCTGCCCGCGCTCAGCCACCTGCTGTGGCCGGGCATCGTGCCGACCGACCCGCTCTGGGGTCCGGCCCACGCCGACCTGTCGGTGCTGCCGCCCGTCCTCATCCAGGCCGGATCGAGGGAGGTGCTGCGCGCCGACGCCGAGCTGATGGCCGCCGCCCTGGACCGCGCGGGCGTGCCGTGCCGCCTGCAGATCTGGCAGGGCCAGGTGCACGCCTTCCAGGTCTTCGCCGACCTGGCGCGGGAGGGCGTGGCCGCGATCGCCGAGGCGGGCGCCTTCGTCCGGGCGGTCGGGCCGGATCACGGGATCAGAGGTGCTCGCGCATGAACTCCGCCGTCGCCTCGACGGCCTGGGTGACGTACGGCTCGCCGTCGTAGAGGTCGATGTGGCGCCTGGCGTCCAGCCAGACGATCCGCTTGGGCTGCCCCATCCGCTTGTAGGCCTCCTCGGCGCCCTCGGGCGAGCAGAACCTGTCGATGACACCGTGCACGATCAGGCCGGGCCGGGGCGACAGGAAGTCGGCGCCCATCATGTTGTCCATGGTGACCAGCTCGCGGATGCTGGCCGCGGTCACCCGGTTGCGCCAGGTCGGTGAGGCGGTGGCGCCGTAGTAGGCGTACGGCTCGTCGCCCGGCATGGCCGCCTCCCCCTCCTCGGCCACGGCGGGCAGGTACTCGGTCTCGCCGCCCCGGTCCTGCCGTTCGAGCACCTGGGTGAGGCCGGGAAGGACCGATTCGAAGTGCCTGCCGTAGGGGTTGTTGTAGGCGCCCGCGATGCCGGCGAACGCCTTCACCCTCGGGTCGAAGGCGGCGAACCTGAGGGCGTAGCCGCCGCCGAGGCAGATCCCGACCGCCCCGATCCGCTCGGGGTCGACCTCGGGCCTGCTCCGCAGCAGCGACACGGCGGCCCTGAGGTCGGCCAGCTTGCCCTGCCAGTCCTCGTGCTGCCGTGGCAGGCCGCCCGACTCGCCCCAGTTGCGGTGGTCGAAGGCCAGCGTGACGTGGCCGTGGGCGGCCAGCCGCTCCGCGTACCGGCCGGTGACCTGGTCGCGCACCCCGGTGAAGGGGCCGGTGAGGACGAGGGCGGGGTGCGGCCCCTCGCCCTCCGGGATGCGCATGTCGCCGACGAGCGTGATGCCGTCGACCTCGAACTCGACTCTCATGCGTTCAGTCTGGCCCGCCGGGGCGACCTCGCGGGCCGCACCGCCGGACTCGGCCGGGGCCTTCCGGACAGGCCCCGCCGAAGCCCGGGACCGGCGCGCCGTCACGGGGCGCCGGCCGGGGTCCACACGATCGCCGAGAGAGGGGCGTCCGGGGTCAGGAGTCGAAGCCGAGGCCCATCCTGTCGAGCGTCCGCAGCCACAGGTTGCGCCGCCCCTGGTGCAGGTCCGCCTGGGCGATCGACCACCGGGTGAACTGGATCACCCCCGACCGCACGGGCTCGGGAGGGAACGGGACCGGCTTCTCCCGCACCATCGCCAGCTCGGTCCGCTCGGTGCGCTCGCCTGACAGCAGGTCGAGCATCACGTTGGCGCCGAACCTGGTCGCGCCCACGCCCATGCCGGTGTAGCCGACCGCGTAGGCGAGACGGCCGCCGTGCGCCTGGCCGTAGAAGGCGCTGAAGCGGCTGCAGGTGTCGATCACGCCGCCCCACCGGTGGGTGAAGCGGAGCTCCGACAGCTGCGGGAAGGTCGCGTAGAAGTGCCCTGCCAGCTTGACGAAGGTCTCGTCGCGCTGCTCGTACTCGGGCTTGATCTGGCCGCCGTTGTAGTAGACGGCGTCGTAGCCGCCCCACAGGATCCGGTTGTCGTCGGTGAGCCGGTAGTAGTGGAACTGGTTGGCCGAGTCGCCGACGCCCTGCCGGTTGTGCCATCCGACGGAGGCGAGCTGGGCCTCCGACATGGGCTCGGTCATGAGGGCGTAGTCGTAGACCGGTACGAGGAAGTGCTTGAGCCGCTTCAGCAGGGGCGGGAAGACGCCCGTGCCGAGCGCGACCCTGCCGGCCTTCGCGGTGCCGTACGGCGTGCGCAGCTCCATCGTGACGCCGTCGTCGGCGAGCGACCTGACGGGGGTGCGCTCGTAGATGCGCACGCCCGCCTCCAGGCAGGCCTTGCGCAGGCCCCAGGCCAGCCGGGCGGGGTCGACCATGGCGCAGCCCTGGCGCTCCCACAGCCCTCCCAGGTAGGTGGGGGAGTTCACCTCCGCCCTGATCTGCTGCTGGTCCATCAGGACGTAGTCGAGCCCGAGCTCCTCGATGAGGTCGAGGTGTCCTGCCAGGTCGTCGAGCTGCCACGGTTCGGTGGCGACGTGCAGCTCGCCGGTGCGCTCGAAGGAGCAGTCGATGTCGTAGCGCTCGAGCGTGCGCTCGATCTCGTCGAGGTTCTCGACGCCCATGCGCTCGAGGCGGTCGATGTCCTGCGGCCACCGGTCGAGGCCGTTGGGCAGTCCGTGCGTCAGCGTCGCCATGCAGAACCCACCGTTGCGGCCGCTGGCCGCCCAGCCGATCCTGCGGCCCTCCAGCAGGACCACGTCCTGGCCCGGGTCCCTCTCCTTGGCCATCAGGGCGGTCCACAGCCCCGAGAAGCCGCCGCCGACCACGACGAGGTCGGCCTTGGTGGTGCCGATGAGCCGTTTCAGCGGCTCGGGTCTGGCCGGGGTGTCCAGCCAGTACGGCTTGCGCTCCGCGTCAGCAAGAGCCTTCAGCGGATCCACAAATCTCACATCCCTACGTGAGTGTTACTACAGCACATGAATTGATTGCCCGATCAGTCAGTTGATCGCGCGCGGGTTCCCCCCGCCTGAATCCGATCTCGCCTCCCTGTTCCTTGCCAAGGTCTCGCCCGCGTGCCACCGTACGGCGCGCACGGGCAGGTCCGCCCGCGACCCGCGAAAGCGGGCGCGGTCCCGCAGGACGGCGGGGGCCGATCCCCCACCGCCTGAGGCGCATTATGCCGAAACCCCCGCCACAGCGGGGGTTCACGGACTTCCTAGACGCGGCGGCGCGCGGTCACCGAGTTGACGACGGCGATCACGACGCCCACCGCGAAGATGAGCGTACCCAGGATATTCACCTGGGGCGGGACACCGATGCGGGTGGCCCCCCAGATCCACAGCGGGAAGGTCTGCATGGCGCCGCTGGTGAACTGGGTGATGACGAAGTCGTCGATGGACAGCGCGAAGGCCAGCAGCGCGCCGGCGACCACACCGGGCAGGATCATCGGGAAGGTGATCCGCCAGAACGTGGTCCACGACGAGGCGCCCAGGTCCCTGGCGGCCTCCTCGATGGACGGGTCGAGCCCGACCACGCGGGCGCGCACGGTGATGGCCACGAACGACACCGAGAACAGCACGTGGGCGATGAGCGCGGTGGTGAAGCCCATGTCCACGCCGGTGCTGACGAACAGCGACAGCAGCGCGGCGCCCATGACCAGCTCGGGCGAGGAGATCGCGGCGAACATCACCAGGTTCATCGGGCCCTGCCCCTTGAACCGGTAGCGGCCCAGCGCGAGCCCGATCATCGTGCCGAGCACCGTGGTGATCAGCACCGAGAGCACCGCGAGCTGGAGCGAGTTGAACACCGCGTCGGTCAGGTCGGGATACTCGTCGAGCCGTCCCCACCACTTGAGCGTGAAGCCCTGCCAGGAGACGTTCGACTTGCTCTGCGTGTCGTTGAAGCCGAAGGCGATCATGACGGCGATCGGCAGGAACAGCCACGCGATGATGACCCACACGTAGCCGAACAGCAGCCGGTCGGCGAGTTTGCGCGTTCTCATCGTGCCGCCGCCTCCAGCACGTTCTCGGTGCCCAGCGCCTTGGCGTAGGCGAAGATGCCCACGAGCATGGCCGCCATCAGCGTGAACGACAGCGCCGAGGCGGTCGGGTAGTTGTTGTTGACCAGGTACTGGGTCTGGATGATGTTGCCGATCATCGTGTTGGCCGGGCCGCCCAGGATGCCCGCGTTCACGTAGTCGGCCGTCATCGGGACGAAGGTCATCAGCACGCCCGCGAACACCCCTGGCAGCGACAGCGGCAGCACGATCTTGCGGAACGCGGCGGTCCTGGTCGCGTAGAGGTCCTGGGCCGCTTCCACGACCCGGGGGTCCACCCGCTCCAGCGCCACGTAGATCGGAAGGATCATGAAGGGCAGGTAGTTGTAGACCAGTCCGCCGATCACCGCGGCCGACGTCTGCAGCACGTGGAAGTCCTGGGGCAACCAGCCCAGGGCCTTCAGCGGCTGCAGCACGATGCCCTCGTCGGCCAGCAGGAACTTCCACGACACCGTCCGCAGCACGAACGAGACGAAGAACGGCAGCAGCACCAGCAGCAGGTACGTCGACTTCCTGGACCCGCCCTTGAAGGCGATCCAGTAGGCGACGGGATAGGCCATGGCGATGGCGATCGCCGTCCCGGCCAGGCCGTAGCCGACCGAGCGCAGGAACTGTGTCTTGAACTGCACCAGGCTGTCGACGTAGGTGGCGAAGTGGAAGGTCTGTGCGAACCCGTCGACCACGTTGCCCTCCTGGGTGGACACCGAGGCCATGAAGACCATCGGCACCACCAGGAAGATCGCCAGCCACAGCCCGCCCGGCAGGATCAGCAGGTAGGGGGTGAGCCGCCTCATCGTGCTAGCCCTGGGTGATGGGCTGGAAGATGCTCTCGAAGAGCTGCTCGGTCTTGCTGTCCAGCAGCAGGTAGGAGCGCATCTTGGCCAGATCCGCCTCCGACGGGTAGATCAGCGGGCTCTCCGCGACCTGCTGGAGCGCCTGCTTGTCCTCGCCCGTGGCCTTGGCGGCGTCGGCGAGCACGATGTCCTTGGTCGCGGGCACCGGCGTGATGTAGTTGATGTACTCCACGAGCATCGCGGCGATCTTGGGCTGGTAGACGTAGTCCATCAGCGTGAGCGCGTCGACCGGGTTCTGGGCGGTCTTCGGGATGCACATGTTGTCGGTCCAGATCGTGGCGCCCTCCTGCGGCACCACGAACTTGAGGTTCTTGCCCTCGGCGACCTGCTGGAAGATGTCGCCCGACCAGGCCATCGTGATCCAGATGTCACCGCGGACGAGCGCCTCGATGTAGTCGTTCTCGTAGTACTTGCGCACCAGGCCCTGGTCGCGCTGCTCCTGGAGCTTGGCCGCGGCCTTGCGCCAGTCGGCCTCCTTCGACTTGTCAGGGTCGATGCCGAGCGCGAACATCCCGAAGTTGGCGATCTCCTGCGAGTCGAGCATCATGCCGACCTTGCCCTTGTACTTCGGGTTCCAGAGGTCGTTCATGCTGGTGACCTCGTCGACGTACTCGGGGTTGTAGGCGATGCCCGTGACGCCGACCGTCCACGGGATCGTGTAGGTGTTGTTCGGGTCCCAGAGCGGGTTCTTCACCTTCTGCGCCGCGTTGGCGGCGAAGTTGGGAAGCTTGGAGTGGTCCAGTGGAGCCAGGTAGCCCAGGTTCATCGCCTTGGCCAGCTGGTTGCCGTTGGTCATGACCATCAGGTCGAAACCGATGTCGGTGTTCGCGGCGAGCTGCGGCTGGATCTTGCCGAACCACGTGCCGTTGTCCTGGATGGCCTCGGTGTAGGTGACCTTGATGCCCTTGTCCTTCTCGAACATCTGCAGGGACGGGTAGTTCTTGCCGTCCTTGTCGATGTAGAGCGGCCAGTTGGCGAAGCGGAGCACGCCGTTCTGCTTCTTGCCGGCCCAGAAGTCGGCGGCGGCGTTCTGCGTCGGTGCGGCGGCTGACTTCTTGCCCTCGACGCCACAGGCGGCGAGGGCCATGGCGGCGGCCGTCATCCCGGCGAGCTTGAGTGCGTCGCGGCGACTCGTGGTCATGCCGCGTAGGAAGGCGGGGTTCGTGCGGACGTCCATGAGACGGATATCAACTTCCAATCGCGTATGAGTGCTGCGGCTGCCATGAGAGCCAGACGGCATCGCCACGTTCGGCCGTGGTCGAGGCGTCGTGCGCGTTCTGCTGGAAGACGGTCACCTCGGCGCCGTCGGCCAGCCGTACCGCATAGCTGTTGTAGGTGCCCAGGTAGACGACCTCGGAGACGGTGCCGGGGACGGCGCTGAGGCCGCCGTTGGGCTCGTCGACGTCGATCGTGATCTTCTCAGGGCGGACGGTCACCGTGACCTCCCCGTCCTGCCCCCCTGGGACCAGCACGCGCCCTCCCGCGACCTTCAGCACGCCCCCCGTGAGGGCGCCGGTCAGCAGGTTGGATGTGCCGATGAAGCCCGCGACGAATGCGGTGGCGGGCTGCTCGTAGATCTCGCGGGGCCCGGCGAGCTGCTCGACCAGACCGTCGTTCATGACGGCGATGCGGTCGCTCATCGTGAGGGCCTCGCTCTGGTCGTGCGTCACGTAGACGAACGTGATGCCGACCTCACGCTGGATGCGCTTCAGCTCGATCTGCATGGCCTGGCGCAGCTTCAGGTCGAGCGCGCCCAGCGGCTCGTCCAGCAGCAGGGCCCTGGGGTTGTTCACCAGAGCCCTGGCCAGCGCGACGCGCTGCTGCTGGCCGCCGGACATCTCGCGTGGCCTGCGCTTCTCGCGACCGGTCAGGTCGACGATGTCCAGGATCTCCCCGACGCGGCGCTTGATCTCCGCGTCGGGGGTCTTCTTCTGCTTGAGTCCGAAGGCCACGTTGTCCCACACGTTCATGTGCGGGAACAGGGCGTAGGACTGGAACACCATGTTGACGTCGCGCTTGTTGGGCGGAACGTCGGTGACGTTCTGGCCGTGGAGCTTGACCGTGCCGCGCGTAGGCTCCTCGAAGCCGGCGATCATCCGCATGGTGGTCGTCTTGCCGCACCCGGAGGGGCCGAGGAGGGAGAAGAACTCCCCCTCGGCGATGGAGAGCGAGACGCCCTTCACCGCCTGGACGACCTCGCCATGCGAGAGGTACTCCTTGATCACGTCCTCAAGGTCGATAGCGCTGGTCATACCAGGATTTATCCCACTCTGTGTCGGAGCTATTCGCCGATGTAGTGCATGACGTGCTTGACCCGGGTGTAGTCGTGGAGGCCGAAGACCGACAGGTCCTTGCCGTAACCCGAGTGCTTGAAGCCGCCGTGCGGCATTTCGGAGACGAACGGGATGTGGGTGTTGACCCACACCACGCCGAAGTCGAGCCTGTTGGACATCCGCATGGCGCGGCCGTGGTCGGACGTCCACACCGAGCCCGACAGGCCGTACTGCACGCCGTTGGCCTTGGCCAGGGCGTCGGCCTCGTCGGTGAAGGTCTGGACGGTGATCACGGGTCCGAAGACCTCGTTCTGGACCATCTCGTCGTCCTGCTGGAGGCCGTCGACGACGGTCGGCGCGAAGAAGTAGCCCTTGTCGCCGACCCGGTGGCCGCCGGTCAGGACCTTGGCGTGCGCGGGCAGCCGCTCGAAGAACCCGGAGACCTTGGTCAGCTGGTTCTCGTTGTTGAGCGGGCCGTACAGCGCCTCCTCGTCGGACAGGTCGCCGGTGACGGTCCCGGCCGCGGCCTCGGTGAGGGCGGCGACGAACTCGTCGTGCACGCTCTCGTGGACCAGCACGCGGCAGGCCGCGGTGCAGTCCTGGCCCGCGTTGTAGAAACCGGCGGTGGCGATCGACTCGGCGGCCGCCTTGAGGTCCTTGACGTCCTCGAACACCACGACGGGCGCCTTGCCGCCCAGCTCGAGGTGCACGCGCTTGAGGTCCTCGGCCGCGCTCTTGGCGACGGCCATGCCCGCGCCGACCGAGCCGGTGATGGCGACCATCGCGGCCGTCGGGTGGCCGACGACCAGGGCGCCGGTCTCGCGGTCGCCGGTGACGACGTTGAAGACGCCGGGAGGCAGCACGCTGCCGATGATCTCGGCGAGCTTGAGCGTCGAGGCGGGCGTGGTGTCCGACGGCTTGAGCACGATCGTGTTGCCCGCGGCGAGCGCGGGGGCGATCTTCCAGACCGCCATCATCATCGGGTAGTTCCAGGGCGTGACCTGGCCGACGACACCGATCGGCTCGTGCCGGATGACACTGGTGTGGTCGGCGAGGAACTCACCGGCCGTGGGGCCCTCCAGCGTGCGCGCCGCTCCCGCGAAGAAGCGGAAGTGGTCGGCGGCGACCGGAGTCTCGTCCTCGGCCATGCGAGCTCGGGGCTTGCCGGTGTTGAGGCACTCGGCCTCGTTGATCTCGTCGGCCCGCGCCTCGATCGCGTCGGCGACCTTCAGCAGCAGCCCGGCGCGCTCGCCCGGCGTCGTCCGCCCCCACGATTCGAACGCGGCGGCCGCGGCGGCGTAGGCAGCGTCGACGTCCTCCTGCCCGGAGACGGGCGCCTGTGCGTAGGTTTCTCCGGTGCACGGGTCGATGACGTCCGAGAATCGGCCGCTCTTGGCATCCACGAACTCACCGTTGATGAAGTTCTGCAGACGGGTGGTCAACGTTGACCTCCTGGTGAGGTGGCTGAGTTGTCGCGACTCTGACAGAGCGTCAGCATCAGGACAAGGGATTTCGTCGCGAAGATATCAAATTGCTACGAATTCGCTTGACAGTGCGCCCAGAACTGACAACATGTCGCACCAGGACCCCACGAGGGCTGTGCGGCACAGGAGGGATTGCCACATGACGACCCCGCCCAAGGCGCGCAGAGACGGCGACGGCAGGCCCGCCCAGGTCGTGCTCGACGACCTGTCCAAGCGCATCATCGAAGAGTTGCAGGAGGACGGGCGCAAGCCGTACGCGGCGATCGGCAAGGCGGTCGGGCTGTCGGAAGCCGCGGTACGCCAGCGGGTGCAGCGCCTGCAGACCGACGGGGTCATGCAGATCGTCGCCGTCACCGACCCGCTGACGCTCGGCTTCCCCCGCCAGGCGATGATCGGCATCAACTGCGAGGGCGACCTCGACAGCGTCGCCGACGAGCTCGCCTCGATCGAGGAGATCGACTACGTGGTGCTGACCGCGGGCTCCTTCGACGTGATCGTCGAGGTGGTGTGCGAGGGCGACCGTCACCTGTTGGAGATTCTCGGCAAAATCCGCGCGATCCCGGCAGTCCGCGCCACGGAGTCGTTCGTGTACCTCAAACTGCGCAAGCAGACCTACTCGTGGGGCACTCGGTAAATCTTTTCCCCTTTTTCCGGCACGCAGCGTCAACGCGCCGTGTCGGTTTCCGCACGATCACGACGGTGCCGACCCCTCCAGAGCCGACCGCGAAGGACGCCGGTAGGCCCGGCTGTGGTCCGCGCACAGGTACAGCGTGAGCCCTTCGGGCGTGGTCATGCGGGACAGGCCGCCCCAGACCCGCTCGGGATCGAGCCGGACGAGAAGAGCCTCCAGCGCCCGGACCACGGCCGCCCGGCCGGTCCGTCCGGAGTGACGGGCCGGCCGGGCGACCGCCGGGCTCACCGCACCTGGATGGTGGCGATCTCCCAGGCGCGCAGCGGCAGGCGGGCGGCGTCGACCGGCTCGCCCGGCCGGCCGCGCAGGTCGGCGCGGCGGGCCTCGGTGAAGTCGCCCTCGATCGTCGCCACCGTGTCCGCGCCCGACAGGGCGACCAGCCGCAGTTCCTTCCACTCGTCGCGGCGGCGCAGCGAGGTCATGACGACGCCCTCGCCCTTCACGGTGAGGCCCGTGCCCGGGGCGGGCAGGGACAGGTCCGCGGCACCGGTGCCGGGCACGGCCAGCACGTCGTGCCGGAACACCTCCGCCGCCCCCGGCACCGCCGCCCACGTCCCCGTGTACGGCATGAGCGCCAGCCTGACCGAGCGCGGCCCCCTCGACTGGGCGGCCGGGGTCGGCAGCTGCGGACCGGCGGGCTCCGGCCGCAGGGCGTTGCGGTTGCGGGACAGGTACCCGACCGAGCGCAGCAGCGTCAGAGCCAGCTCGTCGTCCACCAGCTCGTACTCGGTGACGTGCTCGAGGAGGGCGGCCACCCCGCCGGCGGCCACCCACGAGGAGGCGGGGAAGGTCGGCAGCGGGGTCTCGCCGCAGCCTCCCTCGGCCGTCGGAGCGCGTTCGACGACGGCGAACTGCCCCTCGGCGAAGGAGGCGGCGGCCGGCTCGGCCAGCGGCACATGCAGGCGGACCCGGTGGTCGGCGCAGCGGTTGTCGAACTCCACGTGCAGCCGGACGAACGGCTCGCCCGCCCGCAGCTCGACCCGGGTGGCGACGGTGACGTGCTCGACGGCCGCCGTGCGGGCGGCGGCGGGGAGCGGGTCGGCGGGCCCGTCGGCCTCGGTGACGTCGGTGCCTCTCGGCCAGGCGTAGCCGCGGTGGACGTCGAGGGCGGCGACCAGCGGGCCCGAGCAGACCAGGCTCACCTCCACCGACTCCGGCGCCAGGACCAGCAGGTCGGCGGCTGGCGGGGCGTGGTTGTAGGTGTCGCCCACGTCCCCGCCTTCGACGATCCGCGCGGCGCCGGCGATCGTCACGCCGTCGCGGCCGGTGAGGGTGAGCGTGCCGTCGGCGGCGACCTCCACGCGGAGCAGGCCGTTGTCCAGCACCTGACCCTCGGCCCGCACCCCGCGCGGTCCGGCGCCGGGGGCCTGGCTCCGCGGCCCGGACGGGCGGCCGGGGCGGACGCTCGTGTGGCCGAGGGCGGGCGTGTCCACCAGCGCGGCGACGGTCCTGCGGGCCTCGGCGACGATGCGGACGCGGGTGACGGCGCCCTCCGCCTCCGCCAGCGCCGCGGCCACCTCCGCCACGTCGAAGGCCGCCGCCGGCTCGCGCGCGACCCTGAAGACCAGCACCCCGTCGGCGATCGACCAGCCGGTGATGTGCTGGCCGTACAGCTCGGTGCCGTGGATGAAGGTGAACGCCAGGCGCGGGTCCATCTCCTCGTCGAGCAGCAGCGTCGGGGCGTACTCCAGGGTCTGGGCGGGCACCGCCCTGCCCGCGGCGTCCACCAGCGGGTCGAGGCCCGCCACGTCCATCAGCACCACCCCGGTGCGCGGGAACGGCGAGGGGTTGACCACCAGGACCGCGCCCGAGGGCACGGCGGCGGCCAGGCGGGAGGTCACCATGTCGCGGACGGCCTGGCCGAGGTGCTCGGCCTCGGCGATGCGGGCCGCGACCTGCTGGGCGGTCTCGTCGACGCCGCACCCGGTGACCGAGTCGTGGCCGCTGGCGTCGATCAGCCGCCACCACGCCATGTCGAGGAAGCGCTCGGGCCACGACTCGCCCCAGAGCGCGGCCAGCGGCTCGGCGTAGCGCTCGACCATCCGCTCGGCCCTGCCCATCGCCTGCTTGACGTGGGCGCGCACCGAGATGACGCCGGGCAGGATGTTGGCGCGGGCGTGCGAGCGCAGCTCGCCGTGGACGCGGGGCAGCCCCTCGGTCCCCTGCGCGCCGATGTAGCCCGACAGCGTGCCCATGCGGGCGCCGAGCGAGGCCACCATCTCCGGCAGCCCGCGCACGGGGGCCGAGTGGTCGGTGCCGTACATCGCCAGCAACGGCTTGTCCTCGCCCTGCCATCGCCGCATGGTGGTGACGAACGTCTCGGCCCGCGCGAGCACCTGTCCCGGCGCCTCGAACAGGTGGGCCCCGTTGCCGTAGCCTCCGGCGGGCAGGTACTGGGCGCGGACCGCGGTGCCGTCGGGCGCGACCCACGCGAAGGCGTCGGTGACCACCGAGGCGGGCACCCCCCGGTAGACGCACGCCTGCGCCAGCCCGGCGAGGGCGAGGATCTGCGGCATCTGGGCGGTGTGGCCGAACATGTCGGGCAGGTAGCCGACCGGCATGGCGCCGCCGAGCTTGTCGGCCCGGTCCATGCCCAGTTCGAGGTTGCGGACGATGGTCTCGCCCGAGCACAGGAACTCGTCCAGCAGGATCTGCCACGGCCCGATCGCCAGCCGTCCCGCCTCGACCAGCGCGGCGATCCGGTCGCGGTTCTCCGGGCGCACCTCGAGGTAGTCGTCCACGCAGGCCAGCTGCCCGTCGAGGGTGAAGTGGTAGTCGGGCTCGCGTTCCATGGTGTCGAGCACCTCGTCCATGAGCGCGACCAGGCGCAACCTGAAGCGCTGGAACGGCTCGTACCACTCCCTGTCCCAGTGCGTGTGCGGGACGACGACGATCTCCTGGGTCACGCGCACAGCGCCATCACCTCGTTCTCGTGGGTTTCCAACCTGAACGGTCCGTCGCCCGCGGGCAGCACGACGCGGTCACCGCGGATGACCTGCCGCTCCCCCGAACGGCGCACCAGGACCAGCCCGTCGGCGTCGAGGGCCAGCAGCTCGTCGCCGAGCCTGAGCAGCAGCGGCCCGTCGGGCCCCGCCGAGACCGCGGTACGGCCCGCCCGCACGCCGTCGAGGACCGCGCCGGGCTCCTCGGCCAGCACCCACGTGGTGGGCGCGCCGGGCAGCCCGTCGGCGCCGTGGCGGTGGAAGTCGCTGCCGCCGATGACGATGACGTCGTCGCGCCAGGCCTGCGCCCACGCCAGCGGCGCGCCCCAGCGCCGGTCCCACCAGCCGGAGTGCCAGACCTCGACCACGCGCGGCCGCCGCGGCAGCGGGTGCAGCCACGCGCAGTCGCCGCCGAGCGGATGGTTGATCGACAGCAGCCCGCGCTCGCCCCAGGTGCCGGGCGGCCGGCGGAAGTCGACCCAGCCCACGTCGCCGAACACGTTGGCGTGGCCCCGGTCGGTGGTCACCTCCTGCCCGGGAATCAGCGTGATCTCCCGGACCTTGGCCAGGTGAGGGTGATGGCTGACGGTGTTGTGGTCGGTGACCGCCAGGAAGTCGAGCCCTCTGCCGGTGGCCAGCGCGGCCAGCTCCGCGACCGTCAGCGCGCCGTCGCTGTGCACGGTGTGGGCGTGGAAGTCGCCGGCGTACCACCGCAGGCCATCCACGTCGGGGATGTCGCGGCGCGGCGGCCGGACCGCGGGCGGCGGCTCCTCCTCCACCGGCCGCTGGGGCGCCCGCCGGTGGACCGTCACCTCCAGCGTGTACTCCAGCCCCTCCGGCGGGACCCGGTGCAGCCGCAGCCACACCTGCCACGGGCCGGGCTCGAGCTCGCCCGGCAGGTAGCCGGGCGTGGCCCAGTCACGGGTGATCGTGTACTCGTCGCGCGCGCCGCCCGACCAGCCGCGGAAGCCGTACGGCCCGGCGGCGCCCAGATCGAGCACCCCCTTGGACCGGTCGTAGCGCAACCCGACGGTCACCCCCTCGGCCCCCGCGGGCAGCTCGAAGGGCACCTCCCTCAGCATCCGCTCCAGCCGGTCGTCCAGGCTCCAGCGGCCGTGGATCAGCGTCATACCACGTTCCCATCGCGATAGATCAGCGCCCGGTCGCCCCTGGGCACCGCGAATCCTTCCGCACCGGGCGCCGGCTCGCTGCCTTCCGGCACGACGACCTGCACGAGCACGCCGCCGACCTCGAGCGTCACCAGGTGGACGGCGCCCAGGTTCTCCACGATCGCCACCTTTCCCCCGAAGGCGCCCTCGACGGGCTCGGCCGCGTAGGTCATGTACTCCGGCCGCACGCCGTAGACGATCTGCTCGCCGTCGGACAGCCGGCCCTCCGCCGAGGCGGGCACCGGCAGCTTGCACCCCGCGACCTCCAGCCGCTCTCCCCTGACGACGCCCTCCAGCAGGTTCATCGGGGTCGAGCCGATGAAAGCGGCGACGAAGGTGTTGGCCGGACGCTGGAACACCTCGGCCGGGGTGCCGATCTGCCTGATGTGCCCGTTCTCCATGACCGCCATCCGGTCGGCCATGGCCAGCGCCTCCGCTTGGTCGTGGGTGACGAAGACGGTGGTGACGCCGAGCTCGCGCTGCAGCTTCTTCAGGAACGTGCGGGCCTCGAGGCGGAGCCTGGCGTCCAGGTTGGACAGCGGCTCGTCGAACAGGAACGCCTGCGCCTGGGTGGCCATGACGCGGGCGAGGGCGACGCGCTGCTGCTGGCCGCCGGACAGCTGCCCGGGGCGGCGGTCCATGAGGTGGGCCAGGCCGAGCCGCTCGCCGACCTCGCGGGCCCGGCCGGCCCGGGTCGCCTTGGCGACCTTCTTGATGCGCAGCGGGTAGGCGATGTTGTCGGTGACGTCCATGTGGGGGAAGAGCGCGTAGTCCTGGAAGACCATCGCCACGTCGCGCCCGCCCGGCTGGACCCCGGTGACGTCGCGCTCGCCGATGACGACCGAGCCGTCCGTGGCGGTCTCCAGGCCCGCGATCGTCCGCAGGAGCGTCGTCTTGCCGCAGCCCGACGGGCCGAGCAGGGCGAAGAACTCGCCGTCGGGAATCACCAGGTCGAGCGAGTCGAGCGCCTTCACGCCGCCTGGGTAGACCTTGGTCAGGCCTCTGAGTTCGATCGCGGCCATCAGCGCTTGATCCCTCCGTGGAAGCGGAAGCCGTACTTCTTGCTGACGAACAGGTACATGAGCACCACCGGCACCGAGTAGAGCAGGCCGAAGGTGGACAGCAGCGGCAGGTTGGCCTGACCGCCCTCGGTGTAGAGGGTGAACATGATCACCGCGCCCGGCTGCTTCTCGATGTCGCTGAGCAGCAGGTAGGGCATCAGGAAGTTGCCCCACACGTTGGCGATGGACCAGACGGCGATCGTGGCCAGGCCCGGCCGTACCAGGGGGACGACCACGTGGCCGACGATCTGCAGCGGTGAGGCGCCGAAGACCCGCGCCGACTCCTCGTAGGACTTCGGGGTGGAGTCCATGAAGTCCTTGAGCATGAAGACGGCCGCCGGCAGCAGGCCGCCGGTGAGGATGAGGATGAGGCCGAGCTGCGAGTCGATGAGATCGAGCTCGACGGCCAACTGGAACAGCGGCACCATCGCGGCCGTCCCCGTGATGATCGAGGACAGCAGCAGCAGCGCGTAGAGCAGCGCGTCGCGTCCCGGCAGGCGCACGCGGCTGAGCGCGTAGGCCGCCAGCGCGGCCAGCAGCACGACCAGGACGGCGGTGCCCACCGCCAGCAGCAGCGAGTTGTAGAGGGAGCCGAGCGCGTACGGGTGCTCCAGGATCGCCGCGAAGTTGGCCACCGTGAAGTCGGGCAGCGAGACCTCGTAGGTCGGGTTCGAGGTGAACGGCGCGGCGGCCAGCCACAGCAGCGGCACGGTGAAGAAGGCCAGGAGCACGGCGATCAGCGTGTAGAAGCCGATCCGGCCGAGGACGAAGCGGGTCATGACCTCCTCCTGAGCAGCCGCAGGTAGAACACCGCCACGACCAGGTTGATCAGCAGGATGATCGTGGAGACGGCGGCGCCGAACCCGAGCTCGCCGCCCTTCAGCGCCACGTTGTAGACGTGGACGGCCAGCACCTCCGACCTGTGGTCGGGCCCTCCGGCGGTCAGCAGGAAGGGGGTGAAGTCGTTGAACGTCCAGAGGCTGATGAGCAGCAGGTTGGTCAGGATGTGGCCCCTGATGTGCGGGAAGACCACGTCGCGCAGCTGCTGCCAGCCAGAGGCGCCGGCCAGCCTGGCGCTCTCCAGGTGCGAGGGCGGCACGTTGCCGAGCGCCGCGCCGTACAGCATCATCGAGAAGGCGGTGCCGCGCCAGGTGTTGAAGACGACGATGGACAGCATCGGGTGGTCGAGCAGCCAGGCGAAGCCTGGGATGCCGAGCAGCGCGTTGAGGGAGCCGCTGTCGCGGTCGAGCAGCGCGATCCACAGGAACGACACGACCGCGCCCGGCAGGATCCAGGCGAGGATGACCAGGCCCTCGACCACGCGCTTGAGCGGGCCGCGCCGGTCGCGCAGCAGCCAGGCGATGGTGAAGCCGAGCACGACCTGGCCGATGACCGCCGAACCGAGCACGAACTGCACCGTCAGCCAGGTGGAGTTCCAGAACCCGCCGTCGGAGACGGCCTTGACGAAGTTGTCGAGGCCGACGAACCGCGGCTCCGCGGCCGCCAGGCCGGTCAGGCGGTAGTTCGTCAGCCCCAGGTAGATGACCCACAGCGCGGGAAACACCAGGAACACCGCGATGAGCGCCATCGCGGGGGCGACGAACGCGACGGCCCTGGGCGTGCCCAGACCCGCCGCGTCCGCGCTGTACCGGGCCTTCTCAGGAAGAGACGTTGCCCGCGCCACCGACGAGTCCTTCGAGCTTCGACTGGTAGTCCGCGGCGGCCTGGTCGGGCGCCTTGCCGCCGACCACCTGCGCGGTGGCCTCCTGCAGCGCCGCCGACACCTGCGGGTAGACGGCCATGGGCGGCCGGTAGGCCGTCAGCGGGAGCACCTTCTCCGAGATGAACATCAGCAGGGGGTCGCTGGTGAGGATCTCCTTGTTGACGTCCGAACGCGGCGTGATGCGCACGTTCGCCTTGGTCTCCTCCTTCAGCGCCTCGGGCGACAGGGTGAAGGCGGCCAGCTCGAAAGCCTCCTTCGGATGGGCGCTGTTGGGGTTGACGGTCCGCAGCGCGCCGCCCGACATGCTGACGAAGTCCTGGCCGCGGATGCCCTTGCCCGGCTCCAGCGCCGGGATCATCGCGTAGCCGACCACCTGGTCGCGGTCGGCCATCTTGGCGACGCCGTCCTTGGGGTTGACCACGCCGCGCCAGAAGTAGTCGCCCTCCATCAGGATGCCGATCTTGCCGGCGGCGAACTCGGCGAACGACTTGTCCCTGCCCTTGGCCTCCTGCTGCAGCTTGGGATCGCCCAGTCCGCTACCGCCGTAGATCTTCTGGTAGAGGCCGAGGGCGTCCTTGAGCGGCTGGGAGGCGCCCGACCACTTGCCGTCCTTGTAGATCTCGCCGCCCGCTCCCGCCAGCAGTGGTAAGACGCCCTGCATGGAGGTCGCCTCCCCCATGGCGGTGCCCGCGTTGATCTGGAGGGGGGTGGGGACGCCCGCCGACTTCAGCTTGGCGCCCGCGTCGAGCACCTCCTGCCAGCTCTTGGGCTGCCAGTCCGCCGGC
This sequence comes from Nonomuraea sp. NPDC004354, assembly GCF_053602555.1. Taxonomy (NCBI): domain Bacteria; kingdom Bacillati; phylum Actinomycetota; class Actinomycetes; order Streptosporangiales; family Streptosporangiaceae; genus Nonomuraea; species Nonomuraea sp. NPDC004354. The sequence continues at coordinate 27,116 of NZ_JBSGDV010000028.1, read as the reverse complement.
AGGCCCGCCTTCTGGAAGAGCGTCTTGTTGAAGTAGAGGACGCGGCCGTCGGTGCCGATCGGCAGCGCGTACTTCTTGGCGTTGTAGGTCGTCAGACCCTGCACCGCCTCGGGGATCTGCGACCAGCCGTCCCAGGCGTCGGCCTCGGGGCCGACGACCTCCGACAGCGGCTTGATGTACCCGGCCTCGGCGAACTCCCCCGCCCAGATGCCGTCGATGTCGATGACATCGGCGCCCTTCCTGGACTTCAGGTCGAGGGCCAGCTTGGTCTTGTACTGCTCGTCGTCGACACCGCTGGGCACGAACGTGACCTTGACGTTCTTGCCCTTCGCCTTCTGCGCCGCCTCGAACTTGGGGATGACCCAGTTGGCGATGTGTTCGGCGGTCACGGCGTTCTTGCCGCCCGCGATGGAGTTCTGGGTGATCGTCAGCTCGATGGCGTCAGAGCCGGAGGACGACTGGCCGCACGCGGTGAGCGCCATCCCGGTCACGGTGAGCACCGCGACAGCGCCAATGGATCTTTTCACGCAACCCTCCGAGAGTGTCCGAAAAGCCTGGGCCAATATGTCATGACAACATCACGACGTAAAGACCTGGCAACATTCCGGCAACCTCTCGGTTTTGGACAGGCCCTTGGGGTGGGCAGGCGGTGCCGTTGGGTCGTTCCGGGACAGGAGAGACGCACGCCGATCCCGGTCCGGCGGGGCCTCCAGCGGCGGGGATGCTCATTGGGGGGGCGGCCGGCGGTCATGGGCGGGCGTGGGGCTCGCGTGGCGACAGGGGCCGGAGCACGGCCGAGGAGCACAGGCGTCGACGGGGCACTCGGGCGGGGGCGCGGAGGCCCGATCACCGGCGGGGGGTGTCTCGCGCCGGTGGCCTTCGCGCCCGGGGTGCCGATCGGTGCTCGTCAGGGTGTGAGCGCCAGCTCCAGTTCGTGCGCGATCGGGATGCCGTCCGACACGGCAGGGATGGACGGCTTCAGCGCGCGGGCCCGCTCGACCGCGTTCCGGTGCAGGGCGACCAGGTCGAAGCCGCGACGCTGGTAGAAGCGCAGCGCGTGGGTGTTGTCGTTGGTGGTGACCAGCCACAACCTGGTCGCACCGGCCGCGCGGGCCGCCTGCCTGAGGGCGTCGAGGAGGGCAGTCGCCGCGCCCCTGCCGGGAATGACGGCGTCGAGCGTGACGACCTCCCACTCCCGGCCGCGCACCGCGTAGGTGACCAGCCCCGCCAGGGCGCCGTCGAGGTGGGCCAGCAGGCCGGGCAGTGAGCCGGCGTCCATGGCCTCGCCGTGGCCGACCACGATCGGGCCGCCCCAGCTGTCGGTGAGAACCCGCAGGACGACCTCGCGGTCGGCCGGACCGATCGGCCGGATCTCGAACGGCATGCCCGACACGCTAGCCGATCAGCGGCGCCTCCGGCTCGAGCACGCGGGCGTCGGCGGCGACGATCGGCGGGACGGGCGTGCCGCTGGAACCGACCAGGCGCGGCCCCGCGGGGCCGTACACCTCGCGCGGCTCGGGGAAGGCGAACAGCAGGGCCAGGTACAGCACGGCGGCCGCCGCCAGGCCGAGCGGCAGCGAGACGTCCACGCCCCCGGCCAGGTCGCCGAGCGGGCCGACGAACTGTCCCGGCAGGTTGACGAACAGGATGGCCAGCGCCGCGGAGACGAGCCACGCGGTCATGCCGCGCCAGTTCCAGCCGTGGGTGAACCAGTAGCGGCCGCCGCGCTGGCGACGGTTGAAGACCTGCAGCGCCTCGGCGTCGTACCAGCCGCGGCGGGTGACGTAGCCGAGCATCATGATGACCATCCACGGCGCCGTGCAGGTGATGATCAGCGTGGCGAAGGTCGAGATGCTCTGGGTGAGGTTGGCGGCGAAACGGCCGACGAAGATGAAGCCGATCGACAGCGTGCCGATGAAGACCGTGGCCTGCACGCGGGAGAAGCGCGGGAAGACGCTGGAGAAGTCGAGGCCGGTGCCGTACAGGGCGGTGGTGCCCGTGGACATGCCGCCGATCAGCGCGATGAGGCAGACCGGCACGAAGTACCACGCGGGCGAGATGGCCAGCAGGCCGCCGACGTAGTTGGGCGCGGCCGGGTCGACGTACTGCGCGGCCTTGACCGCGATGACCGAGGCGGTGGCGAGGCCGAAGAAGAACGGCAGGATGGTGGCGATCTGCGACAGGAAGGCGGCGGCCATCACCCGCGAGCGGGGCGTCCCGGCGGGGATGTAGCGCGACCAGTCGCCGAGGAAGGCGCCGAACGAGACGGGGTTGGACAGCACGATCAGCGCCGCGCCGATGAACGAGGGCCAGAACAGCGGGTCGCCAGGGGCGATCGTGCCCGCGTAGGAGGGGTCGAAGTCGCCGGCGAAGGCGAAGGCGCCCAGCACGAACAGCAGCGACGCGGCCACCACGGCGATCTTGTTGACGAAGAGCATGAAGCGGAAGCCGTACACGCAGACGATCAGCACCAGGCTCGCGAACAGCGCGTAGGCGACGGCGTAGGCCGGTCCGCTCTCCGGCAGGCCCACCAGCCGGTGCGCGCCGCCGACCAGCGCGTCGCCCGAGGACCACACCGAGATGGAGAAGAAGGCGATCGCCGTCAGCAGCGACAGGAACGAGCCGACGACTCGGCCGTGGACGCCCAGGTGCGCCGAGGAGGAGACCGCGTTGTTGGTGCCGTTGATCGGGCCGAACAGCGACAGCGGGGCCAGGATCAGCGCGCCCACCACCAGGCCGAGCCCGGTGGCCGCCAGCCCCTGCCAGAACGACAGGCCGAACAGGATGGGGAAGGCGCCCAGCACGCAGGTGGCGAAGGTGTTGGCGCCGCCGAAGGCCAGCCTGAACAGGTCGACGGGACGGGCGGTGCGGTCGGCGTCGGGGATGCGGTCGACGCCGTGGGTCTCGATCTCGGTGATGCTTTCCCGGCGGCTCATGGCTTCTCCTTCATGGCCAGCAGGCTGATCAGGTCGTAGGCCACGTGGGAGGCGGCGACGGAGGTGATCTCGGCGTGGTCGTAGGCGGGGGCGACCTCGACCACGTCGGCCCCGATGAGGTTCGTGCCGGCCAGGCCGCGCAGGATCTCCAGCAGCTCGCGGCTGGTCAGGCCGCCCGCCTCCGGGGTGCCGGTGCCGGGCGCGTGCGCGGGGTCGAGCACGTCGATGTCGACGGAGACGTAGAGCGGGCGGTCGCCGATGCGCTGGCGGAGGGCGTCGATGACCTCGTCGAGGCCGCGGCGCAGCACGTCGGCGGCGGTGACGATGCCGAAGCCGAGCCTGCGGTCCTCCTCGAGGTCGCGCTTGCCGTACAGGGGGCCGCGGATGCCGACGTGGCTGAGCGCCTCGGTGTCGAGGATCCCCTCCTCGACCGCCCTGCGGAACGGGGTGCCGTGGGTGTACTCCACGCCGAAGTAGGTGTCCCAGGTGTCCAGGTGCGCGTCGAAGTGCAGCAGCGCCACCGGGCCGTGCTTGGCGGCGGCGGCGCGCAGCAGCGGCAGCGCGATCGTGTGGTCGCCGCCGATCGTGACCAGCCGGCTGTCGAAGGCCGAGGCGGCCTCCTGGATCGCCTCGACCGCCTCGCCGATGTTGAAGGGGTTGCAGGCGATGTCGCCCGCGTCGGCGACCTGCACCCGCTCGAAGGGCGAGACGTCGAGGCCAGGGTGGTACGGCCGCAGCAGCCGCGAGGCCTCCCTGACGGCGGCGGGACCGAAGCGGGCGCCCGGCCGGTAGGAGACGCCGCTGTCGAACGGCACGCCCACGACCGCGACGTCCGCGTGCTCGACCTCGTCGAGGCGGGGGAGGCGGGCGAAGGTGGCGAACCCGGCGAAGCGCGGGATCCTGGAGGAGTCGACGGGCCCCCTGGGCATGGCCTGTCCCCTTTCTCGTGGCGAATGATCTCGTGGTGACTGTTCGCAGCCCTCGTGGCTGTTTGCACGAGTGTGCGCAACGCCCCCAGGAGGGGACAATTGTGCAGGTCACAAAAGTGCGCATACGCTTCGTGGGTGACCACAAAGGTCTCCGTCGAGGATCTTCTCCGCTCCCCCGCGCTGCAGCTGCGCCTGCTGGCCGGGGCGGCCGGCCTGTCGCGGTCGGTCTCGTGGGCGCACGTCAGCGAACTCGACGATCCGACGCCGTGGCTGCTCGGCGCCGAGGTGATCATGACCACGGGCCTGGGCGTGCCCCGCACCGCCGCCAAGCAGCGGGCCTACCTCGAACGGCTCGACGACGCCGGGGTGTCTGCACTGGCCCTGTCGGCGCAGCTGCACATGCCGCCGCTGCACGAAGCCTTCTTCGAGGCGGCGGAGCAACGCGGCATGCCCGTCCTCGAGGTGCCGCTGGCCGTGCCGTTCATCGCGATCGCGCAGGAGGTGGCGGCGGCCGTCCAGGAGGACGCGCGCCAGCGGCTCGGCGCGCAACTCCAGGTGTTCGGCGCGCTGCGCTGGCTGGCCGCCGAGGACCTCGACCACGCCACGCTGTTCCGGCGGCTCGAACGGCTCAGCGGCTACGAGGTCTTCCTGTGCACCCCGCAGGGGCGCCCGCTGCTGCCCGGGGTGCCGGTTCCCGCACTCGACGTGCTGCCCTCGACGCCCGACGCGCCGCCCACCATCCCGGGCGGCTTCGTGCTGCCGGTGCCCTCCCCCGGCGGGCCGGCCGGATTCCTGGTCGCCTTCGAGCGGGAAGGCGCACGGCCCGCCGGGCTGGCCGTCGTCCAGCACATCGCCACCGTGGCCGCGCTCCAGGTGGCCATGGTCAGGCACGAACGGGAGACGCTGCGGCGCGAGGGCGCCGAGACGCTGTCGGAACTGCTGCAGGACGTGCTCGACCCGGCCACGGCGCGGCGCCGGCTGGCCAGGATGGGACTCGAGGCGCCCATCGCCCTGCTCGCGGTCCGCCAGGTGACCGACGAGGCGCTGCGCCGCGCCCTCGACGACGCGCCGCATCTCATGCTGCGCCGCGGCGACGACCGTTACGTGCTCGGCTCCCCCGCTCTCGGCACGCCCGTCGCGGAGATCCCCGGGGTGGCGGCGGGCGTCTCCAGGCCGTTCACGCCGGGCGAGCCGATGCGGGTGGCGCAGCGGGAAGCGGTGTGGGCGGCGGCCAGAGCCGCCGAGTCGGGCAGGGCCCTGGTCCACTACGGCGACGACACGACCGGAAGGTGGCTGCAGGACGACCCGTGGGTGCTGACCGCCCTGGTCGACCACGTGCTGGGAAAGGTGATCGCCTACGACTCCGCGCACGGCTCGCAACTGCTGACCTCCGCGCGCACGTGGATGGAGCGTGACCGACGCACCGAGGACGCGGCGGCGGCGCTGCACGTCCACCCCAACACGCTCGCCTACCGGCTGCGCCGCTTCGCGGAGCTGACCGGCCGCGACCTGTCGTCCAGCGCGGCCTTCGCGGAGGTCTGGCTGGCCATCCGGGCAGCCAGACAACTCGGCCTCCAGGACTGACCCCGAGCGTCTCCCTACCGCGGGCCCTTCCTGAGCTTCTCCCTACCTCGGGCCCTTCCTGGGCTTCTCCGCGCCTCGGACCCCCCTCGGGCTTTCCGCTCAGGCTTTCCCCTCCAGGCTTCCCCCTCGGGCCCTCCCTCGGCCGCCCTCGGGCTTTCCGCTCAGGCTTTCCCCTCGGGCCCTTCCTCGGCCGCCCTCGGGCTTTCCCTGGCTTCTCCGTAGCTCGGGACTTCCCCTGGGCTCCCGCCTCCAGCCGGGTCGCCGAGGTCGCGGCGCTCCCGGCCCAGTCGCCCAGTCGCCTTGGGAGTTGTCGGGGTTGGGGGTCTTCGGGTTGGCAGGGCGACGTAACGGCGGCGCGCCGAAGTCCCGCTGGAGTGGCGTGATGGACAGGCGGTCAGTCGTGACCGCGGGAGCGCCGGCCCGGCTTGCCGTACGGGGGGATCACGAACGGGCGCCGGCCCGGCTTGCCGTACGGGGGATCACTCTGCGGCCGCGAGCTGGCCGCAGGCGCCGTCGATCTCGCGTCCGCGGGTGTCGCGGACGGTCACCGGCACCCCGTGGAACTCCAGGCGGCGTACGAACGCCCGCTCGTCCTCCGGGCGGGAGGCCGTCCACTTCGAACCGGGAGTGGGGTTGAGCGGGATCAGGTTGACGTGCACCAGCTTGTTCTTCACCAGCTTGCCGAGCAGGTCGGCACGCCACTCCTGGTCGTTGATGTCCTTGATCAGCGCGTACTCGATGGACACCCGCCGCTTGGTCTTGGCGGCGTAGGCCCACGCGGCGTCGAGCACCTCGTGCACCTTCCACCGGGTGTTGATCGGCACGAGGGTGTCGCGCAGCTCGTCGTCGGGGGCGTGCAGCGACAGCGCCAGCGTGACGGGCAGCCCCTCGTCGGCGAGCTTGGCGATCGCCGGCACGAGGCCCACGGTGGAGACCGTGATGCCGCGCGCGGACATGCCGAGCCCGTCGGGCGCGGGCTCGACCATGCGGCGGACCGCGCCGATCACCGCCTTGTAGTTGGCCAGCGGCTCACCCATGCCCATGAACACCACGTTGCTGACCCGGCCGGGGCCGCCGGGGACCTCGCCCGCGGCCAGCGCCCTGGCTCCCGAGACCACCTGCTCGACGATCTCGGCCGTGGACATGTTGCGGGTCAGCCCCGCCTGGCCGGTGGCGCAGAACGGGCAGTTCATGCCGCAGCCCGCCTGCGAGGACACGCACATGGTGACCCGGTCCGGGTAGCGCATCAGCACCGACTCGACCAGCGCGCCGTCGAACAGTCGCCAGAGCGTCTTGCGGGTGGTGCCCGCGTCGGTGGCCAGCTCGCGCACGGAGGTCAGCAGCGGGGGCAGCAGCACCGACAGCTTCTCGCGGGCGGCGGCCGGCAGGTCGGTCATCGCCGCGACGTCGGTGGTGAGGTGCGTGAAGTAGTGGCGCGAGAGCTGGTCGGCGCGGAAGGGCTTCTCGCCGAGCTCGGCGACCGCCGTGCGGCGCTCGGCCATCGTCAGATCCGCCAGATGTCTCGCGGGCTTGGCCCGGCGCGGCGCCGTGAACTGCAGCAACGGGCGCTCGGTCTTCTCGGCGGTCATGAGCCCTCTCTTTAATCTAGAGTCCAGATGTATGGCGATATACCGATCGTCTGGCGAGGGGCAAACCGAGGTCGTCCTCACCGATGGCAACCCTTACGGGAGCCGCACTCTGGTGGTCGAACGCGACGACGCCGCGTCGGTAGCTTACCTGTGCTCCCCGGGCGGCGAGGTGCACGGAGCCGTCTGGCTGGCCAACCACGTGCCCGCCCCCGAGGTCGTCGATCTGGCCAGGCTGAACGCGGGTGCGCCGCCCCTCATGCCACGGCCGAACACCCGCCATCCCGCGGGACGGCACGCGCTCGGCCAGCTGACCACCTTATGGTTCGAGGAGGGCGACGGGGTCGCCCTGTATGAGAACGACGAGCTTCTCGCGGTCATTCCGGGCTGGGCGGACATGAGCAGGAGCATGCCGGGCTACGCGCGCGAGGCCGTCGGCGAGACGCCGTTCGCCTGGGCGCTGTCCGAGGCGCTCGACGGGCTCCAGCCGCGGCTCGACCACGCCGGTTCCTACTGGCAGTGGCGCCACAGCGAGGGCTCGTGGGCCTCCTTCCAGCAGTTCGTCATGGGGCATCTCGACCGGACCGTCGGACCGTCGGGGCGCTACTGGGACGCCAGCGGCGAGCGGCTGCCGACGGTGGGGATCAGCGAGCGCCCGCCGTACCGGGGCAGGGACTTCACCGTGCTGTCGACGGTCGGTATGAGCTGCCAGCGCATGCCCACGGTCGAGCAGTGGATCGACCGGCCGCGCGCCTACGCCAGGATCGAGCTGGCCGTCGCCACCCACGGCGACCCGCGCGAGGCGGCGCTGCTTCTGGTGTGGCTGGCGCAGTACCCGTGGCATTCGGTGACGTGGCTGGGCCACGGGCACACCGCCACGTGGTACCACGAGCCGTCGACGTTCCCTCTCGGCGCGCGGTACGACGGGGTGATCATGCTCGCCGACGCCCCCGACATGCCGGACCTGTCGGGGTTCGGGTTCGGCGGCGAGGCCGTCCGCTGGCTCTGGCTGGAGGCGTGGGCCGGGGACTCGTGAACCCCGACCCGCGGGCGGCATGAAGCGTACAGGGCGAAGACCCGTGAACCACGGCCCGCGGGCGGCATCAAGCGCACGGGGCGAAGACCCGTGAAACGCACGGGGCGAAGACCCGTGAAACGCACGGCCCGCAGGCGTCTGAGGAGCGCCGTTCCTCAGAAGAACAGCGACAGCAGCAGCCACACCGGGATCAGCGTCGCCACCAGGGAGTCGAGCCGGTCCATCAGGCCGCCGTGTCCCGGCAGCACCGACCCCATGTCCTTGATGCCGAGATCCCGCTTGATCATCGACTCGACCAGATCGCCGAGGGTCGCCATGACGGCCCCCAGCAGGCCGATCAGCGCGCCCTGCCACAGCTGGCCGCCCATCAGCCAGGTCACCAGCCAGGCGCCGACCACCATGCAGGCCAGCACCGATCCGGCGAAACCCTCCCAGGTCTTCTTCGGGCTGATGATCGACATCTTGTGCCTGCCGAACAGCACGCCGGCGAAGTAGCCGCCGATGTCGCTGCTCACCGTGACCGCGATGAAGATCAGCACCCGGTAGTGGCCGTTCTCCGGCGTGGCGAGCATCAGCGCGACGAAACCGGCCAGCAGCGGCGGGTAGGCCAGGGCGAACACCGATGCCGTCGCGTCGCGGACGTAGCCGTCCTGCGGGCCGTCGAACATCCGCCAGAGCAGCAGCGCGAACACCGCCACGACGTAGGTGCCGAGCAGCCACGAGGCCCCGCCCCAGTAGGCGCCCGCCTGCATCGCGGCCGTCGCCACGAGCACCGGGATCAGCGGCACCTTGATGTCGCGCGTGCCGAGCGCGTGAACCACCTCTGCCGCGCCCACGCCCACGGCCGCCACGACCAGCAGGAGGAAGAGCTCCTTGATCGTCAGCAGGGAGGCCAGGACCAGCGCGCCCAGCACGACGCCGACCGCGATGGCGGCCGGCAGGTTCCTGCCGGTACGGCTGCCCGGTGTGCGTTCTTCCACAGACTCTCCAACTCGGCGGTCAGACCGCACCGAGCCGTCTGATGCGCACACTTCGTGACAAAGCCACGGCCCCCGCGTCCACGCGAGGGCCGTGCGGATGCGACCGCTCAGACCTCGAGCAGTTCCGCTTCCTTCTGCTTGAGCAGCTCGTCGATCTTGGCGACGTGCTTGTGGGTCAGGTCGTCGAGCTCCTTCTCGGCGCGGCGGACCTCGTCCTCGCCGGCCTCGCCATCCTTGATCATCTTGTCGAGCGTCTCCTTGGCGGAGCGCCGGATGTTGCGGATCGAGACCTTGGCGTGCTCGCCCTTGTTGCGCGCGACCTTGACGTACTCCTTGCGGCGCTCCTCCGACAGCTCGGGGAAGGCCACCCTGATCACCTGGCCGTCGTTGCTGGGGTTGACCCCGAGGTCGGAGTCACGGATCGCCTTCTCGATCGCGCCCATCGAGCCCTTGTCGTAGGGCTGGATGATGACCATGCGGGCCTCGGGGACATGGAACGAGGCCAGCTGCTGGATCGGGGTCGGCGAACCGTAGTACTCGGCGTTGATCTTGTTGAACATCGACGGGGTGACACGGCCGGTCCTGATGCCCGCGAAGTCCTCCTTCGCGACCGAAACGGCCTTGTCCATCTTTTCCTCGGCTTCGAGGAGAGTTTCGTCGATCACAGCGGCTCCCTGTCTATTGGTCGCTCACCTTCCTGGCTCGCGCCACGGCCCCATCCCTCTGCGCCAGGCACCGCGTCGCTCGCGTCGTCAGGCTCGCTCCCTATTTCCCTGCCGGACTCACCAGCGTGCCGATCTTCTCACCGCGCACCGCGCGCAGGATGTTGCCCTCGCCCATCAGGTCGAAGACGACGATGGGCAGGTCGTTCTCCTTGCACAGACTGATCGCGGTCTGGTCCATGACGGCGAGGTCGCGTACGAGGACCTCCGCGTAGTCGAGGTGGTCGAACCGGACCGCGTCGGGGTTCTTCCGCGGGTCGGAGTCGTAGACCCCGTCCACCTGCGTGCCCTTGAGCAGCGCCTCGGCGCCGACCTCCAGCGCTCGCTGCGCGGCGCAGGTGTCGGTGGAGAAGTAGGGGATCCCGAGCCCCGCGCCGAAGATGACCACGCGGCCCTTCTCCAGGTGCCGGATGGCGCGGCGGGGCAGGAACGGCTCGGCCACCTGCTGCATGGAGATGGCGGTCTGGACGCGGGTCTCGATGCCGCGCTTCTCAAGGAAGTCCTGGAGCGCCAGGCAGTTGATGACCGTGCCCAGCATGCCCATGTAGTCGCCCCTGGCGCGGTCGAGACCGCCCGCGGACAGGGCGGCGCCGCGGAACATGTTGCCGCCGCCGACCACGACGGCGACCTGGACGCCCTCGCGCACCGCCTCGGCGATCGAGTCGGCCACGTGACCGACCACCTCCGGATCGATGCCCATGGGCTCGCCGCCGGCGAACGCCTCGCCGGACAACTTCAGCATGACCCTCTTGTACGACGAAGCCGCCGGCGCGACGGGCTCCTGGTTCTCCTGCACGGCGGCGGCCTCCTCGGGTGGTGGTTCTGGTAGAGCGGTTGGGAGACGGTACGCGCCTCCCACCTCGAGACTAAGCCTGGCCGACCTTGAAGCGGACGAAGGCGAGCACCTCGACGCCGTTCTCCTCGGCGTACTTGGCGATCGTCTTCTTGTTGTCCTTGACGAAGGCCTGCTGCAGCAGCGTGAAGTCCTTGTACCAGCCGTTGACGCGACCCTCGACGATCTTGGCGATGGCGGCCTCGGGCTTGCCCTCCTCGCGGGTCATCTCCTCGAAGAGCGCGCGCTCCTTCTCGATGACCTCGGCGGGAACGGCCTCGGCGTCGAGGTACTTCGGCGCCATGGCGGCGGCGTGCTGCGCGACGTCCTTGACGACGTCGGCGTTGGGCTTGTCGAGCTGCACGAGCACACCGACGGCCGGCGGGAGCTGCGGGTCGGTCTTGTGCATGTAGGCGCCGATGTAGCCACCCTCGAGCACGGCGAAGCGGCGGATCTCGATCTTCTCGCCCAGCGCGGCGTTGGCCTCGTCGAGCAGCTCCTTGACGGACTTGCCGTCGAGGGTGGAGGCGAGCAGGGTGTCGACGTCGGCGGGCTTGGTGGCCAGGATGTGCGCGACGACCTGGGCCGCCAGCTCCTGGAAGCGCTCGCCCTTGGCGACGAAGTCAGTCTCGCAGTTGAGCTCGAGCAGCGCGGCGGCGGAGTCACCCTCCTGCTTGAGCGCGACCAGGCCGTTGGAGGCGGTGCGCGCCTCGCGCTTGCCGACGTCCTTGGCGCCCTTGAGGCGCAGGAGCTCGACGGCGCGGTCGAAGTCGCCCTCGGACTCCTCCAGCGCCTTCTTGCAGTCCATCATGCCGGCGGCGGTCAGCTCGCGAAGCCGCTTGACGTCGGCCATGTTCACGGAAGCCATGTGCTTTTCCTCGTGGGATGTCGTCGTGGATCGGGTTGGACCCGGAAAGCCTCGGTGCCGGTGCGACCACCGGCGGGGGGTACGGCTCGCGCGGCCGGCGCGAGCCGTACCCTCGCAAGCCCTTAGGCCTGCTCGGTCTCGCCCTCGGCGGCGGCCTGAGCCTCGGCGGGGGCGGCGGCCTCCTCGACGGGGGCGGCAGCCTCGTCAGCGGGAGCGGCAACCTCGTCGGCAGGGGCGGCGACCTCGTCGACCTTCTGCTCGCCCGAGCCCTGCTCGATGAGCTCGCGCTCCCACTCGGCCAGCGGCTCGGCGGCGGCGGGCTTCTCGTCACCGCGGGCGGCGCCGGAGCGAGCCATGAGACCGGCGGCGACACCGTCGGCGACGACCCTGGTCAGCAGGCCGACGGCGCGGATGGCGTCGTCGTTGCCGGGGATCGGGTAGTCGACCTCGTCAGGGTCGCAGTTGGTGTCGAGGATCGCGACGACCGGGATGCCGAGCTTCTTGGCCTCGGAGATCGCGATGTGCTCCTTCTTGGTGTCGACGACCCACACCGCGCTGGGCACGCGGCCCATGTCACGGATACCGCCGAGCGTGCGCTCGAGCTTCTCCTTCTCGCGGCGGCGCATGAGGAGCTCCTTCTTGGTGAGCCCCGAGCCGGCCACGTTGTCGAAGTCGAGCTCCTCGAGCTCCTTCAGACGCTGGAGCCTCTTGTGCACGGTGGAGAAGTTGGTGAGCATGCCACCCAGCCAGCGCTGGTTGACGTACGGCATGCCAACGCGGCCGGCCTGCTCGGCGATGGCCTCCTGGGCCTGCTTCTTCGTGCCGATGAACAGGATCGTGCCGCCGTGGGCGACGGTCTCCTTGACGAAGTCGTAGGCGCGGTCGATGAACGACAGCGACTTCTGCAGGTCGATGATGTAGATGCCGTTGCGCTCGGTGAAGATGAAGCGCTTCATCTTCGGGTTCCACCGGCGGGTCTGGTGGCCGAAGTGAACGCCGCTCTCGAGGAGCTGTCGCATGGTGACGACGGGGGCCATCTGCTGGTCCTCCAGTTTCTCGGTTGTGCGCGGCAGCCGTGTGGCCTGCCGCCCTGATGCCCCGCTCTCGCTCCTGCCGGACTCTCGTCCGGACCGAAGGAACGGTTCGCGACGGGGCATGCGAAGTCGGCCTGTCGCTGACAGGCCACCGAAAATCATACCTTGCGGGGAGCCCCGGCCTGACCGCTCCGGCCGTCGGCGCACGTCACTTCACGTCGTCGTCCACGGCCGGCCGACCGGCGACGGGCATGACGGAGCCTGTCAGCCCCCACCATGATCCCCGGCCCGACCGGCGTGTCAGTCCGCGTCGTGGTCCTCGGCCGGCAGGCCGGGGACGGACCTGGCGGCCCGGGGGAAGAGCGACAGGTGCATCTCGCCGTGGCGAGCCTCCTCCGGCGCGCCGGTCCGAGCGGTGGTGTAGGGGCGCACGAGCTCCTCGATCCGCTCGCCCAGCTCCTTCATCTCGGCCGCGGTGATCAGCAGGTGCGAGCGCTGGAACAACGTCGCGTCGCGCCACTCCTCCGGCTCGGTGGGCGCCGCGTCCATCGCCCGCCTGGCCTCGCGCTCCTTGTCGGCCGCGATCGCGTCGGCGAGCAGCCGCTTGGCCTCACGGACGCCGTGCTGGTCGTCGTCCTCGTACCCGAAGGAGAAGCCGCCCGGCTCGACGGCCCACAGGCGCTCCCTGCCGTCCTCGCTGGCGGGCGCGTCGCGCACGAAGCCGTACTTCTCCAGCATGCGCAGGTGGTAGCTGGCGGCGCTCGGGGAGACGCCGACGACCTCGGCGAGGGTGGTCGCGGTGGCCGTCCTGCGCCACATCAGCTCGGTGAGCATCGTCAGGCGAGCCGGATGCGCGAGCGCGCGCATCGCCTTGGGGTCGCTCAGCAGCGGGCGCGCTTCCTTGGTCACGTCACGACGATACCTGAAGGCTTGCCTTCACACTTATGAAGGATTACTTTCACAGTTGTGAAGCAAACCCTTCAGGATTTACCGCCGCTCCACCGGCAGCGCGACTACCGCCTGCTCTGGTCGGCCAGGACCGCCTCCGTCACCGGATCGGAGGTCTCCAAGCTCGCCGTCCCGCTCACCGCGGTCACCCTGCTGGCCGCCTCACCCGCCCAGATGGGGCTCCTGGCCGCGACGGCCTCCGTGCCCACGCTGCTGTTCGGCCTGCACGCGGGCGCGCTGGCCGACCGGCTCAGGCGGCACCGGCCACTGATGATCGCCTGCGAGCTGGTCGCCGCCGCGGCGGCGCTCCTGGTCCCCCTCGCGTGGATCACCGGCACGCTCAGCGTCCCGCTGCTGATCGCCGTCTCTCTCGTCATCGGTACGGCAAGCGTCGTGTTCAGGGCGGCGAACTTCCCCCACCTGGCCGTCGTCGTCCCCGCCTCGCAGCGGACCGAGGCGATGGCCGGCTTCCACGCCTCCTACTCCGTCGCCTCCATCGCCGGACCCGGGCTCGCCGGACTGCTGGTCCAGGTGCTCACGGCGCCGCTCGCCGTCCTGGCCGAAGGGGTGTCGTTCCTGGCCTCCGCGCTGATGCTGCGCTCGATCCGCACCCCCGAGGACCACGAGCCGAGCGCGTCGCGCGGCATGTGGCGCGACGCGGTCGAGGGCCTGCGCCTCAGCGTCGGCCATCCCGTGCTGCGCGCGATCCTGGCCACCGGCGTCACGCTGAACTTCTTCGCCATGGCCTACATCGCCGTCGTGATCCTCTACATGCTCCAGGTCCTGCGGATCCCCCAAGGCATGATCGGCGCCCTCACCGCGGTCTCCGGCATCGGCGGCCTGATCGGCGCCTGGGCGACCGCCAGGCTCGCCCGGCGCTTCGGCGAGAACAGGGTGATGCTCTACGCGGTCCTGCTCTTCCCCTTCGACATGCTGACGGTCGGGCTGGTCGGCGGCCCGCCGCAGGTCACGATCCCCGTCATGGCCACGACGGGACTGCTCATCGGGGCCATCGTCGTCTCCCTCGGCACCTGCACGAACGTCATCACCATGCGCGAGGCGCCCGCCGACATGATGGGGCGCGTCAACGCGACCATGACCTTCGCCATCCACGGCGTGCTCGCGTTCGGCGGCATCACGGGCGGCCTGCTGGCCGAGGTGGTCGGCCTGCGGGCGGTCATCCTGATCTGCGCCGGCGGCACCGCTCTGGCGGGGCTGTGGATCTGGCGGTCCCCGCTGCGCCCCCACCGTCCGCGTCCTGGCGCCCTGCCGGCGCCCGAACCCGACCCGGTGCTGAGCGCCGCCCTGCGAGAGAGCGCGATCACCAAGATCAGGACGGGCGGATGAGCCACTCGGCGCCGTGCTCACCCGGCCGCGGCGGCGGCGTCGCCCAACCGGGCCGGCGACCGCCGACACGGCCCGGCGGGAGCACGTACCCGAGCCTGCCGAAGGAGCTGTCCATCTCCGCCATGAGGTCGCCGACCTCGATCTCGCCGGTGCCGGTCGGCCGGTCTCCCGCGCGGCCGGGCGCCGCTTCCCACCATCCGGGGAACGACCCGGCCGCCGCCATGCGGCGCAGCTCGTCCAGCCACTGGGCGGTCCTGGCCAGGCTCAGCTCCACCCGCCACGAGCCGCCCTCGACCCGCCTTCTCAGCAGCGCCGCCATCGCCCCGAACGCGGCCAGATACCCGGTCGCGTGATCGAGCACCTGCGCGGGCAGCGGACGCGGCGGATCCCCCCACGCGATCCCGGTGGCCATCTGCACCAGGCTGTCGAACCCCCGACCGCCCGTGCGCCCGTAGGCGGTGATGTCCACGGTGATCAGGCCGGGCGTGCGCCGCGCCAGCTCGTCGACCACGCCGAGCGCGCCGGGCCGTACCGACCTCACCACCACGTCGGCCGCGCCCGCCAACCGTGCGAACGCCTCCGTGGCCGGATCGAGGTGGCACCAGCGCTTGCCGAACGCCGTACTGATCACCAGCCCGTCGACCTCGGGCAGCCGGGGCGTGCTCACCTTGAGGACGTCCGCACCGTGGGCGGCGAGTGTCCTGGTCGCCACCGGTCCCGCGATGACCCTGGTGAGGTCGAGCACCCTGGGCGCGTCCCCGCCACGGGCCGGGCCGTCCCCCACCCTGGTGAGCCGGACCAGCGGCAGCTCCGCCACGGCGCGCGCCCTCGGGTCCCGCCGCCACTCCTCCGGCGTCCTCAGCGCCGCCGCGCACCCGCCCGCCCCGGTCACTGCCCGTTCGACCTCCCGCGAGGTACGGCCCGCGCAGGCCCGCCGGACGTCCTGCGTGCCCAGCGCCCGGAAGACGGCATCGCGGTGATGGTCGAAATTGCAGTGCAGCCTGACCCAGCCGTCGGCCGTCCGGTAGTCACCCGACAGCGGTGACCACAGCTCCTTCGTCGCGCCGTCGATCGTGAACAGCCGCTCGTCCAGGAACGCGGCCAGCGACTCCCGCACATCGACCTCGGCCCCCACCCCGCGCATGGCGGCGGCAGCGGCGGTGGCCGCCCCCACCGACACGGCGGCCGCCACCTCCACCGGATAGCGGGACGGCAGCCGCGAACCGTCATCGGTGACACGAACGCCCGGCAGGCCGACACCCAGCCGCGCGCCCAGATCGGCGATCAGCGCCGCCGCCGTCACGTCAGCTCCCCGGCCAGCAGATCCATCAGCAGACCGTCGTGGAAGACACCCGTGGCCGGATCGCGCTCGTAGGCCCGCATCACGCCCACCCGCCTGAACCCCACCTTCTCGTACGCCCTGATCGCGGCGGCGTTGTGCGCGGCGGGATCGATCGTGAGCCGGTGATGACCCCGCTCCCCTATCAACCACCTCGCCAGCGTCCGGACGGCCTCGCTCCCGTAGCCGCGACCGTGGTGCTCGGGGGCCAGGAAGATGTCGATGCCCGCGTGACGGTACTGCGGGTCGTCCTCCTCGTCGTACTGGACGGCGCCGATCACCTCGCCGTCCAGGGCGATGGCCAGCATGCCGTCGAAGTCGTCCACCTCCCCCCACCACCTGGCCACCTCCGGGGTGGCGACGATCGCCCGCAGCCTCGGCTCGTCAGCCGGGACGGCCTCGCGCAACGTCAGTCGAGGTCCTTCGAGCTTCATCCGGTGCTGTCCCTTCACTCGATCGACCGCCAGCATGACACCGGCGCGCCCGCCCGGGTCCCCACGGTGGTTCCCGGAACCGCCGCTCTGTGCGCTGCGCCTCATCGAGCGGTCTCCGGGCCGGCCTTCACATCAGTCAGAGGTCTCCTGAGTGACCCTCCTCAAGAATTCTCGACTGACGGACCAACCGTCTCGACGCTTGGTCACACGTCTGCACCGCGACGAGCAGCCAGGTCACTTCATTCGACCCGAGTAGGCCCGCGTCTCAGGTACGTCCGGCGTGCTCGGATACGCCCGCGACTCAGGTACGCCCGGCGTGCTCGGATAGGCCCGCAGCTCAGGTACGTCCGGCGTGCTCGGATACGTCCGGCGTGCTCGGATACGCCCGGCGTGCTCGGGTACGCCCGCGACTCAGGTACGCCCGGCGTGCTCGGGTACGCCCGCGACTCAGGTACGCCCGGCGTGCTCGGGTACGCCCGCGACTCAGGTAGGCCCGGCGTGGTCTCCACGCGGTAGGCGACGTGAGGCCCCTCACGGCCGGTTCGCATCGGGTGCCGCGTTCCGAGGGAGTAGTGGCACGAGCGTGAGCGCGCGAACCGTCCTACTTGTCGTGCTGTCGGCGCACCATCTCGGTGATCCAGATGGGCGCGAACGGAGACGTGCAGCCCGGGGAAGTCGGGTAGTCCTTGAGCACCTCCAGGCGCTCACCGATGTCCATCGCACGGGCGCGATGTTCGGCGTGCTCGATCCCGATCTGCGCCAGGCAGTGGTTCATCGCCCACTGCAGGCGATCCGGGGCGTCTTTCATCTCCGCCTCGATGACGTCGAGCAGCCCTGCGAGGTCGAGGCCCTCGGGCTTCTTCGTCACGCGTTCGGTGGTCAGCGCCCAGCCGGCACTCGCGACCACTGCATCCGGATCGGCGGACCAGGCAAGACGCAGCTCTTCGGAGTGCGGGTTCTTCTTCACCACGTAGTTCACGAGCCAGTCGTGCACCTTGGGTGTGCGCGCCTCGCGCACCATGGCGTCCAACTCGTCACGCTCGAACGCCTTCGGGCGGCAGATCAGGAGCGCCAGCAGTCTCGCCGCGGTGTCACCCGTCTCCCAGAGCTGGCGCGCGAGCTCCTGCTGCGTCTTCAACCGCTTCGCGAGCGCGCGCAGCTTGCCGAGGTTAACACCGTGATCGTCACCGTGTTTCTCGTTCACCTCGCGTGCCCTCGGGTCCTCGAGCTCGGCCAGCTCGGCCATCACCTCGGCCACCATCGGCTCGGTCAGCGTCGTCTCTGCCACCTCGACCTCCTGTCCGTCACGTGCGAGATTCAGCCTACGAGGGGAGTCGGCCTCCTGCCGTACACGCCGGTTCGGCGGCAGCCATCGACACGAAATCCCGCGCCTTCACAAATATGCAGCAGTTCTCAGCACTGGCCCTCAGCACTGGCCCTCAGCACTGGCCCTCAGCACTGGCCCTCAGCACTGAGCCTGGGCACTGACCCTCGGCCTCACTCCGAGCAGCCATCCGACTCCTGGCTCACCCAGTGAGGAGCGTGATTGGCTGCCCGGCAGCCATCCGACTGCTGGCTCACCCAGTGAGGAAAGTGATTGGCTGCCGGCCGGATGAGAGTAGCCAGCTCCAAGCTCCACCCGAGGCACGATCCACAGGTAGCCGAGTAGCCCCGCCGCTTTTCCACAGAATCTCACTCGCCCCCAACCGACCCCGGCACCACCGACGACGCTGAGCCGCATGCTGCCCATCACCCCGCGCAAGCTCCTCAGAGCTGCCCACCGTCAAGCCCCGGGTCTCACGTCACGGCGCGGCATCCGCCCGTCAGCGCGGGCCTTGAAGGCCATCCTCGCGGTCATCGTCGCCACCGCCCTCACGCTGGCCGCCCTCGCCCTCACCCCCTCTCGCGCGACTGCCGTCCTGGTCCTGACACACACCCTTCCGGCCGCCCCGTCTCCGTCTTCCGCACTACCGAACTGGCCGCCTCGACCCGCCCCACAACCCGGAACTAACACCCCAGCTCTGCGCGCAACCCCTGGTCACAAGATCGCTGACTTGATCGCCTGGCCTCCGATTCCGGACAAGGTCGAATATCCCTCACCCACCGCAAGCGCCCAGACGGCACGGCAACAACAACCCACCATCACCGACCCGCCTCCGCACCCGTCACTAACGCCAATCCACATGCCCTCGCCCGACTCGCTGACCGCCACCCACCCGCAGTCACCGATCTCGGTCACCGCCCCACACGGCCTCTCAGAGCATTCACTTTCCGCCACTCACCACCGCTCAGATGACTCACCCTTCGCCACCCACCGCCCCCCAGCTGACTCACCCTCCGCCACCCACCGCTCCCCAGCTGACTCACCTTCCGCCACCCACCCGTCTTCACCGGCCGCCTATCGCCCCCCGGACAATCCACTCGCAGCCGCTCGCCACCCGTCGAACGACTCACTCACGGCCACTGATCCGCTCGGGTCGCCGCCACTCACAGCGGCGGATCCGTCTCACTACCCCCCACCCGCGACAGCCGCCCCGGCCGCACAACCCCCCATCACGGCTGCCAACTCGCTCCCGCGACTTCCACCCGCAACAGCGAATCCGTTCCTGCCGCCCACACCCACCGCCGACCAACCACTCTGGCGCTGGCCCCTCGACGGTCGCCCTGTGGTCATCCGTCGCTTCAGCCCACCGCCCGAGCCCTGGCACGCCGGACATCGCGGCGTAGACCTCGCAGCCTCGCCTGGGGCACGGGTCCGTGCGGCAGGCCCGGGTACGGTCACCTACGCCGGTCCCCTCGCCGGCCGCGGCGTCGTCAGCATCCAGCACCCAGGCGGTCTGCGGACGACCTATCTCCCCGTGCGAGCGTCAGTGCGCCGCGGCCAGACCGTGTCCACGGGCGACGAACTCGGCGTCATCGAACCCACCTCGTGGCACTGCATCACAACCTGCCTCCACTGGGGACTCCGCCGCGAGTTCCGCTATCTCGACCCCCTGCTACTGCTCGGCTTGGGCCCCATCCGCCTGCTCCCCCACTGGCCGACCCCGCCCGCGAGTTCCTCAACCTCCTGAGCCGCCGCCACACCTCCACCGCCCGCCACCCACCGCCGACCACCCACAGACGAGTCCACCGGAGCCCAGCAAGTAACGACCCGAAATCACATGACCTAGCGCCCGTTCACCAGCCGGGGACGCCTCACTGACCAACCGTCGCCAGCCACCAGTCCTCGCACAGCCGAGCCCCCGCCAACCACCCATCCCCGGCTACCTACCGTCAGCCACGCACAGACGAGCTCACCAACGGACTGGCCTGATCCACCTGACCAAACACCGGTTTCACGCGCGCGGATGAGCCTGCCGGTAAGCCGCCCGCAGCCGCTCGATCGACACGTGCGTGTAGATCTGCGTCGTGTTCAACGAGGCGTGACCCAGCAACTCCTGCACGCTCCGCAGATCTGCCCCACCCTCCAGCAGGTGTGTGGCTGCCGTGTGCCGCAAGCCGTGCGGTCCCATGTCCGGCACCCCGTCGACGCTTCCCAGCCGGGCGTGGACGATCCGCCGTACGGTGCCCGCGTCCAGCCGTCCACCGCGCACTCCGAGGAACAGCGCCGGGCCGGTTCCCTCCCTGATCCAGAGCGGACGCCCGTGCACGCACCACCGGTCCACCGCCCGCAGCGCGGGCAGCCCGAACGGCACGGTCCGTTCCTTTCGTCCCTTGCCGAGAACCCGGATCACGTTCCGGTCCCTGTCGACGTCGTCAACGTCCAGCGCGCACAGCTCGCTCACCCTGACACCAGTCGCGTAAAGGAGCTCCAAGACGGCCTGGTCCCGTAGGTCTTTGGGCTCGCTCGACTGCGGCGGCACGTCCAGGACGGCCTGCGCCTGCTCTTGATCGAGTACGGCGGGCAGCGACCTCGCCGCCTTCGCACTGCCCAGGAGCAGGCCGGGATCGTCAGGCAACCATCCGCGCCTATGCGCGAAGGCCGTGAACGTGCGCACGCATGCCGTACGCCGCGCCAGAGTCGCCCGCGACAGACCTGCGGCGTGCTGCTCGGCCAGCCACTCGCGCAGCGCTGCCGTATCGAGCCCGGCCATCCCAAGGTCCAGGTGCGCGAGCAAGGAGGCTATGTCAGACAGATAGGCACGAACGGTGTGCGGCGAAAGATCCCGTTCGAAGCGCAGATGCTTCTCGAACTCGGCCAGTACCTCGTCGCCGTCTGTCATACCGCCGCTCCCTCACCGGGCTGGCCTGGAATGCCTCAACCCGTGTTTCTTGACCGGGCTGGCCTGCATGCCTCAGCCCGTGTTTCTTATGCCCTCGCCTGCCATCCATGATCCCCCTTCACCGCGGACATACCCGGCTGGCCCTCCGCTTGCCTTACGAGGGCCGTTCATCACCGGTGACTTGCCTTGCGAGGGCCGTTCATCACTGGCGACGGTGTCCGCGCGCCCTGAGCGCACCTCTCCGTCGGCACGGCCGCCACCGAACTCCGTCACACCAGCGAAGGCAATCCCAACGACCGTCACCGGCGGCCTGCAGCTCCAAGCTCCGCGTCCGTCACCGCCGCAGCCGTCATCACGGTTGGCCTCTGCGCAGTCTCCAGCCCTTGGGGACACGTTCCACGTAGCCGGCTGCGGCGAGGCCGCCCAGGCAGCTCAACGCCGTGGTCAGATCGACACCAGCCGAGACGGCGATCGAGGCGGGCCCCGCGCCCCCACGGCTCGGGACGGCGTCGAGGACGCGCCGGGTGGGCTCGTTCAGCGCGTCGCGGGGCAGCACGGGCCCGCGGGCCGGCACCGCGATGTCGTCGCCGATCAGACCGACCAGCTCGATCAGCTCTTCGGGCGTGGTGACGCAGACGGCGTTGCGGTCGCGGATCAGCTTGTGGCAGCCGATCGACATCTCGGAGGTGATCGGGCCTGGCACCGCGGCCAGATATCTACCGAGAGAGACCGCGTGTCCCGCCGTGTTGAGCGCGCCGCTGCGGATGGCGGCCTCGACGACGAGCGTTCCACGGGACAAAGCGGCGATCAACCGGTTGCGGATGAGGAAGCGCGCTCTTGTGGGATGCACGCCGGGAGGGCACTCGCTCACCACGGCGCCCTTTTCGCGTATTGCCGCGAACAGCTCGTGGTGGCCGCTCGGGTAGCAGATGTCGGTGCCGCAGGCGAGAACAGCGATGGTCGGAGCGTCGCCGACCAGGGCTCCGCGGTGCGCGGCCCCGTCGATGCCGTACGCGCCGCCTGAGACGACGGTCCATCCCGCCTCGCTGAGCGCGACACCGAACTCGGCCGCGACGTGTACGCCGTACGCGGTGGCGGCCCGCGCCCCGACCATGGCCACCGAACGCAGGCAGGAGAAGCGCAGGTCGGCCGAGCCGTGCACCCACAGGCCGAGTGGGCGGCTGTGCCCGAGCGCGTCGAGCTGGGTGGGCCACTCGGTCGAGCCTGGGATGACGAGTCGCGCTCCGGCACGATGCCCTGTTTCGAGGTCCACGGCTGGATCGGCGATCTCCAGGCGAGCACGCCAAGCCTGGAAGCGCCGGTGCAGTTCGGCGACACGGGTCGGCGCGTGGTCGTGGAGCCTTTCGCCGGCGACGAAGTCCTCGGGCAGGGCACCTTTGAGGATGGCCTCAACGGCTGCGCCGGCCCCCTGCGAGCGGACGAGACGGCCCATGATGGGATCGCCGATGTCCGCCGCGCGCATGAGCGCCGCCCTGGCCAGGGTCTCTTGGCGGTCAGCGTGCGCGATCGGGGGCTGCGGATGCGCGCATGTATGGGGTGAGGATGGGCCGGCGGCGGCCGGCAGTGGGCTGCCTTCTGACATGCCGTCCGGTGCGTGGTCGCCTAGCAGGGGTGTCACGAGTACGGCAGGCGTCGCGTCCGCTTCCTTGAGGCCAGGCGCTTCCTCGTGGCACGGCACTTCTTTCCAGCGTGGCCCTTCCTCGGAGTACGACACTTCGCCTTCGCGTGGCCATTCCTCAGAGCGCAACACTTCGCCTGTGCGTGGCCCCTCCTCGGGGTACGACACTTCCCCTTCGCGTGGCCATTCCTCAGAGCGCAACACTTCACCCACGCATGGCCCATCCCCGTGGCACGACACCTCACCTGCGCGTGGCCCATCCTTGGAGCACGGCCCTTCCCCACAAGGCAGCGCTTCCCCGGACTGCGGCCGTTCCCCAGAGCGTGGCATTCCGTCGAGGCTCGACGCTCCCCGGGAGCTCGACGTTTCCCCCGAGCTCGGGGCTTCTCCCGAGCACGGTGCTTCCCCGCAACAGGGCAGTCCCTGGGAGCGTGGTGTTTCCCGTGGGCGTGCCACGAGTTCGGCGTGACTCGCGGTGACGGAAGCGGCCATCGGTTGCGGAGACGCCTCATCCGTAGCGGGAGTCCTGGTGGACTCGGATTCGGGTGTTACCGGGACGGCGTGCTGGCCGGCGGTGGGTGGGGATGGGGGCGTGGCGTCCAGGCCGCCAGACGACGGCGGAGTCGCGGGAAGCGGGTCCGTCCCCGCAGGATGGGATGCCGGTGTGGGACACGACGAATCGTTCGGCAGCGCGGGGTCTGACAGCGTGCGCTCGGTCAGTGTGCGCTCGGTCGAGGGTGGGAGCGTCGAACCTCCAGGGGTGCGAGCAGGCAGGCCGAGGGGCGTGAGCTCTGGTGCTGTTCCGCCGGATGGCCGCGTGAGATTCGGCCGCGGTCCTCCGGATGGCCGCGTGGAATCTGACCACGTCCCCACGAATGGCTGCGTATGGTCGGGCTGCGTTCCCTCGGATGACAGCGTGAGATCTGGCCACGTTCCCTCAGATGGCTGCGCAAGGTCCGGACACGTTCCCTCAGATGGCCGCGTAAGGTCCGGCCACCTTGCCCCGGATGGCCGCGTGAGATCTGGCCATGGTTCCTCAGATGGCGCGGGGGCTGTCGGTGTGTGGGCACATGACGGTGATGTGGATGGCGCGGGGACTGTGGGCGTGTGGGCATGTGGCGCTGATGCGGTCGGGGTGGGGTTCGGTGGTGGTGAGGGCTTGGGCGGCTCACGCCACACCGGATCGGTCGAAAGTGGCCTGCCTGGCGCCTCTTCGTCGCGATGGGTCCGCGAGGGGTCCTCGCCGTCCGGGGTCGAGGGGGTGGGGCTGCTCATGTCGGCGTGCTCCCTGGTGGTGTGGGTGGAAGTGCCGGAGAGCGTCGCTGCTACCGGCAGAATGACGCTCCGGATGGCGTGTGGTGGGCTCAGTGAGCCCGTGTGACGAGGTGGCGGTGTTGCTGCAGTGGCGGCGGTGCCCGCTATCCGCAGCTGGCTCGGGGCGACTTCAGGACGGCGGCGGAAGGTGTCAGCCGACGCCGAGCCACATGGCCAGGGCGGCAGCCGTCTCGTCGGTTCCAGGACGGTCTTTGCCGGCGAGGTCCGTGATCGTCCAAGCCACCCGTACGACACGGTCGAGCCCCCGGGCACTGAGTGAGCCCGAGTCGAGGCAGGCCGTCATCGGGCGCATGGCATGGTCGGACGGACGGAAGTCGGAGTGGAGAGCCGCCGAGGGGATCTCGGCGTTCGTTCGCCAGGGGGTGTCGGCCAGGCGTTCGGCGGCACGTTCGCGGGCGAGTCTGACGCGTTCGGCGACGACCTTGCTGGTCTCGACGAACTGGCGGTCGGCCATGAGTTCACGCCGGCTGGAGCGGGCCACTGTGATCTTCATGTCGATGCGGTCGAGGAGCGGTCCGGACAGCCTGGCAAGGTAGCGACGCCGTACGGCGGGCGAGCAGCGGCAGGACTCGCCCGAGCCGGCTGGTTGGGCGCACGGGCACGGGTTGGCCGCCAGGACCAGCGTGAACTTCGCCGGGAAGGTGACGGTGCCCACCGATCGTGACACGGTCACTTTCCCTGCTTCCAACGGCTGGCGCAACGAATCCAGGACGTGTCTCGGGAATTCCGGCGCCTCGTCGAGGAAGAGGGTGCCGCGGTGGGCGAGGGAGACGGCGCCAGGGCGGACCACGCTGCTGCCGCCGCCGACGACCGAGGCGATGCTCGCCGTGTGGTGAGGGTTCACGAACGGCGGGCGGCTGATCATCGGGCTGTCGGGCGGCAGGACTCCGGCGATCGAGTGGATGGCGGTGACCTCCAGGGCGTGGTCGATCTCGAGGTCGGGCAGGAGCGTGGGCAGGCGTTCGGCCAGGAGCGTCTTGCCCGTGCCGGGCGGGCCGAGCATCCAGAGGTTGTGGCCTCCGGCGGCGGCCACTTCGAGGGCGCGGCGGCCCAACGGCTGCCCGACCACGTCGGACAGGTCGACACCGGGGTCCGGGCCGGTGAGCGGACCGCTTGAGGCGGTGCCCACGGCGTATCCGGACGAGGACGGCGTGCCGTCGTCTGAGGTGGCGTCCGGCGAGTGATCGGCGAGCGTTCGTGCGGAGCCGCCGGATGGACGGGACACGCCTGACGATGTGGGGCGGAGGCGGTGCTGCTCGTGTGCATGCCGTACGGGAGACGCGTCTGTTGCAGCTGAGGGGTCGGGGGTCGGGATGTAGCGCGGTGGCGCGTCGCCTCGGCGCAACCATTCCACGAGCTGGCGCAGGTCGGTGATGGGCACCACGGTGACGTCGGGGACGAGGGCGGCTTCGGCGGCGTTCGCGGCGGGGACGACCACGGTGGCGCCGCCGCTGCGCACCGCGCCGAGCACCGAGGGCAGCACGCCTCGAATGGCGCGGAGCCGTCCGTCGAGCCCCAGTTCGCCGAGGAAGAACGGCTCCGCGATCCGGTCGGCCGGTACGGCGCCCGCCGCGCCCAGGATCGCGATGGCGATGGCCAGGTCGAACTGGCTTCCACGCTTGGGGAGGCTGGCAGGGAAGAGGCTGACGGTGATGCGGGCGTCGGGCCAGGGGTAGTGGCTGTTGACCATCGCTGAGCGCACCCGGTCGCGGGCCTCGCTCAGCGCGGTGTCGGGCAGGCCGATGAGGTGGATGCCGGCCAGGCCACTGCCGACGTCGGCCTCGACCTCGACGCTGCGGCCGGCGACGCCGATGAGGGTGACGCTACGGGTGCGCGCGACCGCCATCTAGATCGCCCCCTGAACATGGCGCAGCGCGAAGTCGCCGCCGATCCGTTCCAGGGCGATGACGTCGACGCGGACGGAGTCGAAGCCGCGGGACTGGGCGGCCAGCCACGTGGCGGCGAGCATGCGCAGGCGGGCCAGTTTGGCGGGGCGTACGGCCTCCAGCGCGGTGCCGTGGGTGCGGCCCGACCTGGTTTTGACTTCGATGACCACGAGGTTCGTGCCGTCTACCGCGATGACGTCGATCTCGCCGTGGCGGCAGCGCCAGTTTCGGTCGAGGATCTGCATGCCCTTGGCGCGCAGGTAGTCGACGGCGATCTGCTCGCCTTGTTTGCCCAGCTCGTCTTTGGATGACATGGGATCACCTCCGGTGGTGACTCTTCCGGAGGGTGGGTGGGGTGGAAGGAGGCGAACGGGGTTCTGTGGATGGGGCGGCGGGGCGGTGACCGGGGTGTGGATAACGGAGGCTTGTCGGGGGGTGTCCGGGAGTTCTGGAGCCGGGGCGGAGTGAAGGGACGAGGGCGGAGATGGTCTGGTCGAGCGGCCCCTGCGCAAGGTGGGGACTGGCAGAGCGGCGCGGGCGGACAGTCCAATGGGGCGGGCGGACTGCTGGAAGTCCCGAAGCGCGGGTAGATGACGGGCACGTTGGCCGGCGGGACCAGCGGGTGGCCGGGAGGTCCCCGGGCCAGGGGCTCAGGGGTCGAAGCCAGCAGGCGACCGGTCGGTCAGGGCCTGTGAGCGGCCCGTTCCTCGGGCGTCGGCAGGTGACCGGCCGGTCCGAGTCAGCGGTGCGGGCGGGTGGGCAAGGGCTCCATCGTGGCGAG
This sequence comes from Nonomuraea sp. NPDC004354, assembly GCF_053602555.1. Classification (NCBI taxonomy): domain Bacteria; kingdom Bacillati; phylum Actinomycetota; class Actinomycetes; order Streptosporangiales; family Streptosporangiaceae; genus Nonomuraea; species Nonomuraea sp. NPDC004354. The sequence continues at coordinate 677 of NZ_JBSGDV010000028.1, read as the reverse complement.
CGAGCGGTGGCCGAGGTGCCGGAAGAGGTGCCCGCCCAGCGCGTGTGATCCGGCATCCGGAGAGGAGTGCAGCCTTTCCGACATGCTGGAGCGCAGGCCGGTCCTGACGCTTCGGCGGGCGCGAGAGGCCGCTGGATCGATCGACAGGTGGCAGGAAAAGTTCCGGTATTCACGGGGTCTCGAGGGCCGCGAACGTCGGGAAGAGGCCACCATCCTGGGCCCGCATCCACCCGTAGAGCGCCACAGCCGTTTACCCGAGAGGGCCGCGGTCTCCCAGACCCTGGCCGCCCGCGAGGATCGGGCGCCATCTCTCAGACACGTGCCACCCACCAAGAGCGACACCTCAGAAACCCGCCGCCCACGGAAAGCGACCCTATCTCGCCCGCCCGGGAAAGACGACGCCTCTCAGACCTGGTCCCCCTGAAGACCCGCGCCATCGCTCAGAGATACCCGCCACCCACCAACAGCGACACCTCAGAGACCCGCCGCCCACGGGAAGCGACTCCATCTCGGCCGCCCGGGGAAGGCGACACCGCCTCTCGAACCTCCCCCGATCTGCGGCAGCGAGGAGGAGTCGGCCGCCTAGGAGCTGTTTCCTGGATCACGTGCGGAGCCAGATGACCAAGGCTGCGACCGTGACGGTTCCCAGGAAGATGTAGGCGCGTTTGTCGTAGCGG
>NZ_JBSGDV010000027.1:0-91209 GCF_053602555.1 Nonomuraea sp. NPDC004354 | reverse complement strand
CCGCTACGACAAACGCGCCTACATGTTCCTGGGAACCGTCACGGTCGCAGCCTTGGTCATCTGGCTCCGCACGTGATCCAGGAAACAGCTCCTAGCTCGCGGGAGTGCCGGCCCAGCGATTCCGCAGCTTCGTTGAGGGACAGCGACCGGTCCAGCCACGTGGCACGCCTCGGCGAGGATGCTGGTGTCGGCGGGCTCGACGTCCAGGCCAAGGTGCTGTGGCGGATGGTCTACGCCACCTCCAGCGCCCGCGACAGCTCCTCACATGCCGATCAATATGGTGAAATGGCGATCAAGCGACCTCCCGCGTAGTGACACGCTACCCAGGCCACCGGCACTGTGCGGGGACGATGGGTGACAGCCGGAAAGGCAGTGTCAATGTCCAGCGCGCAGTTGTACGACACCATCGGAGCCACCTACACCGTGACACGGCGCACGGAACCGCGCATCGCCGCGCGGATCTGGGCTGCGCTCGGCGATGCCCGGACCATACTGAACGTCGGGGCGGGTACCGGGTCGTACGAGCCCCCCGACCGCCACGTCCTCGCGGTGGAACCGTCGGCGCTCATGCGTTCGCAGCGTCTCCCGGGCGCGGCGCCGTGCCTGGTCGGATCTGCCGAGAGCCTGCCGTTCGATGACCAGTCCTTCGACGCCGCGATGGCTGTTTCCTCCATTCATCACTGGCAGGACCCGATTGCCGGGCTGCGCGAGCTGCGGCGGGTTGCTCGCCGCGTGGTGGTGTTCACGCACGACACCAGCGACACCGGATGGCTTCATCGGTTCTGGCTTACTCGCGACTACCTGCCTGAGGTCGCGGACCTCCTCGTCGGCCGGCCTTCGGTGTCCGAGCAGGCCGGCGCGATCGGAGCCCGGATGGAACCGGTGCTCATCCCGTGGGACTGCGCTGACGGCTTCTTCGAGGCCTACTGGCGTAGGCCGGAGGCGTACCTGGACGAGAATGTCCGTCGCGGGATATCGGTCTGGGCCAGGGTCGGGCCGGACGCCGAGCAGCGCGCAGTGCGCAGCCTCCGCGACGACCTCGCATCCGGTCGGTGGGCCGAACGCAACCACGACCTCGTCGATCTCGACGCGGCAGAGCTTGGGCTTCGCCTGCTGATCGCCTGAACCCGCCACCGGCTCGCACCGGTCAACGGTCCTTGAACCCCGAAGCCCGGGCAATTGCGGTTGGGTCTTCGTCCCGAGGACCGTTGTCAGCCTTCTGCCAGCCCGTGCCGGTAGGCGTAGCGTGTCGCGTCGCTGCGGCTGCGAGCTCCGATCTTGGCGAAGGTGTTGTTGATGTGCGTTTTGACCGTCGACTCGCCGATGAACAGCGACGCGGCGATCTGCTGGTTCGTCATGCCTTGTGCGATGAGCTTCAGAATCTCGACCTCCCGGGGGGTGAGCCCGTCGGGGTTGCCCCAGCGATCTGGCGGTACGGGGTGGAGCGGGCCTGGCCGTAGCATGGCCGCCACAAGGCGCCGGGAGACGGCGGTGTCGAAGGTGGACTGACCAGACGCGGTGGCGCGGAGAGCCGCTGCGATCTCGGCTCGGCCTGCGTCCTTGGTCAGATAGCCGCGGGCACCTGAACGAAGGGCCGCCGCGATCGAGTCATCGTCGGCGTACGTGGTCAGGACCAAGACCGCGACCTGTGAATGCTGCCGGGTGATGCGCTGTGTGGCTTCCACCCCGTCCATCACCGGCATCCGCAGGTCCATCAGCACAACGTCAGCAGAGGTTTCCTCCAGCAGCCGAAGCGCGCCCTCGCCGTCGCCCGCCGAACCGACGACCTCGACGTCGTCCAGCAGCCCGAGCAGGGCCACCAGGCCTTCCCTGACGATCTGCTGGTCGTCTACAACGATCACGCGGATCATCGTGGTGTCGCTCACGCCGGTACCTCCGCGACCACCTGCCAGCCACCCCACTTCTCCGCAGCGGTGAGTTGACCACCCACGAGGGCGAGCCGTTCGCGCATGCCGGTCAGTCCGTACCCCACAGGGCGCGCGCTGGGGTCGCCTTGAGCCGGTTCGGGAATGGACTCGTTGCGGACCACGAGGTTCACGGTATCGACGTGGTAGTCGAGCCGAACCGTGATCGCGGCGTGCGGGGCGTGCTTGGCGGCATTGGTGAGCGCCTCCCGCGCGGTGCGCACCAGGCAGACGGTGACGGCCGGCGGCAGTGAGCGCGGCGTCCCGCCGACCTCGGCGTGAACGACCGCTGAGTGGTTGCCGCGATGAGCTTCCACAAGCTGAGCCAGCGCCTCGGCCAGCGGCGGTATGTCCTCGCGCAGCGCGGCCACCGCGTGTCGTGCCTCGGACAAGCCCTCGACGGCCAGCCGACGGGCCCGCCGTACTTGTTCCAACCCGCCGTCCAGGTCGTGCTTCTCGCTCAGCAGCGCGTCGGCCAGTTCCAGTTGCACGCCCAGGGCACCGAGGGAGTGCGCGAGGACATCGTGGAGTTCGCGGGCGATCCTGGTCCGTTCGTCCAACGCGGCGGCTCGCGCGTGCTCGGCCTGGGCGCGCTGAGTCTGTTCCAGCAGCCGGTGGGCGTGCTCGGCCTGGACACGGTACTGCCGCCGGCTGAGTCCGAGCACGACGACGACCAGCATCACCGCGGCGTTGCCGAACGCGTCACTGGCTGATCGCTCCGAGAACACGCACGACAAGGTGGCCGCCATGACCGTGGCACCCGTCATCGTAATGATCACGAGTGGGCTCGGCCGCGTGTGCATGGAGAAGGCCACCAGCCCGACACATGACATGATCATCGCGGTGCCGTCGGCGGTCGAGCCGACAGCCGGCGCCGCGGCCAATGCCGAGGCGCCCAGCACGACGAGGGCGCTCGTCGGCGCTCGTCGCTCCAGGAAAACGAAGGCCGCCCAGCCGGCCAGGCTCAGGCTCAGCAGCGTCCAGGTGATGTCGGTGAGCATGCCCGAACGTGCCGTCAGCGGGGCGGCCACCATCATGATCGTGCCGACCAATCGCTCAACTCGCCATCCTGGTGACAGGTAGACCCGCCAGGACGGCCGTTTCGCCTGGCGCGGCGCGTCGATCATGTGGTGGCTCCCGGGACAGGACGTTCGTCAGTGGCGAAGGTTGGCGATGAGTTCAAAGGCGAGCAGCCGGTAGGCGAGGAACCCCACCAGAACAACCAGCCCCACGACAACCAAGGCGACTATAGACTTTCCGCCCACTTTTCCCCCATTCGTGCCGAGAACCCAGCTCATGACCACCTTGATGAGGTCGAGCCGGTTCGCGTCTCGTCTGTTCATGTGACGGAACCGTACGGATCAGGCAAGTGATCGCCACACCTCCGCGGGATGGAGATCGGGGTGGAGCTCGGGTGGAGAGGCATGCCGACCGCCCCACGTTTCCGCGCCCAAGGTCGTCCTCTGACGCGGCTGCCACCAGCCGCCGCCGTACACACTGATACCGCGGACAACTCGCCACCGACCTCGCCTGGCAAGATCGGTTTATGGCTGGGCAATCGGTGACGTTGAGCAAGATCGAGCTCGCCGACTGGCGAGCCGTCCACTCCTGGGCCGCCCTCAGCGAAGTCTGCCGCTTCCAGACCTGGGGACCGAACACTGAGGAGCAAACACGCACGTTCGTGGCGACCGCCGTCGACGCCTGGTCGCATACACCTCAGCAGCGGTTCGCCTATGTCGCGCGTCTCGAGGGTGTCGTGGTCGGCATGGGTGAGTTGCATGTCCGGAGCCAAGAGCAACGTCAAGGTGAGATCACCTATGTCGTGCACCCTCGGTTCTGGGGCCAGGGGTTGGGGACCGCGATAGGCAATGAGCTACTCGCGTGTGGGTTCGAAAAGCTCAACCTCCATCGGATCCATGCCACCTGTGACCCTCGGAATATCGGATCGGCTCGGGTGCTCAGCAAGCTCGGCATGACGTGGGAGGGACGGCATCGTCACACACAGCTGATCCGAGATGGATGGCGAGACTTCGAGCTGTTCAGCATCCTCGAGGACGAGTGGCGCGCCGGAGCTGCACCAGTACGTGCGCGAACTCGGCGGGCGCCTCCTCCGAGCTGACCGAGGAGCCCGGCCCGGTGCTTCCGGAGGTCTGCCCGCCGGCCCGACCCTCAGTACACCTCGATCCTGTTGGCGTTGATGTCGTCCAGCAGGCGGATGCTTCTGCTGTACCGCTCGGCGGTGTCGGAGCCGACCGGCAGCGCGGCCGTGTCCTGGGCGTAGAGCACCGCGGCGCGCACGGTGCCGGGGCTGGAGCTGATCGCGGTGTCGGCGTTGATGCGCCTGGTCGCCAGGTTGAAGTACGTGCCCAGGAGGTGCTCGGTGAGCACGCTCTTCGGCGAGTTGTCGGCGGTGAAGGCCACCGTGATCTCGGCGGCGGTCAGGGCTCCGCCCCGGTCGGTGTCGTAGCGCTGGTCGGTGGCCTGGATACGGGCCAGGAACTCGGCCGTCCACTGGCCGGCGTGGTTCTTCCAGAAGCCCTTGGAGCGCGGATCGCGGGTGGGCGGCACTGCCGTGACCCCGGTGGTCGCCGAGGCGGTGACCGGGGCGAAGGTGCACGCCCCGCCGGCGTTCTTGTAGCGCACGGACACGTCGCTCGTGTACGTCGTGCCCGCCGGGGCCAGCAGTGTCGGCCGCGCGGTGAAGACGATCGCGCGGTCGCCGGACCTGGCAGGGACGGCGCCCACGTTCCAGACCAGGGTCCGGGTGCCGTCGTCGTTGAGCGTCACCGAGTCGGGTCGGGGGCCCGTACCCAGGTCGAGCGCCTGGCTGTAGTAGACGCCGGACGGGAGCGTGGCGGTGACGACGGTGTCGGACGCGGCGCCGCCACCGGTGTTCGCGTACGTGACGGTGTAGGTGACGGCCTCGCCGGCGTTGACCGTGGGGGTCGCGGTCTGGTTCACGGTCAGGACCGGGGCCCGGACCGTGGTGGTGGCGCGGTCGGTGTTGTCGTCGGTGTACGGGTCGGGGATGCCGTCGGTGTCCTTGCCGGTGACCGTGGCGGTGTTGGAGACCACGGTGCCGTCGGTCGTGGCGCAGGGCACCCGGTAGGTGAACGGGGGTGTGACGGTGTGGACGGCGCCGTTGGCCAGGTCCGGGAGCGAACGGTGGTGCGCGGTGCCGTCGGGAAGCGTGTCGGTCACCGAGAGGGCGGTGGCGGTGCCGGGGCCGAGGTCGATCACGGTCACCGTGTAGGTCACGGTGTCGCCGCCGACGGCCTCGGTCCGGTCGGCGGACTTGGTGAGCTTGACGTCGGCCTGCTGGAACCTGGCGCGGATCATCTGCGCGGTGAGTTCCTGCGGCAGGCCGCGGCGCGCGCCGTCGGCGAAGAACCTGGCGTTGAGGCGGGGGTTGTACTGGATGTTGGACCAGTCGTCGAAGCCGTGCAGGTCTTCCAGGTCCTTGTCGGGGCACTCGTCCAGGATGCGGGTGATGTTGGCGGCGGTCTCGCCCTGTCTTGTGCCGTTTCCGTTCCAGTCGATGAATCCGTTGGTGGCGGCCACCGTTCTGGGCTTGCCGCCGACGCCGTACACGATCTGGCGATCGGGGCTCGCGTACACCCCGGAGTTCTCGTCGAGTTCGCTCTCCGGCAACGACACGGTGAGAGCCGTGCCCCTGGCCGAGCTGCTGTAGTCCAGCGGCCGGATGGGGTCGTAGTCCTGGAACTGGTAGGAGTAGTTCATCACGCTGAGGTAGTTGGGTTTGCAGTTGACCTTTTCGTCGCCGCCATGGCCCAGACCCAGCGTGTGTCCCAGCTCGTGCATGAAGGTGGCCTTCTCGGCGTTCACCCGCCCGCCCAGTTCCTGGAACTCCTTGGGGGTGAACACGCCCATCGTGACGACGAAGTCGTTGCCACCTCGGGGGCTGGTGGGGTCCCACTCGGCTATGCCCGACCCGTTGGTGTTCCCGTCCTCGTCCTCGACGCGGTCGCCGAAGATCATGTAGCGGTACACCATGTTCTTGGCCTTCAGGATGTTCGCGCAGTTCGGGCTGGAGCGGTCGGCGGCGGTGCCGAAGGCGCCCGCGCAGGTGCTGTTCCGCGCGCCGTTCTTGATGAAGCTGAAGTTGTCCTGTTGTCCGTCGTTGTCCGGGACGAAGCGGAGCACGGGCACGTGCGGCAGTTCCTCGTCGATGTCCAGCATGTGGAGCCCGACTCCCAGGTACTTGCCGCCCGGGTACGGATCGACCGGTGCGCGGTCGAACGCGCCGACCACGTCCAGGAGGCCCAGGTAGTCGGGCCGGAATCCGGTCATGTAGTCGACCTCGACGAACAGGTCCTTCCGGTACGGCAGGGCGTTGTACGGCGGGTCGCCCAGCGGCAGGTCCACGGTGCCGTCGATGTTGGCGTCGAGACCCAGACCGGGTGTCTCCCAGGCGTTCTGTATGCCGTCGCCGTCGCTGTCGCCGCCCGCGTTCCTCGCCAGGTCGAGGCAGTGCGGGGTGGTGATGGTGAAGTACCCGCGGGCCGAGTCGACGCCGCCGGCCTCGCTCTGCCCCGTCAGAGACAGGATGCCCGCCCCCTGCTGGGCGGTCAGGCCGCCGCCGGTGAAGACGCAGGTGTTCAGATCGAACGTGATGTCCAGGTCATCTCCGGGCTGGCCCCAGTCGATGGGGTCGTCAGGGGTCGCGTCGTCCTGGTCCCACAGTTCCAGGTGGATGTCGATGGGGTTGTGGGTGCTGTCGACCTTCTCGCTGTGGACCCAGTTGGTCCTGAAGTCGGGACCGTGGGCGCAGCAGAAGTCGGCCTTGCCGTCGAAGTTCTTGCCGTCGATCCGGAACTTCGGGTAGTAGTCGTTCGGGCACGACTCGCCTGCCCCCTCGCCGCACTCCACCTCGACCACCCGGTACAGGTGGACGGTGACCGTCACATCCTCGGCCTGGGCCGCGGTGGGCGCGAGATACGCCAGCACCACGAGCAACGCGACCAGCGATCGAGCCAACCATCTCATGGCGCGGTCCTCTCCGAGCTGTCCGGATCCCGATGATCGCCCGAACGGACCCTTGCGGCATGAGTAGGCCCATACTCAATCCCGAAGCACTCCCGAAGCCTCAGAATCGGGTGTGTGGATCTCCTCGGTAAGCGCGAGAAGCCATCTCCGGGTCGCTACGACGGGTTCATCTCCTACAGCCGAGCCGCCGACGGCCGCCTCGGCCCCGCCCTGCGCGACGCCCTCCACCAGTTCGCCCGCCCCTGGTACCGCCTGCGTGCCCTGCGCGTCTTCTGCGACGCCCGAAGCCTGTCCGCCTCGCCGGGCCTGTGGACGACGATCGACGCCGCGCTGGACGCGTCGCGCTGCTTCATCCTGCTGGCCTCGCCCGACTCGGCGCGCTCCGTCTGGGTCCGGCGGGAGGTCGAGCACTGGCGCTCGCTCGCGGCGCAACGGCCCATGCTCATCGTGCTCACCGACGGCGAGCTCGTCTGGGACCACGAGGCGGGGCACTTCGACGACACCCTGACCACGGCCCTGCCCGAGTCGCTGCTCCGGGGCTTTTCCGAGGTGCCGCTCTGGGTGGACCTGCGCTCGATCCGCACCCAGACCGACCTGTCCCTCGGCAACCCCGCCTTCCTCGACGCCGTCGCGACGCTCGCCTCCGCCCTGCACCACCGCCCCAAGGACGAGCTCGTCGGCGAGGACGTCCGCCAGCACCGTCGGGCCCGGCGGTTCCGGCGGTTCTCCTGGACGGGGCTGTCCCTCCTGACCGCTGCGGCGGTCGTCAGCGCGGTGGCCGCGGTCGACTCGGCCAACCTCGCGCGGGCACAGCGGGACAGAGCGGAGGCGCAACACCGGAGCGCGGTGTCAAGCCTGCTGGTCACGCGCCGGGAACAGGTCCGTGACCCGGCGGTGGCCGGGCTCCTGGCCGCCGCGGCCTGGCGTTTCAAGGCGACCGCCGAGGCGCGCCACGGCATGCTCGCCTCCCTGGCGACCCCCGCCAGGGCTGTCCTGAACGGCCTCGGCGACATCAAAGCGCTCGGCCCGGACGGCAAGGTCCTGGCCGGCGACGACCGGACCATGCGCCTGTGGGACCCGGTGACCCGCCGCTGGATCGGGAGCCCGTTCACCGCGGATTTCCGGTTGGCGATGTTCGGCCACGACGGCCGGACCCTGGTCACCCTCGGAGAGGACGGAACCGTCCGGCTGTGGGACACCACGACCTGGCGGCAGATCGGGACCACTTTCACCAGCCCGGGCGACGTCATCGCGGCCCTGGAGCTGAGCCCGGACCGCGCGACCCTGGTCACCGTCGGGTCCGACGAGAAGATCCGGCGGTGGGACACGGCGACCTGGCGGCAGATCGGGGCTCCGCTCACCGGTCACACCGACGACGTCGAGTCTCTGCGGATCAGCCCGGACGGCACGACCCTCGCCAGCGCGGGTCGCGACGGGACCTGGCTCTGGAACCTCGCCACCGGGAAGGGGAAGCCGCTCGGCGGCCGCACCGGCACCGTCCGGTCGGTCGCGTTCAACCCGGATGGCGGGATCCTGGCCACCGGAGAGGACGACGGAGAGGTCCGGTTGTGGAACTCCGTCACGGGCGACGCCCTCAACAGCCCGCTGCGAGGTCATGACGGGCCCGTCAGCGCCATCGCGTTCAGCCCGGACGGCAAGACCCTGGCCACCGGAAGCTGGGACCAGACCATCCGGCTGTGGGACCCGGCGACCGGCCGTCAGGTCGGGGACACGCTCACCGGCCACACCTACAGCGTCTCGGCCGTGGCCTTCAGCCCGGACGGCGCACTCCTGGTCACCGGCAGCACGGACCGGACCGTCAGACTGTGGGATCCGGCGGCGCGGCGGCCGATCGGAGACCCGCTCAAGGGCCACACCGAGGAGGTCACGCCACTGCTGTTCAGCCCGGACGGCAAGACGCTGATCAGCAGCGGTATGGAGGAGACCGTCCGGCTGTGGGACCCCGGGACCGGACGGCAGCTCGGCAAGCCGATCGGGACGCCGAACGCCTACGGCAACAACGCCTGGCCCATGGCGCTGAGCGCGGACGGCGAGACCTTGGCCATCGCCGATCCCGACGGAGAGATCCAGCAGTGGGGCATGGCGGACCGGCAGCCGATCGGCGAGCCGATCCAGGCCGGTCAGAGCATCTATTCGGTGGCGTTCAGCCCGGACGGCGAGACCCTGGCCGTCGGCGGCGGCAACGGGACCGTCTCACTGTGGGATCCAGCCACCCGGCGCCCGATCGGGGTGCCGATCCGGGCCGGGACCGCCCCCGTCCAGGCGGTCGTCTACAGCAGGGACGGCAAGAGCCTGGCCACCGCCTGCGACGGAACCATCCGGCTGTGGGACATGGCGACCCGGCGGCAGATCGGGAACCCCATGGAGGGCCTCACGTCGATGGCGTTCAGTCCGGACGGAAAGCTCCTGGCCGCCCTCAGCGACGACGGGACCACCCGGCTGTGGGACACCAGGACCCAGCAGCCTCGGGGGGATCCGGTCAAGGGCCATGGCGCGGTGGCGTTCAGCCCTGACGGCCAGACCCTGGCCACCGAAGGCGAGGACAGGGGCGTCCAACTGTGGGACGTGCCAACCAGGAGGCCGATCGGCAACCCGCTCAAGGGCCACACCGAGGACGTCGTGGCGCTGGCGTTCAGTCCCGACGGCCAGACCCTGGCCAGCTCCGACAACGCCGGAACCATCCTGCTGTGGAAGCCGGGCATCCCGTCGGAGCCGATGACAACGGTCTGCGCGATGGCCGGCCGTTCGCTCACCAAGGAGGAGTGGACCCGCTACCTCCCAGGCGGAGAGCCCTTCCAGAAGATCTGCTGAAGCCGCCGGGGCGGTGGTGCAGACTGCCGCACATACGCGGACGCATGGTGCGCTCCGCATCTGTTCAGATGCGCGTGCCGTCCTTAGCGTTCTCCCAACCTGGTCTCTTGGGAGGACACCGTGGCCTCTGCCGTCGACGACTACTCACTCAGCCGAGTACCTACGACCGCCCGCTACCCCTGGTGGTCGGTAGCCGTTCAGCGCTTCGGGCAGGTGTCCGCGCTGACCCAGTTCATGCTGGGCGCCGCCCTCGGCTTCGGCCTCAGCTTCTGGGACGCGTTCTGGGCCCTGACGTTCGGCGCGCTCATCCTGGAGTTCGGGATGATCCTTGTCGGGATCATCGGCATGCGCGAGGGGCTGTCCACCTCCATGCTCGCCAGATGGACCGGCTTCGGCCGCGGCGGCTCCGCGGTCATCGGCCTGGCCATCGGGATCAGCCTGGTCGGCTGGTTCGGCATCCAGTCCGGGGTCTCCGCCCGCGGCCTGCACGCCTTGATCGGCGGCCCGCCGGAGTGGGTGTGGGCCATCGGCTTCGGTCTGGCGGTCACCGCCATCGTGATCGCCGGGTTCCGCTCGATGGCCTGGACCGCCTACGTCACCGTCCCGCTGTTCCTCGCCCTGGTGGCCTGGTCGATCATCTCGGAACTGGGCGGGCATTCCCTGGGCGCGCTCGTCTCCTCCCCTCCGCCGGGACCGCCCATGACCGTGCTGCAGGGCACGGCGCTGGTGGCGGGCAGTCTCATGGTCGGCGCCGTGATCACCTCCGACATGACGCGGTTCAACCGCACCGCGGGCGACGTCATCAAGCAGACCGTCATCGGGGTCACCCTCGGCGAGTACGTCATCGGGCTGGCCGGAGTGCTGCTGGCGCATGCTGTCGGCAGCTCCGACGTCATCTCGATCGTCGTCTCCTCCGTCGGTCTCGTGGGAACCCTGGTGATCGTCGCCGGTACGTTGAAGATCAACGACTGGAACCTCTACTCGGCCGGCCTCGGACTGCTCACCTTCATCGGCGTGGTCAGCGGACGCCGCCCCAGCCGCGTCGTGATCACCCTGTTCGTCGGCGTGGCGGGAACGCTGCTGGGGGCGGCCGGCATCCTCGACCGGTTCACCGACTTCCTGATCCTGCTGGGCGTGGTCTTCCCGCCGATCGCGGGAATCATGATCGCTGAGTACTTCGTCGTCCGCCGCTGGCGTGACCGGCTCGCCGAGGGCCTCGCCAACGACGCCGCCCCGGCCAGCGCCCCCATGTGGGTGCCCGCGACACTGGTCGTCTGGATCGTCTCCACACTCGTCGGCGTGTTCGTCACAGCCGGTCTGGGCAGCGTCAACTCGCTGGTGGCCGCCTTCGCGCTCTACGTGGCGTGCGGACGGCTCGGCCTGATCACCGAGGTCGGCACCAGCCGGACCGAGAGCGCGGAAAGGGTGAGCGCATGAGGATCGGCATCGACGTCGGCGGCACGAACACCGACGCCGTCCTGATGGACGGCAACCGGGTCGTCGCCGCGGTCAAGCGCAGCACCAGCAAAGGCGTCACCGACGGCATCGTCTCCGCCGTCGAAGGCCTGCGGCTTCAGGAGCCGGTCCACGCGGTGATGATCGGCACCACGCACTTCATCAACGCGCTGGTGGAAGCCGACCGGCTCGCACCCACGGCCGCCGTACGGCTCGGGCTGCCCGCCACCACGGCACTGCCGCCCTTCATCGACTGGCCCGACCCGCTGATCAAAGCCGTCTCCGGACGCGGCTACCTGTGCCACGGAGGTCACGAGTTCGACGGGCGGACCATCTCCGAACTCGATGAGGACGAGCTGCGCCGTACCGCGCAGGACATCAGCGCCCGCGGCATCCGCTCAGTGGCGATCTCCTCCATCTTCTCCCCGGTGAACATCGAGTTCGAGGAGCGGGCCGCGCAGATCCTGACCGAGGAACTGCCCGGCGTGCCCATCTCGCTCTCCCACGAGATCGGCAGGATCGGGCTGCTGGAACGGGAGAACGCCACCATCGTCAACGCGGCGCTGCGGGAACTGGCCGACGACATCGTGGACGGGCTGCGCCAGGCCATGGCCGGACTCGGGATCGCGGCCCCTCTCTACCTCAGCCAGAACGACGGCACGTTGATGCCCATCGACCACGCCCGCCGCTATCCGGTGGCGACGTTCGCCTCGGGCCCGACGAACTCGATGCGCGGAGCGGCCTACCTGTCCGGTCTGACCGACTGCGCCGTCGTCGACATCGGCGGCACGACCAGCGACGTGGGCGTGCTCCACGGCGGCTTCCCCCGGGAGGCGACCACCGACGTCACCGTCGCCGGCATCAGGACGAACTTCCGCATGCCCGACGTGCTGTCGATCGGCATCGGCGGCGGCAGCCGCGTGCACCCGGGCCCCCGCATCGGCCCGGACTCCGTCGGATACCTGCTCGCCGAGCACGCACTGGTCTTCGGCGGCTCGACGCTGACCGCGACCGACATCGCGGTCGCCGCTGGCCGCGCCGACATCGGCGATCCCTCGCTGGTCTCGCACCTGGACAAGGACCTGGTCGACGCGGTCCTGCGGCGCATCGCCGACGACGTGGCCGAATCCGTCGAACGCATGCGGACCAGCCCCGAACCGCTGCCGGTCGTGGCCGTGGGCGGCGGCTCCATCCTCCTGCCCGACGAACTGGCAGGGTGCGGCCAGGTCCGCAGGCCCGGCCACTACGCGGTGGCCAACGCGATCGGCGCCGCCATCGCCCAGGTCAGCGGCGAGGTGGACCGCATCTACACGGTCGCGCCGGGACGCAGGGAGAAGATCCTCGACGAGGCCCGGCAGGAGGCGGTGGACCGGGCGATCGCCGGCGGCGCCAGACCCCGCAGCGTCGACATCGTCGAGCTCGACGAGATCCCGCTGCCCTACCTGCCGGGCGACGCCATCAGGATCAAGGTCAAGGCGGTCGGAGAGCTGTCGGTCGAGGAGGCCACGCATGCGTGAGATCAGGCTGGAACACCTGACCGACATCGCCACAGGCGCAGCCGTCCTGGGCACCGGCGGCGGCGGGGACCCCTACATCGGGCACCTGATGGCCCGCGCCGCGCTCCGCGAGTACGGGCCCGTCACCCTCACCCCGCTGCAGGAGGTGCCCGACGACGCGATGGTGCTGCCGGTAGCCGGTATGGGCGCGCCCACCGTCATGGTGGAGAAGCTGCCGTCGAGCACGGAGATGTCCGACGCCGTCGAAGCCCTGTGCGGCTACCTGGGCCGCCGTCCCACCCATATCGCCTGCGCCGAGGTGGGCGGGGTCAACTCGCTGATCCCGGTCGCCGCGGCGGCCAGACTCGGCCTGCCGCTGATCGACGCTGACGGCATGGGCCGGGCCTTCCCCGAATTGCAGATGTTCATCCCCGCCCTGTACGGCGTGCGCGCCTCTCCCATGGCGATGGCTGACGACAAGGGCAACCGGTCGGTCCTCGACACCGTCGGCAACCACTGGACGGAACGGCTGGCCAGAGCAACCACCGTGGAGATGGGTGGCTCGGCCACCACCGTCCTGTACGCCATGGACGGAGCTCAAGCCCGACGGTCCATGGTGCCCGCCACCCTCTCGCTCAGCGCCGAGCTCGGCGCGCTGGTGGCCGCCGAGCGCGGCGATGCCGCGAAGGCGGTCGCCGAACGGCTGGGCGGCCGTGTCCTGTTCACCGGTAAGGTCGTCGACGTCGAACGACGCACCCAGGGCGGCTTCGCCCGCGGCACGGCCAGGCTCCAGGGAGCGGGCGAACTGCGGCTGTCGTTCCAGAACGAGCACCTGCTGGCGGAGCTCGACGGCGTCCCCGTGGCCACCACGCCCAACCTGATCTGCGTCCTCGACCAGCAGACCGGCGACCCGGTGACGACCGAGGCGCTGAGGTACGGCCATCGCGTCACCGTCCTGGCCGCCCCGTGCGACCCGCGCTGGCTGACCCCCGAGGGCCTGGCGCTGGCCGGGCCCAGATACTTCGGCTACGACCTCGACCCCGTGCCGCTCTAGGCCCGTGCCACTCTAGAGACGTGCTGGAAGAACGGGACGTCGCCGCGCTCGAACGCGGCTGCCTCCTGCTCGGCTCCGGCGGCGGCGGTCGCACGGCCACCGCCGCCCGGCTGCTGCGGACCAAACTACGCGCGGCCCCCGTACCGCTGCTGCCCCCGGCCGACCTGCCGGGCGACTCGGTGATCGTCCCGGTAGGGCTGGCCGGAGCCACCGAGATGCTGGAGGAGAAACCGCCGTCGGGCGCCGAGATGGCGGCCGCCGTCGCGGCCGTCGCCCGCTGGAGCGGCAGCAAGGTCGACGCGATCATGTCCATCGAATCGGCAGGCATCAACGGGCTGATGGTCTTCTGCTGCGAGCGGCCCGTGGTCGACGCCGACCTCATGGGGCGCGCCTTCCCCAGACTGGGGCAGTCGTCCACCTCTCGCAAGGGCGTGCAGGCCGGCCCTTATGCGCTGGTGGACGCCTCCGGCCGTACCACGGTCATGGACCGATTCGATCCCGAAGCGGGCGAGCGGCTCATGCATGGCGCCCTGCAGGCCGGCGGCGGATGGGCCGCGTTCGCCCACCGGCCGATCCGCGTGGCCGACCTGCCTGAGCAGGCCATCGTCGGCAGCCTCTCCCGGGCTCTGGCCCTCGGCCGTGCCATGCTGGCCCTGCCGGAGCGGGCGCCCCGAGCCCCGGCCCTGGGCGGGCACCTGCACGGAGCCGGGCGCGTCGTCGAGGTGGTCAGGTCGGCAGCCGGCGGCGGCAGGGTGACGATCCTCGACGACGACGGCGCGGTGTTGCGCGTGGAGATGGAGAACGAATACCAGGTCGTCTTCGCCGACGGCGTGCCCGTCGCCACGACGCCGGATGTGATCTGCCTGCTCGAAGCGAGGACGGGCCGTCCCCTGGCCTGCGACGAGATACGGCAGGGCCCACGCGTCGAGGTGCTCCAGCTGCCCGGCCCTGCCTTCTGGCGGCGCCCCGACCGGCTACCGCAGGTCGGGCCGGCCGCCTTCGGCATCGACGTGCCGCCGCGCCTCCTGCGAGGCCGGCGGCCATGAACCCGGCTGTGAACCCCGCTATGAACCCGCCATGAACCCGGCCATGAACATCACCGGCCTCCTGGACCGAGCCGAGCTGACCGTTCTCGGCGGGCCGGCCACGCCAGGACGGCAGGTGACCGGCATCCGCATGACGGTGGCCGCGGCCGGCACCGGCGACCTGGTCGTCCTGCTCGATCCCGACCGGACCAGCTGGCGGCTGGACGCCGAGCTCAGCAAGGCCGTCGAGGCGGGCGCCGCAGCACTGATGGTGCCGGGGACCGATCCGCTGCCGAGCAGCACCGTCCTGCTCGCCGAGCGGCTGGCCACGCCGGTGCTCGGCTGCCCGGGCGACCCGCTGGAGACCGCCGTACGGCTGGCCGTACAGATCGCCTCCTCCGACGTGGATGTGGCCAGGCGGGTGCTCGCCGCGCACCAGGCGCTCGACATCGGCACTCCCACCCTGGAGGAGATGCGCCGGCTGGCCGGCACCGTGGTGCGGGCGGAGATCACAGTGCTGGCCAGGGACGGCGCCCTGCTGCTCGGCCCGCCCATCGGCGAGCAGGTCCGCGTGTCGCTGCCGGTACGGCAGCGGCTGGCGGACGGCGGCGTCGCCGTACCGGTGCTCGCGCCCGACGCGCGCAGCGCGGAGTTGTGGCTCGTCGTGGCAGGGACGGCCGGCGCCGAGGAGGTGCTCGCCGTGGCCGCGGCCGCCGCCCAGCGGTCGCTGGCCCTGCGCAGGCTGGAGCTGGAACGCGACGCCAGACGCAGCTCCGCCCTGCTCGGCGAGCTGCTGCAGGCCGGCGACGACCCCGGGCCCTCCCTGCGGCGGCGGGCGGCGGAAGCTGGCTGGCGGCTGGACGGCTGGCACACCGGCATCCGTATCGACGTGAGCCGTCCCGTCGACGTGGTGACCCTGACCGGCGACATCGTCGCCACCCTGTCGGCGGAGTCCGTCGAAGCCGTCGTCGTCGCCGAGGACGGCGGCTGGGTCGCATGGGTGAGCACCGACGTCGAGCCGGACGCCGACGCGGTGAACCGGCTGGCCCTCCTGGTACGCCAGGCCCAGCGCCGCATGGCCGACCTGGACCCGCTCGTCGGCATGGCCCGCCCGCACCACGGCCCCGGCGGCATCGCGCGCAGCCTGTCGGAGGCGCGTGACGCCGCCCGGCTGGCCGCCGCCCGCGCCGAGACAGGCAAGTTCGTCCACGTCGACCGGCTCGGACTGGCCCAGCTGCTGCTGGCCTGGACCAGGACGGACACCTTCGTTCCCGCGGCCAGATCCCTGCTCGCCGCGCTGGCCGCCGAACCCGGCGACCTCACCAGAACGCTGACCGTGTACCTGGACACCGAGTCGTCCCTCATCGACACGGCGGCCGTGCTCGGCGTTCACCGCAACACCGTCACCCGCAGGATCGACAAGATCGAGCGGCTGCTCGGCGTCGACCTCGCCGATGCCGACACCCGCCTGGCCCTCCATCTGGCCTGCCGTGTCGCCGCCTCGTGACGTCGCCGGTCCTTACCCGGCGGGCTCCCGGCGCCCGCCCTGACCGGCGAGGATCGTCAGGGACTCCTTCACGTAGTCGAGCAGAGGGCGCGCGCGCCCATCGAGGTGCCACTGCTCCAGCGAGCCGAAGTAGACGCCGAACCAGTAGGCCCTGGCGGTGACACGGGCCCTGGCCGGGCTCTCCCCCTGGCTCGCAGCACCTCGGCCAGGCGCTCGGCCGCGTTGTCGAGCGAGCCGTAGACGGCGGCCCGCACGGCCGGCAGCCTACTCGCTGGCATTCTTCGACCGCCACCTGAAAGGCGCTCCCGCCCCACTGCTGGACGCGCCGCCCGGACAGCACTACCCCGGCGTGCGCTTCGAAAGCCGCGCGTGAACCTACGACCGCGCGGCCGCGCACAGCCTTACCAGGGAAGAACTCATGGCCCTCTCCCGCGATCATCCTGGGTTCGCGCCGGAGGGCGTGGCCGGGGAGGGCACCGCCCCGGCCACGCGGACGGCCTCTCCCGGCGCCAGCGTCGCGCCCCGCTGGAACGCCGCGGCGAACGCCGCCTCGCCCAGGATGGCGGTCGCCGCCGCGGTGATCCGGTCGACATCACCGCGCTCGGCCTCGGGCAACGGGGCGCCGACGCTCCTGCGCGCCGCGTCCGCCGCGCCGAGCAGCAGCGCCGCGCGCCCGGCCGCGACACCGTCCGCGGCATCGTCAGCGGGGCTGCCCGTCGGCAGCGCCGCAGCTCCCGCCAGCCCCTCGAAGGACAGGGCGAGGGCCCGCGGCTCGCCGAGGGAGGCGGCGATCTCCAGGCCACGCAGGTGGCAGGCGGTCGCCTCGGCCGCGTCGCCACGGAGTTCGGCGGTGAAGCCGAGCTCGGCGAGCACCAGATGCTCTCCGATCTGCGAGGACGGGTACTCGTCGCGCAGGCGGACGAGGTAGGACCGCGCCGCGTCCAGGTCGCCCGAACGGCGCGCCCCGAGCGCGAGCCCCATGAGAGCGTGGACCTCGCCGTAGAGGTGTCCCTGCTCGACGGCCAGTTGCCGGGCCCGCTCGTGCAGGTCGTGCGCCCGGTCCCACTCGTGGGAGAGCAACGCCAGCCGGCCCAGCCCGGAGTGCCGGGCGGAGACCTCGCCCGCCAGGTCCAGCTCCTGCGCGATGCGCAGCCCGTCGTACTGCAGGCGCGCGGCCTCGGCGTAGTCGCCCCTGATCTCGGCCAGCGTGGACAGCGGAGTGACCGCCTGCAGCTCGCCCCAGCGGTCGCCGAGCTCGCGGAAGGTCGCGGCGCTGCGCAGGCCGTCGGCCTCGACGCCGTCGAGGCCGCCGCCCACCAGCGCGTGCATGGCGCGCAGCCCGAGCACGGCGGCGCCGCCCCACCGGTCACCGGTGACGGCGAACAGGTCGAGCGCCCGTGCGTTGACCTTCTCGCCGGCGGCGGGGTCACCGGCGTGGAACAGGGCGTAGGCGTACAGCCAGAGCGCGCGGCCGCGCCGTACGGGGTCCTCGATCGCCGCCTCGTCAGGTGCCGGTGCCGCGGGCCGCCCGCCGGTCAGCAGTGTGAAAGCGTGCTGCGCCAGGTGGAGCTCGGCGGCGTCGGGCGCGACGGCGAGAACGGGCGCCAGGGTGCGGTGCCCCTCGCCCAGCCGTCCGCGCAGCAGCCACCACCACGACAGCGCGGTGGCGAGACGGACGGCCCGGCTGCTTCCCTCGCCCGCCGCGGCCTGCCGTACCGCCTCTTCCAGCGCCGCGCGCAGGTTGGCGGCCTCGGCGTCGAGGCGGCCGAGCCATGCCCGCTGCCCGGCGTCGCGCAGCCGCGGCTCGGCCCGTTCGGCCAGGTCGAGGTAGTGCCGCAGGTGCCGGTCGCGCACCTCGGCGGTCTCGTCCGTCTCGGCCAGGCGGTCGCGCGCGTAGGCGGCCACCGACTCCAGGAGCCGGTAGCGAGGGCCCGCGGGACCGTCGGTCCTCACGACGAGTGACCGGTCGACGAGGCGGAGCACCAGCTCGACAACGTCTTCGGGGGCCACGCCGGCCCCTGCGCAGACCGCCTCGGCGGCGTCCAGGTCGCAGCCGTCGCTGTGCACGGCCAGGCGGCTGAGCACCGTGCGTTCCGGCGCGCTCAGCAGCTCCCAGCTCCAGTCGATCACCGCCCGCAGGGTCTGCTGCCGCGCCGGCAGGCCGTGCTGCCCGGAGGCGAGCAACCGGAAGCGGTGCTCCAGGCGTGCCGCCAGCTCCCGCACGCCGAGGCCGCGGACCCGGGTGGCGGCCAGTTCGAGGGCGAGCGGGATGCCGTCGAGCCGGCGGCAGATCTCCGACACGGGCTCGCAGGTGTCCTCACCCAGCGAGAAGCCGGGGTCGGCGGCGGCGGCGGCCCGTTCCGCGAACAGCCGTACGGCGTCGGCGGGCGGGAGCGGTTCGACGACGAACACGGCCTCGCCGGGCAGGCCGAGCGGTTCCCGGCTGGTGGCAAGGACGCGCAGGCCGGGCGCGGCGCCGAGCAGCGCGTGCGCGAGGGCGGCCACCGGCTCGACGATGTGCTCGCAGTTGTCAAGGACGAGCAGGATACGCCGGTCACGCAGGGCGGCGGCCAGCCGGTAGACGACGCGGTCGGCGGCCTGGACGGCGGCCGGCTGGATGACGGCTGGTTGGACGGCGGCGGCCTGGTCAGGGGCGGGCGCGGCGGGCTGGTCGCCGGGCGCGGCGTCCGCGCCCGGCCCGGAGCCCGGCGGTGTGTCGTCCCTCACGCCGAGCACGTCGGCGACCAGCTGAGCGACGTCGGCCACGCCGCCGTGCTGCGCGGCGAGCTCGACCAGCCACACCCCATCGGGCGTGGCCGATCCGAGCCTGGTCCCGGCCGCCACCGCGAGCCGGGTCTTGCCGACTCCCCCTGGCCCGGTGAGGGTGACCAGGCGGGCGCCGCCGAGCAGCTCGCCGACCTCGTCCAGGGATCGCTCGCGACCGATCAGGGCGGTGAGCGGGGTGGGCAGGTTCGAGCCCGGGCGGGCCTCCCCCGCCACGGCAGGACTCACGGCGTCCGTGGGCTGCCGGTCCGGTGCCGGAGCGGGCGAAGCCTCGACACTCGGTGCCGACGCGCGCACATCGTCCCCGCCCCCAGCCGGGGACAGCAAGGCGGACCGGGCCCGGGCCGGGGACAGCCAGGAATCCCGGGCCTGCTCCGGGATCAGCGAGGCATCCTGACGCAGGATCGCACGGTGGAGCGCGGCCAGCTCGGGGCCCGGGTCGAGGCCGAGCTCGTCGGCCAGGCGGTCGCGCAGGTCGGCGTACGAGGCCAGTGCCTCGCTCTGGCGACCGGCCAGGTACAGAGCGCGCAGCTGGACGGCGCGCAGCCGTTCCCGCAACGGATGGCGGGCCACCAGGTCGGCGAGCTCGCCGGTCAGCAGGATGTGCTCGCCGGACTCCAGGCGGGCCTCGGCCTGCTCCTCCAGGACGGCCAGCCGCTGCTCGGCCAGGCGTTGCGCCGCCGTACGCGCGAACTCCTCGTCGGCGACGTCGGCGTAGGCCGGCCCGCGCCACAGCCGGAGCGCCTCGGTGAGCAGCGCGGCCCGCGCGCGGGCGTCGCCGGCCGAGCGGGCCGCGGCCACCAGGGAGCCGAACCGGTCGGCGTCGACCTCGTCGGTGCCGGGGTCGAGACGCAGCCGGTAGCCGGCCGCCTGGTGCTCGACGCGGTCGCGGCCGATGGCGCGGCGCAGCTGGGAGACCTTGGCCTGGAGGGCGTTGGCGGGGTTGCCCGGCAGGTCGTCGCCCCACAGGTCGTCGATGAGCCGGTCGGCCGAGACCGGCCGCCCCTCGTGGACGAGCAGATCGGCGAGCAGCGCCCTGACCTTCGCCTCGGGCACCCTCACCGGGTTGCCCGCGCCGTCCCACACCGTCAGGGGACCCAGAACACCGAACCGCATGGCTTGCACCGTACACATCGCTGATGGGCGGGGCGTCAGCGGACCGTCAGCGGCTCCGAAGCGCGGGCGAGCACAGTGATCCCTGTCAAGGACATCAGTACCGGATGGAAGGCACGATCATGGCTGACGCAGAGCAGACCCACCGCCTGTTGGAACCCGCCCGCCTCGGCGCGCTGAGCCTGCCCAACCGGCTGGTGATGGCGCCGATGACACGCACCAGAGCCGGAGCCGACGGCGTGCCGGGGCCGCTGATGGCCACCTACTACGCGCAACGCGCCTCCGCCGGGTTGATCATCGCTGAGGCCGCCACGCCGAACGCGGTGGGCAGGACCTATCCCAACATTCCGGCGATCTACGACGACGCGCACGTGGCCGGATGGCGGAACGTCACCGGCGCCGTACGGGCCGCCGGTGGCCGGATGTTCCTGCAGCTGCAGCACGGCGGCCGGATCGGCCACCCCGACACCACCGGGCTGACGCCGGTCGCGCCGTCGCCGGTCCCGATGCCCGGCACGATCTTCACGCCCGGCGGGCACCAGGCCACCGTGGTGCCGCGGGAGATGACCGCGGACGAGATCCGCGCCACCGTCGCCGACTTCGCCGCCGCCGCCCGCAAGGCCGTCGAGGCGGGGTTCGAGGGGGTGGAGGTGCACGGCGCCAACGGCTACCTGATCCACCAGTTCCTGTCCGCGGCGACCAACCACCGCACCGACGGCTACGGCGGCTCGGTGGCCGGCCGCATCCGGTTCGCGGTCGAGGTGGTGCGGGCCGTCGCCGAGGCGATCGGCCCCGAGCGGGTCGGCCTGCGCGTCTCCCCCGGCGTCACCGCCAACGGCATGCACGAGGACGACGCCGACATCGAGGCCGTCTACCCGGCGCTGATCGGCGCGCTGGCCGACGCCGGACTGGCCTACCTGCACGTCGTCTTCGCCGACCCCGGCCGGCCGCTCTTCCACCAGCTCCGCCAGGCCTGGCCGGGCGCGCTCATCGCCAACCCGATGCTGCCGTGGCCCGGCCCGCTCCCGGCCGACGGCGGCCGGCGGGAAGCCGAGCGGCTGCTGGCCGCCGGAGCCGACCTCGTCTCGCTCGGCCGGGCCTTCCTGGCGAACCCCGACCTGGTCGAACGGCTGCGCGCCGGGGCGCCGCTCAACCCGCTGCGCGACAACCTCATGTACGTCGGAGGGGAGACCGGATACACCGACTACCCGGCACTGGCCGACACCCGCCCAGTCCTGCCGGAGCCGGCCGCCGCCTGATCATCCGCCCGGTCGGGAGCAACCCGGGTCCCGACCGGGCGGGATCGGTCCGGGGGTCCAACCGGCCTTCGGGTCCGGCATGGATCTGGCCCTGGGGAAGCGGTCCGCGGTCGGGGAGCCGCGAGGGGGCGCGGTGAGCGCCTTCTCGGTCTGCCGCCGGCAGGCCGCCTCGGCGAGCGTGGACGGACGCTTCACAGGTGAGTCGGCGCTGAGCGTCTCCGACGAGGCTGTGCCGCATGCGAGAGATCAGCGCGATCATGCAGGCTGCAGCCGCCCTGCAAGCGACACCTGATCAACTATCGGCGTCGGAACGGACAAGGCCGGCCCACCAGGCTCCGCCCTTCAGCGTGAGGAAGAACGATGGCATCGATCGTCTACGGGACACTCGCCGTCATTGCATTGATCGTGGGCTTGGTGCTGTTCCTCGTGCTGCGGCGGAAGCCGCACACCCGGGTCGGGGCGTACGTCAGCGCGGCGTTCCTCCTCCTGGGCGCGGGGGTGCTCGCCATGGGCTCCATCTCGTTCGCGAGCCTGGAATCCGCTGCGCTGCAGACCTTCACGCCGGAGGAGCGCGCGGCGGCGGTGCCGTGCAACGCGGCGGTCCTGGGGGCCGAGGAGACGTCCAACAAGCTCAACGGACGCTACATCTGGCTGTTGCGGCTCCGCGTGACCCCTCAGGCCGGCAGCCCGTACGAGATCGAGCGCACTGCCCGGCTCACCCCGTCCATGGGGGAACGCGTGGAGCGGGGCAACGTCGTGCTTTCCTGCCTGGTTTCCCCCACCGACCCCACCCGGATCGAGATCTCGGCCCTCGCCTGAGCCGTCGTAGGCGCGTAGCTTCTTGCATCTCACTCGCAAGATCGTGACCAAGGGGGCTGACCAGGTCGCTTTCAAGGTGCTGCGAGCTCGGGAACCGTCACCGTGCCGCTACCCGTATCCCGGCTGGACTCGGCGATCTCCCGGAGTTCCTGCGGACTGAGGGGCTCTGAGACTCAACCCGGGGATGTTCAGTGTCTGTTGGGTAGTTCTGACCCCTGGATGGAATCGGCGGGATAGGCCAACCAAGGAGACCGTAAGATGCAGGCGACCGACAAGCCACGCCACCACAGCCTCCACGTGGACGGGCTCGAGGTCTTCTACCGAGAGGCCGGCGCGGCGGACAAGCCCTGCGTACTGCTGCTGCACGGCTTCCCGAGCTCCTCGCACACCTTCCGGCACGTGCTCTCGCCGCTGGCCGAGGTGAGCCGGGTCATCGCCCCGGACCTGCCGGGCTTCGGGTTCTCCGCGGCGCCCGGCGTCGATGAGTACGAGTACACGTTCGCCAACCTGGCCGACACCGTCGAGGCGTTCCTGGAGCAGATCGGCGTCGACGAGTTCTTCGTCTACCTGCACGACTTCGGCGCCCCGGTCGGCTACCACCTCGCCACCCGGCGTCCCGAGCGCATCCTCGGGCTCATCGTGCAGAACGGCAACGCCCACGAGGACGGCCTGGGTAGCCAGTGGGACAGCACACGGGCCTTCTGGGCCGATCCTTCGGAGGCCAACCGTGCCCGGCTGCCCGAGTGGCTGAACTTCGAGGGCACCCGCGAGCAGTACCTGGGCGGGCTGCCGGAGCGGGTTCGCGACCTCCACCCGCCGGAGACGTGGCACCTGGACTGGGAGCGGATGTCGCGGCCGGGCAACATTGAAGCCCAGTTCCAGTTGTTCTGCGACTACGCCAGCCACGTCGCCCGCTTCGGCGAGCTGGCCGACTACCACCGGATCCGCCAGCCACCGTGTCTGCTGCTCTGGGGCCGCCACGACCCGTTCTTCGACCTGTCCGAGATCATGGGGTACGCGCGAACGCTCGACCGGCTCGAGATGCACGTCTACGACGCCGGCCACCTCCTGCTCGAGACCCACGCGCCCGAGTGCGCCGCGGCAATGGGGGCCTTCATCACCGATGTCACCGCCGAGCGCGCCATGGCTGACGGCATCGCCAGTCGTCGACGCTGACGTACGGCCGGGGACCACACGGTCATGTGCGGCATGCGTGCGCATCCGCTCCGGTGTCGGCGAGGCCGCCACCACAAGCATCCGGACCGCGTACGCACGTTACCGGCGGCCGGGGCGGGGCGCCGGGAGCGTTCGTGCCCGTGGGTCCTTGCGCGCGTCGCAGCCGGCGCAGTAGACGTCAGGGCGTCAGACACGAGCATCGGCATGCCGGCTTGCTCAGTACAGCAGATCTGTGTGGCGGGGTCCCTCTCGTGATCTACGTCATGAGCCGTTCGGGCATGCCCCTCCGCCAGGGTCCGGCCACGTCAGCGGCTTGCGCTTCATCGTTATGGCTTCAGGCTTCTGCTGCCCACGATCGGGTGGCCAGGCCAAGCGAAAAGATCCAGCATTGACGGCGCAGCTCGTGTCAAGATGCTCCGCATGTCGAGTCGCGCACTGAGTTTCGGAGTGATGGCAGAAGCATACGAACAGTTCCGGCCGGGATATCCCGTGGAGGTTTTCCACAGAGTGATGGCGTACGCGGCTCAGCCGGTTCGGACTGCCCTCGAAATCGGCGCCGGGACAGGTAAAGCCACCCGCCTGTTTGCTCAACAAGGAGTCACGGTCACCGCGACCGAGCCTGATGGGGCCATGCTCGCCGAGTTGCGTAAGCACGTACCGGCAAACGTCAGGACCGTGCAAGCCCTGTTCGAGGACTTGCGGCCGGGCGAGAGGTACGGACTAGTTTATGCGGCAGCGGCGCTGCATTGGACAAAACCGGAGGGGCGGTGGTCACGCATGGCGGCGCTCCTGGAGCCTGGTGGCGTTTTTGCTTCGTTCG
This sequence comes from Nonomuraea sp. NPDC004354, assembly GCF_053602555.1. Classification (NCBI taxonomy): domain Bacteria; kingdom Bacillati; phylum Actinomycetota; class Actinomycetes; order Streptosporangiales; family Streptosporangiaceae; genus Nonomuraea; species Nonomuraea sp. NPDC004354. The sequence continues at coordinate 66,937 of NZ_JBSGDV010000027.1, read as the reverse complement.
GCGGGCCGGTCCAGCTGGCTGACCCGGCTGTGGAGGAAGCTGTTCGCGTGGCACGGTCACCGTTTTTGACGAGCGACGAGATTCCGTCTCCGGATGGGACGCCTCCGGAGCATGACATGCAGTGGCCGGGTACGGAGCTCCAGCGGTCGGAGTGGTTCGCTGATGTTCAGCAGTCCGTGGTCGAGCGGCGCCTGACGATGAGTGCTCGCGAGTACGTCGGCTATCTCTCGACGGTCTCGGCCTATCTCATGTTGCCGACCTTGGAGCAAGAGCAGGTGTTCGGCCGGATCATGCAGGTTCTGCCCGCGACGGTGGAGATCACCGCCGACATCACCGTCCATGTCGCGCGCCGGCGCCGCGAACAGTAGTGCATCGCGTACTCCACCGCGTCCAGGAGGCTGCGCTCGGCGTTGGTCGACTCCGAGCCGATCGACTCGATCAGCGCGAACCCTCAGATCTCACCGACCCGTAGTCAAGCCCGTGGCCCGTTTCTGCCCCATTCAGGTGGCACCCGTTGCCGGCCCCCATGCCGTGGTTGCGGATGGTAGGACTACTGCGCAGCGACCCTGCTAACGCGTCGACCGCCGCGATCACCGTGGTTCCCGGGGCGCCGTCAACCAACGTGACACCAGCCGCCATATAGGACCTGACCTGGGGAAGAAGCTTCCCGCGTCCAGCCCGGCGAGTGTCCGTTGAGAGATCGCCTCATCGGACCCCGGCCGCATTACACTCACGTCCATGACCGCGACCATGATCGAGTTGGACGACGGTGCACAGCTACGTACGTGGACCGCGGGCTCGGTGATTCCGCAGCGATTTCCCGTGGTCATGGTGCACGGCGGTCCAGGGGTCCCCGACTATCTCGCCCCGGTCGCCGGCATCATCGACGACCTGTGTCTGGTCCACCGCTACGACCAGCGCGGCACCGGCGGCTCGTCCTGGCAGGGAGAGCACACGATCGTCCGCCACGTTCACGACTTGGCGTTGTTGCTCGATGCGTGGAAGCACGACCGGGTCGTTCTGCTGGGGCATTCGTTCGGAACCAATATGGCCGGCTACTTCTTGCTGGCCCATCCCGAGCGCGTGGCCGGACTGATTCAGATCGCCGGGCCCTTCCTGGATCCATGGCGGGAAGCCGACCGAGCAGCACAGCGAGCACGACGCACTGACGAGCAGCAGACCAGGCTCGACGAACTCGATGCGATCGAATCGCGCACAGACGCCGAGGAGATCGAGTACCTCACGCTGTCGTGGTTCACCGACCACGCCGACCGAACGCGGGCATGGGATTGGGCGCTGGCATCAGCCCATACGCTGCGGCCCGTCAACTACGCGATGAACACCCAGCTCAACGCAGCGAAGAAAGCCGACCCGCTCGAATCACACGTGGACGAGCTTCGCGAGCACCTGCCGCCCGGCGCGGTGATCATCGGCGGGGCCGGCGACAGTCGCCCTGCTGATGCCCTGCGGCGTCTCGGAACACGCCTCAACTGCGAGGTCATCATCGTCCCGAACGCGGGGCACCATCCATGGCTGGAAGCACCAGACCAGTTCGGTGCGGCGCTCCGCGCTGCAGTGGAGAGGCAGACCCAAAGGGCCGGCTGGCGGGTCAACGATCCCCTATGACGGACACCCTCCCGGCCCTCGACTCGGATCCACGTGTCGTTTCAGTCACGCTCCAGGGTGGGCCCGACCCGTGGAAGTCAGACAGGCCAGTCCTGGCCGGTGCCACCGGCCGGGTCGCCAGGAGAACCGGCGTGCCGGAAGGACATCCTCCAGTCTCGCCCAATGGGACCAGATGGAACACACCGACCGACCTGAAAGAATCACCCTCACCGACTTCAGCGTGACGTGAGCAGACCGTTACTCAACAAGGCGGCGATTTCGACGCGCTCGGCCACGGCAAACGCGCCGTACGGCTGTGCCGCCCGAGACTGGTGGGCCAAAATGGCCCGCATGCCTACCGTGCCGGAAAATCACGTTGAGACCGCACATCCGTCCCGATTCAACGACTACGACAGAATCGCCGAGGGGTACACGGCCGAGAACGAGACCAGCCTCCTGAACGCGTACTACGAGCGGCCCGCGATGCTGGAGCTCGCCGGGGACGTGACCGGCCGGCGCATCCTCGACGCCGGCTGCGGCTCGGGCCCCCTGTTCCACGCGCTACGCGATCGAGGCGCCATCGTGACCGGCGTCGACGCGAGCGCCGGGATGCTGGAGCTGGCCCGGCGGCGGCTGGGCGTCGACGCGGACCTGCGGGTCGCCGACCTGGCCAGCCCACTGCCCTTCCCCGACGACGCGTTCGACGACGTCATCGCGTCCCTGGTGCTGCACTACCTGGAAGACTGGGGAGCGACACTGGCCGAGCTGCGACGCGTGCTGAGGCCTGGTGGCAGACTCCTCGTCTCGGTCGAGCATCCTTTCGCCATCGCCCTCATGCGTCACTCGGCGGGCGACAAGATCCACTATTTCGAGACCCGTAACCGGACCGAAGAATGGACCATGGGTGGGCAGACCGCGCAGATGCGTTTCTGGGACCGGCCGCTGCACGCGATGACCGACGCCTTCACCGCGGCCGGCTTTCGCATCAGCGTCATCAGCGAACCGCCGCCCGTGCCGGAAGCACGCGATGTGTTCCCCGAATTTCGCGAGTTCGCGGGCACGAGGATCCTGGCCTTCTTGTTCTTCGTTCTGGAAGCCGGCTAACGGCGCCTCGTAACAATCAATTGTGGTGACTTGGCGTTTCAGCAGGCGATTCCCGCCAACTGAAGCGCTCAGTCACAGCGATCAGCTCGGCCCGCTCGTGTCCCGCGCGGTCTACGGCCACCGCCTCACCCGACTCTCGCTCCGACAAAGAACGCGCGGCGCTCATCTCCGAAGCGGACTTCGAGGAGTATGTGCAACTGAAGCGGGAGCGCGAGACCACCGCCGGCCGCGGTGAGATCGAGATGACGGTCCACACCTCCCCTAACTACGCCGATCGCGGGTTGGACGGCGCCCACCAGTGAAGCGCCCTGTCCATTTCGCCCCCGGAGCCAAGGACGCCCTGCGCCTGGCGGTGCTGGTCCTGCGCGCGTCGATCGTCGATGTGCTGCCGAACTTGGCCGACGACCCGATGCCGCCGGGCGCCGTCCCTGACGCCGACATTGGTCACGCCCGCCTTCCGGGCGATCTACTCGTACGGCCCAGACCTGGAGTACGTGTCGGTCTGGGTCCCGCACATTCGACACCTGACCTGAGATCAGGGTGGGTTGAGAGCCCGGTGAGGTGGCCTGCCGGCGGGATTGGGGGGCTGGCAACGCCCTTGTCACCAGCCTCAAACGGGCGATCTTTGCCGAGGTTCCCAGCCGCGGCGCCGTGGCCAGCTTTCTGCTGCTGATGGCCGAGCGGTTCGCCCGCAAGCGCCTGCACGTGGTGGCCTACGCGGAGGGCAAGGACACCTCCGGCACACTTCCAACTGGCGAGCCAGTTGAGGCAGCGGCCCGTGGCGGAGCTGGTCACGAATGTGCTGAAGCCGCTACCCCGTCCTGTAACTGAAGAAGCATCAGCCAGGGATTGGCCGTTCGTCACTGAGCTGAGCGGCCAAGATATCGGCGCAGGGCTTCTCGCCCACCTGGAACGAAGGGCCCTCGATTGACCACCTTCCACAGTTCGAGCTCCGTGAGCCAGGCATGCCAAGCGATCTCGGACGGATCTGGAGCCAATGGCTCGGCGATCAAGGCCTCGTGCACCCCGAACCAGACAGGGCTGATCCCGTCCTGGCACAGGAACTTGAACAAAAAGCGGACCGGGACGCCGGCGCCCAGTTCCTCGACCAGTTCGCGGGCCGCCGCGTCCTCATACGATTCCCCTACGCCCGCGGCGCCGCCGACCATCACGTCATAGTGGCCGGGAAAGCGAACATGCCCCTCGGCTCGGCGCAGCACGAGGATCCGCCCCCTCGGATCGAGGCAGATCGTCGTCGCGATCCGATGCATCCACCGCCGACGCACCGCCTCTGCGCGCTCCACGACTTCCAGCACGCGGTCCTGTTCATCAACCCGCTCGATCAGCTCACCCATGCAGCAGACGGTCGCAGACGCCACTGACAACCTCACCCGGTAGCCCACCCAGATGACCCCGTATCTGGGTGCGGTGGTACTCGATCGTGCTCCCCTCATACAACCCAGCTCCGCCGCGCCGCGCTTGCCTGATACGAGGAGCATCTCCTCCTCGAGAATCGTCCAGTGCTCGACCAGGTCGTCAATGCCTAACGGCGTGCGCTCCAGGGCAGGTGATCCACTACAGCGGATGGACCATTACACACCGCAGCATCAAGCATGATCATCCGCGTTTGGGGCTGGTGACGCAGCCGTTAACGGCACCCCGGATTGTGTCTCGCGTTCCGCACCCGACCCCACGCCGAAGGCCTCAGGAAGCGTTGCGGTACAGGTCCCGTCTCTCGTTCAACTGCTGGAGGCCGGCCGACTGGTAGGTGGCGACGGCGCCGACGTTGGAGCTCGGGCAGCACACGATCACGCTGGACGAACCCAACTCCTGAAGTGCGCGCGCTGCGGCGACCGTGATCGCTCGACCGTAACCGTGACCGCGGTGTGCCCGGTGCACTCCCATCGGCTCGATCAGCCCTGGCTTGCCCTCACCCACCGACCACACCGTCACGGCCGCCACCGCCTCGCCCTGCTCATCGCGAACGGCGAGGCACCGCGCGTCGCCATACGGCGCACCTGCCGCCATCGCGTGCCAGCGCTCGTCGGTGAACGTCGACCCGTCGAACGACGCCCGCAGGACCGCGGCCCACTCATACGCCCGTTCCGGCCCGATCACCTCGACGCGAACGCCGGGATCCGGCACAGGCGCGCCGAGGTCACGCCGAAGTAGTGTCCACGGCTCGCCACTCCCCCAGCCGTCCTTGAACAGCAGGTCCTGGACCAGCGCACCCATCGGCGCCTCGACGTACACCCTGCCCTCGAGGAGCACACCGCGTTCAGGCGCCGACACGTCGTCGACCACCTGCTGCGCCAACTCCTCGTCCCGCAACGCCTCCGGCGCGAACGCCAACCTCAGCAACTCCGCACCATCCAGCAGCCCGACCGCCAGAACCTCCCCGGCCCGACTCCAGGTCCGCGTAGCCTCCGCAGTCCGCTCCACACCGAACCGCCAGAACCACCCCACATCCCCCGGATGCAACTGCACGGGCCCTCCGTCGTACTGCCACTCCCCCAACAGCCGCACCACGTCGCCGAGCCTGTCGACCCCCGGCCTACCCATCTCGATCGCCATCCCTCGATCACACACCACCCACCGACCCGCCGCACCCGCTTTTCCCGCCGGCAGTCAGTCATCGGCGTCGCCGTGATCACGTACTCACCTGCCGCTGACCTGCCCGAACGCGCTCGGTTGCGGCCGGTGACACGTTTTTGACGGCACATGCCTACCCGGAATCGACCACGGTGGAGCGGCAAAAGGGCAGTGCCTCAACGAGTGCGCGTCGGGGTCGGTCATCTCGTGCCGGCAGTTCCGCTCCCGGGTCCTGCCCAGGTGTGGCGGGTCGACGTACAGCAGGCTGCCGCGCGGGAACACGATCACCGCCCGGCTGCGCGGCTCCACCGACACCGCCCCAGCCGGCACCGTCGCGCTGCCACCCCTGCCGCCGACGATCGGCAGGAGACAAAATCGATTGTGGCGCTGCCCGGTGAACCACTAGCGTGCGGCAAGCACAATCGGACTCGTCGTGGGGACTGTCGCGTGACGCCGCCTGCTCTCGCTGCCTGACATCTTCTTCTGCGCTTTCTCACCGACCTCGCGGTCGGTCTCGCCGGGCTGCTCTGAATTCTGAGTCGCCCTGGCTGCTCAGCGTTCTGTGTCAGGTCTTAGAGAGATCATGTCTTCACAATCCCATAGAGATCATTTCGTGCTGCCCTGGTCCGTGCGGAGGACTCGGCTGCCGCTGCTCGCCATGCGTTGCCTGGACTGCCGCGCGGAGGCGGCCACCGTCGGCGAGGGCAGGTTCCGGATCAACGCCAACGGCAAGCTGCTTGACGTGTGGCTGCTCGTCCGATGTGTCTGCTGCGATCGGACCTCGAAGATCACAGTCCATGAGCGGGTGCGGGTCCGATCGGTGGATCCGGCCAGGCTGTGCGCCTTCGAGAACAACGATCAGGAGCTCGTCGCGCACGCGCTCCTGGACCCCGCGGTCGCACGGCGCAACCGGTTCACCCTCGACTGGCGTGGCGCGTGGCAGCTGGAGTCATCGGCCGTCGATGCGGCTTGGCCGTACCGGGTGGACGTCGGTTTCCTCGATCCCGTGCCCGTCCGCCCGGAGCGGCTGATCGCCCAGGGGCTCGGGATCAGCAGGGGCGAGGTCGAGCGCCGGATCAAGTGCGATCTCCCCCTCAACCACACAACGAGCACAAGTTTCTCGTTCGTCGTCATGCCGGCTGCATAGGGTCGGGAGGAATGGCGGGACCGAGGTTACGACTGGCGGTGCGGTGCTTCTGCTTGCCGTCACGACGACCGCCTCGGTCCCCGCTCGACCTGCGTCTCCCGCGCGGAACCGGCCGTACGCGTCGCTGATAGCCGCCTGCCAGGCGCCGCCTGTCACCTGTCTGGAAGCGCAGAGAAGTCGCCTTCGGCCACGGCGTGCACCACTGTCTCGGGGCGCCACTGGCACGGATGGAGATGCGCATCGCCTTCCCCGCCCTGCTGCGGCGCTTCCCCTGCCTCGCCCTCGCCGAACCGAACGAGCAGGTCGGCTTCCGTGTCTTCAGCGCCGTGTACGGCGTGCACGGGCTGCGGGTGACCTGGTGAGCAGACGGGCACCGAGAGCTGACGCCGCTCGTCTGCTCACCCGGCCAGTCCAGGATGAACGTGGCATAGGCCGTCGCTCTGCTGCGGTGTGCGTGGCACTGTCGCCGGCATCGGTACGGCAGGCGAGTCGGCCAGGCGGGGCTTGGTCAGGCTTCTCTGGGCGACTCGGGCAGCCGGATTCGATCGGGATGCTCTGGCCTGGCGGACCGGCCGGTCGCCGGGCCGAAGGACCGGAGCACGGCGCGGTCAGTAGGAGTCCGGCCTGGGGATATGGATGCCGGCAGAGCGGAGCTTGGTCTCGACGAGCGCGACCCCCCGGGCCGCGGCCGATCCCTGCTCCTCGCCGTGGAGGGCGATCAGCTTGTACCGGGTCGCGGCCTCGGTACGTGCTTGCAGGCCGGTCACGATCTTCAGATGTGCGGGATTGGCGAGGAAGTGGTCGGCAACGGCGGTGGCGAGCTCGGCGATGCGCGGGTCGTCCGGTTCCCAGGCCGCGGCTTCGGCGGCGCGCTTGATCAAGGCGACGAACCGGGTGTCTTGCAGGGCGTGCTCGACATGGGTCAGGTAGTCGTCGAAGCCCTCTGGGACCAGGGCCCTGGCCAGCACCCAGCCCTCCCTGGTGGCCGCCACCTCGTCAGCGGGGAAACCGAGGCCGGACAGCCGTTCCAGCAGCGACACAGCGCGGTCGGGCAGCAGGGCCCGGTCGCCGTCAGCGAGCCGGTGCAGCGTGTCCCGCCTCGTGATCAACTCCTCGATCCGTTCGGTGAGTTGCCGCTCGATGTCGGCGAGCGCGGCGGCGAACAGCGCGGCGTCGGCGTCGAGCAGGGGCCCGATCTCGGCCAGCGGCACCCCGGCGGCGGCCAGCGTCCGGACCTGCACCAGCCGCAGCAACTCGGCCGATCCGTACCGCCGGTAGCCGGAGGTATCGCGTTCGGGCTCCGCGACCAGGCCGAGCTTGTGGTAGTGCCGCACCGTCTTCACCGTGACGCCGACGAATGCCGCCGCCTGCCCGATCGTGACTCCGTTCATCATCTGCTCAGCCTGCCTTGTGCTCGAGCCCGGCCACCAATTCGTCCACCACGGCCGAGCATGTGGACTCGTCGAGCTCGGCGTGGCCCGGTTCGCGTTCTACCTGATGCACGACCGGAGGGGGGCGACCCTCGAGGCGTACGGGTCACAGGTGTTCAGCCCGTCGGCTGGGCCGGATCGGCCTGCCCGCCACAGAACACCTCGTTGACGAGCTTCTGTCGGGCGTTCTGGAACGCTGTTGCCACGGACAGGTCAGCGTCGTCCACACAGTTCAGCGCGGCGGTCAGGGTCTTGCTGCCGTCGGGCGTGCTGTACATCAGCGTGGCGTAGCCCGCCATGCCGCCGTTGTGGGTGATGACGGTGCCGCCGCGGTCCGTTTGCTGGACGAACACCCCCAAGCCGTAACCCATGTCCGGAATGACCGTGGGGTACGGCGCGCACATCTCGGCGTGCAGCTCGGCCGGCAGGAGCTTGCCGCCCATCAGCGAGGAGATGAACGTGTGCAGGTCCCGGGTGGTCGAGATCATGTCACCGCCGGTGGAGATCCAGGAGGGGTTGTGGCGGGTGACGTCGACCGTCTGCTGCCGGCCGGCGTCCTCGTACCGGTAGTAGGCGTGGGCGTGCGGCTCGGGGATCTCCGGCGAGGCGTCCGGCACCACGGTGCCCGACAGCCCGAGCGGCCCCAGGATCGACCGCTGCATCTCGTCGGCGAGCGAGCGGCCGGTGACCTTCTCGATCAGCAACCTGGCCAGGACGTAGTTGGTGTTGGAGTAGCTCCAGCCCGTCCCCGGCTCGAACCGCGCCGGCTTGGACAACGCCAGCCGTACCAGCTCCTCCGGCCGGTAGGTCTTGAACCGGTTGTCCGCCCACTCTTTGCCGGTGGTGCTGTAGGGGATGGGGGTCCCCGGCGCGACCGTCCCGTCGTCGTAGACCTCGCCGCTGAAGTTGAACACCCCGCTGGTGTGCTGCAACAGCATCCGCACCGTGATCCGCCGGTCCAGCGCGAACTCGGGCAGATAGTCGGCCGCCGGGATGTCCAGCCCGAGCTTGCCCTCCGCCACCAGTCGCAGCACCAGGGTCGCGGTGAAGGTCTTGGTGTTGCTGCCGATCCGGACGTGTCCGTTGATCGGCGGCTTGGCGGTCCCGCCCAGCTCGGCCACCCCGGCGCTGCCGACCCACTCCCCTCGCTCGTCGTGCACGCGCAGCGACACCCCGACGAAACCGGAGTCGACGATCTCTTCAATCGCCTTCTGCAGCTCCGGACGATCCTGCCTGGCAGCCGCCTCCTGCACGGCCTCGCTGTCGGCAGCGGCTGCCCTGGCGGCGTCGAGGGCTTCGGTGATCTTGCGGGCCATCTCGGCCGTGGTGGGGCTCGGCCGGCCCTGGTGAAACTGGGCGGTTTCGACAGCGACGAGGACGGTGCTGCGGAAGTTGTCGGCCTCGGCCGGATCCTGCTTCTTCAGCAGGTTCATGGCCGCGGTCAGGGCCGGCAGCACGCGGTCGGCGATCTCGGCCACGGACTTGCCGCCCAGGTCCTTGCCGTTGGGGTGCTCGGCGAGCACGTGCCCGACCAGGCCGGTGGCCGAGCCTAGCGCGATGCTGCCGTTGGTCGCGATCGTGTGGGGCTTGCCGGCGGCACCGGCGGCGGCCATCAGCGACACGGCGCCGTACGCGGCGGTCCGCAGGATGCTCTTGTCCTGATCGGAAAGGATGATCGTCATGGTGGTCTGCTCCGTCGAGTCTGTCATGTCCGGGACGGCGTCGTGCCGCTGCGGCGAGCTTCCACCCTGACCCAAGGTCAACCTCAACCGTGATCTGTCTCACAATGTCCGCCGATCGCAGTATCACCCCCGGTTATGGGCAGCGGTCGTCTGAGCTACCGGCGGATACGAGTCGGCGTCCCTCATCGGCGGGTTGAGCGTTCTGGATGACGGCGCCCACGCAGCAGCTCGCCGCTGAGTAGGGCCACGCAGGACCCGACGGTCAGCAGCCCGCCGGCGAGGAAGGTGCCCCGTACATCGGCGAGCGGCAGGACCAGTCCCCCAAGCGCGGCACCCGCCGCTATCCCGGCGTTGTAGGCGCCGGAGTTCGCCGCCAGGGCGATGTCCGTACGGCCCGGCGCGCAGTGCAGCATCGCGTTCTGCGTGGTCATGAACACCGGCCCGAGCGCACCGCCCATCAATACCAGGAACACCACCGCCGCCACCGGATGAGCGCCGAACGCGTACAGGCCGAGCATGCCCACCGCCTGCGTGGCCACGGCGGTGGCCAGCGCGGTCTGCGGAAAGCGGTCCAGGAACGCCCCGGTGATGCTCACCCCGGCCAGGCACGCGACGCCGAAAACCACGAACAGGGCACTCACCGCGCGGGGGGAGAACCCGCTCACGTCGCCAAGGAACGTGACGATGTAGGTGTATCCCGTGAACGCCCCGGTGGCGGACAAGGTCCCGGCCGCCAGCACCGTCCTGAACCGCCGCACGTCGGGACTGCTCGCGTAGGCGGCGGGCTCTTCTTCCGGACGCGAAGTCGGCAGCAGAACGGCGATCGTCACCAGACAGACGAGCCCCAGAGCCGCCAGCGTGGCGATGGGTACCTGCCAGTTGCTCTGCTGGCCCAGCCAGGTCCCAGCGGGAACGCCAAGCACGAGGGCCAGCGAACCGGCCACGGACAGCGCCCCGACCACACGCCCCCGGACCTTGGGCGCGAACAGGCCCACCGCGACCGGCCCCATCACGGCCCAGAACAGCGCCTGGGCGAGCGCGGTCAGCAGCCGCGCGCCGAGGAGCAACCAGTACGAGGTGGCCAGCGCCGCAATGAGACTGGACACCACGAGCGCGGCCAGCAGTCCCGTGAGCACATGGCGTCGGGGCACGGCCCGCACGACGAGGGCAATCGGCACAGATGCGACGGCCACCGTCACGCCGTAACCGGTGACCAGGAGACCGACCGCCGACAGGGACACCCGTAGGTCCTCGGAGATGAGCTCCAGGAGGCCGACCGGCAGGTTCTCCGCGGTGTTGAAGGTAAGGGCGGCCAGCATCAGGGCCCCGAGTACCGCCAGCCTGTGCCATGGAGCCGGTTGCCGCGTGATCGTCGTGTCTGTTGCTGTCCTCGCGCGTTGTACTTGCTCAGTGGCACCGTCCATGCAGGGACCTCACCAGGCGCACCAGTCCCGCCGCAACTGGATTCACCCTCGGAATTCTCGCGACAAGTGTTTGAGGGGCATCTGCTCAGCTGAACTGCCGGCCGGTGCTTCCGCAGGGCGGTGGCGGCACCGGCCGGTCAGGGAGGAGCGTCAGGTGGCGAGGGTGGCCACCGGCTCCAGGTCGTAGGTGCGGGCGTAGCCGTTCTCGGTGCCCACGAGCAGGTCCACCACGTCGAAGTAGCGGTCCCAGAAGGGGGTCTCGCGCAGCGCGTCGATCAGCAGCCGGTAGGCGTCGTGGTCGTCCGCCTCCCAGACCCAGATGTCGGTGACCCGCGCCGAGTAGAACTCCGTGTCGTAGAAGCGGGAGCGGACGCCGCGGGTGCGGGCCTCGATCACCGGGACGACGTGGGTGGTGAAGGCCTGGACGCGTTCGGCCACGGTCATCGCCAGCCACTCGGGCATTGTCTTGACCAGCATGAACGCTGTGACCGGCGGCTCGGTTCGGTCAATGGGCATCGACTGCCTCCGGCGTGGCGAGGACGGCGGGCTTGAGAGTCTGCGCGCACCACTGCGCGAATCCGGTGGCCGGGCCCGCCTGCGGCGAGCGGTCGACGCCCGAGTCCAGGCCCTGATCCTTGGCGCGCTTCATGTCGACGATGCCCTCGACGAATGCCTCGTTGAGGCCGTAGCCGAGCAGGGTGGACCGGAGCTCGTCGAGCGGCTGGCGCTGGTAGCGGACCGGACGGCCCAGCTCCTCGGTCATGATGCGGGCCAGGTCGTTGGGCGACAGGTCCTGCGGGCCGAGCACCGGAACACTGCCGACGCCGGTCCAGGAGCGGTCCAGCAGCAGCCCGGCCGCCGCCGCGGCGATGTCGGCGACGGCCACCAGCGGGGCCGGACGGTCCGCGGCGACGGTGTCGGTGAAGACGCCGTTCTCGCGGATCGAGTCGGCCTCCTCCAGCAGGTTCTCGAAGAAGGACGGGCTGGCCAGGGCGCGGTAGGCGACGCCGGAGCCGGCGATCAGGTCGTCCATGGCCAGGGAGGCGGTGACCAGCCCGGCCTGGGCGGCCTGCGGGGTGCCGCGGCCGAGCGCCGAGACGCCGACGACATGGCCGACGCCGTGGGCGGCGAACGCCCGCGCGGCCGGGCGGGTGAAGCCGCTGAACGCCTCGTCTGGCGCGGCCGAGGCGTCCGGCGGTACCAGCCAGAAAACGGCGTCGGCCCCGGTGAAGGCGCGCTCGACGGTCGCGGCGTCGCCGTGCGAGCCGGTGACCACCTCGACCCGTCCGCGCACGGCCTCGGGGAGCCGGGCAGGATCGCGGACCACGACGCGCAACTCCTCTCCGCGTGCGGGCGCGGCCTCGACCAGCAGCGACAGCAGCCGCCGGCCGATGTTCCCGGTGGGGGCGGTAATGACGATCATGAAAACCTCGCGGTGTGTGTCGGGTCGATACAGCCTCTTGATCGTGCAGACCCGAACCGCATTGCCACAATGGGAACTTCAGCATCCAATCATTGCCCGAAACGGAATCATGCAGGTGAGCAGCCCAGCCCCGAACCTCGACGCCAACCTCGCCGTCGCCCTCGACGCCCTGCTGACCGAGCAGAGCGTCACCCGTGCCGCCGCGCGGCTGCAGACCTCCCCCGCGGCGATGAGCCGCACCCTGGCCCGGCTGCGCCGGGTGCTCCAGGACCCGCTACTGGTGCGGGCAGGACAGGCCATGGTGCCTACACCCCGCGCCGAGGCGCTGCGGGACGAGGCCGCCGCGGTGGTGCGCCGGCTGGAGTCATTGCTCACCCCGAGCGGCGGGATCGACCCCGCCGCACTTCGGCGCACCTTCACCGTCCAGACCTCGGACCTGGTCGGCGCGGCGCTGGCGCCGGGTCTGCTCGGGCTGGCCCGGCGCCGGGCGCCGGGCGTCTCGCTGCGGGTGCTGGCCGAGGAGTGGGAGGCGGGCCCCGCGCTGCGCGAGGGCCGAGTCGATCTGGAGATCGGGGCCATCGACCACGTCGACCCGGAGACCCGGGTCGAGGAGCTGGTCACGCTGCGGATGGCGGCCGGCGTCAGGGCCGGGCACCCGCTCGCCGAAGGAACCCTGACGCCCGCCAGGCTGGCCGCGGCCGAGCACGTGGCGGTCAGCCGCCGGGGACGCTTCACCGGCCCGCTTGACGCGGCCTTGGCCGAGCAAGGGCTCAGCCGGCGGGTCAGCGCCGTCCTGCCCGGACATCTGGCGGCGATGGCGCTGGCCGCAGTCGGCGACGTGGTCTGCCTGGTGCCGACCGCGCTCCCGGGCGAGCCCCCTTCACCACTCGGCGACGCGGCACACGCGCTGGGACTGCGCCTGCTGGAAATCCCGCTGCCGCTGCCGCCACTGACGATCGGCATGGCCTGGCACCCGCGCCACACCGCCGACGGGGCCCACCAGTGGCTGCGTGGCGCCGTGCGCCGGGTACTCCGTCCGGCCCGGGAGGAACAGGGTGTCGTGGCGTAGCCGGCGGGGCGGGCAAGAGGCGTCAAGGGGGAGGCCGCCCTCCTCGGTGTCCAGTTCGATGGAGGGAGGCGCATGAGCCCGGTGGACAGTGCCCCGGCGACGTCGTCCAGCGTCATCGGGGCAGCGGCATTCCCCGCTGCCATGTGGTGGCGAAGAAGGTGTCGTCGGGAATCAGCAGCGGCAGTGCCTGTTCCGTTTGTGAGTGTCAATTAACGGATGTGTTCCAGTAGCGCAGCAGCCGGGCGTAGCAGGGGGAGGCTGTGCGCAGCTCTTCGTGGGTGCCCCACTGCACCTGCGCGTCGTCAATGACGATGACCATGTCGGCGCGCAGTGCCGAGCTGAGGCGATGGGCTATGACGATGAGCGTTCCCCCGCGCTTGGCGAAGGCGTCTTCGGCTTGCTCCTCGGCCGCTGAGTCGAGATGGTTGGTGGCCTCGTCGAGGATGACCATGCGGGCGGCGCTCGCATGGGCTCGGGTCAGCGCGATGAGCTGCCGCTCCCCCTCCGACAGCCGGCTCGGCTCAAGGGCTGCGTCCAGACCGCCAAGCCGTTCGATGAGCGCGGCGGCGCCCACAGCCTCGGCCGACCGCGTCAGCGTGGTGGTGCTCGCCTGCGGCGCCAGATAGGCCAGGTTCTCCCGGACCGTTCCGGTGAAGATGTAGGCGTCCTGCGGCACCAGGGTGATCGCCTGGGAGAGCTCGGCGCCATGGAGGCGTTGTATGGGCTGCTCGCCGAGCAGAACCGCGCCGGCGCTGGGCCGCGACAGACCGCACATGAGCCGGGCCAGGGTCGACTTTCCGACACCGCTCGGCCCGACGATGGCGACGTGACGGCCGAAGGGCACCGTGACGCTCAGATCACAGACGATGGGCTCGGCGACACGACCGTAGGTGAAGGCGATCCGCTCCAGCCGCAGATCCGGTTCAGCTGGTACGGCGACGCCACGGCATGAGGTGACCTCGTCGACGCGGGTCGCCTCGCGCAGGCGGCGCACGGTGATGAGCAGGGGCAGGCCGACGGAGTTGGCGTTCTGGACCGTGGCGCGCAGCATGGGCAGCAGATGGGCGAAGATGTAGGTCGCCACGCCCAGCAGCACGCCCGTCTGCATCCCGCCGGTGGCGTGCTGCCAGGCCGCCAACCCCACCAGGGCCAGCAGGGGCAGGTAGCCGCCGATGGCGAGAACGGCGGCGCGCACCGTGCCGCTCCTGGACAGGCCCCGAGTGGCGCCGGCCAGCCGTTCGACGGCCGCGTACATCCGTTCGGCCGCGAGCGGCTGCGCCCCGCAGGCGAGGATGTCGCGCAGCCCTAGCAGGAGCGCGGCGGACTCCTGGGCGACCTCCTCGTTGGCCGTGATCGTCGCCGCCTGCCGGACCGCCAAAGTCCGCAGCGAGGCGATGAGCAGTAACAAGGCGGCGGTCACCGGGACCGCCGTGGCCAGGGCCAGCACGGGCTTGAGCGCGGTCAGGCCGATCAGGACCGCGCCCGTGATGAGGACCGTGTCCCTGACCGCGAGAACGGCTGCCCCGGTCAAGGCGCACACCGCATCCACCTGCGAGGTGATCTGGGCGATCGCCGAGTGCCGGGTCTTGCCCGGTTCACGCACCGCCTTGCTCACGGTCGCGCGGACGACGCGGCGGACCAGGTCTACCCGGATCGGCTCGACAAGATCGGCAAGCCGTTCGTTGATCCGCCGGGCCGTGATGGCGCGCACGCCGAGAGCCGCGCCGAGGGCGGCGATCCACACCAGCCCGACGTCCCGGCGTCCGGCCAGGAAGCCGCGATCCAGCGCCATGGTGACGCAGATTCCCGACAGCAGGACGGGCAGGCTGTCGAGCGCGGACCAGGCCAAGAGGGCAGCGGTGTTCCGGTTGCGCAGAAACGGGCCGATCATGCTCTGTCCTCCGGCGTCCTGAACAGCTGCCGGTAGTGGGCCTCGGCCCACAGATCACGGTGCGTGCCGACGGCGTGGACCGTACCGTCCTGCAGCCAGACGACCAGGTCGGCCGCGGCCGCGGCAGCGGGGCGGTGGGCGATGACCAGGCGGGTCTTGCCGGCGAAGGCGGTTCGCAGCGCGTCCGACACCGCGGCTTCTGTCGCGGTGTCGAGGCTGGAAGTGGCCTCGTCGAGGATGACGATGGGGCTGTCGTGAACAATGGCGCGGGCGACGCCGAGGCGTTGGGTTTCGCCTGCGGAAAGCACCAGCCCTGTCAGCGGCGTGGCGTAGCCGTCCGGTAGGCGCCGGATGAATCCCGCCGCGCAGGCGGCCTCGGCCGCACGCGCGATCTGGGCGGGGCTTGCGTGCGGTCGTCCCAGCGCCAAGGCCTGGCCGATGGTGTCGCCGACCAGCTCCGGCTGCTCGAAGGCGTAGGCGGCGTCACCGGGCAGGACGGGCTGTCCGCGAAAGGTGACACTTCCCTCATCCGGTACGAGCAGCCCTCCGGCGACTTGGGCGAGCGCCGACTTGCCCGACCCGGACCGGCCCACGATCGCGACCGTGCTGCCCACGGGCACGGCGAGATCGAGGCCGTCGAGCACCCGGCGGCCCTCGTCCAGCACGATGATCCCGCTGAGGAGGAGTGCCTGTGGTGCGGTGGTGAGCGGCGTGCGGGACCGCGGCCGGGCAGTGTCGAGCACCTGTGAGATACGGTCTGCGGCGCTGCGGACATGGCTGAGGTAGGTCACCGCGGAGAGCTGATGCACCGCGTTGATGCCCAGCGTGACGTAGGCGACGGCCGCGACCATGTCGCCGGGCCGCAGCCATCCGGCGGCGATCCCGAGACCGGTCAGCGCCAGCATGGCGACTTGGGCGGCCGCGGTCAGCAGGCTCAGAGCCTGGCCGACGCTCCCCTGTGTGCGCCAGTTCGCGCGGCCTGCCGCGGTCAGCTCAGGCAGTGAGGCGAGGATGCGGTCGACCTCTCTGGCCTGGGTGCCGCTGGCCTCGATCGTCCGTGCGCCGGTGAGCGTCTCGCTGAGTCTGGCCGAGATGCGCCCCTGCGCGCTCTGGTAGTCGGCCGAGGTCCTGCCGACCGCCTTCGTCCCCCGGCGCAGGACATAGATCGCACCGGCTGCGGCGGTAAGGAAGACAAGCGCGCCGAAGGGGACCACCAGCCACAACGCGGTGGCCGCGCCGGCCGCGGTGACGGCGGTGAGAGCTACCGTGACCGCGGTGAAGGAGCCGTCGGCGGCGGCCGACGCCCCGCCCACCATCCTGGCCGCCAGATCTCCCGCGGCCCAGCGCCGGGTGACGGGCAGGCCTACGGCGAGTATGTGATCGACCATGCTGCGCCGCAGCCAGGCCCCTGATCTGGCGACCGAGGCGTTCTTGGTGGAACTCGTCACGACGGTGGCACACAGGTCGAGGGCGGCCAGGCAGGCCAGTTGCACGATCGCAGGCGCGGGGCTGCCCCCTCGCGCTATCGCATCGACGATGGAGCTGAGCGTGGCGGGCAGCGCCAGGGCGACGATGATCCCTGTTGCCGCCGCGATCGCGAAGACGGCCGTGTCGCGGCGGGCGGCCCGTGCCGATCCCCAAAGCAGGCGCCGGGTTCCTGTTGAACCGATCATTGATTTTCCGAATCGAGCGCTGGTTATGCGCGAAGGCGCGGGCCTGGGCCCGCGCCTCCGCTGGATCACACAGGGATCAGATGGTCCACGGGCGGCTACCGTTGATGAGGGTAGCGGTGACGCAGGGACGCTGTCCGTGCGCGGACGACCCCTGCTCCTGCGGGAGACGCTGCAGGGCTTCCAGCTTGATGTCGTTGCTCATCGTTTCTCCTATGAAGCAGCTGTTAGATGGTGTGCGGGCGGCTGCTGTCGGACACGCAGGCCCAGTTGATGCACGCCTCCCGGGCGTCGGTCGAAGGCCCCTGCTCGTCTCGCATCCGCTGCGGAGCGGTCAGAGTCTGGGGAGCGGTCATAGTGGTTCCACCTCCTTCCGGTGGGAGAAGGATCGGCACGGCTGTCGCCGTGGGTCAGTGAGGCCCGTCCGGCATGAACGGGCGCGCTCCCCCGTGTCGCAGGCGAAGAAGGAAGCTCAGGGATCCGGCGAGCCCGCCGGCGTAGCCGGCGCTCACCTGACGGCCGGAGGCGTCCCCGATCAGGTGGCGTCCATCTCGTTCGACGGAGCGTACGGCCAGCCCGGTGGCGTGTTCACCGGCCCACGCGCGGTACTTCTCCTCCTCCAGGACGTCGGCGAGATCAAGGAGGAAGTGTCCCTCCGCCGCCAGCCCGTGGCAGGCCCCCGGACAGGAACGCGCGGTGTCTTCTCGCACGGCGACGGCGGCTTTTCGCGCGAGATCGAGATAGACGTCCCGGCCGGTGGCACGCCACAGGCGCAGGAGAAAGGTTCCGATGCCGGAGGAACCGTGGCACCAGTTGGGCAGGCGCCGATCTTGGCGGTCCAGCCGGTCGCTCCACCAGGCCGCCTCGCCGTCGATCTGGGCGGTGGTCACGAGCAGGTCGGCCGCGGCGACCGCGGTCTCCAGATAGTCGGGCCGGTTCCAGGCCGCCGCGGCCGCGACGAGAAAGGCCCCGACTCCCGCGTTGCCGTGCGCGAACCCCAGATAGGAGCCCTTCTCCAGTTCCGAGGCGACATCGACCGTGAGCGGCCAGCAGACCGCATCCTTGATCGGCTGGGCCGACTCGACCAGGCCGTCGGCGAGGATCTGGCCACGGTGCGAGAGCTCGGCCTGACCCGTTCTTCGCCACAGGTGGACCAACGCCAGTCCGCCGCCGGCCAGGCCGTGCACCACATCGGGAATGGGCCAGCGCATGGGCAGGCGGCGCGCGAGCCGTAGCGCTCTGTCGGCGACCCGCTGGTCACCGACGACGGTGGCCACCTCCCACGCGGTCCAGGCGACGCCCGCGTGACCCACGTACAGGCCGGGGATGACGCGCGAGACCGTGTCCAGGTAGCGATCGAGCCAGCGACAGCCGTGGCGCATCGCCTCCAGCAGCCGCCCATGGTCCACTTCCACCTGATCGCGCACAGCCCAGGCGGCGGCGAGAGCGGACAGGCCGCCGCCGGCTCCCCACTGCACGAGAGCGGGGTCGGCGTGGTCCAGCCCGGGTTCGGCCGGCCACAGCCACGACTCGCGCGGGGCCATCGTGTCCAGCAGATGCTCCAGCGAGGAGCGAATCATCGCGTCGGCATCGGGAGTCGAAATGGCCGACGCCGGAGCATCCCGCGCCGCGGACGCGTTCAGGAAGCGGCGTGCACGGTTCAAGGACCAGCGCGCTGCGGGATCGTCCTTCATGAGCCCGCAGATCAACGGAGCGAGAAGGCCCGCGGAGGGATGCCACGACGCCGCCTGCTTCAGCCAAGCCGCCATCCGGCCGTCTGTCGGACGGTCATCGGCGACCAGGAGGGGATCTTGCCCCAACGCGGCGAACGCCAGCACCGCGCCCAGGCCGAACAGGTCCCCGGCCTGGTCAGCGGGAGGTGGAACCTCACCCGCGGTCTCCGGAGCGGCGTAACCGGGCGTGCCGAGCCGCACCGCCTCACTGCCTGCTACGGTCGCCGCCTCCAGATCGATGAGACGCAGCTCCCCCGCGTCACTGAGCAGCACGTTGGCGGGAGTCAGATCGCGGATCACCACACCCGCACGGTGGATCTCGGCCACCAGCTCGACAGCGGCGCGAGCCACCTCGACCACACGTTCGTCCGGCAGCCGCCCGCCCTTGGCCCCCGCCACCCAGTCCTGGAGTGATCGCCAGGGGATCTCTTCCTCGACGAGGAAAAGGTGATCCTCCAGCTCGAACATCTCCACGAACCGTGGGACGAGTCCCGACGGAGTCAGCCTGGTGAGCATCTCGGCTTCGTTGCGAAGCAGGTCGCGCACGTCGCCGTGAACGTTGACATCGATGTGCGGACGGCCCTGCTTGATGATCACTCGCTGACCGGTGTCCTCGGCGACCGCCCGGAAGACGCCACCTTTGTTGGAATGCCGGATGGCCCCGGTGACGCGATAGCGACCGATCAACGGCTCGATGTCGGCCACGACCTCCTCCCGCGCCACCACCGGATCCCGCGCCCACGGCGGAGGCGCGAACCACGCCACCCGGAGGTCCGGAACCAGCGACCCGTCCGGAGCGACGAGCATGTCGCGATGGACGCCGTTGTCGCCGAGCATGCGCACGCTGGCGAACGAGCCGTAGCGGTACTGCACGATGCCATCGCGGTACCGGCGATCGGAAAGGATCTGCGGCCCGGGCAGCCCTCTGGTCGCCTGATGAAGGACCTCAAGAAGACGGACGAACTGCTCGTCGTCGTCCGGGTACGCCGTGATGAACTTCCCGCTGAACGCGCGATCGTTCTCCCTCGACAACGACCGGGCGAGCCGGTCAGGAGAGACCACGAACTTGAACGGGCACGATTCTCCGACCAGCACTCCGGCCGCGGCCTCCAGCACTGCCGCCGCGTTGTCGGCCCGCGCGGACACGTGGATTTTCCAGCCCTGCAGCCGATTCAGGTGACCGGAGGGCTCGACCTGGCACCAGTAATCGCCCCCTATCACCTCCCAATCACGACGTCCCGCTCCGACCAGAGCCTTTTCGACAATCCGCCCGTACTCCGAGGACTGCAATTCCCTCATCGCCTCCACCTTCGCGCCCGCTGATCAGCGGCACGTCGACGAAGCTAGGGACCGTCAATTGACGTGTGATGGACGATCCGGCGATGGAAAGTAAATGCTTACACGAGCCGTGCGCGACCTCGGTCTCGGTAAGGCAGTCGAGACCATCCAGGCGCTGGGCGCACACGGGAGATGAACCGGCTCGGCGGGCGTAAGGTGCCCGCCGGGGGCGCCGGCCGGCTTCGTGCCCGCGAAGTATGCCGACTATCTGACCCAGGCCATCATTGCGGCCGCCCGTCGGCTGAACGACGCTCGCGGGCGGCCAAGCCTGTGCGAAGCCGCCCGGGAGATCAACATTCGTCCGTGAACCGGCAGAGCTGTTTCATAAGCGACCGTTATCTTGAGCCGCTGATCGTTGCGGAGCCTCTGACCTGGGCGGCCTCGTTGGAGACGGTGTCCGCAACGAGGCCTCAGTCGGTCTCAGGAGCGCCGGTCAGCAGGGGCCGATCGTTACTACCGAAGAGCGGCTCGCGGGAGCCGGTGCCGGAGCGATGGGATGGCCTGGGCGCGATCGGTGGTGAACCTGATCTGCCGTGTCGGGACGCCGACCGCGCGGATGGCGCTGACCTGGCGGGCCCACCTGCTCAGCGACGAACTCGAACACCCGCCGGCGGAATGAGCCGACCCAGGACGGTGATCCGGCGTCGATCGCGCCGCAATCTCGTCGATGGACGCATCGGGTGACCTCAGCGATCGCAAAAAGGTCGGGAGAGCACGAGATCGGCGTCCACTCGGCGCAACCCGTCGAAACCCCAGGTGTTGACGCCCTCCAGGTCGACCTCGTCGTAGATGCGAACTGCAAGGTCGCGCAGCGAGCGGGCGAGCCGGGCGTACTCGAGGTGGGTGAGGTCGAGTCCCTCCGCGCCGTAGGCGCGCAGGAAGCGCACAGGGTCCGGCCGCCACCCGCAAACGCAAGCGGGCCGCGATCGCCTGGGCTAACGCTCTACTCTGCCTTTCGCCGTAAGAGTTCCGGCCGTCCGTACTTGACACGATGGATGCCGCTAACGCCAGGTCCCGTTCCCATTCACTTCGAGTCCCACAGCCATTGTTGGTGCCAACGGCTGTACCGCTGTTCCTCGAGGCCGTCAACGAAGCCTGAGCTCGGCCGTCACTGCTCGTTCACGCAGTTGGGCTGCCTCCGCTCGCACCGCCTCCAACTCGGCACGGAGGTCCATGATCCGCGCCTGCTCGAGCCGCAGTTCCAGACGTAGCTGATCCCGCTCCTCCGCCAGCGCGCCGCCCTGCTGCGCAGCCGCCACCGCGAGGTCCCGGTCGCGCTCGGCCGCCTTGACCGCCGCGTCCCGCTCCTTCCGGACTGCCGCGATCGTCAGGCCGCGCTCCCTTTCCACCGCCTGGATCCGCGCCTCGGCCTCGGCCGCCAGCCTGGCGTTCGCCTCTCCCGCCTGAGCCGCGCGCGCCTCGGCGGCCTCGGCACGCTCGACCGCCCGCCGCCGCTCGGCCTCCACACGCTCGGCGATGCGATCACGTTCGGCCTCCGCCGCCGCGGCCCGTGCCTGCGCTGCCGCGACGTCCCGCTCGGCTCGCTCCCGCGCCTTCGCGGCCTGGACAGCGTCTGCTCTGGCGGCGTCACGTTCCGCCCGTGCGGCCGTGACCGCTCGTTCCGCCTCTTCTTGGGCGTGCCGTACGGCGAGCTCGGCCCGCTCCACGTCCTGCTGAGACGCGCTGACCTGTGCCTTCGCTTCCTCCCGAGCCTTCTTGACCTGGGCCTTCGCCTCAGCGCGGGCCGTCTCGACCTGTGTCCGCGCTTCCTCCTGGGCCTCCGTGGCCCGCGTCTGCTCCTCGTGCACCATCGCCTCAGCCGCTTCTACGCGCTCGGCCAGTTCTCTGGCCGCCTGGTCGCGCGCCTGCTCGGCCTGCTCCGCCCGCTGTTCCGCCGCGGCCGCCGCCTGCCTGGCCACACGTTCGGTCGTCGCCGCCTCCCGCAACGCGGCCAGCGCCTGCTCACGCGCGGTCTCCGCGTCGGCCAGCGCCGTGTCGCGCTCGGCCTGCGCTTCCTCGGCCACCTGACGCATCTCCGCGGTCTGCTTGCGTGCGTGCTCGGCCGCTTCCCTTGCCAGCCGTACCTGCTCGAAGGCCTGCTCGCGCTCGGTCCGCGCGATGGCCACCCTGGTGTGCGCCTCGGCCTGCACGGCGCTCAGCTTCGCCTCCACACCCGCCGGGCTCAGCTCCTCGGCCAGCGCCCGTGCCAGCGGCTCGATAGCGGCCGCCAGCCCCGTCTCCATGCGTTCGTACAGCTGTTCGGCCCTGGCCAGCGCGCCTTCAAGACCGGGGGTGGCTCGGCGGAGCTCGCGTTCACGCTTGGCCGCCGTCTGGCAGTCGGTGCCCGCACAGTACGCCCGGGGACGGCCTCTCCCCTTGCGCTGCTCGATCGGCGCCCCACAGTGCACACAAGGCGTCACGACTGTTGTCTCCGCTGTCACGGAAACAGCTTAGCATTATTGATTTTCTAGAAAATATGAATCAGAAAATAAGATCTGTTGTGTTCCATGGTCGCGACGAAACTTGCGAGAAGTGCAGTTCCCGCAGGGAAGGGGCGGCCTACTCGACGCGTTGGGCCGCGACCTCGTCGACATGCGAGGGCCCCCACCTCGAGGCCCGGCGCTCGGGTCGCCGTCACCAGGGGCAAAGTAGCTCTGTGCAATCGTGGTTCGAATGGCTCGCAGTATGGAAAGCCAGTTTGAGACGGGGGCAATGTAACTGAGCGTTGCGTCTCAGGTCCGCTACGTCGCGATCACGGCTCGGGCATGCCGATCGGTAGTCGGGCGGTTACAAACCATGCTTCTCCTGCCCCTCCGTTGGAGATCGGGAGAAAGGGTGCGGGCGGGCATGCGACGTGACTGGGAGTTAGAGGACCTGATCGAGTGCTGGACGCTGGATGAGGAGGAGTTCGCGCCACTGGCGAACAAGTCCGGGGCGACGCGGCTCGGCTTCGGTCTGATGCTGAAGTTCTTCGAGCTGGAAGCGAGGTTCCCTCGCCGGGAGGACGTGCCTCGCCCGGCGGTGGAGTTCATGGCGGGGCAGGTGAAGGTCGACGCGCAGGCCCACCAGATGCTGCGCCGCTTCACCCGCGGTGGCCCCAAGCACCCCACCTACCGGGCGGTCGAGGAACTCGGCCGGGTGATCCGCACCATCTTCATCTGCGACTACCTCGCCGCCGAAGAACTGCGCCGCGAGATCCACGAAGGCCTGAACGTGGTGGAGAACTGGAACTCCGCCAACAAGGACCTCTTCTACGGAAAGGCCGGCGACCTGACCGGCGACGACCGCGAAAGCGTCGAAGTGTCCGCCCTCGCACTCCACCTGGTCCAGGCACCGCGATCGTCTACTTGAACACCCGCATGGTGCAGATCGTCCTGGCCGAACCGGCGTGGGCCAAGAAGCTCACCGATGCCGACCGGCGCGGCCTTTCGGCCCTGTTCTGGACCCATCTGAACCTGTACGGCAAGTTCGAGCTCGACATGAGCAAACGGCTTGACCTCGGTCCCGACCTGGACACCCCAGACCCCGCCAGCCCGGCCCGAGAGCCGGGTCCGGAGTTGGAGGCGGGCCAGGGCGCCTGACCACGCGAGCGGAGCCGCCACTGAGAAGAGGGCTGCAGCCGGGCCGTCTGCGTCGCTGGACGCGTTCACCGCTCGGGTAGATCGGCCAGCTCCTGGATCACCTTGGCCACGGTTGCGGTCTCGCTGGTCGTTTCGAGGATCCGCCGCGCCTCTTCCAAAGCCTGGCGTGCTTCCTCGAAGCGGCCAGTCTTGGTCAACGCGACTCCCAGGTTGCGGTGCGCACGCCCCAGGACCACGGCGATGGGGTGCGCGCTCAGCTCAGGCAGCGCTTGCTGGAAGGCGTCGATCGCCTCGTCCCATCGTTCCGTCTCGGCGTAGGCCCTTCCCATGTCGTGCAGCGTCACGCCGATGCTGTAGGCCACGATCGACGGATCGCCGCCGTAGCCGGGCTCCCGTAGGGTGGCCAGGCAAGCCCGGCCCTGCTCCAGCACCTCTTCCATCCGCCCCAGCCGGCCCAGCGACACCATGACGGTGGTCGCGGCCTGTGGGTAGCCCTCCGGGTCTCCAGCCCGGCGCAGAAGGTCTGCGCTCTGGCGGGCGTATTCCAGCGCGCTTTCCTGCCTGGTCGGCTCCAGCTGCTCGGCCCACGCGGCGTAGAGCAGGGCCCAGCCCTGCTGGCGTTCGTCGCCCGCGGCCCGCGCCAGCTCCACTGCCCGCAACGCGGCCGTCCGCCCCTCCGCTTCGCGGGCTTCGCAGAAGATCAGCGCCCACGACAGGTAGCCGAGGTGCACCGATTCCTGGAGCTGGTCGCCCATGGCCCGCGCTGCGTCGGAGGACAATTCGAAGATCTCGCGCCAGTGGCCCCAGGACATCCACTGGTCGGAGAACCAGTGCATGGATTCGGCCACTGCGACGACCGTCGCGTGCTCGCCCTGATGGGCCGCCGAGCGCAACGCCTCCAGCCAGGCCGTCCCTTCCTCCCGCAGCCAGTTGCCAGCCTCCTCCCGGCTGCCGAGCTCGATGAGGGAACGCCAGCCGGGAGGGGGCGCGCCGTACCCCGGCTCGAACCAGCGTCCCGCCACGACCGCCATGTCCAGCAGCCAGCTCTCCATGCGCCGTCGCGCGCCGTGCTGCGCCTCGATCGACTCCTCCTTGGCCAGCTGTGCGCGGGCGTACAGGCGGACCAGGTCGTGGAAGCGGTAGCGGGCGATGTACGGCGACTGCAGCAGGCCCAGCTCGACCAGCTCTTCCAGCGCGTCCTCGGCCTCCTCCGGCTCCGTCTCGCTCAAGATCGCGGTCAGCGCCACCCCGAAGTCCGGCGCCGCGGCGAGCGCCAGGCGACGGAAGACCAGGCGGGCCGTACCGGACAGCTGCTCGTAGGAGAGCGCGAACGCCGCGGCGACGGCCAGGTCGCCGGCCGCCAGGGACTCCAGCCGTCGTTCCTCGTCGTCCAGCCGTCCGGCCAGCTGGCTGGGCGTCCACCCGGGCCGGCTCTGCAGGCGGTTGCCGACGATGCGCACGGCCAGCGGCAGACGGCCGGAGAGCTCGGCCAGCCTGGCCAGGCCGGTCGCGTCCGACCCGGAACGTTCCTCGCCCACGATCGCGCGCAGCAGGCCGACCGTCTCCTCGCCGGACAGCGGAGCCAGCGGGATCTGCCGCACGCCCTCCAGCCCGGCGAGGGTCCTGCGGCTGGTGACGATGGCCATCGCGGCGCCGTCCGGCGGCAGCAGCGGGCGGACCTGGCTCTCGTGGGCGACGTTGTCGAGGACGATCAGGCAGCTGCGCTCGCGCAGCAGCACCCGGTAGTGCCCCGCCCGCTCCTCCTCCTCGCCCGGGATCGCGTTCTCCGGGACGCCGAGAGCCTTGAGCAGCCGCGACAACGCCACCGCGGGAGGCAGGGGCGTGGCGTCCATGCCGCGCAGGTCGAGGTAGTAGCGGCCGTCGGGGAACAGGCCGGCCAGCTGCCCGGCGGCGTGCACGGCCAGGGCAGTCTTGCCGATGCCGCCGGTGCCGGAGACGGTGGCGATGCTCGCGGCCGGGGCGCCGGCCTGCTCGGCCAGCCGGCGCAACTGGAGCAGTTCGGCGGCTCGTCCAGTGAAGTCGCCCACGCCGCGCGGCAGCTCGCACGAACCCGGCGCGGGACCCGTCGGCCTCGGACGGCCCGCCTTCGCGGCGTCGGTCAGCGCCGTCCGCCGCTCGCCGTCGAGCTTGAGCGCGTCGGCCAGAGCATCCACCGTGCGCCGTTGCGGGCCGCGGCTGTGGCCGCGCTCCATGTCGCTGATCGCCCGCGCGCTCACGCCCGACACAGCGGAAAGCTCTTCGAGCGTCAGCTCTGCCTCTTGCCGCAGCCGCCGTAAGAGCAGACCGAACTCACTGACCATGCATCCTCCCCACTGACGATGAATCTACGGCTTGCGCCAGTTGTGGATCAACGTGTCCGGATCGTGGATCCGCGCTACTTCTGCATGCGGTTCTGCATGGTCGCCCCACGGCCACGCGACTTGGATGAAGACCACAAAGCCCACGTCAACCAAGGAATCCGACATGCCTTACGTGACCACCAGCGACGGAGCCTCGATCTTCTACAAGGACTGGGGAACCGGCGGCTCGCCGGTCCTGCTCAGCCACGGCTGGCCGCTCAACTCCGACGCCTGGGAAGCGGCCGCCCTTTTCCTCGCCGAGCACGGGCACCGCGCCATCGCCCACGACCGGCGCGGGCACGGCCGCTCGGCGCAGACCTGGCACGGCAACGAGATGGACACCTACGCCGACGACCTGGCCTGCCTGATCGAGCAGCTCGACCTGCGCGACCTCACCTTGGTCGGGCACTCGACCGGGGGCGGGGAGGTAGCCCACTACCTCGGCCGGCACGGCAGCGACCGCGTCTCGAAGCTGGTGCTGGTGTCGGCCGTGCCGCCGCTGATGCTGCGCAGCGAGGACAACCCCGAGGGCCTGCCGATCGAGGTCTTCGACGCGATCCGCGCGGGCGAGGTCGCGAACCGGTCGCAGCTCTACCGTGACCTGGCCGACG
The DNA here is from genome assembly GCF_053602555.1 of Nonomuraea sp. NPDC004354. NCBI lineage: Bacteria > Bacillati > Actinomycetota > Actinomycetes > Streptosporangiales > Streptosporangiaceae > Nonomuraea > Nonomuraea sp. NPDC004354. The sequence continues at coordinate 40,277 of NZ_JBSGDV010000027.1, read as the reverse complement.
GCCCGTTCTTCGGGCACAACCGCAGGCAGGACGTCCCTCAGGGCTTCCGGGACGCGTTCTGGCTGCAGAGCATGGCGTGCGGGCACCGGGGCGCGTACGAGTGCATCGCGGCCTTCTCCGCCACCGACTTCCGGCCGGACCTGGCCAAGATCGACGTTCCCACCCTGGTCATTCACGGTGACGACGACCAGATCGTGCCGTTCGAGGTCGGGGGCAAGCGATCGGCCGAAATGATCAACGGCGCTGTCCTGAAGGTGTACGAGGGCAGCGGGCACGCCCTGCCCGACACCGACCGCGACCGCCTGCACGCCGACCTGCTCGCCTTCGTGAACTCCTGAGGAGCATTGCGTGACCCTCCTACGCCGGGCCGGCCGCCTGCTGGGCGCCCTCGTCACGAGCTGTGCCCTGATCCTCGGACTGGGCGGAGCGACCGTCTCCGCCTCCGCGGCCCCCGCCAAGCCGACCGTGGTCCTGGTGCACGGGGCGTTCGCCGACGCCTCGGGCTTCAACCAGGTCATCGGCCTGCTGCAGCGGGCTGGATTCCCCGTCATCGCCCCGGCCAACCCGCTCAGGGACACCGCCGGTGACGCCGCCTACATCTCCAGCGTCCTCGACACCATCACCGGGCCGGTCATCCTCGCCGCCCACTCCTACGGCGGCATCGTCATCACCAACGCCGCCCGCGGGCACGACAATGTCAAAGCCCTGGTCTACCTCGGCGCCTTCGCACCCGACGAGGGCGAGAGCGCGCTGCAACTGGCCCAGCAATTCCCCGGCAGCGAACTCGGCACAGCCCTGATCACGCGGAAGTACCCGGTGCCGGGCCGTACCGAACTCGGGACCGACGGCTACATCGACCCCGCCAAGTTCAGGGCGGTGTTCGCCGCCGACCTGCCCGAGTCCACCACCCGGCTGATGGCCGCCACCCAGCGGCCCGGCAGCGTCGAAGGACTCTCAGGACCCAGCGGTGTGCCCGCCTGGAAGACCATCCCGTCCTGGTACCTCATCCCGGCCCAGGACAAGGTCATCCCGGCCGCCGCCCAGCGCTTCATGGCCAAGCGCGCCGGTAGCAAGGTCACCGAGATCAACTCCTCGCACGTCGTCATGATGTCGCACCCCGCCGCCGCTGCGGCCGTCATCCTCGCCGCCTACGCCGCCACCCGCTAGGAGCAGCCGATGAAACCCGACACGATCGTCCTGATCCACGGCTTCTGGGTCACCCCGCGCAGCTGGGAGAACTGGATCGCCCACTACGAGGCCAAAGGGTTCCGGGTGCTCGCCCCCGCCTACCCCGGCTTCGAGGTCGAGGTCGAAGCCCTCAACGCCGACCCCACGCCCATCGAGCGGGTCACCGTCCCGCAGATCATCGCCTCCCTGGAGAAGCTCGTCAGCGGCCTGGAGCGGCCGCCGATCCTCATGGGACACTCCGCCGGCGGCGTGTTCACCCAGATCCTGCTCGACCACGGGTACGGCACGGCCGGCGTGGCGATCAACTCCGCCCCGACCGAGGGGGTGAAGGTCATCCCGCTCTCGCAGGTCAAGGCCACCTTCCCGATGCTCAGGAACCCGGCCAACCGGCACAAGGCGGTCGGCCTGGACTACGAGCACTGGCGCTACGCCTTCACCAACACCTTCCCCGAGGGCGAGGCGCGGGCCGCCTACGAGCGCTACCACATCCCGGCCTCCGGGCACATCTTCTGGGGGAGCGCGCTGGCCAACATCCACCCCGGCAAGGACGACACCTACGTCGACTACCACAACAACGACCGCAAGCCGCTGCTGTTCATCTCCGGTGAGCACGACAACCTCATGCCGCCGAAGATCCAGCGCTCCAACGCCAAGCACTACAAGGCGCCGGACACGATCACCGAAGTGGTCGAGTTCCCCGGCCGCTCCCACCTGATCCCCGCCCAGCAGGGCTGGGACGAGGTCGCCGACCACGCCCTGAACTGGGCGCTCAGGCACGCCGGCTAAGGCGAGCAGGTCCGGCGTGACGGCACAGCCACGCCGGACCTCACTCCCCGGTGAAAGCCCACGACAAGGCACGGACATGACACAGCTGAACCTGCACTGGGCCGAGTCGGCGGCGTGCGGCGCCCAGGATCCGGACGTGTTCTTCCCGCTGGACTGGAAGACCGTCCCGGCGGCACAGACCGCAGAAATCCGCCGGATCTGCACCTCCTGCCCCGTCAGGCTCCCGTGCCTGGAATGGGCGGTGACCACAGGCGAACCGGACGGCATGTGGGCCGCAACCACCCCGGCCGACCGCCGCCGCATGCGGGCCGCCCAAAGGCCGGCATCTCCCTCAGCGCACCCACCCACACGGGCCCGTTCACAGAGCTGACCTCACGGGAACCGCTCTGCAGAGGAGGCGATGAACCTCGTTCCAGGCGGCACCCTCCTCCCCCCACCATCGCCGCCGCCAACGGCTTGCGGGCCCTGACCGGCACCACACCACACAAGGAAGCGGTCACGTGACGAACGTCCACTTCACCCATATCGGCGGGCCGACCGTGCTCATCGAGTTCGGCGGCTGGCACCTGCTCACCGATCCCACCTTCGACGCTCCCGGGCAGACCTACTCCTTCGGGTGGGGCACCTCCTCACGCAAACTCACCGGACCAGCCGTGAGCGCCGCCGATCTGCCACCCATCGACGCCATCCTGCTCACCCACGTCCACCACGGCGACAACCTCGACCACGGCGGTCGAGCCCTGCTGCCGGGCGCGGGAACCGTCGTGACCACCCCGTCGGGAGCGCGGTCGCTCCCAGTGAAGGCTCGCGGCCTGCTCGCCGGCGAATCGACCCGCCTGGAAGCGCCCGGCCGCCCGCCCATCGACATCCTGGCCACACCCTGCCGGCACGGGCCGCCGCTGAGCCGCCCGATCACCGGCGAGGTGATCGGATTCGCCCTGACCTGGCCAGGCCAGGCCCACGGCCCGCTCTGGATCACCGGCGACACCGTCGACCATCGGGCGCTGCGCCGGGCCGCCGCCGCGATCCGGCCCAGCACGGTGCTGCTCCATCTGGGCGGCGTCGGCTTCCCGCTGACCGGGCCGTTGCGGTACAGCATGACCGGGCGCCAGGCCGTACGGCTGTGCCGGACCTTTACCCCGCGCACGGTGCTGCCGGTCCATTACGAGGGCTGGGCGCACTTCCGGCAGGGCCGCGACGGCGTCGAGCGCGACCTGGCACGAGCTCCGGAACAGATCAGGGGCCTGTTCCGGTGGCTCCCGCGAGGTGCGGCGGCACAGTTCCAGATCTGACCTCTTCGGGTTGAGCGGGCGTCGGGCTCCTGCTCAACCCGAAGCCGTTGGCGTGAGCCGACGAACTGGGGGTGTCAGGTCGGCGTGCCCTCGTTGTCTGCGAGGATGCGGTAGACGCTGGCTACGGAGGGGTTGCTGCCTTTGTTCTTGCCAGTGGGGATGATCAGCTTGGACGCGATGTCGGGCACCGCCACACCGCGTTCGCGTAGCGTTCGCGCGTAGGCGATCATGTCGTCGTCGAAGACCTTGGGGCGGCCTCCGTGGCGGCCGCGCTCGCGGGCCGAGGCCTGGCCCTCCAGCGATTTCTCGCGCACGTACTCGCGCTCGGACTCGGCCATGCCGGCGAAGAAGGCGAACAGTGCGGCGCCGTGCCCGGACGGGTTGTAGATGCCTTGCAGCGGGCCGGTGAGCAGCTCCAGTTCGATGTCGTGGTGGCGTAGGTCTTCGGCGATGGTGAGCAGTTCGGCGGCGCCGTGTCCGAGGCGTTTCATCTCGTGCACGGTGAGGATCACGCGCTGGTGCGGGACGGCTTGCTTGATGGTGCGGGCGTACTGCTGCGCCTTGGCGAATTCGGGCCGTACCTTGATCCGGGTGCTGATCTTCTCGGAGAAGACCGGGTCGCATCCGGCGTCGGCCAGGGCGTCTAGCTGACTCTGGAGTTCCTGCTGGGCGGTGCTGCAGCGGGCGTAGCCGACGCGGGCCGGCTTCGTGGCGGCTTGCGGCGCCGGGGCGTGGATCGCCGGGCCTGCCGCCCAGCTGCGGCCGGGGCCGCGATCGGCCGGAGTGCGTACCTCGAGTTCGGCGCGTAGCTGGGGCGCCAGGGTGAAGCGCGAGGTGTGGTGCTTCGGGGCGACCTTGCCGCCCCGGGTCCGGCAGGGGCTGCCCGCCGCAGCGGCGCACATCGGGCAGGCGAAGGCTTCGACGGCGGCGGCCGCCGACCCGAGAAGGGGCCCTCGACATCGAGGGTGTGTGCGACCCGACCCATCCGGCCTGACGAACGGCCCGGTGTCAGCGGCTTCACCGCTCAGAAATCCTCCGCCACGTCGTCTGTTCTGGTGTCCCCTCGCCACCTGCGGAAGGATTGACGACCATGACCGACGCCAGACTGCTAGGCGACGACGAAGCCGCGTTCATCGCGGCGGCCCGCTCACATGACGCAGCACAGTTCGCGCTCATCACGGAGCGCTACCGGCGTGAGCTGCAGGTGCACTGCTACCGGATGCTCGCGAACTACGAGGACGCCCAGGACATGACGCAGGAGACGTTCCTGCGGGCGTGGAACAAGCGGGAGTCGTTCAAGGGCCACGCTGCGCTGCGGACCTGGCTGTACCGGATTGCGACGAACGCCTGCCTCGACTTCCTGGACAAGCGCAACGACCGCACACCCGTGCCTGCCGAGCTGCCGGGAGCGGGCTCGGAAGTGCACTACCTGCAGCCCTACCCGGACCGGATGCTCCCGGAGGACCCGCAGGAATCGGTGGTGGCGCGGGAGACGATCGAGCTGGCGTTCATCGTCGCCGTCCAGCACCTGCCGCCGCGGCAGCGGGCGGTGTTCATCGTGCGCGACGTCCTCGGCTGGCCGGCGTCGAAGGCCGCCGACGCCCTCGAGCTGACCGTCGCATCGGTGACCAGCGCATTGCAGCGGGCGCGCGTGACGATGCGCGAGCAGCTGCCCGACCGCCGCCTCGACTGGCGGCGCCCAGCCACGCACGAGCTGTCGGATGACGAGCGCGACGTGGTGAAGTCGTACATCGACGCCCATGAGCGCAACGACCTCGACGGGCTGATGGCCCTGCTGCGCGACGACCTGCGCTTCGCGATGCTGCCCGACCCGGGCACCTTGATCGTCACGGCCAAGGACGCGGTGGACGGCTGGGTCTCCAGTGGGCTCTTCCAGTACGGCTACGACGACTGGCGCTGCATCGCCACGACGGTCAACCGCATGCCTGCCGCCGCGCTGTACCTCCGCACCCCCGACGACCCGGAATACCGTTTGTTCACCATCGCGGTCCTGCACATCGTCGACGGGAAGATCGCCGAGCTCACCGGATTCGACGCCACCGACAAACCATGGCTGGGCCTGCCCGCGACGCTGTGATCAGGCAAGTCCCCATCGTCGACGAGTCCTGCGCACGGGCCGGCCTTACCGAAGTCACCGCGGAATGAGCACCCCGACCAGCTGAACACCAACGCGGCAACGCGAACACCACCGCCCCGCCGGCGTTGCCGGCGGGGCATCTTCATGCCCGAAGAACATCGTCACGATCAACGGCGCCGTCGTCCTCATCTTCAGCGAGTCGGTCAACAACTCACTCGGAACGCAAGGAAGCGCCGGGAGAAGGTTCCCTCATCGCCGCGTCTCGTATCGGGTCAGCATCACGCCGCCGGGAAATGTCCGCGTCTCGACCAGGTTCAGGTTCACCCAGCTGTCCAGCGCGGTGAAGAACGGCGTGCCGCCGCCCACCAGGACCGGCACGGTGACCAGCGCGTACTCGTCGATCAGCCCGGCCCGCATGGCCGCCCCGGCGAGCGTCGCGCCGCCGATGTCCATCGGGCCGCCGTCCTCGGCCTTGAGCCGGGCGATCTCGGCGACCGCGTCGCCGGTGACCAGGCGGGTGTTCCAGTCGACCTTGTCGATCGTCGATGAGAACACCACCTTCGGCATGTCCCGCCAGAGGCGCGCGAACTCGATCTCCGCCGGGGTGGCGTTGGGCCGCTGGTCGCCGGTCGGCCAGTGGGAGCTCATCGCCTCCCACAGCTTGCGCCCGTACAGCGACAGATCGCTCGCCCGCATCTGGTCATACCACCACTGGAACAGCTCGGCGCTCGGCGATGAGTCCGGCCCCTCTCCCCCACCCCAGCCGATGTCGTCGCCGGTCGCGGCGATGTAGCCGTCCAGGGTCACGTTCATGCCGAAGATCAGTTTCCGCATCCTGCCAGCCTCCTGTGAGTCGATCTCACACGTACAGACGGGCGCGGCGCGGAAACCTAATCGGTGCGCGATCTGCGTCCGCGGGTAGTACTCGCGTTCCTGACTCAGCACCCGGCGTACTCGGCGGGCTCGAGCAACCACCGACCGGATCTCGATTTCACCCTCGCGAACGCCTGGTCACACAGCTCACAGCGCCGGGGCCTCTCACCGCGCTGGAGATCGCCAAGCAGTTCCCGAGCTGGGCATCTCGCTCGGCGACCAGCGGCCGCAAGATCCGCGAGTACCTACCTCTCTACCAGCGCCGACGCATGTGCCCAAGGCCTGGACCGAGGCGATCACCGATGCCGCCAGCGGCCGGATCGAGCGCATCCCGCACGAGTTGTGCGTGCTGATCGTGTTGCGTGAGGCTTTGCGCCGCCGGGAGGTCTACGTTGAGGGCGCGGGCCGCTGGCGCAACCTAGATGAGGACCTGCCCGGCGGACAACCGCGACGTGCACTACGCCGCGCTGGCCAGAAGGAGAACTGGAACGGCGCCAACGACAAGATCTTCTACGGCAAGGAAAGGCGTGCTCACCGGCCCCGACCGCGAACACGCCGAGGTCTCCATGCTGGCGCTGCACCTGCTGCAGTCCTGCCTGGTCTACGTCAACACCCTGCTGCTGCAGGCGGTGCTGGCCGACCCGGCCTGGGCCGAGCGGCTCACGGCAGAGGACCGGCGCGGCCTATCGCCGCTGTTCTGGTCGCACATCAACTCCTAGGGCTGCTTCCACCTCGACATGGCCAAGCGTCTGGACCTGTCCGGCGTCGCCTGAAAGCAGCTTCTGGTCCTCCTGTCCCCCGTCACCGCCCGAGCGCCCGCCACCACGACCCTTTGACGGCTTTGCCGCGGTAGACGACGTCGTGACGGCGCGCCGCCACCCACGCGGTGACGGCCTGCTCAACCTTGTCGCGCGGGCGCCTCGTCGTAGGCACCGCCGAAGCTGCGGCTCTCCCAGAGCCATCTGTCCCCGCCGGGATGGGCGGTCAGGCCCCCGTTGCCGGTCCCGGTGACGAACTGGGACAGGTAGCCGCCGTCCTTGGCAGCCTGTCGAGGACCGCCAGCTCGCCACCAGGGTTGAGCGTCACACGCAGGCCGGGATCGACCGGGCCGTCACGTGGCTGAGGGCGCGTGCGTGTGCCGTACCCGACATGTCTGTCGTGATCATGACCCGTCGGACGCGTGCAGGATGAAGGCCAGCACATCGGCGAGCAGTGCCTGCTCCTGGTCTCTGGTCGAGCCGGCGCCATGCCAGCCGTGCTCCTCGACGCGCATCAGCACCGGCCGGCCGGAGGCCGTGGCTGCCTGCAGGCGAGCAGCCAGCTTCGCCGGCTGCCACGGCGGCACCCGCGCGTCGCGCAGGCCGGCGGTCAGCAGCACCGCCGGGTACGGCACGCCGTCGTGAACCCGCAGGTAGGCGTCGATGATCAGAAGGGCACGCAGGCCCTCCTCGGTGGTGATGCTGCCGAACTCGGGCACGTTAATCGGCCCGCTCTCGGTGAACTCGTTGCGCGTGGCGTTCACCGTCGGCACGTGCATCGCCATGGCCGCCCACAGATCGGGGCGGCGCACCAGCGCGCCGCCGGTGGGGATGCCGCCGCTGCTGGCGCCCTCGGCGGCCAGCCGTCCCGGGCGGGTGTAGCCGAGGGCGATAAGATGTTCGGCGCAGTCGATGAAGTCCGTGATGGTGGCCTCCTTGCGCTCGCCGCGCCCGGCCTCGTGCCATTCGCGGCCGTAGGTGCCGCCGCCGCGCAGGTGCGCGACGGCGTAGACGCCGCCGCGCTCGTACCAGGCGAGCATCTCGGGACGGAACTCCGGCAGGTCGATGAACCCGTGGGAGCCGTAGCCGGTGAGCACGGTCGGGTTGTCGCCGTCCAGCTCCAGGTCCTTGTGGTGGATGACGGTGAGCGGGATCGGCGTCCCGTCCTGCGCGGGCGCGTACAGGGTGCGGGCGTGCACGTCGCCGAAGTCCACCGGTGAGCGGGGCGCCAGCCCGGTGTCCTGGAGGGACTGGCCGTCGTAGCGGTAGAGCCGTGGCGCGTCGGTCCAGCCGGCCACCAGCAGCAGGGCTTCGGGCCGCGCCGGGTGGGTGGTCCACTCCAGGATGGCGCCGTCCACTGGCATCGGGAGGTCGGCGGGCTCGCCGCCGGACAGGGGCGCGTGCCGTATCCGGCTGACGCCGCCGTCGAGATCGCGCACCAGCAGCCGGTCGCCCACCACCCGCACCGTCTCCACCGCCCGCTCACCCGCGGGCACGACCACCCGGGCTCGGGACAGATCGGGTGCGGCAAGCGGAACGGCCAGCACGCGGGAGCGCGGCGCGTCCCGGTGGGAGACCAGGTAGAGGGTGTCGTGGCTGGTGGCGAAGGCGGTCACGCCGTCCGCTGCGCCCGCGACCGTCCGCCACGGGCAGGCGTCCGGGTCGGCCAGCCCGGCGCGCGGCGCCACGTATATCGTGCAGTCGCTCAGCTGCTCGCTGGTCCAGGGCCAGGGACTGAGCGCGCCGTGGGAGATGATCGCCAGCATCCACTCGCCGTGCGGCGGCACCACCAGGAAGGGCCGGTCCTGCGGGGTCAGCTCGATGTGGGGATTGAGTCCGCGGGCCAGCACCACCGTGTCCTGCGCCGGGTCGGCGCCCAGCTGATGCAGGAAGGAGCGGCTGTCCAAGCGGTTCTGCTCCACGTAGCGGTGATAGACGAACGACCGGCTGCCCTCCAGCCAGCTCAGGAAGGCGAAACGCGTCGTGGGCGGGATCGTCTCCCGGAGGACTCCGGAGTCGGCGTCGATCACGTGGATGGAGCTGTCCTCCGACCCGGAGTCGGAGACGGCGCAGGCGACGTGGCGGCCGTCGGGGGAGGGCACGTACCAGTCGATGGCGTGGTGCCCGTCGCCGGGCACCGTGCCGGGGTCGAACAGGACCCTGCTCGCTCCGTCGGCCTCGGTCACCGTCAGCACCGGCACGCGGGCGTCCGGCTCGCGCACCAGGGCGAAGACCTTGTCGGCTGCCATCGCGAGGCCGAAGTACTGCGTGAGCGCGCTGCCCAGTTCGCGCATCCGGGTCAGCAGGCCGGCGCGGTGCGGCAGGGCGTCCAGGTGCTCGCGGGCGTGCCTGGCCTGGCCGTCCAGCCAGTGCTGGATCTCCTCGCCTTCGGTTTCCATCCACCGGTAGGGGTCCTCGAGTGTGCTGCCGTGGAGGGTCTCGCGCACGACGTCCACCCGGGCGATCGGGGGTTCGGTGATGTCGCTCATATGCGCATGATCATATGCCGGAGATCCAGTGACTTATCGGACATTGGATCGCGCGCCCCTCCGCCGGGCTCGCCTGACTGCCTGGCTGCGGAGGGGATGTCGCACTCGCCAACCTCTCAACAAACGGCCGTCGACGGTTATTGAAGGGGTTTTTGACGGCCCCAGCGCCGCTTCCGAGGTCGATTTCATGATCTACAAAAAACGCTGCGAGTTACTTTGCCCTCGCCGTAGCTTCGGGAGCACTGGGCCCTTTTGTATGAAACGCGCGGATGCCTGCGCCGATGCACCCCGCGGTGCTCTTCCGCCGTCTCCCGGTCGCCACTCGGAGGCTAACCCTCCTCGCAGGCCGACCCTGGCGCCAGAGCACCGCGGTAGATGCTGCCTCCAGCCTTCCGATGGTCAGTCGCTGCTGGCCGTTCCGATCTTTCTCACGGACCTTTTCGGTTGCTCAGGCGACATCAGTTGGCGGGCTTGCCGAACCAGCGGGAGAGATGGTCGTCCAGGTCCTGCTGATCGTCGCCGATCCAGGCGACGTGGCCGTCAGGGCGTAGCAGGACGCACGGGACATCCAGTTCCGCAGTGTGATCCGCGAGGTAATCGACCCGGTCTGACCAGCCGCCGACGGTCAGACGTTCGGTGCGGTCCAGCAGCAGGCCGCGGCCGCGGTGCAGCAGACCGTAGAGGTGGCCCTGTTTCACGTCGATGTCGGGCAGGCGGCGGCCGAGCAGGTCGGGGCCTTCGCCGAAGTCGTAGCGGATGCCGATCGCGGTGATCTTCTCGATCAGATGGCGGTTCACCTCGTCGAAGTCCATCAGTTCGGTGAGCAGCCTGCGTACGGCCTGCGGGCCCGGTTCGGTGGACAGCAGTTCCATCTGGGCGCGGGTGTTGTCCAGCACGTCCTCGGCGACCGGATGACGTTCGGCCTGGTAGGTGTCCAGCAGTGTTTCCGGGGCCCAGCCGCGGATCTGTGCGGCCAGTTTCCAGCCGAGGTTGAATGCGTCCTGAACGCCCAGATTGAGGCCCTGTCCGCCGATGGGTGGATGGATGTGTGCCGCATCGCCGGCCAGTAGCACCCGCCCGACCCGATAACGTTCGGCCAGCCGGGTGGCATCCCCGAAGCGGGACATCCAGCGCGGGGAGTGCACGCCGAAATCGGTTCCGGCGATGGTGCGCAACTGTTGTTTGAAATCCTCGAGGGTGGGCGGTTCCGCGCGATCGCCGACTCCCGCGGCGGGGACTACGACGCTGTAGACCCCTTCGCCGAAGGGCCGAAGCCACAATCGCTGATGGGTCTCGCGGATTTCGGTCACCTTGGCGGCGATCTCCTCGTGCGGCACATCCACTTCCATCTCGCCCATCAGCGTGTCGGTCCGCGAGGGCTCGCCGGGGAAGCCGACACCGAGCAGTTTGCGCACCGTACTGCGCGCGCCGTCACAGCCGACGAGAAAGCGTGAACGCAGCTGTTCCCCGTCGGCCAGTTCGACGGTCACACCCTCGTCGTCCTGCTCGAAACCGGCCACCGCACAACCGCGCCGGACCTGCGTACCCAGTTCGATCGCGTGTTCTTCAAGCAGACGTTCGATGACCGGCTGCGGGATACCCAGCAGATAGGCGTACGCGGAATCCAGGCTCTCGGGCGCGGGTTTGTTGATGGCGGCGAAGAAGCCACCGGCCGGACGCTGTCTTCCATGCTGGAGAATGCGCTCCAGCAGTCCGCGCATCGCCATCAGCTCGAGACTGCGGATATGCAGACCGACTATGCGGACGAACGACGCAGGTTCGGTTTCCTTCTCCAGAACGAGTACCCGCACATCGTGCAGCCGCAGTTCGGCGGCCAGCATCGCACCGGTCGGCCCGCACCCGGCAATGATCACATCGAACATGAGGGGCGCGCGATCGGCGCCGGAGGCCGGCGACCAGAGGACTCCGGGGACGTCGCCCACCGTGGAGTCACGCTCGACCCTGTCGTTCGACGACAGCTCGGCGGTGAATTGCGAAGAGTGCATAGGTGTTGCCTTTCGGGAGTGCCTTGGTGGCGAGGCGCTCCCGGCGACACCTACCTCAATCGCCCGACCGTGACGGGAAGGGGGAGCACCCACATCGATACAGCGTTCATGGGTCTCACCTCCTCGGGCGGCGTCACGATCAACTGCAAGCTACAAGCCCGAGCATCATCCCGTCCAATCCTTTCCCAGCCACGTGATCACGACTCCAAACGGGCTCGTGCGCCTGCAGGGCGAATCCGGCGTGGCGGCCCGGCTGGTCCCGGTCACGGTAGACGGTCTGATCCTGGCTGCCCCCATCCCGCCCCCCGGACGCGATGATCGAGCGAACAGGACGACGGCGGCCTGGCCCTGATGGTCAGGCTGCGAGGTCGAGGCGGCGGCCCATGTCGATGTCGATGGTGCCGTAGAGGTTGGCCTTGGACCAGAACAGCGGCGACCATCTGGTCGTACTGCTGGGCGATGATCTCCCCAACGGTCACGACCCGCAAGCGCGATCTCTCACTCGGCTACCTGACAGCTGGGGTTCGGGAGCGGAGGGCCTTTGAGGCGGGGAGTTCACGGATGCCGGTGGCGGAGTGCTCGTTGCTCGGCGGCGTCGAGTGCGGGTGTGAGGGGTGCGAGCGTGGTGCGAAGGAGATCCGGGAGCGAACTGGACGGCACGACGAGTCCGCTGGTTGTGGAGGACGCGGCAGTCGTCTGCAGCCATTGCTCGAGCGCCACGCGAACGGCGGCGGCCACGCTCGCGGCGAGCACACGGGCGGTGTGCGGGTCGGTGTCGCCGAGGCGTTCGGCGATCGCGTCGGTGAGGGGATGTTCGATCGCGGTGGTGGTTTCGACGAACGCGTCGCGCAGCGCGGGGCGGGTGGTGATCAGCAGCAGCGCGTCCCGGCCGGGCTCGCCTGGGGCGGTGTACTGATCCACGATCGCCTCGACGACGGCGTCCGCGAGGCCGACGCCATCGGGCCGGTCGGCCACTGCCGCCGCGACCCGCGCTTCCCGTTCGCTGGTGACGGCGGCGACGATCGCCTGTTCCCGGCTGGAGAAGTAGTTGTTGTACGTCCTCGGCGAGACGCCGGCGGCCTCGGCGATGTCATCGACGCGCACGTTGTCCGGTCCACGCTCAAGAGCCAGCCGCAGTGCCGCCGCGCTCAATGCCTCTCGGGTGGCCTGCTTCTTCTGCTCGCGCAACCCCGTTCGTCGTGTCGTCACGGTGTCAGCATAACGTGGGTGCGTGCACGCAAATTTGCGTGCACGCACTTTTTAGGCCTAACCTGGCGGCCTCACTCCGTCAGGAAGGACCCAGAACGATGAGGGCCAAGGGCATCAGCTACGACACCGGCTTCGTCAAGAACGGAGCGATCTCCCGGAAGCACTTCGACCCGGACGAGGTCAAGCGCGAGTTGCGCATCATCCGCGACGACCTGCACTGCACCGCGGTCCGTGTCATGGGCGGTGACGCCGATCGGATCGAGCTGGCGGCGGCACACGCCGCCGAGCTGGGCCTTGAGGTCTGGTTCTCCCCCTATCCCCTCGAACTGACAGCCGATGAGATGTTGTCGCTGTTCGCGGACTGTGCCGAACGCGCGGAGCGGCTGAGGCGGCGGGGAGCCGAGGTGGTGTTCGTCACCGGTGCCGAGCTGAGCCTGATGAATCCGGGATTCCTGCCCGGAGACAGCACCGACGAGCGGGTCGCGTCGCTGAGACAGCCGGATCGCGTGCGGGAGCAGATCGGCGAGGTCAGCGCACGTGTCAACAAATTCCTCGGCACAGCCGTGGCACTGGTCCGCGAGCGCTTCGGCGGCAGGGTGACCTACGCCTCCGTGCCGCTTGAGCGCGTCGACTGGGCGCTCTTCGACATCATGTCCGTGGATCTGTATCGGTCGGCCGAGATCGCCGACCGTTTCGCCGAAGGCGTCAGTGGCCTGGTCGCGCAGGGCAAGCCGGTCGCGATCACCGAGTTCGGCGCGGCCTGCTACCAGGGTGCCGGTGACAGGGGCGCTCTCGGTCTGGAGATCGTCGAGTACGACGAAGCCGGCCCTGTCCGGTTGAACGGTGAGTACGCCCGGGACGAGGACGGGCAGGCCAGGCATGTGCGTGAGCTGCTGGAGGCATTCGACGCCGGCGGCGTCGACAGCACGTTCGTGTTCACCTTCGCGCTGTACGACCATGTGCACCACCCCGACGGCGCTCCCCGCGACGACCTGGACCTGGCCAGTTACGGCATCGTCAAGGTCTACGAGGACCGGCTCGGAACCGCCTACCCCGACATGCCCTGGGAACCCAAGGCCGCCTTCACCACCCTCGCTGAGTACTACCGCGGCTGACCACGTCCCAAAGACCGCAACCCGGAGCGAGCCGCACCGGCACCGCCCACGGCCCTGCGCTTCAGCGCTCCATCCGTCCCGTCCCCTTCCGTACGAATCAAGGAGAACACGTGATCACAGATGTCGTCATCGCCGGCGGCGGCCCGAACGGGCTGATGCTGGCCTGCGAACTGAGCCTGGCAGGGGCCCGGCCGGTCGTGCTGGAGCGGCTGATCGAGCCCAGCGAGGAACCGAAAGCGAACGGATTGCTCGGCCAAGTGGTGAAAATGCTCGACCACCGGGGGCTGCATGAACGTCTCAGTGGCAGCCCACAACCTCCGCAGCCGAACTCCGGCTACTTCATGTTCGGCGCGATGGGCCTGGACCTGAGCCTGCTGCAGGACAGCCCTGTCTATGCCCTGCCGGTGCCGCAGCGACGCATAGTGCAGGTCCTGCAGGAGCGCGCCATCGAACTCGGCGTGGAGATCCGGCGAGGACACGAGGTCGTCGGCCTGTCGCAGGACGACGACGCGGTGACCATCGACGTCGCGAGCCCGGGCGAGACCTACCAATTGCGGGCCCGGTACCTCGTCGGCGCGGATGGAGCACACAGCACCACGCGCAAGCTCTCCGGCATCACATTCCCCGGCATCACCTACGACCGGATGACCGTCCGCTCAGCGCACGCGACGGTCCCGGCGGACTGGGTCGATCCCGCGACCGGTGCGCTGAACGTGCCCGGCCACGGCGCTGTTCTGCCGTTCCTGCCCCACCGCACCGAACACGGAGGGTTCTCCTACGCGCCGATGCCCGGCCACCCACCGCTGGTCAGCACCACAGAGTGGGACCGGCCCGAGACCGACGCCCCAATGAGCCTCGACGAGTTGCGGGCGAGCATCCGCCGCGTGCTCGGCGTCGACGTGCCGCTCGGTCCACCCGACGGCGCGGGGCCGCACGTGCTGCGCCGGCTGACCGGCGGGAACACCCGAATCGCCGAACGGTTCGCCGACGGCCGAGTGTTCCTGATCGGTGACGCCGCGCACGTGTACGCCGCCACGGGAGGTGGTCCAGGGCTCAACCTCGGCCTGCAGGACGCGGTCAATCTCGGCTGGAAACTCGCCGCCGAGATCCGGGGAAGCGCCCCCTCCGGACTGCTGAACAGCTACGAGACAGAGCGGCGATCGGCCGCCCAGCGCATGGTGCTGAACGCGCAGGCACAGGCGGCCCTGATCGCCCCAGGCGGCGATGTCACCGGACTGCGCGAGGTGTTCACCGAACTGCTCCGCGACCCGGACACCGTGCAGCGCCTGGCCGAACTCACCGCGGGCGCCGACGTCCGCTACGACATGGGCGAACGCGAGGCGCACCCTTTGACCGGCCGGTTCGCCCCGAACATGGAGCTGCACACCCCGACCGGGCCGG
This sequence comes from Nonomuraea sp. NPDC004354, assembly GCF_053602555.1. Lineage (NCBI taxonomy): Bacteria > Bacillati > Actinomycetota > Actinomycetes > Streptosporangiales > Streptosporangiaceae > Nonomuraea > Nonomuraea sp. NPDC004354. The sequence goes on along the minus strand of NZ_JBSGDV010000027.1, from coordinate 25,062 downwards.
TCCGGCTGGCCGAGCTGACCAGAACCGCACGCCCTCTACTGCTCGACCTGACCGAAGACGCATCCCTGGCGGAGACACTTGCCCCACGGCACGACCAGGTCGAAATCGTCACGGCGCGCTCCCAGACCCCCGCGCCCACCGCCCTGCTCCTTCGACCGGACTGCTACGTGGCCTGGGCATCTGCATCACCCCGGCCCGATCCCATGGAGATCGAAAAACTCCGGGCAGCCTTGCAGCGGTGGTTCGGAGTCGTCGCACCCGCCCACACCTGAAGTCGTACGCGCTGACTCGGGCACGTACGTGGGCAGTCCCACGTTCGTTCTCCTGCTCACACAGACCGAGCCGTGAGCTCGGTGGCGGTCCGCGCCGTGCGCGGGCCACCACGCCCACGCCTCCTCCACCTGGCGGCGCAGGGCCAGTCAGTGCGTCAGCCCCAGCTCGCGCAGTTGCGCCGGCCGCAGCGGCCGCCATCCGCTGGTGTCGAGCTTGACGTGGCAGCGGCCGGCCAGGGGCGCACCGACCTGCTCACCCGTGGACAGACCCGCCGCGACCTGCGCCTTTCACGGCGACTCGAAGCCGTGTCAGCGCGATGTCAGGTCCGTGTTAGGTCGTGGGGCCACCATTCTCGGCATGGATACAGCAATGCAGCCCCCGGCCGACACCCAAGGCGCCCAGCCGAGAGGCTTCGTCGCGAAGCTCCTCGCCGACCGTCACTCCGTCCCGTTCTCCATCGCACTGCATCTGGTGCCCGGCGCGGTCATCGTCGCCGTGTACGCGTTCATCGCCGCTCCCCTGGTCCGGGCGATAGGCTTCCCGATCTTCCTGGCCTGGGCCATCGCCCTCGCGGTTGTGCTCTTCCCGCTCCAGCTGTTCCTGCTGTGGCTGGGCAAGAAGCAGACCGGCCGCTTCACGATGAAGGGCGTCGTCCACTACCGCGACAAGCCGGTCTCGCGCGGCAAGGTCTTCTGGCTCGGGGCCGCGTGCCTCGTGTGGATGACCGTGGTCTCGCTCTCGCTGACCCCGCTGGACAACATCGTCTACGACTGGTTCTTCACCTGGGTGGACTACCAGGGCGCCGGCCCCGACGGCACCGCCTACCTCCAGGGCTACTCGCAGGAGCTCGTGCTCACCACGCTGCTCATCTGCGCACCGTTCACCGGCTTCACCCTGCCCCTGCTCGAGGAGTACTACTTCCGCGGCTTCCTGCTGCCCCGCCTCCCGCAGCTCGGCAAGTGGGCCCCGTTCTTCAACACCTTCTTCTTCTCGGTGTACCACTTCTGGGCCCCTTGGACGGTCCTGTCGAAGCTCGTCTTCCTCTACCCGGGCGTCTGGCTCGCCTGGAAGAAGCAGGACATCCGCATCTCGATCGCCATGCACCCCGGCTCGGCGCTGCTGATGACCGTGGTCGGCGTCATCGCCCTCGCCTCCGGCGCCTACTCGATGTAAGACCGCCCGAAACGAGGGGCGCCGTCCGCCAGGAGGGCTGGATGCGTCGATCCGGAACGGGCCGCCAGCGCGCCGAGCAGGTCGACCCCCGGCTGCCCGCGGTGCTGGATGCGCTGGTGGAGCCGGCCACTCGGGGCGATCCGGAGTCGCCGCTGCGCTGGACGGCGTTGTCTTGAACACGCTCGCCACCGAGTTGACCTGCCAGGGGCAACCGGTCAGCAGGCCCGCGCCGACGGCCTCGCCGGGCCGCGACCGGCCAAGCTGCTTCACATCGGCGTCGCCCTCGCCGTCACCCTCCTCGCCGGCGGACTGCTGGTCGGCGCCCTGGCCTGGATCGGCCTGCCGCCCAGGCTCGACGAACTCACCACCGGCAACCTGCTGGAGATCATCAAGATTGCCCGTGCCGTGGTCGGCGGCGCTGTCGCCTACCGCAAACAGCGCCTGGCCGAGGAGGACAACCACCACGCCCGCGACAGGCGGTCTTCGGCCTGCTGGACCGCTGCGGTGAGAGCGTCCGCGTGGACGTCGGGGAGGCTCCTGGCCCCGAGACTTGCGACGGCGAGCACGCCCGAAGAACGACAAGCACCTGTTCGCCGCTCTTTGATGCCGCCTTGTGCTGGCCGCCGTTTTCGGCCTTGCCTGAGGGGCCCCACTACCCGCTCTGGCCGTAGAGCCCGATCACGTCTCATGAACGGCTCACCGTCGTCCGGCCGGAGCGCTGTCCTTGTCGCAGGTGGTGGCGCCGTCGGGGAGGATGCCGTCCACCAGATACCGGTTGACGGTGGCGTCCACGCAGGCGTTGCCCGCCGCGAGGTAGGCGCCGTGGCGGAAGGCGCCGCGCAGGGTGACCATGCGGGAGCCGGTCAGCGCTCGGTGCATGGCCCGCTGGCCGGGGTGGGGCGTGACGGGGTCGCCGTCGGCGCCGACGATCAGCATCGGGGTGTCGTTGCCGATCGTGGTAGGCGCCTCCACCGGTGTGGTCGGCCAGAAGGCGCAGGGGCTGATGTTGCGGGTCATCGGCCCGAACAGCGGCTCGCCGGCACGGTGGGCCTGGATCGCGCGGAAATAGGTCTCCAGGTCGCGAGAGGCGGCCCGGTCGGCGCAGAGGATCGAGGTTCCCGCCCGGTCCTCGGCCGTCCCCGAGCCGGTGAACAGGCCGTCGAGGGTCTCCTTCAGCGAGGCCGGGACGGCAGTGACCGCCTCTCCACGGGTGGCGTCGGCCAGCACCCGCACCTCCGCGGCGAAGCCGGCGTACGCCCTTGCGCTGTCGTCGTAGAGGCGGATGAACAGCAGATAGGGGACGTGGTGGGCGTCGATCCGGTACCCGCCGACCCGCAGCGGGCGCCGGGTGGCGGCCTGGTTGACGCGCTCCACAGTGGCCAGGACCTCGGCCTCGGTGGCGCCCAGGCCGTACTCGGCGTCGTGAGCGGCGGCCCATGAGGCCCAGTGCTTCAGTGCGGCGGTGATCGCCGGGCCGTTCTCGGACAGTAGATCGGGACCGTAGACGTCCGGATCGACCGCGCTGTCCAGCACGACCCGGTCGGCCCGGCCGCCGAACATCTGCGTGTAGACGGCGCCCAGGTAGGTGCCGTAGGAATAGCCGAGGTAGGACAGCTTGGGCTCGCCGAGGGCGGCGCGGATGACGTCCATGTCGCGGGCGGTGTTGCGGGTGCTGGCGTACGGCAGCAGCCCACGGTTGCCTTGGACGCACCCGACCGCCAGCTTCTTCATGAGGACCACGCTCTCGTTGAAGGTGCGGCGGGTCGGGCCGGCCGACCGGGTGGGGGTGTCGGTCGTCCACCGGCAATGGATCGGCGTGCTACGGCCGACGAAGCGAGGATCCATCCCGATCAGGTCGTAGCGGGCCGCGACGGCGGGCATGAACGTGCCGAGGAGCACGCGTTGCAGCCCGCGCCCGCCCGGACCACCGGGATTGATCAGCATGACGCCCCGGCGCCTGGCGGGGTCGGTTGCCTTGATTCGTGAGATCGCCACCGAGATGGTCCGTCCCTGGGGCCTGCGGTAGTCCAGCGGGACGGTGATCTCGGCGCACCGGGCGCCCGCCGCGTCCAGCTCCTCGCCGGTCTCGTCGTTCGGTCCCGTCTTACAGCCGTGCCAGTTGATCATTTGGTGCTGAAACCGGGCCAGTACTTCGGTCCCGGCGTCACCCGCGACGCTTGCCGATGCTTGGCCGGTGACCGCCATCCCCGCCAGCAGAGTCGCGCTCGTGGCGACGGCCGCGGCGATCTTTCGTGCACGCACAGGAAGCTCCTTTGTCCGGATGATCTCGTCACCCGACGCTAGGGTTCCGCGCGGTTGATCTTGATCGGCCATATGGCCGACCGGGATCGACCATACGGACATTCCCTCGTCGCCTCCGGCAGGAGGCGTTCGTCGAAGGGCTCTCAACGGAGGACACGTGATGGCGTCCTGCTGCTTCACGCTGCCTGACAGCGCCCTTCATGCGGGCCTTCTCGTCCCGACGCCGGGGCGTCACGCACGGTCACACAGCTCCGTGAGCAGGCGGGGTTTCGGTCCGGGTACGGCGGGATGGTGAGGCGCCGGTCCGGAGATGGGCCGCACGTGATGCTGGACGCCGAAGACTTCCGCACGCCGTTCCTGCCCGGCTGGACGACGCCGTCCGGCGACCACGCACCTTGCCGTGCTGCGAGTTCGACACCCCAACCGGGGTGGACGCCAAGTACGCCGAGCTGGTCGAGGCCGGCCATCGCGGGATCGCCGAGCCGTTCGATGGGTTCTGGGGGATGCGCCACACCACGGTGGCCGACCCGGACAGCGGCGGCGCCGGCCTGTACGCCGCGCTTCCGGCCAGCTGAGCCCAGGGCTCCTCGACTGGTTTGGCCGCAGCCCGTGATCAGGTTCGCCCTCCGGGGCGCACGTCGAGGTTCCGCTCGCGCCCGTCCCCGGCCGGACGGGGTCAGGCGGGCGGGTCGGCGTAGACGCCGTGCAGCATGCCGGTGGCCTGGCCGACCTCGATGAGGTGCCCGTCCGGGTCGCGCATGTAGCAGCGGATCTCGGCCTTGCGGTCGATCGGCTCGGTGAGGAACCGGGCGCCGAGCGACGTCGCGTGCGTGTGGAAGGCGGCGATGTCGGCGACGCGGACGTTCATGAACGCGGTCACCGGGTCGCCGGGCTCGGGCGCCCGCAGCGTGACGTCCGGTTTGTCCGGGGTAGGCCCGCCGCCGGGGTTCATGATGATCCACGTGTTGGCGACCTTCACGATCGCCGGGTTCTCGTCAAGCACGACCTCGCCGCCCAGGACGTCCGCGTAGAACGCGCGCGAGCGGGCCACGTCCCGGACGGTCAGGAAGTGCGTGACCACGAGCCCTTCGACGGGCGCGGGCAGCTGTTCGCGGTCGACCATGCTCATCCCCTCACAGGCTGTGGTGCGCTTGGTGCGCCCGGCGGGCGGGGTCGGTCTCCAGGGCGTCCCGGTCCCAGCGGGCGAGTTCGGCGGTGGCCTCGCTGCAAGGTGGCGCGCATCTTGTGCCAGTTGGCCACGCGCAGCCGCGGCCGGACCTGCCGTCCCATCGCCGTCCCCCTCGGCCGATCGGTCGTGCGCCGTTCTCACGCAAGGGGGTCATGCCCGGCCGGACGGGGGGTTAGTCGGGCAGCGAACGTCACATATCGACCGGCCCCGCTCGGCGCCTTCGCGGCGGTGAGGTGCGAGAGCGCCATCAGCCGGCGGTCGAGCTGGTACGGCCTGCGGCCGAGCGCTGGTTCTTCTCCCAGCGGTGGTGAATCACCAGGCTCTTCCCGGAGTCGCGGGTGATGGGTGCCGATCCGGTGTCGAGCAGGTCGCCGATGTTGCAGATGAACGTCGATCCGGCTGCGCGGTGTGCACCTGGAGACCGCCGTTGCCGTCCTGGAACGGCAGCGTGCCGTGGTCGGTGTGCTCCTTTGACGCGCCCGGGCGATGCCGGTCATGTGCCCAGGTAACGCGGCACCCCTGTCGCATTAACGACATGGCAGACAAACGGCAGGTCTGCGCACTGGCGGGCAGGACCCGCCATCGCCACTCTCGTGATCACTAGTTGTTGATACGAGAGGTTCACCCCCCATGCACTGGTCCGCACATGTGGCGGCGGTGGGAATATCCGCCGCCGCCCTGCTGAGCTCTCCATCACCGGCGACGGCACAGCCTGCCGCCTCCGGCGTCCACCGCGTCACGTTGATCACCGGTGACGTGGTGACCGTCAGGCAGGCGGAACAGGGCAGGACCGCGGTAGAGGTGAAGCCGGGGCCCGGCCGTGAGCGGATGGGTTTCCACACCACCGAGGAGGACGGCGAGCTGCGGGTTCTGCCGGTCGACATGGTGCCCTACCTGGCGGCCAAGCGGCTGGACCCGAGCCTGTTCTCCGTGACCGACCTGATCGAGCAGGGCTACGACGACGCGACGACGGACAAGCTGCCGCTGCTCTTCGTCTACGACGCCATGGCCACCAGGACCGCGGCTCCGCTGGAGAGCGTCAACGGGCGGGCCGTGTCGGCGGACAAGCGCACGATCGGCCGGCTGTGGAAGTCTCTGGACGGTGAGCGGGCGAGCCTGGCCCAGGGCGTGGCGAAGATCTGGCTCGACGCCAAGGTCAAGGTCTCGCTCGATCACAGCGTGCCGCAGGTGGGCGCGCCCGAAGCGTGGCAGGCCGGGTTCGACGGCAAGGGCGTCAAGGTCGCCGTCCTCGACACCGGAGTCGACGCGGCCCACCAGGATCTCGCGGGCCGGGTGACGCGGACCAAGGTGTTCACCGGCGACCCGGACGTGAACGACGCCCACGGGCACGGCACCCATGTGGCCGCCACCATCGCGGGCGGGGTCGGTAAGAAGGGCGTCGCCCCGGGCGCGGAGCTGATCATCGGAAAGGTGCTCGGAGACGACGGGTCCGGCACTCTTTCCGGCGTCATCGAGGGCATGGAATGGGCCGCCGCCGAGGGAGCGTCGGTGATCAACATGAGCCTCGGCGGTGACGTCACCGACGGCACCGATCCGCTCAGCGTCGCCGTCGACAATCTCACCGAGCGGACCGGCGCGCTCTTCGTGGTCGCGGCCGGCAACGACGGCACGGCCTACTCCGTGGGCAGCCCCGGAGCGGCCACCTCCGCGCTGACCGTCGGGGCCGTGGACGGCAAGGACGCCATCGCGGACTTCTCCAGCAGGGGTCCGCGACTGGACGACGCGCCCAAGCCGGACCTCACGGCGCCTGGCGTGGGCATCGTCGCTGCCAGGGCGACGGGGACGGGGATGGGCCAGCCCGTCGACGAGCAGTACACGGCCGCGTCCGGCACCTCCATGGCGACCCCCCACGTGGCGGGGGCCGCCGCGATCCTCAAGCAGCGCCATCCCGAGTGGAAGGCGGCGCAGATCAAGGACGCCCTGGTGGGCTCGGCCAGGACGGTGGACGGCCAGCAGGTCGACGACGCGGGCGGGGGCAGGCTCGACGTGGCGCGCGCCCTGCGGCAGGGCGTGACGGCCACGGGCGTGGTCAACCTCGGCAGGCACGAGAAGGGTGAGGGGACAGGCACGGCCGAGGGCACGATCACCTACACCAACGGCACGGCGGCGCCGGTGACGCTGGAGCTCTCCAGCACCCTCACGGGCGCCGTGCTCAGCGCGCGGAACGTCACCGTCGCCGCCGGCGGCACCGCCGAGGTCCAGGTCCGGGTGGATCTGGCCAAGCTGCCCTTCGGCAGGTACGGCGGGCACGTCACCGCGACCGCGGGAACCGAGAGCGTGCACACGACGCTGGCGCTCACCTGGAAGGGACCACAGCACACGGTCCGCTTCACCGCCGTGGACGCGGCCGGCAAGCCCACCGGCACCGACACGCTGTCGATGTTCGGCGCGTCGCAGCAGGACGACGTCTTCACCTGGGTGCCCGAGCAGGGTCTGACCGTGGAGGTCTCCGAGGGCACGTACATGACGCAGGCGATCAACCTCGCGAACGGGTGGGGCCGCATGCACCCGCGCGACGGGCTCGTCGTCATTCCGGAGCTCAAGGTCGACCGTGACCTGGAGGTGGTCCTCGACTACCGCAGGACCAGCCCCGTCACCGTCAAGGTGAGCGAGCCGGTGGAGCAGGTGGGCATCTTCACCTACTTCACCCACCGTGCCTTCGGCTCGCGCAAGATCTCCCAGGGCGTCATGAACTTCGACGTCGTCGAGGGGCTCAACGTCTCGCCCACCCAGCCGGTCAGCGAGGGCACGTTCGAGTTCGCCTCCCGCTGGCAGTTGGTCGCGCCGAAGATCTCCGCGCGGGTGGCGGGCTCCGCGTACCCGATGGGCTTTCTCGGCGGCTCGCCCGGCGTGGAGGGCCGTCACCTGTGGCGGCTCGCGGAGGGGGCGGGCGTCGCTCGGGGCAAGGTCGCCGTGATGGGCGACCCGTCAGTGGCGTGGGGAGACGCCGCTCAGGCGGCGGTGAAGGCCGGGGCGGTCGCGGCGATCATCGTGATGACTCCCGATGACGCGCTCGGGCGTGGCTGGAACCCGGTCCAGGTCTCGCTGCCCATCCCGGTCATGCTGATCGCCAACGATCACGGCCAACGGCTGCTCGAACGGGTCAGGAAGGGTCACGCCCTGCTGGACATCAGCGGGACGATGGCGTCGCCGTACCTCTATGACGTCATGCAGGTCTCCAGCGGGCACGTGCCGGACGAGATCGTGCACGAGGTGAGCAACCGCAACACCGCACGGGTGGATACGAAATATCAGGACACGGGCGGTTTCGGGTGGGCCAAGGAGCAGCGGTTCGGCTGGCGGCCCTGGCAGGCCTACTCCCTGGGCAACCAGATGGAGACGCAGCGGATCGTGCGGACGCCGTTGCGGCGGGCAGAGTACATCAGCGCGGACGGCTCCTTGTGGCAGCACATCGTCAACCACCAGTTCACCTGGGACGACATGAACCGGTTGCGGGACGGGCTGACCGAGCCGCCCCGCACCTACCAGCCCGGTCAGCAGGTCAGCGAGAGCTGGCACGCGCCCGTCGTACGGCCCGCCATCCCGGACTGGCTTGCCCCCTCCACCCGCACGGGCGACACCCTGGAGATCCGCGTCCCCGAGTTCGTCGACGTCTCCGGCCACGCCTCCCGCGCAGGGGTCGACAACGACAGCGCCTCGGCCAGGTTCCTGAGAGACGGCAAGCTCGTGGAGGAACGCGACGCCGCGTGGGGCGCCTTCCCCGCCGTGCCGCAGGAGGCCGAGTACCGCCTGGAGCTGTCCACCAAGCGAACCTCCGAGGAATGGACGCGGGCGATCGCGACCGAGACGGCCTGGACGTTCAGGTCGAAGCAGGGCCAGCAGGTGCTGCCGCTGCTGCAGGTCGACTACGACGTACGGCCCGGCCTGCTCGGCTTCGCCGTACGGCACCAGAAGGGCGTGAGCGGGCTGACCGCCAAGGACCTGCGGCTGGAGCTGTCCTACGACGACGGCGTGACCTGGCGCAGGCAGCCCGTTCTCACCCTCGGCCATGGTCGCTACAGCGCGGTCGTCCTTCGCCCGCATCCGTCGCTTCGCGTCACCGCCACCGACTCCGGCGGAAACCAGGTCACGCAGACGGTGATCAGGGCCTACTGACCTTCACAGCCAGTTCTCACGGGCGGCGTGCCAGGCCAGCTGCATTCTGGTCTGGGCGCCCGCCTGCTCCATCAGGTGGGTGATCCGGCGCTGGACGGTCCGCTGCGACACCTTCAGCTGCGTGGCGATCGACTTGTCGGGCACGCCCGCCACCAGCAACGACAGCAGGTAGAGGTGATCGGAGTCGAGCGGGCTGCCTGGCGTGGTGAGACTGACGGGGGTGGCCCGCTCCCAGAGGCTCTCGAACAGCGCCTTGAGCGCGTCCAGCAGGCTGCTCGGCCTGATCAGCGCCGCGGTGAGCTGGGTCAGCCCGCCGGTGTGCTGGATCAGCGGGAGCACGCCCAGCTCGCCGTCCGCGACGATCATCCGCACCGGCAGGGTGGGCAGGGCGCGCGCCTGCTCACCCAGCTTGATCCCCTCGGCGAGGTTGACCAGCATGCCTGGCTCCTCGAGCAGGGCGCGTTCGTACACGACGCGGTAGCCCACCCCACGTCGCAGCGCGGCCAGCTCCTCGGTGTTCTCCTGCGAGGTCATCGCCACGTGCCCGGCCCGGCAGAGGCAGACGACCTCGTGACGGGCGTTGTCCTGCAGCAGCCGCAGCTGCTCGCGCAGCGCCGTCCTGCTGGTGATCACCTCGACCAGCTGGGCGGCCTCCCGGCGCCGCGCATGGGCCAGGTACTCCCCGGTGAGCTGCTCCACGGCCTGCCTGGCCCGGTCCACCTCCTCCTGCCGCCTGTGCAGCCGGGCCGCGAGCGCCACGTCCGGCGCGACGGCGCAGAACCTGTCGTGCTCTCCAGGTACGGCGCGCGCCAGGCCCTTGGCGAGCAGGGAGCCGAGCACCCGCCGCGCCGCTCCGCTCTCGACGCCGAGCTCTTCCGCCAGCTCGGTGGGCTCGACCCCGGCGGTCCTGACCAGGAGCCGGTAGGCGGCCTCCTCCTCGGCGCTCAGCCCCGCGGCGCTCAGCACGTCGCTCGGGAGACCCGGCGCGCGCCCGCCAGGCCGACATGAGCCACCGCACACCTGACGCCGCGCAGGTCGAACGCCGTCAGCTCCTCGCGCGAGAACACCCTTCGGGTCGGGTTCCGCCGGTTGGCCGGCAGCGGGATGCCGCATCCTGTCACATCGGGCTCCTCGAATCGCCAGGAGTCGCCGCGTGGCGGCATCGGGATGGACACGATCGAGCGGTCGGCCCCGGCCCGCGTCTCGAGGAGAAGCGGGTGCGCGGGGGACGTGCGAGGCCACCGGCTCGCCGGGGCGCCCAGGCGGGAAGCACGCCAGGACTCGCGTCAGCCCACTTCACCCCGCCACGTCGTGTCATCCGGCCATTGTAGGGAGACCGCTGCCCGTCCAGGCGCGCGTACGATGCCCGGCTGGCTGGAGGACAGATCGCCCATCAGCCCGCGCCGAAGCGGTCCGCGCCTTCTGCGGCCAGCTCGGCCAAAGGTTCACTGCGGAGGTGTGGCCGCACTGGTGGAATGCGGGCGACCAACGCAGATCGACTGGGAGATGAGCGAAGACGGTCACCCCACGCGCGAGGAGGTGGCCGCCCACCGCGGCACCCGCACGCACGTCGACCACATCACCCTGTCCACGCGGGTGGGCGAGATGATCGGTGGGTGCGCCAGTCCCTGCGCTCGCCGTGCTGCTGCGCCGCAACGGACAGCCCGCTTCTCACCGTGGCGCTGTGGGACGCGGTCACCAGCCCGCCCCGATCCGCCGGCCCGGCAGCCACCGTTGTCATGCCTGCTCCACTGGTCTGCCAGATGCCGCTTCTTTCGCTACGAACAGCCCTCCCGCTCGGGCGGCGTGGCCACGATCGGGCGTCGGCAGACGTACGTGCGCGCGGGCGGCAGGTTGCGCCAGACGGTTCTGGTCGTCAGCACCTCGTCGAAGGCCGCGCCCAGCCGCCCGCGGAACCGCCTGCCTGGGCCGAAACGGGTGCCGGTCAGATAGGCGATCGTGGCGAAGCTGCCGCCGGGCGCCAGGACGCGCGAGACCGCCTCGAGGATGCGCCCCTGAGCCCGTTCCGGGATGAGCGTCCACGGCAGCGCGCTCACCACGGCGTCCACCTCGCCCTCGCCGATGCGTGAACCCAGATCGGCGGCGTCCATGTGCAGCACCTCCAACCACGGACGGGTCTCCGCCAGATGATCGACCATCGCGGGGTCGGTCTCCACCGCCACGAACCGCGCATGGGCCGGTAGCCGCGATCTGATCAGCCCGCTGATCACACCGGTCCCTGGACCCAGCTCCAGCACGGTCGGCGCGCCCCGCTTCGGCACCACCTCGACCAGTTGCGCGGCCAGCGTTTCCGAAGTGGGGGCGAACGCGCCGATCACCAAGGGCCTGCTCACAGCCGCCTTCAGGAAGACGCCAAGATCAGATCGCATGCTTCGACGCTAGTGACGCGGCGGTCCGGCCGACTCCTGCCTGGCGGCGATCTCTTGTCTCCGCCCACGAGCCGGGGCCCGGCGGCCGACAGGCCGGACCTGTCCTCCTGCGGGAGGACCCACTCACGCCTACGGTAGGCCGCCCGTCCTACCCGATGTACTCGATGGCGAGCTGCGGAGCCGACGTGTGATCGGGCTTGTCCCGGTCGGCGAGGACCACCAGAATCTCGGCCCGGGCCGGCGGCTGGTGCTCACCGCGTACGCCACCGCACCCGGCTACGAGTGGACCACCAGCCCGCACCGCCCGCGATGCTCTTGTCATCGGAATCAGCTGACCACCCCGCTGACTTCAGGAACCGGCGCCGGCCCCATTCCGGTGAAGCGCATTCCTGCTCGCGTGAGACCTGGCTCCACCCGCTCGGGTCTGGGACTGGCCACCTCTCCCCTATCCAGGCGACGAACCCGCGTTGAGCGGCTGGATGCGGACAAGGGCTCATCTACCTGGCCATATGATCGGCGGCATGGCATTGAGACTCGTTCAGGTGAACTTCAAGGCTCGGGACGACTCGGCGCTCGGCCGGTTCTGGGCGGAGGCGCTCGGTTGGGGTGTTTCCAGCGAGGGGCCCGGCGTGACCAACCTCGAGCCCGAGGGCTTGGTCTGGCCGGACCCCGCCGGCTTCTACATCGATGTCGTGACCGTCCCGGACCCCGAAACGGTGAAGTACCGCGTACACATCGAACTCGCCACCACCTCTGCGGCCCATCAGGCCGAGTTGGTCGCGCGCCTCCAGGATCTCGGCGCTACGCCCGCCGATGTGGGTCAGGGCGACGTGCCGTGGACGGTTCTGGCCGACCCGGAGGGCAACGTGTTCTGCGTGCTGGAGCCTCGGGAGATCTACCGGGACACCGGGCCGATCGCCGCGGTGGTGGTCGACTGCGCGGACCCCCGGGCCATGGCCCGGTTCTGGGGCGAGGCGGTGAACTGGACCCTGCACGAGATGACCGACGATCATGCGGTGCTGCGCTCCGCCGAGGGCGTCGGGCCGTATCTGGAGCTTCGCCGCGCCTCCGACGGGACGACCGTGTGGAATCGCGTCCATCTCGACCTGCTGCCGTACCCCGTTGACGACAAGGAGGCGGAGGTGGCCCGGCTGCGGGCTCTGGGCGCCACCAGCGCCGACGTCGGCCAGGGCGAAGTGTCGTGGACGGTCCTCGCCGACCCGGAGGGCAACGAGTTCTGCGTTCTCGGCAAGGGCTGAAGCAGAGCTTCTTCACCTGCGGGTCGTACAACGGCTCCTCAGCGGCGTGGTCGGGTATCTTCCCGTGCAGCGAGGCCATCGCCGTCCGGTCAGCGCGGTCCTGACGGTGACCTGCGGCGAGCGGCGGCCATCCTCGGCAGCGAGGTGGGCCAAATCTCACTGACGACCATGGAGCACTGAAGATCGACAAGTGGGGTTACTTCTCGCCCGTGGAATCACCCCACCGCTGTCCCGCGTGAGGCAGCGCCGGGCGGAGAAAGAGGAGTTTCCGGATGGCCCCGGGCCGCTACAGCTTTCCATCCTGATCAAGGACGCTGCCCGGGGGCTCTCCGGTTACTTCGCCCCTGATCGCATGAACCCGAGTGGCGGGCCGGGTAGGGGCGGCGCATTACTGCGCCGCCCCTACCCGGTGAGCGCCAGCCCTGACTTGACGCCCGCCGCAGCCGGGCCGGCCGCTGGCCGAACGCCCGGCAGGGCGGGGTGCGCTCCTGACGGGGCAGGGCAAGCTATCGACTCTGGTCTACTCCTGGCTGCGCCGTTGATCAGGCGTCACAGACCTGCATGATTCCATGGCCGGCGTCCACGCCCCAGCCGATTCGGCCTGACGGCCATGCAGTGCCGTCGGTGAACCAGATGTGGGACACGGGCGCGTCGCCGGGCACGTGTCCGCTGGACGCGAGCCAGGTGAATCCTGAGTATGGGTTTTCGTCGAAGACGAGGTTCACCAGGCGCTCGCCGGTCTGGCTCTCTAGCTGCCACTCCATTCTTGCGGTCGCGTAGTTGCTGGGGACGTAGAAGTAGAAGTTGCAAAAGCGCGAGGTGGTCACCGGGTAGTAGTCCACCCGCAGGCACGGGTGGTCTTCGTTCGTGGCGTTGGTCCAGTTGATCTCGACGTTCTGGTAATCGCGCGCATTGAAGTACTGCGTTGCGCCGCGGCAGCCGTCGGTGTTCGCCTCCGTTACCGTCACGTGAGGGGCGATGTAGAAGACCTGCGAAGGCTCCGCCGATACGGGCGCGGTGATGGCAGCCGTTGCCAGGGCCGTGCTGACGGCCAGGACCGCGATGCGCTGAAAAGATCTCACGAGAGGAACTCCTGTCGGGGACGAGATGGTGTGCCGTGATGGCGTGAGATCACTTTCGACAGGCCGATGCCGTGTCCACCACCAGTGGACAGCGGGTGCGGACGACAACCGGACACCCACCGGGCGTGGACAGCCGTTGACCAGCGCAGAGAAGAGAGCATCGGCGAGTGTCCGAACGTGATGAGCCGGTCGCCGAGCACGGCCATGGACACCGCCTTGGGTCGGGCGAGGACCCGGTGGCCGCCTTCATCGCGCACTTACAGCTCCTGTCGGGCCGGCCCTCCCCGCGATAGATGGTCGTGGCGGCGGTCCGGGATGTCGCTCTGGGCGCACGGATACAGGCGCTGGCCCCCGGCCCACCCGGACACGGTCCGGAGGCCGGCGTGATGATCAAGAGGTGTGTCGGGGCTGGTTTGCGCAGTCCCGGGCACGCTCACAGCGGCTCGACGCGGCCGCCGTCCAGCCGGGCGCGGGCGTCGCTCTTCCCGGAGGGACGCGGTGGCGGGGACCGGCCGCGCGTCAGCCACACCGGTTGATGTACGGGCGGCTCTCGGAGGCGACGATGCCATCGGTGCCTGCGATCTCCAGACGCCACACGCCGCTCTGACCCATCGGCGCGGTCCAGGTCTTGCTGACGGTTTGACGGCCGGGCGAGTTGGAGGTGGTGAAGGTGAGGGTCTGCCAGGGGTCGCGGATCCATTCGTCGCCCTCGTCGGGCACCTGACGGGACCACGCGTAGGAGATCTCACCCAGCCCGTTGCTCTCGATGGAACCCGTGAATGAGTACCTGAAGGGCGCGCCGGTGCGGCAGTTGCCTGACAGCCAGGTCAGCTTGGTGAACTCCGCGCTCACGCAGGTCGTCCGGTAGTACAGCTGGCCGCTCTCCACCTGTGACGGGCTGGTGGTCCGGATGTATGCGGCGCCGCCGTACGGGGCGTCGGGCAGGGTGACCCGCTGGAACGGCGCGCTGACGGTCTTGCTGCCGGGCTCGGTGAACACCACCTCCCGATCGCCGTCCAGGCCGGGAAGCGGCTGGCCGAAGCCATCGACCCAGCGGTAGCGGACGGCCTGGGCGACCGGGGAGTCGATCCGCGCGTTGATCGTGTGAACCACGTCGGCGCCGCAGCGGCCGATGTAGTCGTTCGCGGGCTGGATCTGGGCAGTCTGCGGGACGGCGTCCGCGCACGACAGCTGGTAGGTGACGGTCGCCTGCGCCTGGTTGGCGCCCGTCACGGTGATGGTCCGGCTCTGCGAGCCGCTGCTGCCCGCGTAGTGGGACATGACTTCGGTCACCGTCTTGGTGCCCGCCTCGGTGAAGGTGACCGATTCAGGCCTCCGCCCCCATTGCCAGTGCGACCAGCGGTAGGAAACAGTGCCAGGACCGTTGGCGGTGACCTGCACGGTGGCGGTGAACTGCATGGACGGCGCGCAGATTCCGGTGTAGGAGGGAGGCGCGACGCCCGTCGGCGTCACCGAGACCTCCACTCCGTCGGCGGCCAGGGCTGGGACCGTACCGGCCAGCATCAGCACGATCGCCGCAAAGAGAACGCTCCACAAGCGCATGTCTCGTCCTTTCACATCAGATGACGGGAACGGATGGTGGCGGGGAGCGCTTGGGTTCCACTTGGAACGTTTGGAAGCGGCTGGGAGCGAGACGTCGTGAGACGACACGAGCGACCTCGGCTCGAAAGCACTCCGCATCTGGACGGCTCAGGACTTACTGCGAGCACCACGCAGATGCCTGGACATGTCCAGCATTCGACCCGCTCTCCGAGCCGCTTGGTGAAAGGCGAACGCCGTGCCACGACGATGATCGGCAGGGCTGGCCGGAGCTCGCGGCGAGCAGGGATTTCTTGGTGCTGTCCTGCTCGGGCGGCCGCGCGGTCAGGCCCGCCTCCGCGGCCCGCAGCCGCGCCAAGTCCGCCCGTTCATCATGCAGGCTCTCCACCTGCTGGCGCGCCGTCGCGTGCTCGCGTGCTCGCGTGCGGCGTTCTCCCATTCGGTCTGCGCGTGGGTGAGCTGGACGGCCGCCGCGGTGCGGGGGCTGGCCGCTATGTGGACGCTGTTCCGCGTCTACAAGGCGACGTTCGGACGCCCGAGGCGCGCAGGTTCCGGGCGCTGGCGGCTGAGGCGGACTGCGCCTGGACGCGGTACTGCCTCGACGCCCGATAGCATGCGCCGCCCTCGAGGAACTGGGTGTGGGGCGCCAGCGGCTCCGGTGGCCGCCCACGCTCCACACCCTTCCGGGGCCGGCCCCGCTTCGGCGCGTTGCTCGGACGCCGGCCGGCCTGCCCGGCAGGCTGGCTCACGAAGGAGAGCTGATGAAACTGAGTGACCTACTCGCCGGCTACCCCCATGAGGTCGTGCAGGGTGAGCCGGACAAGACCGACGTGCGAGCCGGCATCGCCTACGACTCGCGGCGGATGACCGCCGGGTCGATGTACGTGGCGATGCGAGGCCGCCACGCTGATGGGTATCAGCATGTGGCCGACGCGGTGCGTCGGGGCGCGGTCGCGGTGCTCGTGGACCAGCCGATCGAGGCCCTGCCCGAGCCGGTGTGTGTGGTGCGGGTGGCCGACACCCGCGCCGCCGTACCGCGGGTCGCCGCCCGCTACTTCGGCGAGCCCAGCCGGGAGATGGACGTGGTGGCCGTCACCGGCACCAACGGCAAGACCTCCATCTCGTACATGGTGGAGGCGGTGCTGCGGATCGCCAGCCTCGCGCGGGTGGGGGTGATCGGCACCGATGGGTACCGGATCGCCACAGAGACGATCGCAATGGACCGGACCACGCCGACCACGCCGGAGGCGGTGGACCTGCAACAGCTCCTGCGCACCATGCGGGATCGAGGTACCGGCACGGTGGTGATGGAGGCGTCCTCAATGGCGCTGGAGCTGCATAGGGTCGATCACACCGACATCGACGTGGGCGTTTTCACCAACTTGACCCCGGATCACCTGGACAATCACGGCAGCATGCAGGCGTACAAGGAGGCGAAACTCCTGCTGTTTCGGGGGCTGTGTCGGCGGGCGGTGGTCAACGCCGACGACCCGGTCAGCGCCGACATCGCCGCCCTCATGCCGGGCGCCACGACGACGTATGGACTGGAGGACGCGTCTGCGGACTTCCGCGCGACCGACCTGCTCATCGAGGCGACCGGCACCCGGTTCGTGCTGCACCACGCCGGCCGGATGCGCCCGGCGCGGGTGCCGCTGCCCGGCCGGTTCGCCGTCTCCAACGCTCTGGCCATGCTCGCCGTCTGCCACCTGCTCGGCCACGACATGGACGCCCTCGTCGCCGCCCTGGCGGAGCTGCCGCCGATCCCGGGCCGGTTCGAGACCTACCAGACGCCGGATGGGGTATCGGTGGTGGTGGACTACGCCCACAGCAGCGACTCGCTGGAGGAGGTGCTGACCACGATCCGAGGCTTCGCCGGCGGTCGGGTGATGACGGTGTTCGGCTGCGGCGGCGACCGGGATCCCAGCAAGCGCGCCCCGATGGGCGAGATCGCCGGCAAACTGTCCGACATCGTCATCGTCACCAGCGACAACCCGCGCACCGAGGACCCCGGAGCGATCATCGACCAGATCATGCCCGGCGTGGCGGCCACCGATGCCTCGGCCGTGCGGATCACCGATCGGCGCGAGGCCGTCGCCCGGGCCCTGCTGGAGGCCCAGCCCGGCGACATCGTGCTGTTGGCGGGCAAGGGCGCCGAGCCGTACCAGATCATCGGCGAGCGCAAGGCGCCGTTCGACGACATGAGCATCGTCCGCGAGCTGACCGGCGACTCCTCGCCGGCCCGATGACCCGCGAGGGCGCCCGCGGACCTGCGCTCCGCGGGCGCCCCTGCGACGAACACGCGCCGCCACCTCATCCTGCCGCGTGTCGTCTTCATCGGCTGCCCTCGGTGCAGCCGCCCCCCCACTTCCCCCTGGAGTCGTCATGCTCCTCGACCATGCCCGCGTCCTGGTTATTGGGCTGGGCGTCAGTGGCGAAGCCGCAGCGGCCCTCCTCGTCGACTACTGACTGTTGCATCAGGCTTGTCGTCGGTTCTTCAGCACCGTGAGGAACAACGGCTATGGCCTACTGCATCGCCGTACGACCACCTGGCGGCGCGCGAACGTGGACGGTGATCGATTCCACCTTCGCCACGGTGGGGCCAGTCGAGGAATGGCTGGAGGCCCATCGCCTGAGCTGGTCGCCCAACACGGTGCGCAGCTTCGCGACCGCGCTGTCGCAGTGGTGGACGTTCCTGCAGCACCGCGACGAAGCCGAGGGCTGGGATCGGCTTGGCGTTCCGGCGATGGCAGCCTTCGTGCGCTGGCTTCACGACGGCCGGCACCGTGAGACTGTGCCCGCCGTGCCCATGGTCGCAGCCGGGGCGGGTGGTGGGCTGTCGGTCAGCACGTTGGAGGCCCGGCTGGCCGCGGTGACCTCGTTCTACCGCTGGCAGGAGGCGGTGCATCAGGTGACCGTCACGCACCGCCTGCTCAAGGGCGTCTCCCGCCGCGCTCCTGCGCGGGGTCTGCTGGCGCACCTGGCCAGCAGACGTCCCGTGGTCGCGGCCAGGCTGGTCCGCGTGCGCCGTACGCGCCGGAGCGACCGGTGACGATGGCGATCAGGCGGGTCAGGATCTGGTCGTGGCGGTGGAGCGGCCTTGCGGCGTCAGGAGTCGTGCGGGGCGGCGGTGGCGGTCGCGAGCAGGGTGAGGGCGGCGTCGCGGGCCTGGTCGGCGGTTCCGGCCGTGCGGTGGTGTGCGGCGACGACGGTGGCGCCCTCGACCAGGATGAGCAGTTGGCGGGCGAGGGAGGCGGGGGCGGCGGCTCCGGCGCGGGTGGCGATGTCGGAGAGAAGGTCGAGGTAGCGGTCCAGGTGCCGTGCGGTGATGGCGCGCACGGTTTGGTCGTGGTGTTGGGTGGCCGCGTTCACCACGGCGCAGCCGCGGAAAGTCGGTTCGTCATGCCACTGTTGCAGGGCGTCGAAGATCGCAGCCAGCTGGTCGGCGGGGTTGTCTCCGGCCGCCGCGACGGCCGCGGCGAGCCAGTCGGACACGCGCTGGCTGCGTTTCTCCAGCATGGCCGCGACGAGGCCGTCCTTGGTGCCGAAGTGCCGGTAGAGCGTTTCCTTGGACACCCCGATGCGCGCGCACAGCTCGGCGACGCCGATGCCGTCGAGTCCGCGCTGGTACAGCAGCGGGGTGGCCGCCTGGAGGATGGCGGCGCGGGTGCGCACCGGGTCGATCGTCGTTCCCTTGGTCACTGGCACACACAGATGGTACCGCTCGGTTCGATTACTGCTAGGCTCCACAGGCCGAACCGATCGGTTCGATCTCTTGGGTGGTGTCAACATGATCATTGTTCGTCGGCGCGATCGTCGCAGTGGGGCCGCCCCGCGCAGGGCCCCCGATCGCCGGGTCCTGGCGGCCGGGTCGGTGTGGGGACGGTGAGGCCGCCGGTGTGGCAGGCGGTGCGGCTGGCCGCGGGTACCGCCTCGGCTCTCGGCCTGGCCCGCTTCGCCTATGGTTTGCTCCTGCCGGCCATGCGCGATGATCTTCGCTGGAGTCTGACCCAGGCCGGCGTGATGAGCGCCGCCAACGGGCTCGGCTACCTGTTCGGCGCGCTGGTGACCGCCGCCCTGGTCCGGCGGATGGGCAGCGCGGCCGCTTTCCGCTGGAGCATGGTGCTGACCGCGGTGGCGCTGGTGGTCACCGCGGTCAGCGGCCACTATCCGGCGCTGCTGGCCGCCAGGGCCGCGGCGGGCGTGACGGGGGCGGTGGTGTTCATCACCGGCGGTGTGATCGCATCGCGGATCGCCACTCGCGCCTCCTCCGGTGCCCCCATCGTCGTCTACTTCGCCGGCACCGGGCTGGGCATCATCCTCAGCGGCGCGACCATTCCGGCACTGGGCACCCACTGGCGCATCGCCTGGGTCGGCATGGGGCTCGCCGCCGGCCTGGCGACCCTGGTGAGCTGGACGGCCGCGAGCCCTGGGGGGGAGGAGAGGGCCGTCACCGCCGGACGAGCGCGACTGCGCCCTCTGCGGCGCATGCTCCTGGCCTACCTACTGTTCGCAACCGGATACATCACCTACATCACTTTCCTGTCCGCCTACCTCGCCGAGCGCCAGGCCCCCCTCACACAGGTGACACTCATCTGGACGGCCCTGGGGACGGCGGTCGTGGCGGCACCGGCGCTGTGGAGCCGTCCCATCACCCACTGGCGCGGCGGCAGCGCGCTCGCCGCGCTGTTGGTCCTGCTCGCCGGCGGAGCGGCACTCGCCCTGGCATCCCCTGCCCCGCCCCTCGTTCTCCCGTCCGCGCTCGTCTATGGCGCGACGTTCATGAGTGTGCCCGCCGCCGTCACCGCGCTGGTCAAGGCGGAAACCCCACCCGCCGACTGGACGGCCACGCTGGCGGCCTTCACCACCGTGTTCGCGGTGGGCCAGACCGCCGGTCCGTGGATCGCCGGCATCCTGGCCGATCACACCTCGACCAACGCCACGCTGGCCTGGACCGCGATCCTGTGCGCCGCCGCGGCAGCGATCGCCGCCACCGTAGGCCACCACCGGTCGCCCGCGCCGCCCGCCACGGCCACCACCGCAACGCACCAAACCGGCACCTGAGATCACCCGCACGCCGGCCTTCGCCGGCCACCAGACAAGGAGAACGACAGTGACCACCTTCGTGCTGATTCCCGGCATGTGCCACGGCGGCTGGTGCTTCCACGAGCTCACCGAACAGTTGCGCTCCCGCGGGCACCGCGCATACCCCCTGACCTTGAGCGGGCTGTCCGAGCGCAGCCATCTCCTTCACGGCGGCGTGAACCTGGACACCCACATCCAGGACGTGACCGGCGTGCTGGCGGCCGAGCAACTCCTGGACGCGGTGCTGGTCGGCCACAGCTACGGCGGAATGGTGATCACCGGAGTCGCCGACCGCATGCCCGAGCGCGTCAGATCACTGGTCTACCTGGACGCCGTCGTACCAGGCGACGGCGAATCCATGTGGAACCTGGTCTCCGACAACGAACGGCAGTGGTACCTGGAGGTCACCGAGACCGGCAACGCGGTCCGTCCGATGCCGTTCTTCGACCCGCGAGCCACACCCCACCCCCTTGCCTCCCTGCTCCAGCCACTGCGCGTCACCAGCAGCCCCACCCACAGCCGCCGCGACGTCTACGTGTATGCGGCAGGATGGCCGACCCCATCACCGTTCACCACCACCTACCAGCGGCTACGCCAGGACCCCGCGTGGACCACCCACGCGCTCGACAGCGGGCACAACCTCATGCGCGACGCCCCACAGGACCTGCTGAAGATCCTGCTCGAAGCCGGCGAAACCAGCTGACCCACCGATCTCGGCTACCCGACCGGACTACAGGCCAGTCCTCTACATCATCCTCGTCAACCCCGAGCGGGGCACCCGCCACCATCTGACGACGTCTCGTACCTCGGCTACCTGGCCGAGTTCGCTCATAGTGGGCGATGGCCTCCCCACGCGGGGTCGGGTTGCCGTCCCGCTGGATCATGCGCATCACGCCGTAGGCGCGGATCTCACCGGTGTAGATCGACACCACGACACGCAGGGATGTCGCTCCAGTGCCGCTTGATCTTTTCCAGGCCGATCTTCCCGCGGGCGAACCGGGACAGGCTCCCGTAGGCGGCGTCCTGGATGCGCCAGCCCTTCTGATCGGAGAGATCGACAAGGTCGCCCACCGCCGAAATCAGACGCCTTCGCGCAGGTACAGGTCGCGCAGCAGGCCGATCTCGCCGCCGTGATGTGTGACCTCTTTCAGAGCGTGCAGCGCGAGCTTCAGATAGGTCTCATCGGCCCAACCGCCGGGGCCCATGCCTATCGGCGCCAACAGGCGCTTGTCGCCGAGGGCTGCGATCCGGGAGATGAAGTGCTCCCAGTCCTCGGCGAGCGCCTGGATGCCCTCTTTGGCGGTGCCCGGCCACACATCGCGGTCGCCGTAGTCGGGAACGTCGTCGAAGAGGTAGATCACGTAGCCTCGCAGGCAGAGGTTGCCGATGTGCCAGATGCGCCAGGCGATCGTCGTGACGGGGTCCGGCGCCTCCGGACTCGATTCCGGAAAGAGCGTGGCGACGCGGAAGACGCCGTCGTCGCCGGGGCGGATGCCGATGCAGTCGCCGACCGGCTCCCAGTGGTACTCGGCGTCGGTCAGGCCCTCCAGGCGGCCGAACAGCTGGTAGCGCACGTTTTCGAAGGTCGCGAGAATGTCCCGCGTGACGGGGTCGGGCACGATCATGTCAGCCATGTCAACTCCAGGGCTCGGTGGTTTCGGGTCGGTCGGGATGATCAGGGTCGACGGGT
Organism: Nonomuraea sp. NPDC004354; assembly: GCF_053602555.1. NCBI lineage: Bacteria > Bacillati > Actinomycetota > Actinomycetes > Streptosporangiales > Streptosporangiaceae > Nonomuraea > Nonomuraea sp. NPDC004354. The sequence continues at coordinate 2,965 of NZ_JBSGDV010000027.1, read as the reverse complement.
TGGCCGACTCGGTCACGTGCCGCCGCCTCGGCGTGTGTCGCCGGGTGCGAGCAGGCTGGTGAGTTCGGCGATGGCGTCCGGCGACGGCTTGAAGTAGCGGCGGACGTTCTCCGCCTTCTTGTGCCGCGACTTGGCCATCAACATCAGCAGGCTCGCCCCCTGCTCTCCGAGGTGGGTCAGCCCGGAGTGCCGGAACTCGTGCAGATCCCAGCCTGTGCCCGCCCCGTGCAGCGCGGTGTGCTCGTCCAGCAGGGCGCGGGCCTGGCCGTACGACAGCCGGGCCGGCCCGGAATCCGGGCACACGTCCCGCGACGAGACCACCTTGCCCGGCCCAGGGCGGCGGTGAGTGACGAACACCGGGCCGCGGGTGCGGTTCTTCAGCAGCCGCGGCAGCAGCCGGGCGGTGCCGGCTTCCCAGTACACGGGCTCCAGCACGAAATCCTCGCGGGCCTGGCAGCGGCGGCGGGTTTTGGACTGCGCGCCTTTGGCCTTCACCAGCGCGCGGCGGCCGGCGAAGTCCAGGTCCTCGATGTTCAGCGGCAGGATCTCCTCCGCCCGCGCCACGGTCTCGTACAGCATCCGGTAGAAGCACTTCTCCCGCAGGTGCACCTCGCGGCGGGCGATCAGTCGGTCGATCGCCATCTTCGAGCGCGCCGGCGTCTCGGAGTCCGGCGGGGTCAAGCGCTTGGCCCAGGCCGGCACCTCCGGGCCGTCGAAGCCGCGCTCGGCGCACCAGGCGAGCCAGGACAGCACCGCCGCCCGGCGGGCGTTCCAGGTGTTCACCGCCGTCGAGCCCCACAGCGCTTCGAGGGCCTCGCCGATCTCGTCGTCCGCGACCTGCCCGAGCGGCCGGCCCTCACCGACCCGTTCGGCGGTCTTGCCGACCCCGATCGCGTAGTTCCGCACCGTGTTCGGGTTGCCGAGCGGGTCGAGGAAGGCGTCCGCGGCGCCGCGGACGGTGAGCGTCTTCCCGGCGGGCAGCTGCGCCACGGTGGCCACCGCTTCCCCCTCGCCACAGATAACAGGGCCGCTTCGCGTAGCGGCCCGGAACCGTCGCCGCAGGTCGCGATCAACGATGCCCCAGATGATAGGGCGTTATCTGCGGCAAGGCTTCAGCATCCCCCGACGCCGCCGGCGTCACCGACCGCCCACCAGGGCCGATCAAGGCTTGGCGCCGGTTTTCGTTCCGATGTTCCTCAACCCCCGTCCAGGTAGTCGAGTTCGTGGGCGGTCAGCCGGGCCGGACGAGCTTGCCCTCCTTGGCCGCCATCGCGAGCGCGGCCCGGAGCCGACAGGCTCGATCAGCCGATCGGTGGTGCGAGGTACTCCAGCGCATAACCGTCGCCGGAGGCGGTTACGCGGGCGATGCCGGGTGAGTCGAGGTGGGCGCCGGCTACGAAGTGGTGTGGTCGGGTCAGTTGTTCGAGGAGGGCCGCTCGCGCGGCGCGGGCCTGGGACTGGTTGCCGTCAAGCTCCCAGGACACCTTCGGCTGATCGAATTGGAGCGTGGGAACGTGAACGGTGTCGCCCCAGGCGAGAAGGTGGCCGGTGCCGCTCCTGACGTCGTAGACGGTGTGACCAGGTGTGTGGCCCGGTGTCGGGATCGCGGTGATCCAGTCGTTGATCGCGACCTTCTCCGACACGGGTACGACCCGGTCGCGGATCGGCTCGAGCCGCCCCGTGAACACCGAGGTGTCGCCCGCGCCGATCCACACGCGCTCGAGTTTGGCGAACGCCTCTGAACCGTCCGGCGCGATCAGGCCGCTCACGTGGTCTTCGTGCTTGTGGGTGATGGCCACATCGGTGACATGCGCGCGGTCGATTCCCGCTTCGTCGAGCGCGTCGTAGATCAATCCCATGGTGGGGTCGTGCCAGGCGTTGGACGCGCCGGTGTCGATGAGAACCGACCGCGTGCCGTCGGTGACGAAGAAGGCGTTGACCGACAGCCGCAAGTTGTCGCCGGCCAGCGGGACGGCGGCCGGCAGCTCGTCGAGCGTGCGCCCATCCTCGTCGCGGAGCCGTGTCGGCGGCATGTCGATGTACCCGTCTCGCAACGAGATCACCTGCAGATCGCCGAATTCGAACGTGGCATGGTGCTGGCCACTCGAGATCAAACGCATGGAACCTCCGTCGTGTTGGGCACACATCTTGTGTCTTCGATAGAAGAGCATATCTTCTTTAGAAGAAACCCTACACTGTGGGCAGCGAAGTACCCATCGATCGAGGAGCACGGTGCTCGAGCAAGACGGAAACGCGGCCGGACCACAGCACGGTGACGACCTGGCCGGCGCGTTCGGCGGTAACGTGCGGCGACGCCGCGAGGAGGCGGGCCTGACGCTGGAGCAGCTGTCCACACAGTCGTCGGTCAGCCGGGCGATGCTGTCCAAGGTCGAACGCGGTGAGAAGAGCCCGACGATCGGCGTCGCGTCCAGGATCGCCCACGCGCTCGACGCGTCGCTCTCGGACCTGATCGGTGCGCCGGCTGCTGCCGCATCTGGTGTGGCCATTGTCATGCGCAAGAACGATCGCCCCGTTTTCCGTGACCCGGAAACCGGCTTCGAGCGGCACATGGTGTCAGCGGCCCCGGGCGCGGGAGGAGCCGAGATGGTCGTCCACTACCTCCCCGCGCAGGTCTCTACCGGACTGCTGCCCGCGTATCCGCCGGGTACGGAGAAGCAACTCGTGGTGCTCGAAGGCACCCTCACCGTCGCGATCGGCGGGATCAGCGAGACCCTGAACACAGGCGACTCCCTGTTCTTCCAGGCCGACGCGGACCACGGCTTCGCCAACCGAACGAACGCTCCCTGCGAATACATCATGGTCATCTCGCGCAGAACCTGATCGGCCGCAGCTTGCGGGGCTGGACAAAGCCGGCTAGGAGCTGTTTCTTAGATCTCCTGACGGTGAGCGCTGGTCTTGTCACTCTTGGCATATGGGTCGTGGTGATCTGACGAACGCCGAGTGG
>NZ_JBSGDV010000026.1:50816-92950 GCF_053602555.1 Nonomuraea sp. NPDC004354 | reverse complement strand
GTTCCCACTCGGCGTTCGTCAGATCACCACGACCCATATGCCAAGAGTGACAAGACCAGCGCTCACCGTCAGGAGATCTAAGAAACAGCTCCTAGTGGGCTAGACGAGGGTAAGCCCCTCCTCGGTGCCGAGCTCGTGGGTGGTGCCGTCCGGCCAGGTGAGGGTGATCCTGCCGCCCGCCAGCCGGAACGCCGGTGGCGCCGAGGTGACGGGGGCCGCCGAGAGGGTGACGACGCACGCGAAGACGGCTCCCGGCTCGGGGACGGTGCCGTCCAGGGCGGGGACGACCGCGTCGGGGCCGAAGACCGTGCCGCCGGGGGCCTTCAGCTCGGTGGCCGCCGTGAACCCGTGCAGGGGCAGGAGGGCACTGGTCAGCTCGCCCGCGCCGTTCAGCTCGTCCGCGCCGGTCGGCTCGTCCGCGCCGGTCACGGTCCGCGCGCCGGCGGCGGGCAGGGCCCAGCCCGTCTGGCGGACGAGGGTGCCGGCCGGGGCGGTCACCCGGTGGACGCGGACCTCGTGCGGGCCGTGGACCACGCTCACGGACTCGATCAGCGTCGAGGGTGTCGGGCGGCAGGAGGAGGCGGCCCATCCCGGTCCGGCGCCGCGCGGGGTGATCGGGCCGCGCGGGGTGACCTCCCCGCCGAGCACCAGGCCGACGTGGTTGTCGGCGGGCGCGTCCTCGCAGGATGCGGGCGTGTCCTGGGGGGATGCGGGCGCGTCCTGTGCGGCGGCGGGTACGGCGGGCGCGGGCGTGGTGGGGCCGGTGCGGGTCGAGTAGGCCATGCGCTGGTAGAGCGGGTCGTCGGGGGCGCCGCCGGGCGGCTGCTTGTCGCTGCCGTGGTTGACCAGCCTGACCAGCCCGTCGGCGGCCGTCGAGTGGATCAGCAGCCCCGGCCCCGGCAGGCCGATCGCCTGGTCGGCGCGTTCGACGGGTCCTGGCTCCTCCACCGCGGTCCAGACGGGGTGGTCGGGCGGCAGCAGGAGCCCGAGGAACCCCTTCGCCGCCCAGTACGGCGAGGCCGGCCCCGAGTACGCCTGCAGGGACGGCTCGTGCGGGCCGTACCAGCCGAGCGTGAGGAGTCCTTCGCGCGACAGCGCCCGGCCGCCGGTGAGGAAGTGGGCGGCCGCGCCGCTGGCCAGGCGCCGGGCGGTGCCGGGGGAGTAGGGCGAGACGCCGAGCAGCTCGCCCGCCCACACCGGCGCCGCGGCGGCGAAGCGGTAGATGACGGATCGGCCGTGGTAGACGGGCGAGCCGTTGGTGTCGAAGGCGGCGCCGTAGTTGGTCAGGAAGGCGCGCAGCCGCGAGGCGTACGGCTCGGCGGGCCCGCCGAGGTAGGCGTGGATCACCGGGTACAGGTGCATCGCCCAGCCGTTGTAGTGGTCGAAGTTGCGCCCGTCGCCGTCGCGGTACCAGCCGTCGCCCTCGTACCAGGCCTCGATCCTGGCCAGCCCGCGCTCGGTGGCGCCGCGGTCGTCGAGGCCGAGGTCGCCGAAGAGTCCGGCGACGGCGACGGGGAACAGGTGCCAGTTGTTGTCGACGTGTTCGCGGATCAGCGCGTCGCCCAGCCAGTCGAGGGCGCGCTCCTGGACGGCGGCGGGCAGGCGGTCCCACAGGTGGGCGCGGGTCAGCCGCAGCCCGATGGCGATCGAGGCGGCCTCGACCATCGGCTGGCTGTGGTCGGCGATCGGCTGCCACGCGCCGCCGGGGCCCGCGGCCAGCCCTTCCGCGTACGGCTCCAGCACCGCCGCGTCGCCGCCGCCGGCGACGCGGAAGGCGGCCAGCAGGAACGTCCTGGCGTATCCCTCGAGCCCGTCGCACCGCGACCAGCTGGCCCGGCCCGGCAGGTCGACCAACGCGCGATCATGGGAGCGGTACGGTTCGACGGCCGCGAGCAGGCCGTCGGCCGCCGCCTCCCAGTGGGCGCGCGTCCATCCCGTGATGGGGCTGAGCGATCGGTCGGCATCAGGAAGGGTGAGCACGCGGCCTCCGGGAACTGATCGAACGAAACAATACGTTCACGAACGAAAGCTACCTCGCTAGGATCGGACCCGTCGAGTGTTAGGAGCCCCCCTTGTTCGTCGAGCAACGCCATGAGTTCATCCTTCGCGAGGTGCGCGAGCGCGGCTCGGTCCGGCTGGCCGACCTGGTCGAGCGGCTGCAGGTGTCCATGGTCACCCTGCGCAGGGACGTCGAGCACCTGGCGGGCCGGGGGCTGGTCACCAGGGTGCACGGCGGCATCACGCTGCCCCAGGAGCCGGCCAGGCCGGTCGCCGAGGGGACGCTCGCGGGAGCGCCGGCCTTCCGGCCGGTGAACGACCGGGCGCTCACGATCGGGATGCTGGTGCCGTCGGCCACGTACTACTACCCGAGCGTGATCAAGGCCGCCCGCGACCGGGCCCAGGACCTGGGCGCGCGGCTGGTGCTCGGCGTCTCCCGCTACGACGACGAGGAGGACCGCAAGCAGGTCGGCCAGTTGATCGGCGGCGGCGCGGAGGGCTTGCTGCTCACGCTGAGCAGGCAGCCGGACGCCTCGCACGTCGAGTGGCTCGCCGGGCTGGGCGTGCCCGCCGTCCTGGTGGAGAGGGTGGCGGAGCTGGGCGGCCCGGCCTCCTTCCTCGACGCGGCGGCCTCCCACCACGCTCACGGCGCCTTCGTGGGCGTTCGGCACCTGGCCGAGCTGGGACATCGCCGGGTGGCCATGGTCAGCCGCAGCAGCCCCACCGCGCCGAGGGTGCGCCAGGGGTTCCTGGCCGCGGTGCGCGACCTGGGCCTGGAGACGCCCGGCGAGTTCGGGGTCGAGCAGGAAGGGCCGTCGGAGGAGCAGGTCGCCCAGGTGGTGGCGGCGGTCCGCGAGGCAGGGGTGACGGGGCTGCTCGTGCACAACGACGAGGACGCGCTGCTGCTGGTGCAGCACCTCAGGGTCGCGGGCGTGCGGATCCCGCACGACGTGTCGATCGTGGCCTACGACGACGAGGTGGCCGCGCTCAGCGACCCGCCGCTGACCGCCGTCGCCCCGCCCAAGTCCGCGGTCGGCCGTAATGCCGTCGACCTGCTGGTTCGTCGCATCGAGCACGGCGCGGACCTGCCGGGCCAGCACGTGGCGCTGCTGCCGGAACTCCGGGTGCGCGAATCGACCGCTCCGCGCGGTTGATGTTTCGCGTTCATTTCGTTACTGATCGATATCTAGACAAGTCTTCGTTTGTGAGCGAATGATGCTCTAGCGATCGGAAGCGATTAGGAGCAATCATGGAACGCAAGCGCGCCGCCGCCGGCATCGCCGGAATGCTGGCCGGTATGACCCTTCTCGCGGCCTGCGGTGGCGGCAGCGGCGGATCCGCGCCCGCGTCCGGCGAGGCGGGCAAGCCCACCCAGGTCACCTTCTGGGGCTGGGCCAAGGGCACGCAGCAGGTCGTCGACGCCTTCAACAAGTCGCACAAGGACATCCAGATCACGTTCGAGGAGATCCCCTCGGGCAACGCGGGCGGCTACGCCAAGTTCTCCAACGCGGTGAAGGCGGGCAACGCCCCCGACGTGATGTCCGTCGAGTACCCGCAGCTTCCCGACTTCGTCAACCAGGGCGCGCTCCAGGACATCACCGCCGACGTCGCCGACCTCAAGGGCAAGTACCCGCCCAGCGTCTTCAGCCTCGTCGAGCTCGGCGGCAAGACCTGGTCGGTGCCCATGGACGCGGCCCCGCAGGTGTTCTTCTACCGCAAGGACCTGTTCGAGAAGAACAAGATCGAGGTCCCGAAGACCTGGGACGACTTCAGGGCCGCCGCCGAGAAGGTCAAGAAGGCCGACGGCAAGGCACGCATCGCCACCTTCTTCCCCGACGACCCGAGCGTCCTGGCCGCCCTGTCGTGGCAGGCGGGCGCCAAGTGGTTCGGCACCGAGGGCGACGCGTGGAAGGTCTCCATCAACGACGAGGCCACCAAGAAGGTCGCCGGCTACTGGCAGGGCCTGGTCAAGGACGAGCTCGTCAAGGTGCAGCCGTCCTTCAGCCAGGAGTGGAACGCCGCCTTCGAGGACGACAGCCTGTGGGGCTACGTCGGCGCCAACTGGGGCGCCGGCGTCATGAAGGGCAACCACGCCGGGCAGTCCGGCAAGTGGGCCATCGCGCCCGTCCCGCACTGGGGCACGCCCGCCAGCGGCATGCTCGGCGGCACCACCTTCGCCGTCGCCAAGAACAGCGCGAACACCAAGGCCGCCGTCGAGGTCATCAAGTGGCTGACCGGCTCCCCCGAGGCGTGGACGGCCCGCCTGTCCTCCGGCACCTCCAGCGGCTTCCCCGCGATCGCCGACCTGGTGCCGGTGGCGGCCAAGAGCTTCGACGCCTCCTTCTACGGCGGGCAGGACATCTACGCGCTGTTCACCGAGGCCTACAGCACCATCCAGCCCGGCTGGGCGTGGGGGCCGAGCATGGTGCAGACGCTGACCTCCTTCAAGGACGCGCTCGGCAAGGTGAGCACCGGCGAGACGACGATCCCCGACGTGCTGGAGAGCGTCCAGACCGCGACCGTCACGGAGATCAAGGGCCGCGGCCTCAACGTCGCCGCCCAGCAGTAACCCGTACGGCACGCCTGCCTGGCTCCTGTCCGCCGGGTGGCCGCCCCCCGGCACCCACCCGGCGGAACCCGCCCCCCTTCAAGGAACCCTCGCGCGCGGGCGGCGAGGGGCCATGAGACGGCGGTCGGTCCAGGCGGCGTGGGAGCGGCGGACGGCCGTGCCGTACCAGACAGCGAAGAAGAGGTGGAGATGACGACCGGCACACCAGAGACACCGGCGCGCGGCCCGGGTGAGGCGTGGCGCAGGCGGGGGGCGATCCTGCTCTTCGTCGGCCCGTTCTTCGCGCTGTTCGCCGCGGTCATCGTGGCCCCGCTGGCGTACGCGGTCTACCTGAGCCTGTTCAGCGAGAAGTCGTCCGGCCTCGGCTTCGGCGGCGCCGAGACGGTCTTCGTCGGGCTCGGCAACTACCTCGACACGCTCAGGGACCAGGCCTTCACCGACGGCTTCCTGGTGATCCTCGGCTACTGCGTCCTGTACATCCCGCTGATGATCGGCGGCGCGCTCGCCCTCGCGCTGCTGCTCGACTCCGGCCTGGCCAGGGCGAAGAAGTTCTTCCAGCTCGCCCTGTTCATGCCGCACATCGTGCCGGGGGTGATCGCGGGCCTCATCTGGCTCTACCTCTACCTGCCCGGCATCAGCCCCATCGTGGACCTGCTCGGCGGGGTCAACTTCCTCGGCGGCGACCAGGTGCTCGGCTCGGTGGTCAACATCGCGCTGTGGGAGTGGATCGGCTACAACATGATCATCTATTTCGCCGCGCTCCAGGCCATCCCCGCCGAGGTGCTCGAGGCGGCCAGGATGGACGGCGCGGGCGCGGTCAGGACCGCCCTGTCGGTGAAGGTGCCGCTGATCCGCGGCGCCGTCATCACCACGGTGCTGTTCACGATCATCGGCTCGCTGCAGCTGTTCACCGAGCCCATGGTGCTCGACAACGTCAGCGACGGCATCGTCAGCACCTGGACCCCGAACATGTACGCCTACAACGAGGCCTTCGGCAACAACGACTACGGCCAGGCGGGCGCCGCCTCGATCATCCTCGCGCTGCTGGCCGCCGTGCTCTCCTACGTCGTCACCAGGTGGGGTAACCGTCGATGAAGTGGATGTCCCGCGCGACGGTCAACGTCCTGCTGATCGTCGCCACGCTCTACACGCTGCTGCCGCTGACCTGGCTGCTGTTCGCCTCGACCAAGTCGCTGTCGGACCTGTACTCGACGCCGGGCTTCGCCTTCGGCGACTTCAACCTCATCGCCAACATCCGGGCGGTCAGCGAGGAGAACGGCGGCATCTTCTTCCGCTGGTACCTCAACAGCGTCCTGTACGCGGGCGTCGGCGCGGCGGTGAGCTCCTTCATCACCGTCATGTGCGGCTACGCCTTCGACAAGTACTCGTGGTTCGGCAAGGAGAAGCTGTTCGGCCTGGTGCTGCTCGGCGTGCTGGTGCCCACCACGGCGACGGCGCTGCCGCTGTACCTGCTGGCCTCCCAGGTGGGCCTGGTCAACACCTTCTGGGCGGTGTTCATCCCGGTGCTGGTGCACCCGTTCGGCGTCTACCTGGCGCGCGTGCTGTCGTCGGGCTACGTGCCGGGCGAGGTGCTCGAGGCGGCCAGGTCGGACGGCGCCGGTGAGATCAGGACCTTCACCAGGGTGGCGCTGCCGATGCTGATGCCGGCCTACGTGACGATCTTCCTGTTCCAGTTCACCGCCATCTGGAACAACTTCTTCCTGCCGCTGGTGATGCTCAACGACCAGAACCTCTACCCGCTCAGCCTGGGCCTGTTCAGCTGGGAGAAGCAGGGCAACGCCTTCCCCGAGTTCCACAGCCTGGTGATCACCGGATCGCTGCTGTCGGTGGTCCCGCTGCTGCTGGTGTTCATGTCGCTGCAGCGCTTCTGGAAGGCCGGGATGACGGCGGGCAGCGTCAAGTGAACGACTTCTCGGGGGAGAACGTGAAAAGGCCGAAGACTCTCGTCGCCATGAGCGCCCACGTCGCCGAACGCCTCGTCAGGGGCCCGGTCAGGAGCCGCCTGGCGATGCTCGCAGACGTCGACGTGGACCTGGTCGTCCAGGACTTCGCGCGGGCCGACCTGTCGCAGGTGGAGGTCCTGTACACCTCCTGGGGCTGTCCGCCGCTCACCGCCGAGGTGCTGGCGCGCGCCCCCAGGCTGGGCGCCGTCGTGCACGCCGCCGGATCGGTCAAGCACCACGTCACCGACGCGGTCTGGCAGCGCGGCATCGCCGTCTCCTCGGCCGCGGCGGCCAACGCCGAGCCGGTCGCGGAGTTCACGCTCGCCGCGATCCTGTTCGCCAACAAGCGGGTCATCGACATCGCCCGCCGTTACCGCAGGGACCGGAGCCACGACGACTGGGACACCCGCTACCCCGGCTTCGGCAACTACCGCAGGACCGTCGGCGTCATCGGCGCCTCCAGGATCGGCCGCAGGGTGATCGAGCTGCTGCGTCCCTTCGACCTGGAGGTGCTGGTCAGCGACCCCTACCTGACCGAGGACCTGGGCGTCGCGCACGTCGGCCTGGACGAGCTGGTCAGCCGCAGCGACGTGGTCAGCGTGCACGCGCCCGACCTGCCGGAGACCCGCCACATGATCGACAAGGCCCGGCTGGCGCGGATGCGCGACGGCGCGACCCTGATCAACACCGCCAGGGCGGCGCTCGTCGACCAGGACGCGCTGACCGCCGAGCTGCTGTCCGGGCGGCTCCACGCCGTCCTCGACCACACCGAACCGGAGTTCCTGCCCGAGTCCTCGCCCCTCTACGACCTGGACAACGTTCTCGTCACCCCGCACATCGCCGGTTCGCTCGGCGGGGAGCTGGCCCGCATGGCCGACCTCGCGCTCGACGAGCTGGCCCGATACGCCCGCGGCCTGCCCTTCGAGTACGCGGTGGAGCCTGCGAGCCTGTCCCGCTCCGCCTGAACCCCTTCCCGGGAGGCACCCCCCATGCTCCGACGTGCCCTGCCGGCGACCCTGCTGGTCGCCACCGTCACCTCCTCCCTCACGCTGTCCGCCGCCCCCTCCCTCGCCGACCCGTTACCCACCCCGGCCCCCACCGGAAGCGCCGCCCCACTGCCCGCACCGGCGGACACCGGGAGCGCCGACCCCGCGGCGGCGCCCGCCGCGGACGACTTCGGGGCGCCCGTCCAGCGGTGGCGCGACCTGGTCACCGGCGGAGCGGCCGTCACCCCCGCCGACCCCGTCTACGCCAAACCGCTGGCCGCCATGGACGACAAGGCCGCGGCCAACCTGGCCACCCTCGCCGACGGCCGCTGGCCCGACGCCACCAGCGCCGACGGCGCCACCGTCGGCACGGCCGCCGCCAGGATCAAGGACATCGCGCTCGCCTACGCCACCGCGGGATCGCGGTACCACGGCGACCCGGCCGCCGCGGACGCGGCCGTCGCGGCCCTGCGCTGGCTGCACGACAACCGCTACCGGCCCGGCGCGCAGGAGCTGGGCAACTGGTGGTTCTGGGAGATCGGCGGCCCCAACCACCTGCTCGACTCGCTCATGCTGCTCGGCGACGCCGTACCGGAGGACCTGCGGGCGGGGGTGCTGGCGACGGTCGCGCACTTCGTGCCCGACCCGGCCAGGCGCAAGATCTCGGGCGTGCCCGAGGTCGGCGCCAACCTGGTGGACAAGGTCTCGATCACGGTACGGCGCGGCCTGCTGGCCCGCGACCCGGCCGTCCTGTCGATGGCCCGCGACAAGCTCAGCCCGGTCTTCGACCTGACGGCGAGCGGCGACGGCTGGTATCCCGACGGCTCGCTCATCCAGCACTTCTACTTCGCCTACACCGGCGGCTACGGCACCGTCCTGCTCGACGGCGTCGCCAGGGTCCTCACCCTGCTGGCCGGCACGCCGTGGCAGGTCACCGACCCCGACACCAACGTCACCACCTGGGTGTTCGACGGCTTCGAGCCGGTGCTGTTCCGCGGCCAGATGTTCGCCAACGTGCGGGGGCGCGGCATCTCCCGCCCGGCGAGCGACGACTTCGCCGAGGGCCGGGCGGTCGTGGCCGCGATGGCGATGCTCGCCCACGGCGCCCCGGCGGAGGTGCGGCAGCGCATCGCCGGCGTCGTCGCCGAGCACGTGAGCGCCGCCCCCTTCTACGACCACGCGACCGTCGCGCAGGTCTCCCTCGTCCGCGGCCTGGTCGAGGGCGTCGCCCCGCGGGGCGACCTGACGCTCACCAAGGTGTTCGCCGGCATGGACCGCCTCGTCCACCACCGGCCGGGTCACGCCTTCTCCGTCTCGGCGCGCGGCAGCAGGGTCGGCGCCTACGAGGCGGGCAACGGGGAGAACCTCAAGGGCTGGTACACCGGCGACGGCATGACGTCGATCTACAACGACCGCCCGCAGTACAGCGACGGCTTCTGGCCGACCGTCGACCCCTACCGCCTGCCGGGCGTCACCAACGCCACCGCCGAGACCTACCCGCGCACCGCCAGGGACACCAACTGGTACGGCTTCCGCCAGAGCGACCCGCACACCGGCGGCGTGGCCATGGGCGACCTGTCGGCCTTCGGGATGCGCCTCATCGCCGAGCGCGACTACCACAGCAAGCAGCCCATCGACCTGAAGGCCCGCAAGTCGTGGTTCACCGTCGGCGACACCATCGTGGCGCTCGGCTCCGACATCACCGCGGCGGGCGTCGCCGCGCAGACGACGGTCGAGAACCGGATGGGCGCGGGGCGGCTCACCCAGGGCGAGAACTGGATGCACCTGGAGGGCGTCGGCGGCTACCTGTTCCCGGACGGCCTGCCGAAGACGCTGCGCGAGAGCAGGACGGGCGCGTGGTCCGACATCGGCACCGGTGGGCGCGAACCGCTCACCCGCGACTACACCACCCTCTGGTTCGACCACGGGAGCGACCCGCGCGCGGCCTCCTACGCCTACTACCTGCTGCCGGGCAGGAGCGCGGCCGAGACCGCCGAGGCGGCCAGGCGGATGAACGTCCGCATCGGCGACAACACCGCCGCGGTGCAGTCGGTGGTCACGGCCGACGGCGTCAACACGCGGCTGGCGGCCACCTTCTGGAGCTGCGCCACCACCCAGGACACCGTCCGCGCGTACGGCCCGGCCGCCGTCACCCTGCACCAGGAGGGCGCCACGCTCGACCTGGCGGTCGCCGATCCGACGTGGAAGCAGGGCCGGATGCTGTTCGAGGTGGCCCGCGAAGGCCGCGAGGTGCTCGCCGCCGACCCGCGCGTCACCGTGCTGACCACTTCGCCGACGATCAGGTTCACCGTCGATGCGGCCGATGCGCTCGGCGCCGGCGTCAAGCTGAAGGTCAAGGTCAGGCCGACCGCCAGACCGGCGCTGACCGGGCCCTCCTGCGAGCAGGCCAGGCAGGTCGCCGCCGCCGACACCTACGTGCGCGGCGGCGTCCACGCGGGCACCTCCTTCAACGGCAAGGGCCTCGTGGTCAAGACCGTGTCGGCGGACCCGGGCTACACCAGGATCAGCTACCTGCGCTTCGACCCGCCGCCCGCCACGACGGGGCCGGCCACCCTCTGGATCCGCGCCGCCGTCCAGGACGCCGACGGCGACTCCACCACGCTCACCCTCTACGAGGCTCCCGCTTCGGGCTGGGACGAGGCGACGCTGACCTGGAACGACAGGCCCGCCCTCGGCCGGCCGATCGGCACCGTGACCGTCACGGGCAAGACCCCCGCCTGGTACTCCGTCGACGTCACGGGCCACCTCGGCGGCGGCTACGCGCTGTCCGCCCCGGACAGGACCCTCGCGGTCGGGATCGGCGACAGGGAGACCCCCGGCGCCGCCCCCTTCCTCCAGCTGTACTGACCCCGCGAGAACCCCCCAAGACCGACCCTTCGAGAACCCCCCGAGAACCCCCCGAGAACCCCCCCGAGAACCCCTCGAGATCCCCGAGAGAACCCCTCGAGACCCTCGAGACCCCCCGAGAAAGGACCCGCATGCGCCTGTCCCTCAGATGGGCCGCGGCGACGGCGCTCGCCGTCGCCGCGACCGGCCTGGCCGCCACCCCGGCGGCGGCCGCGCCGGCCCGCAACGTCTTCGTCGACTGTCAGGCCCCCGACGGCGGCTCCGGCAGCGACGCCGCCTCCCCGATCAACGACCTGGCCGCCGTCAACGCGCTGGAGCTCGGCCCCAAGACGAAGGTCAAGTTCCGGGCCGGGACCGTGTGTGCCGGCCGCCTGGAGCCGAAGGGCTCGGGCAGCGCCGACCACCCGATCGTGTTCACCTCCTACGGCGAGGGCCCCAAGCCGATCATCCAGGGCGACGGCGGTGAGTGGGCCGTCCACCTGGTCGACAACAGCCACGTCACCATCGAGAAGCTGCACATCACCAACCCGGCCCCCACCACCGCCAAGCGGACCGGCATCCAGTACAACTCGACGACCCCCGAGCCGAAGGCCGGGCTGGTCCTGCGTGACCTGGAGATCTCCGACGTCGCCGGCTGGGGCGACAAGACGGGCGCCAACTCCTCCTGGTTCGCCTACTCGGCGGGCATCAGCATCCAGGCGCTGCCCGAGGGCAAGGTCGGCTACCTCGACGGCATCACGATCACGGGCAACTACATCCACGACACCGGCGGCGGTGGCATCAAGATCAGCCGCAAGGGCACGGACTACCACAAGAACGTCTACCTCGCCCGCAACACCATCCGCGCGGTCGGCGGCGACGGCATCGTCGTGCACGCCTCCGACAAGCCGCTGATCGAGCACAACCTGTTCGACGAGGGCGGCGCGGGCAAGTACCCGTACGTCGACGGCAACTTCGCCGGCATGTGGCCGATCAACTCGATCGACCCCGTCTTCCAGTACAACGAGGTCACCAGGCAGCGGCCCACGATCTTCGACTCCACCGCGTGGGACTGCGACGGCGGCATCAAGGGCTCCTGCGTCTACCAGTACAACTACTCCCACGACAACGCGGGCGGCTTCTACCTCGGCTGCCAGAGCTGCACCGAGTTCCCGAACTACCAGGCGACCGCCATCCTGCGCTTCAACATCGCCCAGGACGACTGCAGGATCGCCGGCAACGCCGCGGGCGACAACCGCAGCCCGCTGTGGATCCACAACAACACCTTCTTCTGCTCCTCGCAGAAGGTGGACTGGGCGGTGCCCACCGGGAACTCCAGGATCGCCAACAACATCATCTACGCCCCGTCGGGCACGCTGCCGGCGGCGCCCGGCATCACCTACGACGCCAACGTCTACTACGGCGGCGTGGCCGCGCCCGCCTCGGACGCCAAGGCGATCACCGCCGACCCCGGGCTGGCCGCCCCCGGCACCGCCACCGGCTACGGCGACGTGGACGGCTACAGGCTGCTCGCCGGCTCCCCGGCGCTCGGTTCCGGCTCCCTCGTCGAGGGTGTGGGCGGGCGTGACTACTTCGGCAACCCGGTCGAGGGGAGCGTCTCGCGCGGGGCCTACAACGGCGCCGCCGTACCGGCGGTGGTCCACGAGTCCGTCGAGAAGGCCTACAACAACGTCGGCGTCAGCTCCGACCACAACCCCAACACCGGCGGCTTCTCCACCAGCGGCCGCAGCTACTCGGGTCAGGGCCTGGAGAAGGCGGGCCTGGTCCCCGGGTCGACCGTCAGCGTGCTGGGCGCGGACTTCGTCTGGCACCCCCGCCCCTACGGCTGGACCGACAACGTGAAGGCGGCCGGGCAGACCGTCAGGCTCGAGGGCCGCGGCGACCGGCTGGTGCTGCTCGGCGCCGGGGCGTTCAAGGTGCGCGAGGGCGTCTTCACGGTGACCTACACCGACGGCAGCGTCGAGGAGAAGACCGTGCGCTTCGGCGACCAGTGGGACGCGACAGCGCCCGAGGGCGGCGTCGTCGTGGCCCGCGCGACCTACCACAACAGGACCCAGACCAGCTACCGGAACCCGGCCACCGGGCAGACCACCGAGTCGGGCGTGTCGGTGTTCGGCTACGCGGTGCCGCTCGACCCCGCCAAGACCGTCGCCACCGTGACGTTCCCGCAGGGCAGCCCGCTGGCCGACGCCGGCTTCCACGTCTTCGACATGAAGATCGCGAGCTGAGGTCATGAGGAGCGCCACGCCGGGGACCGGGCGCCGTGCCCTCCCGCTCGGCAGGGCGGCCGCCGCGTCGGTCGTGGGCGTCGCCGTCCTGGTCGCCCTGGTCGTGGCGCTCACCCGGGGCGGAGGCGGCGCGCCCCCACCGCGGGGCCTGGCCGCCTCCGCGACCGTCTCCGAGGTGCTCGGCCTGCGGCCCGGCGACCGGGTCACCCTGGTCGAGGGCGAGCCTGTGGTGGGGGCCGAGGTGTTGAGGGCGGCCGAGACCGCCCGCGCCGAGGTGCTCTCCGAGTACACCCGGTACGGCCTCGCGCTCGGTCCCGGCTTCTGGGACCGGGCGCACGCCGGGGTCACGCCGCGCAGGGCGCTGCGCGACAGGGCGGTGCGCGCGGCCGTCCTCGACAAGGTCAGGCGGGTGTGGGCGCGGGAGGCGGGGCTGCTCGCCGATGTCAGCGAGCAGGGGTTCCAGCGCGAGCTGGCCGAGGAGAACGCGCGCCGCGCGCGGGCCGCCCGCGAGGGACGGCCGCTGCCCGGGGTGCCGTCCTACGACGAGCACACCTATGCCGGGGTGCGCGCCGCCGAGCTCGACTCGGCGCTCAGCAAGGTCCACGCCGCCACGCTCGAGCTGTCCGAGCGGCGGCTGCGCGAGCAGTACCGGCTGATGGCGGGTCAGGACGCCCCGCCGTTCGAGAGGGTCCGCGACAACGTGCGCCAGGCCCTGGTCGCCGAGGAATATCGCAAGGCGCTGCGGGCCCGCGCTGGGTAGCCTGACTTACAGGTACATGGGGGACTGGATCAGGGAACGCATCGTTGACACAGGACGGCTGCCGCTGTTCTGCTTCTTCGTCGCGCTCATCGTGGCCTTCGTCGCCACCCGGATCAACGTCAGGCTCATCCGCGCCAAGATCGGCTGGTTCCGCAACGTCAGCGTCGGCGAGATGCACATCCACCACGTCGTCTTCGGCGTGGTCCTCATGCTGGTCGGCGGCGTCAGCGGGCTGGTCGCCGCGGGGTCGGCGGTGGCGGCCGCGGTCTTCGGCGTCGGCGCGGCGCTGGTGCTGGACGAGTTCGCGCTCATCCTCCACCTGCACGACGTGTACTGGGAGGAGGAGGGCCGCACCTCCGTCGACGCCGTCTTCGTCGCGGTCGCGGTCACCGGGCTGCTGCTGATCGGGCTGCGCCCGCTGACCTGGGAGGTCGGCCGCGTCGCCCCCTGGTGGCTGCTGCTCGCCAACCTGGCGCTCGCCGTGATCACGCTGCTCAAGGGCAAGATCTGGACGGGACTGGTGGGCTTGTTCCTACCTCCGCTGCTGGTGGTGGGCGCGCTGCGGCTGGCCAGGCCCGGCTCGCCCTGGGCGCACTGGTTCTTCGCGGTCAGGTCGCCCCGCAAGATGGCCACGGCGCTGCGCCGCGAGGAGCGCTGGCGCCGGCCGGTGATCAAGGTCAAGATCGCGGTTCAGGAGTTCGTCTCAGGACGGCACGACCTTCCATCGACCCGCAAGAGGCGCGCGCATGAGTGAGGGCATGTGGTCACCGTGAGAGTTCCCGCGTTCCACGCGCGGCTGATCGAGGCCGCTCTGGACGTCCGCGAGCGCCACGGCCTGCTGCTGGCCGGCGGTCACGCGATGACCGCCCACGGGCTCACCGAGCGGCCGGGCGACGACCTCGTGCTGGCCACCGACCGGGGTGTCCCGCTGCCGGAGGTCGCCGCGGAGCTGGCCGCCGAGCTGCGGCGGCACGGCCTGGCGGTGACGCCGGCCGACGCGACCGAGCGGGTGGCGCGGATGGTCGTGCGCGACGAGGCCGGCGGCGAGCGGTGCACGGTCAGCCTGCTCAGGGAGCCGCTCAGGGACCGGCCGCTGGCACTGGAGGGCTACCGGGTGGTCGGCCAGGACGACGCGGTGGGCCTCAAGGTGCGGGCGCTGCACGGGCGGGGCCTGCCCAAGGACTTCGTCGACGTCGCCGCGGCGGCCACCCGCTACTCCTTCCGCGAGCTCGAGCGCCTGGGCGCCGCCTTCGAGGAGGACTGGCTGCTCGACGACCTGATCCAGCGCCTGGAAAGCGTCGACCTGCTGGCCGACGAGGCGTTCATGGCCTACGGCGTCGACGAGGAGCGGCTGCACGAGATCAGGCGCTTCGCCTACGCGTGGGCCGAGGACATCAAGCTTCGCCGCGCCGACGACGGCGACGCGGACCACGACGTCCCCGACGTCCCCGAGATCGACTGAAGGCGCGTCAACTTCGCTTGACTTCCGCCCATGCGTCAATCTAAGTTGACGCATGCGCGTACCGCGGCAATCAGGGAAAGGTGGGTGATTTCCCTGAGCGCGCGCGGCCGTGCCGCGACCCAGAATGTCTGTGGACGTATGTGACGGGGACGGAGAAACGTGAGCGGCGACAACCGCGAGACAGCGCAGGCCGCCGAGGGGGAGAAGCCACCCTTCAGGCTCCTGCTGGCCTACCTCGGGCCGCACCGGAAGATCTTAGTCGCCGGCGGGCTGCTCGGCCTGGTCGGCTCGGCCGCGGGACTGGCGATGCCGCTGCTGGCCAAGTACGTGGTCGACGCCTTCGGCGCGGAACGGTCGATGACCGGCCCGCTGATCGCGCTGACGGTCGCCGTCGTCATCGGCGCGGTGGTCTCGGCCGGCGGCAACTACCTGATGGAACGCACCGGCGAGGGCATCGTGCTGGGCGCCAGGCGCAGGCTCGTCGACAGGATGCTGCGGCTGAAGGTCGCCGACGTCGACCGGCTCAAGCCGGGCGACCTGCTGTCGAGGGTCACCGGCGACACCACCCTGCTGCGTTCGGTGCTCACCAACGGCATCGTGGACTCGATCGCCGCGGTCTTCATGCTGATCGGCGCGATCGTCATGATGGCGCTGATGGACGGCGTGCTCCTGCTGGTCACGCTGCTGGTCGTGGTGCTGATCGGCGGCATGACCGCGCTGGTCATGCCGCGCATCCAGCGGGCGCAGCACCAGGCCCAGGAGGCCGTCGGCGAGATGGGAGCGGTGCTCGACCGGGCACTGCAGGCCTACCGCACGGTCAAGGCGAGCGGCGCGGAGGAGCGCGAGGTCGCCGTGATCGGGGCGGCCGCCGAACGCGCCAAGGCCAAGGGGCTGCAGGTGGCCGGCTGGACCTCGCTGGCCGGGGTCTCGACGTGGATGGCGGTGCAGGTCGCCTTCCTGTGTGTGCTGGCCGTCGGCGGCGCCCGCGTCGCCGCCGGCACGCTGGAGGTCTCGGCGCTGATCGCCTTCCTGCTGTACCTGTTCTACCTGGTCGCCCCGATCGGCCAGCTGGTCGAGGGCGCGGTGCAGCTGCAGAACGGCCTGGCCGCGCTCAAGCGCATCCGTGAGATCGAGGACCTGCCGGGCGAACCGGCCGGCCAGGACACCCGCGTGGCCCCCGGCGGCGACGAGCCCGTCGGGGTGCGCTTCGAGGACGTGGTGTTCAGCTACGGCGATGACCGGGCGCCCGTCCACCACGGCGTGACCTTCGACGTGCCGCCGGGAGGGCTGACCGCGCTGGTCGGACCGTCGGGCGCGGGCAAGTCCACGGTGTTCGCGCTGGTCGAGCGCTTCTACGAGCACCAGGACGGGCTGATCGAGGTCGGCGGCGTGGACATCCGTGACTGGCCGCTGGAGCGGCTGCGCGCCGCGCTCGGCTACGTCGAGCAGGACGCCCCTGTGCTGGCCGGCACGCTCAGGGAGAACCTGCTGTTCGCCGCGCCGGACGCGACCGAGGACGAGCTGCGCAGGGCGCTGACCCGCACCAGGCTCGACGACCTGGTCGCCAGGCTGCCCGACGGTCTCGAGACGCCGGTCGGCCACCGCGGCGTGCTGCTGTCCGGCGGCGAACGCCAGCGGGTCGCCATCGCGCGGGCGCTGCTGCGCAGGCCGCGGCTGCTGCTGATGGACGAGGCCACCTCGCAGCTCGACGCGGTCAACGAGCTCCGCCTGCGTGAGGTGATCGCCGAGGTGGCGAGAGAGACGACGGTGCTGGTGATCGCGCACCGGCTGTCCACCGTCACCAACGCCGATCGCATCGTGGTGATGGAGTCGGGCGGTGTGCGGGCGGTCGGCACCCACGACGAGCTGGTGGGCTCCGACGAGCTCTACCGGGAGCTGGCCGCCACTCAGTTCCTCGTTTCATGATCCACGAAGGGCGAGGGCCGCTGTTCGCAGGGGCGGCCGTCATCCGGGTCGGTGGCGACGAAGCCGTCAGGGTGATGCCAGGCTTCCCTTGCTGATGATCGCGTACGGCTCGCGCGCCCGCGCGGGCCGTACGGCTGCTGGAGACTCCCCTGTATCGCCTCCAGAAACCGTCGTTGTGGACCAGCCGAATGCCCCCTCAGGCGAGATCAAGTCCAGCACTTCGCGCAGCGAAGTGTCATGCAGTTTCAGGCTCACCCGAATAACCCAGCTATGTCGGTATATTTCGGGTCAGCAATTTAACTTTCAGGCTTTTGCAAGCGCCCCCCGCGAGACTGCGACGCATGGCGGGCGGCATATTGCGCATCATTTTCACCGGCGACGACCTCGCACGCGTACGGATCGCCTCACGGGCCGATCCGCTGTGGGAGACGGTGGCCAGCCTGCACCGCTTCCAGGCCGGCGACGGCGGCGCCGCCATGGCCGAATGGCGGCGGCGGGCGCGCGCCAAGCTCGCCGAGACCGGCTTGCTGCAGGACGTGCGCAGGATGCTGGTGCCGCTGGCGCCCCGCGCGGCCTACTTCCCCGACTTCCTCACCCCGATCGAGGCGCAGCAGGGCCTCGAGGAGGGCATCCAGGCCATCCTCGACACGCCGCCCGCCAGGGTGCGGCGCGAGCTCGACCTGCTGCGCGCACGGCACGGGCTGCCGGCCCACCTGGAGTCGCTCCCCGACGATGGCCCGGCCATGCGCAGGCTGGCCGCGGTCGCGGCCGGGTACTTCCAGACGGCGCTCGGCGAGCACTGGGGCGAGGTGGAGCGGGCCGTCAGCCAGGACCGCGGCACCAGGGTCAGGCACCTGGCCGACGGCGGCGTCGAGGGCATGTTCACCCAGCTGTCGCCCAAGGTCCGGTGGCGCGCCCCCGTCCTGGAGGTCGACTACCCAGCGGGAGACAGGGAACTGCGCCTGCGCGGGCGCGGGCTGACGTTCATCCCCAGCTACTTCTGCAGGACCGCGCCCGTGACGCTGGCCGACCCCGGCCTGCCGCCCGTGCTGGTCTACCCGGTGGCGCGCACCGGCGTCGCCGGACGGAAGACGGGCGGGGACGCGCTGGCCGAACTGCTGGGCAAGACCAGGGCGGCGGTGCTGCGGTGCGTCGGGCTCGCCCCCGGATGCAGCACGACCGAGCTGGCCCGGCGGGCGGGGGTGCCCACCTCCAGCGCCAGCGAGCACGCCAGAGTGCTCCGGCAGGCGGGCTTGATCGTCAGTACCCGGCACGCCAACCTGATGCTGCACCAGATCACCGAATCGGGCGACGCGCTGTTGCGTGGCACCCGCTGACCTGACCCAGGAGGTCGCATGTCGTTCTGGAAGAAGATCGGTATCGCGCTGGTGGCGGCCGTGGTGGTGCTCTTCGTCGCGCTGGTGGTGGCCGTCTTCGTGCCGGGCGGCTGGAAGTTCTCGCTGGTCCTGGTGGGCCTGCCGGCGCTGGCGGGCTGGATCTGGTGGCAGTGGCTGATGGAGAGCCATCCGGCGGACCGCCGCGACGACGTGCCGCCCCCCGGCTCCCGCTGGGACGAGCGCACGGAGCGGTGGCAGTACCCGGACCGGCCCTGACACGGGGTCGCGGGGTTGTCGACGGGAGCAGGCGTTGTACCCTTCGAGTGACATAGATGAATATGTTCATTCAGGAGGGAAGAGGCATGAGCCGTACCGTGCGCGCGCCGCGAGGCACCACGCTCACCGCCAAGGGCTGGCCGCAGGAGGCCGCGCTCCGGATGCTCCAGAACAATCTGGACCCGGAAGTCGCCGAGCACCCCGAGCAGCTCGTCGTCTACGGAGGCTCGGGCAAGGCCGCGCGCGACTGGCCCTCGTTCGAGGCCCTGACCCGCACGCTCACCACCCTGGAAGGTGACGAGACGCTGCTGGTGCAGTCGGGTCGCCCCGTGGGCGTCTTCCGCACCCACGAATGGGCGCCACGCGTCCTCATCGCCAACTCCAACCTCGTTCCCGACTGGGCCAACTGGGAGGAGTTCCGCCGCCTCGAGGCCGCCGGCCTGACCATGTACGGCCAGATGACGGCGGGCTCCTGGATCTACATCGGCACGCAGGGCATCCTCCAGGGCACCTACGAGACCTTCGCCGCGGTGGCCGCCAAGCGCTTCGGCGGCTCGCTGGCCGGGACGATCACCCTGACCGCCGGGCTCGGCGGCATGGGCGGCGCCCAGCCGCTGGCCGTCACCATGAACGGCGGCGTGGCCATCTGCATCGACTGCGACCCGCGCAGCGTCACCCGCCGCATCGAGCACCGCTACCTCGACGTCGAGGCCGCCACCCTCGACGAGGCGCTCCGCCTGGCCTACGAGGCCCGCGACCAGCGCAGGCCGCTGTCCATCGGCGTCGTGGCCAACGCCGCCGAGGCCGTGCCCGAGCTGCTGGCCCGCGGCGCCGAGATCGACATCGTGACCGACCAGACCTCGGCCCACGACCCGCTGATGTACCTGCCGATCGGCGTCGCCTTCGACGACATGGCCGCCGAGCGCGACAAGGACCCCGCCGGGTTCACCACCAGGGCGCGCGAGTCGATGGCCAGGCACGTCGAGGCCATGGTCGGGTTCAAGGACGCGGGCGCGGAGGTCTTCGACTACGGCAACTCCATCCGCGGCGAGGCGCAGCTGGCGGGCTACGCCAGGGCCTTCGACTTCCCCGGCTTCGTGCCCGCCTACATCAGGCCGCTGTTCTGCGAGGGCAAGGGCCCGTTCCGCTGGGCGGCCCTGTCCGGCGACCCCGCCGACATCGCGGCGACCGACAGGGCGATCCTCGAGCTCTTCCCCGAGAACGAGGGGCTGTCCCGGTGGATCAGGATGGCGGGGGAGAAGGTCCACTTCCAGGGCCTGCCCGCGCGGATCTGCTGGCTCGGGTACGGCGAGCGCCACCTGGCCGGCGAGCGCTTCAACGACATGGTGGCCTCGGGCGAGCTCCAGGCGCCGGTCGTCATCGGGCGTGACCACCTCGACTGCGGGTCGGTGGCCTCGCCGTACAGGGAGACGGAGGCCATGGCGGACGGCTCGGACGCGATCGCGGACTGGCCGCTGCTGAACGCGATGCTGAACACGGCGTCGGGCGCCGCCTGGGTGTCCATCCACCACGGCGGCGGGGTGGGCATCGGGCGCTCGATCCACGCGGGGCAGGTGACCGTCGCCGACGGGTCGGCCCTGGCGGGGGAGAAGCTCAACAGGGTGCTCACCAACGACCCGGGCACGGGCGTCATGCGGCACGTGGACGCGGGCTACGACGAGGCGGTGACGGTGGCCGACGAGCGCGGCGTCCGCATCCCGATGCGCGAGTCCTGACGGCCCGCCGGCGCGGGAGCCGGTGGTCACGGGCGGACGTCGTCCATGAGAACGGCGCCGCCGGCCACCGGCCCGCGTCCTCCCGGAGAGCGCCGCCGCTCACCCCGTAGGACGCCCCGGCGGACTTCCTGCGGGGCCGAGCCGGGGCGTCGGGGACAGGGTGCCCGTACCCGGGTGACGGGAAGGGGTTGGGCAGGTCGGTGTGTTGGAGGTGGCGTGAGGGACGGACTTGAGGGGCTGCTGGACGGCAGGCGCCTGTCGCCCGTGCAGCGGCGGATCGCGCACTACCTGTCCGACCACCTGGACGAGGCGATCTTCCTGTCCAGCGTGGAGCTGGCCGAGCGGGCGGGCGTGAGCCAGCCCTCGGTGACCAGGTTCGCGATGGTGCTGGGCTTCGGCGGCTACCCCGAGCTGCGGCAGGCCCTGCGGCCTCTCGTGCTCGGCGGCAGGCCCGAGGGCGGCAGCCTGCTCAGGGGCGCGATCGACGACGAGATCCGCAACCTCACGCTGATCCGCGACCGCCTGAACGGCCTGCCGCTCAAGGAGCTGGGCGAGTCGCTGGCCGCCGCCGAACCGCTGCCGGTGCTCGGGCTGCGCGTCTCCTCCGGGCTCGCGACCACGTTCGCCTACTTCGCCAGGCGCGTCCACCCCGACGTCCGCCTGCTCGTCCACGGCGGCTCCGAGCTGGTCGACGGGCTGCACGCGGCCCGCAGGGCGGGCGCCGAATGGGTGTTCGCGGTGGTCCTGCCGCGGTATCCGGCCGAAACCGTGCACGCGCTGGAGTACGCGACCAAGCTCGGGCTCAGGACGGCGGTGATCACCGACCGGCCGGGCTTCCCCGCCGACGTCGTGCTGGACGCGCCGGTCGGGGAGCGCCTGGTGTTCGACTCCCACGCGGCCCCGCTCGCCCTGGCCATGGCGCTGGTGGAGGCGATGGCCGACGCCGCGCCGCTGCGGACGCAGGCCAGGCTCGAGGAGTACGAGCGGATGACGGAGGAGACGGGCACGTTCCTGTCAGCCGGCGAGTCTGCGTAGGGAGCGGACCGACCAGGTGACGGTCACCGCGGCGAGGGCGAGCATGATGCCGAACGCCAGGGGGATCGACAGGTCGGTCAGCGTGCCGGCGAACAGCGCGCGTCCCGCTTCGACGGGGTGGTAGAAGGGCGTGAACCAGGCGATCTTCTCCAGCCAGTCGGGGCCGAGCGCCATGGGCAGCAGCGCGCCCGACAGCAGCATCAGCGGCAGGGCGAAGAACTGCATGATCTGCCCCATCGCGTTCTCGTCGCGCAGGCCGAGCGCCAGGCCGTAGGCGACGCCGGAGGCGAACAGGCCGGTGACGCCGAGCAGCAGCAGCATGAGGACCAGCCCTAGCGGGCCGATGCGCAGCCCCATCAGCAGCGCGATGAGGATCACCGCCAGCGACTGGATCATGAGGGCGACCACGTCGCGCAGCATCCGGCCGAGCACGATCGCGGGCCGCCACGCGGGGCTGACCGCGATCCGCTCCAGCACGCCGCTGCGGATCTCGTAGATGGTGCCGTAGGCGACGCCCATCGAGCCGAACAGCGCGGTGATCACCAGCATGCCGGGCGCGAAGGAGGTCAGCGCCCGGCCCATGTCGCCCTGGAAGGCCATGCCCGCGTAGAGCGGCGCGAACAGCAGCAGGTACATCACCGGCTGGATGATGCCGAACAGCGGCCAGACGGGGTTGCGCAGGGTGTTCCTGACCTCGTGGCCGAAGAACAGGGACGTGTCGCGGATCATGCGGCGGCTCCGGTGTCGCGCAGGGACCGGCCGGTCTTGGCCAGGAAGACGTCGTCGAGCGTGGCCCGCTCGAGCGCGATCGAGCGCAGGGAGAGGCCCTCGGCCTCCAGCGTGCGCAGCAGCGCCGGCAGCGCGTGCTCGCCGTCGTCGACGTAGACGCGCAGCATGTCCTCGTCGACGCGGGTCTGCTTGGCCAGCGGGCCCAGCACCCGGGCGGCCTCGTCCAGTTCGTCGAGCCTGAGGGTGACCACGTCGCCGGACACCGACCGCTTCAGCTCGGCAGGGGTGCCCTCGGCCACCACGACGCCGTGGTCCACGATCGCGAGGCGGTCGCACAGGGCGTCGGCCTCCTCCAGGTAGTGCGTGCTCAGCAGGACGCTGGTGCCCCGCTCGCGCAGTTCCCTGATCCGGTCCCAGAGGTTGGCGCGGTTCTGCGGGTCGAGGCCGGTGGTCGGCTCGTCGAGGAACAGCAGCGGAGGGCTGTGGACCAGCCCGAGGGCGATGGCGACGCGGCGCTTCTGGCCCCCGGAGAGGGTACGGCCGGGCCGGTCGGCGATCTCGGCGAGGTCCATCTTCCTCAGGATCTCGTCGGCCGCCCCCGCCGGGTCGGGCACGCCGTAGATCTTGGCGGCGAACACGACCTGCGCGCGGGGGGTGTTCTGCTCCTCCACCCCGCCGGCCTGGCTGACGTAGCCGAGCTTGCGCCGGATCGCGCCCGGCTCCTTGACCAGGTCGTGTCCGGCGATCCTGGCGGTTCCCCCGTCGGGGAGGATGAGGGTGGCCAGCATCCTGATCGTGGTGGTCTTGCCCGCGCCGTTCGGCCCGAGCACGCCGTAGATCTCGCCGTCCTTCACCTCGAGGTCGACGCTCTTGACCGCTTCGACGGTCTGGGTGCCCTTCCTGCTCTTGGTGACGAAGGTCTTCCTTAAGCCTTGCGCATCGATGATCATCAGGGGAGGTCTCCTTCTTCGACCTTCTGGATGGCTTCACGTACCCAGTCGAGCTGGGCGTTGACCATGCCGATGTTCAGCCGCAGGTTCTCGTCGACGTGCCGGGGGGCGCCGAAGGCCTGTTTGCTGCCCAGCGCCCGCTGCATCATCGCGACCGCCCGGCTGAGCTCGTCGGATCTGACCCGTAGCGCGTCCTTGAGCAGCGGCCTGTCCAGCCGGTCCATGAACGTCATGGCCACCTGGAAGGGGTCGATGATCGGCCTGATCTCGTACCAGAGCAGCATGAGCAGCCGGTGGAACTCGAACCGGCCCGCCTCCGTGATCGCGTAGACGGTCTTGCCGCCCTTGCCGCTCTCGACGATGTCGAGCAGCCCCTCGTCGGCCATCTTGCCGAGGCCGTGGTAGATCGAGCCGAAGGCGACGTTGGCCCACTGGTCGGCGCCCATCGTCTCCAGGCGGCGCCGCACCTGGTAGCCGTTCATCGGCTCGTCGAGCAGCGTGCCGAGGATGAGAACGCGCGTCGTATTCACCCTTCAAATTTGAATACAAACTTGAGTATGGTGTCAACCGTGAGAGAGATCGTGAGAGAGGACGACGGCGCCCTGCTCGGCTACGTCGGGCAGGTGGAGGGCGGCTGGCGGCCGCTGACCGTCTTCGGCTACCCCCTGGGCCCCGCGGCGGACGCGGACACGGCCGAGGAGGTGGTCAGGCGGGAGGGGCTCGACCGGCTCGCAGGCCGCTGGGAGTTCCACTGGGAAGGCGAGTGGTACACCTGCGTGCTGCAGGAGGCCGACCTCGCGCGGGTGCGCGTCCGGCCGACCGATCCGGGCTATCCGGGACGCGAGCACTCCCTCGAGCTGGTCACGCCGGGGACCGGCGAGCTGCGGCCCTTAGGCTGGCGACCATGAGAACCGCACTGATCACAGGGGCGTCGAGGGGCGTGGGCGAGGCCGTCGCCCGCGCGCTGGCGCCCACCCACCGGCTGATCCTCGGCGGCCGCGACCGGGCCGCCCTCGACGCGCTGGCCGCCGAGCTCCCCGACGCCCGCGCGTGGCCGGTCGAGCTCGCCGAGGTCACCGCCGCGGACGTCGAGGACGTCGACCGGCTCGACGTGCTCGTGCACAGTGCCGGGGTGGTCACGCTGGGCCGGATCGCCGACACCCCCGCCGAGGTCTGGCGGCGGACCATGGAGATCAACGTGGTCGCCGTCGCCGAGCTGACCAGGCTGCTGCTCCCGGCCCTGCGGGCGGCGGGCGGGCACGTGGTCCTGATCAACTCGGGCGCCGGGTTGCGCGCCAACCCCGGTTGGGGCTCCTACGCGGCCAGCAAGTTCGCCCTGCGCGCCCTCGCCGACGGACTGCGGCTGGAGGAGCCCGCGCTGCGGGTCACGACCGTCTACCCCGGCCGCGTCGCCACCGACATGCAGCGTGGCGTGCGGGCGCAGGAGGGCGGGGCCTTCGAGCCGGAGAAGTACCTGGAGCCGGACACCGTGGCCAGGGCCGTCCTGGCGGCGATCAACGCCGGCCCCGACGCCCACCTGACCGAGCTGACCCTCCGGCCCAGCGAGGGGCCCGTCTCCTGACGCCGGGCGAGCGCCGCCGGGCCCACTGCCCGGCGGAAGTCCGGGGTGCCGGGTGTGGCTGAATGGATTCATTCACTAGAGTGAGGGCATGCTGGATGAACTCTCGCGTATAGGACGGGATCCCGCGACCAACGGCTATGTGCGGGACGCGTGGTCGCCCGCGGACATGGAGCTGCGGGAGTGGTTCCGGCAGGAGGCCGAACGCCGCGGCCTCGGCCTGCACGACGACCGCAACGGCAACCTGTGGGCCTGGTGGGGCGACCCCGACCGCGCACCCGGCGTGGTCACGGGCAGCCACCTCGACTCCGTACGGCAGGGCGGCGCCTACGACGGTCCCCTCGGCGTCGTGTCCGCCTTCCAGGCGCTCGACCTGCTGAAGGCCAGGGGCTTCACCCCGGCCAGGCCGATCGGTGTCGCCTGCTTCACCGACGAG
Organism: Nonomuraea sp. NPDC004354; assembly: GCF_053602555.1. NCBI lineage: Bacteria > Bacillati > Actinomycetota > Actinomycetes > Streptosporangiales > Streptosporangiaceae > Nonomuraea > Nonomuraea sp. NPDC004354. The sequence continues at coordinate 68,111 of NZ_JBSGDV010000026.1, read as the reverse complement.
GAGGGCGCCAGGTTCGGCGTGCCGTGCATGGGCTCGCGGCTGCTGACCGGCGTGCTCGACCCGGCCAGGGCCAGGTCGCTGACCGACGACGAGGGCGCCTCGATGGACGAGGTGCTGCGCAGGGCCGGACGCCGTCCCGAGGAGCTGGGCAGGGACGACGAGACGCGCGCCAGGATCGGCGTGTTCGTCGAGCTGCACGTGGAGCAGGGACGCGGCCTGGCCGACCTGGACGAGCCCGTCGGGGTGGCCGGCGCGATCTGGCCGCACGGCAGGTGGCGCTTCGACTTCTCCGGCGAGGCCAACCACGCGGGCACGACGCGGCTGGAGGACAGGCACGACCCGATGCTCGACTACGCCCGCGCGGTGCTCCAGGCGCGCGACGCGGCAGAGAAGCACGGGATCGTGGCGACGTTCGGCAAGGTGCGGGTCTCGCCGAACAACGCCAACGCCATCCCCGGCCTGGTCTCGGCGTGGCTGGACGCGAGGGGCGCCACCGAGGGGGCGGTCAGGGCGCTGGTGCGGGAGCTGTCCGAGGGCAGGGACGTGCGCGAGGAGTCCTGGACCCCCGTCGTCGACTTCGAGGTGCCGCTGCGCGACCGCCTCGCCCGCGCCGTCGGTGCGGCGCTCGCCGAAGTCAGGACGGCAGGGCAGGGCCCGGCTCCCGTGCTGCCGACGGGCGCGGGCCACGACGCGGGCATCCTGGCGGCGGCGGGCGTGCCGGCCGCGATGCTGTTCGTCCGCAACCCCACGGGCGTCTCCCACTCGCCGCGGGAGCACGCCGAACCCGGCGACTGCGCGCACGGGGTCACCGCCCTCGCCGGCGTGCTCGAGGAGCTGGCCCGATGACCGTCTACTGGTGCGAGCTCGCCCTGCTGCCCGAGGGCGTCACCGACAGCGTGGTGATCGAGGTCGAGGACCAGCGGATCGTCTCGATCGACAGGGGCGACCGGCAGGGGATCACCCTCGCGGGGCTGACGCTCCCGGGCATGGCCAACGCGCACTCCCACGCCTTCCACCGGGCGCTGCGCGGCGCCACCCAGACGGGCAAGGGCGACTTCTGGACCTGGCGCGAGCAGATGTACGAGGTGGCGGGCGCGCTCGACCCCGACTCCTACCTCAGGCTGGCCAGGGCCGCCTACGCCGAGATGGCCCTGGCGGGCGTCACCTGCGTGGGCGAGTTCCACTACCTGCACCACGGGCCGGACGGCGTGCCGTACGACGATCCGAACGAGATGGGGCACGCGCTCATCCAGGCCGCGCGCGAGGCCGGTCTGCGCATCGCGCTGCTCGACACCTGCTACCTGACCGGCGGGGTCGGCACCGCGCTGACCGGCCCGCAGCTGCGCTTCGGCGACGGCACCAGCGAGGCGTGGGCGGTCAGGGCGCAGGAGCTGGCCGCCGCCTACGAGGGCCGGCACGACGTGGAGATCGGCGCGGCCATCCATTCCGTCAGGGCCGTGCCGCCCGAGCAGATGCCGACGGTCGCCGAGTTCTCCCGCAAGCACGCCGCCCCGCTGCACGCGCATGTCTCCGAGCAGCGGGCCGAGAACGCCGCCTGCGTCGAGCGCTACGCCGCCACCCCGGTCCAGGTGCTGCACGAGCACGGCGCGCTCGGCCCGCGGTCCACCGCCGTCCACGCCACCCACCTGGCCGAGGTCGACCTCGAACTGCTCGGCCACTCCCGCACCCACATCTGCATGTGCCCGACCACCGAACGCGACCTCGCCGACGGCATCGGCCCGGCCAGGGCGCTGTTCGACAGGGGCTCGCCGATCACGCTCGGATCCGACAGCCACGCCGTCGTCGACCTGTTCGAGGAGGCCAGGGCGGTCGAGCTGAACGAGCGCCTGGCCAGCGAGAAGCGCGGCCACTGGACCGCCGCCGAGCTGATGGCCGCCGCCACCGTCGCCGGCCACGCGTCGCTGGGCTTCCCCGACGCCGGAGGGCTGGTTCCCGGCGCGTGGGCCGACCTGGTCTCGGTCCGCCTCGACTCGGTCCGTACGGCGGGCGCGACACGCGAGAGCGCCCTGGAGACGATCGTGTTCGCGGCGACGGCCGCGGACGTGCACAGTGTGGTGTCGGGCGGTCGCAGGATCGTCACCGACGGCCGGCACGAGCTGGGAGACGTCGGGCGGATGCTGAACGAGGCGATGGGAGCGATCAGGTGAGTACCCTCATCGACGGGATCGGGATGCTGTTCGACGGCCACGTCGAGCACCTGGACGCCGCGCTGGTGATCGAGGGCGAGCGGATCGCGTGGGTCGGTCCCTCCAGCCAGGCGCCCGCGTGCGACGAGCGTCACGACGCCGGCAGGAGGTGCGTCATCCCCGGCTTCGTCGACAGCCACGCGCACCTGGTCTTCGCCGGAGACCGCACCTTCGAGTTCAACGCCCGCATGTCGGGCCAGAGCTACACCGCGGGCGGCATCCGCACCACGGTGACCGCCACCAGGGCGGCGGGCGAGGCCGAGCTGGCCACGCGCGCGGCGGCGCTGGTCGCCGAGATGACCGCGCAGGGCACGACCACCGTGGAGATCAAGAGCGGTTACGGGCTGACCGTGGAGGACGAGCGGCGCTCGCTGGAGATCGCCACCTCGCTCACCGACGAGACCACCTTCCTCGGCGCGCACGTGGTGCCCGCCGGGACCGACGCCGACGACTACGTCAGGACCGTCACGGGCGAGATGCTGCGGGCGTGCGCGCCATACGCCAAGTGGGTGGACGTCTTCTGCGAGCGGGGGGCCTTCGACGGCGACCAGACGCGCGAGATCCTCCAGGCGGGCATCAAGGCGGGCCTGCTGCCGCGGGTGCACGCCAACCAGCTCACCGAGGGTCCCGGCGTGCGCATCGCGGTCGAGCTGGACGCGGCCTCCGCCGACCACTGCACGCACCTGAGCGACGCCGACGTCGACGCGCTGGCCTCCTCCGACACGGTGGCCACGCTGCTGCCGGGAGCGGAGTTCTCCACCCGCTCGCCCTATCCCGACGCGCGGCGGCTCATCGACGCCGGCGTCACCGTGGCGATCGCCACCGACTGCAACCCCGGGTCGTCGTTCACCTCGTCGATGCCGTTCTGCGTGGCGCTGGCCGTACGGGAGATGCGGATGACGCCCATGGAGGCGGTCAGGGCCGCGACCTACGGCGGGGCCAGGGCGCTGCGCCGTGACGACGTCGGGCAGCTGCGCGTGGGCGCGCGGGCCGACCTCGTCGTGCTGGACGCGCCGTCGTTCGTGCACCTGGCCTACCGGCCAGGGGTGCCGCTCGTGCGGCAGGTGTGGCGGGCGGGCGAGCGGGTCGCCTGAATCCGGCGGGCATTTCTCGGAATCCCGCGGGCATTGAGTCCCGCGGGTCATCCTCTGGTCGTAGCCGCGACGCGCGGCGAGCTGCGGCGGGGGCGGCGTATCGGCGCCGCCCCCGCCTTGTTTCGCGCGCCAGGAAAAGAATTTCTCATCCCTGAGAAGGAGGTGCAGAACCGTCCTGTGGTCGTAGTTCTTTTGGGAATCTTTGCTTCGGGCCGGACGTTGCCGGGATATAGAACGCAGCTGCGGGAACGAGGTGCCTGGGGATGGCAAGGCCTACGGGGAATCGCACGCAGGAGGTCGCCGATCGCGACCTGCTCGGGACCTATCTGGCCGAGATCGGCAGGGTTCCGCTGCTCACCGCGGAGGAGGAGGTCGAGCTCGCCAAGCGGATCGAGGCGGGGCTGTTCGCCGAGCAGCTGCTCGACAGCGGGGGCTCCGAGCCGCGTATCGGGGACGCGGCCGACGAGGAGCTCGAGCGCCTGGCGGTTTCGGGACGGCGCGCCAAGGACGAGTTCATCCAGGCCAACCTGCGCCTGGTGGTGGCTGTCGGACGGAAGTACTCGGGGCGGGGCATGCCGCTGATCGACCTGGTCCAGGAGGGCAACCTGGGCCTGGTACGGGCGGTGGAGAAGTTCGACTACCGGCGGGGGTACAAGTTCTCGACCTACGCCACCTGGTGGATCAGGCAGTCGGTGGGGCGCGCCATCCACGAGCAGGCCAGGCCGGTGCGGCTGCCCACTCACGCGGGCGAGCAGATGACCAGGCTCATGCGGGTCCGGCGCGACATGCTGGCCGAGTTCGACGCCGAGCCGACCGACGACGACCTCGCCCGGGTGCTCGACCTGCCGATCGAGCGGGTGCGCGAGCTGCGCCGCTGGGCCTCCGACCCGGTCTCGCTCCAGCTCGGCGTGGGTGACGAGGACGAGACCGAACTGGGCGACATGATCGCCGACGAGACGTGGGCCGATCCCGAGCAGCAGGCGATCGACATCCTGGAGCGCGAGCGTCTCGACGAGTGGCTGACCGGGCTGGAGGGCCCGACCAGCGAGATGCTGCGCTGGCGCTACGGCCTGCTCGACGGGCGCGAGCACACGCTGACGGAGGTGGGGGAGCGCTACGGCATCGGCCGCGACCGCGCCCGCCGCATCGAGCGCGACGCCCTGGCCAGGCTCCGCAAGATGGCCTCGGCCGCCGCCTGACCGAGCCCTTCTCCGGCCGATTCTCCGGGCGCTTCGCCGGCCCCTTCGCCGCGCGTGGCCGCGCCCCGCGGGATCCGGCCGGTGGGCGCGGCCGGGGCCCGCTCGCGCGGGCCGCCCCGGCCACCCCGCCGCTCCATGACGGTTGCGGCGCGCGGGCCACAGAGGCGGTTGCGGCCGCCGGCGTACGCCGCCACGGCGGCCCTGAGGGCCCGCCCGTGGCTATCGGGCCAGCGGGGTCAGGTAGGTGTCCAGGTCGTCGAGGATCTTGCCGGCCGCCGTGACGCCGATGCCGAGCATCCACACCTCGTCGTCCACGTCGTGGGCGTGGCCGGAGGTCACCGCGCCGAGGTTCTTCCACAGCGGGCCGCCCGTGACCTCTGCCTGGCTCTTGGCGGCGGCGTCGCCGTACGCGCTGTAGAACAGGGCGTCGCCGTCGGCCTTCGCGATGTTCTCCTGGCTCAGCTTGCCGAAGCGCTTGTCGTCCTGGTCGGCGAGCAGCTGCGCCTCCGGGCGCTGGACGCCCGCGTCGCCGAGCACGATGCCGCTGAAGGACTCGGGGCCGTACATCCTGATCTCGGTCGGCATGAATCGCACGATGCTCACCTTCAGCTTCGCGAACTTCGCGCCGACCTGCTCGGCGCGACCCTCGTAGGCCGACAGCAGCTTCTCGGCCTCGGCCTTCCTGCCGAGCGCGTCGGCGTCGAGGAGGAAGTTCTCCTTCCAGGTGACGCCGACCTTCTCGGTGAAGACGGTGGGCGCGATCCTGCTGAGCTTGTCGTAGAAGGCGGCCTGGCGGAACTTGGTGCCGAGGATGAGGTCGGGCTTCAGCGCGGTGATCGCCTCCAGGTTGGGCTGCTGGAGGGTGCCGACCGACGTGGTGGCCGACAGCGCGGAGCCCAGGTAGGCGGGCCACTTCTGGTTCTCGGCCGCCTGCGCGGCGCCGACGGGCGTCAGGCCGAGCGACACCATGGTGTCCAGCTTGTCGGTGTCGAGGACGACGACCCGCTTGGGCGTCTGGGGGACCTTCGTCTCCCCCATCGCGTGCTTGATCGCCCGGGTGGGCCCCGTGGCCGTCCCTTCGGGGGTGGAGGTGCCGCACGCGGTGAGCGCGAGGGCGGACAGCAGGGCGGCCGTGAGCCCGGCCAGACGGAACGTCATCACAGTTTCCTTGATCGCTTAGGTTAGGCAACCCTAAGTGTAGTACCGGTCTGTCCGAAACACCCGCGAAACACCGGGGTGCGGAGTTTCACGCATGCGAAACATGCGGCGTCAAACCACGAAACGGCGGAAGAAGACGCTGAGGCGACACGTCAGTGCGCTGCTGGGGGCATCCACTGCGACACGTACAGGCCGAAAGTGAAGGAGGGTCGCGTCGATGATCGATAGCGGCACTACCGCCTGGATGCTGGTATGCACCGCCCTGGTGCTGCTGATGACTCCGGGCCTCGCGTTCTTCTATGGGGGCATGACCAGGGCCAAGAGCGTCCTCAACATGATGATGATGTCGTTCGTCAGCATCATCGTGGTGACGATCGCCTGGGTCCTTTACGGCTACTCGCTGGCGTTCGACGCCTCGGGCAGCGACACGCTGAACTTCGTCGTCGGCGGCCTGGACAATCTCGGCCTGGCCGGCGTCTTCAACGCGGTGTACGAGGGTCTGATCGTCCAGGGCGGTCAGGTGACGGCCGAGGCGGCGGCGGCCGACAACTTCCCGATGATGGTCTTCTCCGCCTTCCAGCTCACGTTCGCGATCATTACGGTCGCTCTGATCAGCGGCGCCATCGCCGACCGCGCCAAGTTCGGCGCCTGGGTGCTGTTCTCCCTGGTGTGGGCGACGGTCGTGTACTTCCCCGTGGCCCACTGGGTGTGGGGCGGCGGCTGGCTCGGGCAGCTCGGCATCGAGGACTTCGCGGGCGGCACCGTGGTCCACATCAACGCCGGAGCCGCGGCCCTCGCGCTCGCGCTCGTGCTCGGCAGGCGCCAGGGCTGGCGCAAGGAGCCGATGCGCCCGCACAACCTGACGCTGGTCCTGCTCGGCACCGGCCTGCTGTGGTTCGGCTGGTTCGGCTTCAACGCCGGCTCCGAGCTCGCCCCCGACCAGACCGCGGGTCTGGCCTTCATGAACACGCAGATCGCCACCGCCGTCGCGGCCGGCGCCTGGCTCGTCGTCGAGAAGCTGCGCGACGGCCACGCCACCACGCTCGGCGTCGCCTCGGGCGCCGTCGCCGGTCTGGTCGCCATCACGCCCGCGTGCGGCTTCGTCGACCCGTGGGCGGCCCTCGTCATCGGCCTGCTGGCGGGCGTGGCCTGCGCCTACGCGGTCGGCCTGAAGTACCGCCTGGGCTTCGACGACTCGCTCGACGTGGTCGGCGTGCACCTGGTCGGCGGCGTCGTCGGCGCGGTCTCCCTGGGCTTCTTCGCCGCCTACCCCTTCCTCGAGCAGCAGAACGAGGGCCTGCTCTACGGCGGCCCGATCAGCCAGCTCGGCCTGCAGATCCTCGGTCCCGTCGCGGTCGGCGGCTACTCCTTCGTGGTGTCGTGGGTCGCCGCCAAGGTGATCGACAGGACAATGGGCTTCAGGGTCGACGCCGACCAGGAGCTCGCCGGCGTCGACATCACCATGCACGCCGAGACCGGCTACGACCTGGGCACCGTGTACGCCTCAGGCGTGAGCCCGTCGACGGCGCTCGCCACGACGACCTCGAAGAAGGTGGACGCATGAGGCTCATCACCGCGGTCATCAAGCCCTTCAAGCTCGACGACGTGAAGGCCGCCCTCGAGCAGTTCGGCATCAAGGGCATGACGGTCAGCGAGGCCAGCGGCTACGGCCGCCAGCGCGGGCACACCGAGGTGTACCGCGGCGCCGAGTACCAGGTCGACCTGGTCCCCAAGGTCCGCCTGGAGGTGCTGGCCGAGGAGGACGACGCCGACGACGTCATCGACGTCATCGTCAAGGCGGCCCAGACCGGCAAGATCGGCGACGGCAAGGTGTGGTCCGTACCCGTCGACACCGTGATCCGGGTGCGCACCGGAGAGCGCGGTCCCGAAGCCCTGTGACCACGGAAGCGCGGTGACCATGACGGAGCCGAGGCGCGGCGAGGAGCCCGGCCGGAGGACACGGTGAGAGCAGACGCCCGCTCGTTCGCCGCGACCCGCAAGGAGCGGGCCGCGGACACCGACCGCTGGCTGAAGGACCTCCTGCGCACGGCCCATCCCGGCGGCGAGGGCGTCGCGCTCGTCGCCGTCGGCTCCCTCGGCAGGGGAGAGCTGGCCCCCGGCAGCGACCTCGACCTGGTCATGCTGCACGACGGCGGCGAGGACGTCGCCAGGATCGCCGACCGGATCTGGTACCCGATCTGGGACTCCGGCGTCGGCCTCGACCACTCCGTCCGCACGGTCGAGGAGGCCGTGAAGGTCGCCCGCGAGGACCTGAAGGTCGTGCTCGGCCTCATCCAGGCCAGGCACGTGGCAGGCGACCCCGAGCTGACCAGGAAGGCGCGGGAGACCGTGCTCGCCGACTGGCGTGCCGACTCCCGCCGCCGGCTCGCCGAGCTGCGCGAGGCGGCCGACAGGCGCGCCCGGAGCAGCGGCGAGCTGGCCTTCCGCCTCGAGCCCGACCTCAAGGACGGCCGCGGCGGGCTGCGCGACGTCCAGGCCATGCAGGCGGTCGCCGCCGCCTGGGTGGCCTCCGCCCCCGGCCCGCGCGTCCGCGAGGCCTACGAGCTGGTTCTCGACGTCAGGCACGCGCTCCACGTCGTCACCGCCCGCGGCGCCGACCGGCTGGTGCTGCAGGAGCAGGACGCGGTGGCGGGAACGCTCGGCCTGCTCGACGCCGAGGCGTTGATGCGCAGGCTCGCCGAGGCGGGCAGGACCGTCTCGCACGCCTTCGACGCCACCTGGCGTACCGTCGACCGGCTGCTGTCCGGCCCGATCCCCCGCGGCCGCAGGCCGCTGGCCGACGGCGTGGTCGAGCACGCCGGCGAGGTCGTGCTGGCCCGCGGCGCCACGCCCCGCACCGACCCGGTGCTCGTGCTGCGCGCCGCCGCCGCTGCCGCCGAGTCGGGGCTGCCGCTGGCCCCCGCCACCGTCTCCGTGCTGGCCGCCCAGTCGGCGCCCATGCCGGTGCCGTGGCCCGACGAGGCGCGCGACGCGCTGGTGGCCCTGCTCGGCGCCGGGCGCGCCGCCGTACCGGTGTGGGAGGAGCTCGACCAGGCCGGGATCCTGGTGAAGCTGCTGCCCGACTGGGAGCGCGTACGGCACCGCCCGCAGCGCAACCCCATCCACCGCTTCACCGTCGACCGGCACCTCATCGAGGCCGCGGCCAACGCCGCCGCCCACACCCGCGAGGTCGCCCGCCCCGACCTGCTGCTGATCGCCGCTCTCCTGCACGACGTCGGCAAGGGCTGGCCGGGCGACCACTCGGCCACCGGCGAGGTGGTCGTGCGCGACATCGGCGCCCGCGTCGGGCTGCCGCCGCAGGACGTCGAGATCCTCGCCAGCGTCGTCCGCCACCACCTGCTGCTGCCGGAGACCGCGACCAGGCGCGACCTCGACGACCCCGTGACGATCGAGAAGGTCGCCGGCGCGGTCGGCTCGCGCGAGGTGCTCGACCTGCTGGCCGCGCTCGCCGTCGCCGACGGCCACGCGACGGGGCCCGCCGCGTGGAACTCGTGGAAGGCCGCGCTCGTCGACGACCTCGTCCGCAGGGTGCGCAGCGCGCTGTCGGGCTCGCCGCTGCCTCCCGTGCCCACCCTCTCGCCCGCCCAGGCCGCCCTCGCCAGGCACGGCGGCGGCGCGATCCGAGTGAATGGGACAAACGTCACAGTCGTCGCCCCCGACCGTCCCGGCCTGCTGTGGCGCGCGGCCGGCGTTCTGGCCGCCCACCGGATGATCGTCCGCTCCGCCTCGGCCGCCTCCGCGAGCGCCACGGCCGTGATCGAGTTCTCCGTCGTGCCCGAGTACGGCACGCCCCCCGACCCGGCGACCCTCGAGGCCGACCTGCGCCTGGTCCTGGCCGGACGCCTGGACATCGAGCAGCGGCTGGCTCGCCGCGCCCGGTCGGTGCGACCCGCCAGGGTGCCGGTCGCCCCACCCCGCGTCACCCTGATCGAGGACGCCTCCGCCACGGCCACCGTGGTGGAGGTCCGCGCCCACGACCGCCCGGGCCTTCTGTGGCGCATCGGCAGAGCTTTCGGTGAGTGCGGGCTTGACGTGAAAGCCGCTCGCGTGGAGACTCTCGGCGCGGAGGCGGTTGACGTCTTCTACGTAGTGGACCGCGCCGGGCGCCCCCTCAGCGACGACGCGCAGCGGACCCAAGTCCGCGATCACGTGCTCGCCGCGCTCCGGTAACCAACGGCAACGGTCTGCGGTCACCTTTGTAACGATTGTGTCCGTTTTGCCTGGTACGCGAGTTGTGGCGGATACGTTGTGGGGCGAATTACGGTCTTTATGATTCCTGTTGCGGACAGGGTTGAGGGGTAACGACGGCTGTGACGACGGTGACATCCGACGGCGGAAGTACCGCCAGGCGGGACCGCGGGAAGCGGTCGATGCCACGAATGGGACTGCGTAACTGGCGCGTGAGATCTCGTCTCACCGCGCTCATCCTGGTACCCACCATCGCGGGTGTGGTCCTCGGCGGAGCGAGGGTCGTCTCCTCCGTCGACAGCATCGGCGTCTACGACCGCACCGTGGTCATCGCCGGGCAGGCGACCCACATCCGCGATCTGGTCCAGGCGCTCGGAATGGAGCGTGACACTGGCGGCTGGTTCTACGCGACCAAGCAGCGCAGGCAGCTCAAAGAGCCCTACGAGGACAGCAAGGACGCCGTCGACAAGCAGGTCAAGGCCGTCCTGGCCGACCTCGCCGCCATGGACGCCGCCTACGGCCCCCGCGTCCAGCAGGCCGCCAAGGTCGCCGCCTCCCAGCTGAAGTCGCTGCCGGCCATCCGGTCGCAGCAGCGCGCCAGGCCCGACTCCGGCGCCTACCGCTACCTCGTCGAGCAGCTCGTCCGCGTGCACGAGGAGCTGAGCCTCCTCAACAACGACCCGCAGATCCTCGGTGACTTCCGCGCGCTGACCGTGCTGATGAAGGCCAAGGAGGCCGTCTCCAGGCAGCGGATCATGCTGCTGGAGTCCTACTACGGCACCTCCAAGGTCGACGCGCAGCGGGTGACCGACTTCATCGCCGCGGGCGCCGAGCAGTGGCAGCTGGTCAACAGCTTCGCCGCCGACGCCGGCGCCACCAGGGCCACGGCCCTCGCCACCGGACTCAAGAACGACAGCGACGTGGTCAGGGCCGAGCTGTCCAAGGCCCGCGCCATCCGGCTGACCAACGACGGCCCGGCCTTCCAGGCCAGGGCGCTGCTCGTCGACCCCACCCAGTGGTTCGAGGACAACGCCAAGGCCATCACGGTCATGCAGAAGGTCGAGTCGAACACCGACCCCAAGAACCTGGGTCTCGCCCAGGCCGTGACCAACAGGGCCGAGGAGCTGCGGAGCGCCGAACTGCGCACCGCCCTCGTCATCGGTGGCGCCATCCTGCTTCTGCTGCTCCTGGTGCTGCTCTTCACCGTCCTCATCGCCCGCTCGATGGTCACCCCGCTGCGCCGCCTGCGCAGCGAGGCGCTCGAGATCGCCGGCTCCCGGCTGCCCGACGTGGTGCGCAACCTGCGCGTCTCGGGCAACGCCACCGCGCCGGAGGTCGCGCCCATCGACGTCGAAGGCAAGGACGAGATCGGTGAAGTGGCGCAGGCCTTCGACGAGGTCCACCGCCAGGCCGTACGGCTGGCCGCCGAGGAGTCCGAGCTGCGCAGCAACATCAGCTCGATGTTCGTCAACCTCTCCCGGCGCACGCAGACGCTGGTGGAACGGCAGATCTCGCTGATCGACGGCCTGGAGAAGGGCGAGCAGGACGGCGGCCGCCTCGCCGACCTGTTCCGCCTCGACCACCTGGCCACGCGCATGCGCCGCAACTCGGAGAACCTCCTGGTCCTCGCCGGCCACGAGCCCACCCGCAGGCGCAGCCAGCCCGCCAAGCTCGTCGACGTCGTCCGCGCCGCCCTGTCGGAGGTCGAGGACTACGAGCGCGTCCAGGTCAAGGTGCACCGCGCGACCGCGGTCGTCGGCAGCGCCGCCAACGACCTGGTCCACCTGGTGGCCGAGCTGGTCGAGAACGCCATCCAGTTCTCGCCCAAGAACAGCCAGGTCCACGTCTCCAGCAGCATCATCGAAGGTGGCGGAGCGCTGCTGTCGGTGAGCGACCAGGGCATCTCCATGACCGAGGAGGAGCTCGCCGAGGCCAACCGCCGCCTGGCCGAGCCGCCCGTCGTGGACGTGTCGGTCTCGCGCCGCATGGGCCTGTTCGTGGTCGGCCGCCTCGCGCTGCGCCACGGCATCCGCGTGCAGCTGCGCAAGGGCGAGGGCACCGGGCTCCTCGCGATGGTCCTGCTGCCGCCGCCCCTGCTGGCCGACGGCAACCAGCCGCCGCCGCCCCCGCGGCCCGCCTTCGGCGGCAGCGCGTCCTCCGCGCCCGCCTTCGGCGCGCCCGCGCAGAACGGCGCCTTCACCGCGTTCGAGTCCTACGACTCCACCGCGAACGGACAGGGCACCCGGCAGGCCTTCGGCACCTTCACCGCCGACACGGGCGGCGACAGCGGCTTCTTCCGCCAGCAGCCCCAGGGCGAGCGCAACCCGTCGTTCCCGAGCATCGACCTGAGCGCGATGCCGAACCTCGACCAGACCGCGCCGCACCCGGGCCACTCGCACCCGTCCTTCCCCAGCCTCGACCAGGCCGGCCAGCACCCGTCCTTCCCCGGCGCCGAGCAGAACGGGCACCCGTCGTTCCCGAGCAGGGAGCAGAACGGTCAGTACCCGTCGCTCCCGGGCGCCGAGCAGAACGGGCACCCGTCGTTCCCGAGCAGGGAGCAGAACGGTCAGTACCCGTCGCTCCCCGGCACGGAGAAGAACGGGCGGTCACCGTCCTTCCCGAGCAGGGAGCAGAACGGTCAGTACCCGTCGCTCCCCGGCACGGAGAAGAACGGGCGGTCACCGTCCTTCCCGAGCGTCGACAGCGGGCTGCCGCGCCGCGGCCCCCGCGCCGACAGCGGCAACACCGGCGCCTTCACGTCGCCGCCCGCGACCGCGTCGCCGTCCTACCCGCCGGCCGAGCCGTACGGGTGGGAGGAGCACACCGCCGCCATGCCCGCGGTCGGCAGCTCGCCCCTGGAGCCCGAGCAGGAGGAGTTCCTGCCGATCTTCGCCGCGGTGGAGTCGGCGTGGTTCAGGCGGCCAGAGGAGGCCGCGCGACCGTCCGCCTCCGCGGGTCCCGCCACCGGCCCCTCCAGCGGCCCCACCAGCGCCCCCTCCACCAGCCCCGCCACCGGGAACCCGGCGGCGTCTTCGGCCGGAACTCCGGCGGGGGCTGCGGCAGGGTCTGCGGCGGCGCCCGGGCGGGAGCCCAAGTACCACCTGCCGGAGGCGCAGCGGCCCGCCCAGGCCGTACCCTCTGATGGTGACCAGTGGCGGACCCCCGCCGACGCGGGGTGGCGGGCGGCGGCCGCGGCCAGTGACCCGAGCCTCGGCGGCATCACCGCCGCCGGTCTCCCCAAGCGCACCCCGAAGGCGAACCTGGTCCCCGGCACGGCGGGTCAGGCGCCCCAGCAGATGACCCCGATGCCGCCGGTCTCGGCGGACCGGATCAGAAACCGGATGTCCAGCTTCCAGCAGGGCATCCGCCGGGGACGCGCGGAAGTGAACGATGAGTCCGCCCCGAACGGGTTGGATAAGGAGGACTTGGCGTGACGACCTTGAGCCACGAGGCCCATAGGTTCGACTGGCTGATCACTGACTTCGTCAGGAACACCCCCGGAGTGGCCCACGCCGTCGTCGTGTCGGCCGACGGCCTGTGCCTGGCCAGCTCCGAGGGCTTCCCGCCGGACCGGGCCGACCAGTTGGCGGCCGTGTCCGCGGGCCTGCTCAGCCTCACCGTCGGCGCATCGCGCGTCTTCGAGGGCGGCCCCGTGACCCAGACGGTCGTGGAGATGCAGCGTGGCCTGCTCCTGGTGATGGCCATCAGCGACGGTTCGGTCCTGACCGTCCTGGCCTCGCCCGACTGCGACATGGGTCTGGTGGCCTACCAGATGACCCTGCTGGTGGACCGCGCCGGTCAGGCGCTGACCCCGGCTCTCCGTGCGGAACTCCAGGCTGCCAGGACCCGGTGATGTGATGGTGTACGGGAGCGATGGGGCAGGGGACGAAGAGCCTCTGTTCCGTCCGTACGCAGTCACCGGCGGCAGGTCGGAACCCCGCTACCACTTGGCGATGGAGACGCTGATCTCCTCGATGTCGATCCCGGATGACGAGATGGCGCTGCTCACCCCCGAGCAGGAGGCCATCATGACGCTGTGCAGGTCGTTCCGGTCCGTCGCCGAGATCTCCGCGTTGCTGCGGGTCCCGCTCGGCGTGGCCAGGGTCGTCGTCGCCGACATGGCGGACGAAGGCCTCGTGCGCCTGCACCAGCCGCGTCTCGACCAGGGACAGCCAGACATGAACATGCTCGAAAGGGTGCTCAGTGGACTTCGCAGGCTCTAGCAGCGGCGGACTCACCTCGACGAAGATCGTCGTCGCGGGCGGGTTCGGCGTCGGCAAGACGACGTTCGTGGGTGCGGTGTCCGAAATTCTCCCGCTGACGACGGAAGCGGTCATGACCGATGCCTCAGCCGGCATCGACGACCTCGGCCTGACCCCGAACAAGCAGACCACCACCGTGGCCATGGACTTCGGCAGGCTCTCGCTCGACAGGGACCTCATCCTGTACCTGTTCGGCACGCCCGGCCAGCACCGGTTCTGGTTCATGTGGGACGACCTGGTCCGCGGCGCCATCGGCGCCGTCGTCCTGCTCGACACCCGCAGGCTCGCCGACTCCTTCCCCGCGATCGACTACTTCGAAGAGGCCAAGCTGCCCTTCGTCGTGGGCATCAACGGATGGGACGGGCAGTTCCTGCACTCGGAGGACGAGGTGCGGGAGGCGCTGGCGCTCGCCCCGCACATCCCGATCGTGCGGACCGACGCCCGCAACCGCGAGTCGGTCAAGGCGACGCTGATCTCCCTGGTGGAACACGTCGTCCGCGTCCGCGCCACCTACGGCGCCCCGGCCTGACCTCCTCCGGCTCCGGGGTTGGTGTTTGTCCCGGACTCGCGGCAGGCCGCCGTTCCTCTCGGTGGCCCGGGTTCGTTGGGTTGGTGTTTGTGCTGGTCTCGCGGCAGGCCGCCGTTCCTCTCGGCGGCCTGGGTTGGTTCGGTTGGTGTTTGTGCCGGTCTCGCGGCAGGCCGCCGTTCCTCTCGGCGGCCTGGGTTGGTTCGGTTGGTGTTTGTGCTGGTCTCGCGGCAGGCCGCCGTTCCTCTCGGCGGCCTTCCGCGTTCTCCCCTGCTCCCTCTACGGCAAGCCCGCTCGAGCCCACCCCGGGCACGGGGCTGGCGTCCGTCCAGGGAGACGGCCGGCCGGCGTGCGTGGCCGGCCGCCGTTACGCGGCACCTCCAGGCGCTCCCCACGGGACTGACGTCATCGCGTTGAGCACGGGGACCAGCTGTTCCTCCTCGTAGTCGAAGTGCGCTTCCAGCTCGGCCGCCAGCCTCTCGACCTCGCCGGCCGCGTCCCCGCCCTCGTCGAGCAGCTCGCGCAGCCTCCTGATCAGCCGGGCCACGACGGTGTGCTCCCGCCGCAGCCGAGCGAGCGCATCGGCGAGCTCGGGGTGCGTCTCCTCCAGATGCGGGAAGGCGACGTTGTCCTCGGCACCGTGGTGGAAGTGCAGCGCGTCGCAGAAGGTCAGGCAGTGGGCGCGCAGTTCCGCACTCAAGCCCTGCCCCTGCGCCGCCCCCTTCCTGACCTTCGCCAGCTCGTCACGCAGCCAGCCGTGCACCCGCGCCAGTTCGTCCCCGAACGCCCGCACCCGCGCCGCCGACTCCGCCCCCGGGCTTCCCTGTCCCGCGCCTCCGTCTGACCGGGCCGCGCCGGTCCCGCGCGTCACTGTCCCGGCGCCGCCCTCCGCGGCTGCCCCTGCCCCGGTCGCCCCTGCCCCGGTCACCCCTGTCTCGGCCGCCCCTGCCCCGGTCGCCCCTGCCCCGGTCACCCCTGTCTCGGTCACCTGTGTCCCGGTCACCCCCGTCTGAGCGGTCACCCCCGCCTGGGCGGTCACCCCCGTCTGAGCGGTCACCCCCGCCTGGGCGGTCACCCCCGTCTGAGCGGTCACCCCCGCCTGGGCGGTCACCCCCGCCTGGGCGGTCACCCCCGTCTGAGCCACCTTCGTCCCCGTCACACTCGTCTCGGTCTCCTGTGTCGCGGTCGGCCCGGTCGGCCCGGTGTCGGTCACCTCCGTCGCGGTGGCCCTTGTCTCGGGCACTTGTGTCTTGGGCGTGTTCGCGCTGGTCATGGGCATCTCGGGGGCGGGGGACTCGCGGGGGACAGTGTCGTCGCGGGTCGCCGGTCGGTCGAGGCGGTGGAGGGCGACGACCGGGATGACCCGCGACGTGTTCGCCTGGTAGGCGGCGAAGGCCGGGTCGATGGCGGCCTGCCGCTCGTACATCCGGTCCCGCTCCTCGCCCGCCAACGGCACCGCTCTCGCGGCGAACCGCTCCGACCCCAGCTCCACCACGACGTCCGGGTTGGCCAGCAGGTTGTGATACCAGGCAGGGTGCCTGTCCTGTCCCGCGTTGGAGCCGAACACCAGGATCCGCTCGCCGTCCCGCAGGTAGACGGCCGGGTTGGTCTTCACCGCGCCGCTCCTGGCGCCCACCGTCGTGAGCAGGACGAGCGGGGCGCCCTCGAACATGCCGCCGACGGTGCCCCCGTTCGCCCTGAACTCCTCGATGACCTGCTGATTGAAGTCCTCGGCCATTCGATATCCTTAGATGGTCAAGATGATTTGCTTTGCAAGCAAAGCTAATTTCATAGGCAAGGTATTTCGAGGAGTGGGCCGATGTCAACGGAGGGCCTGAGCGTCGATGAAGGGATCCGCACGCTGCTGCTGCTGATGCCGCGCATGGTCGGGCGCGTGAAGCGGATCAAGATTCCGGAAGAGCTGCAGTCGCTGTCGCTGGCGCCGCGTCACCTGTCGCTGCTGGCGTACCTGCTGTTCGACGGTCCCACCACGGTGAACGACCTGGCGGCCCGGCTGGAGGTGGCGCCCGCGACCGTAAGCCTCATGGTCGGGGACCTGAGCCGCAAAGGCGTGCTGGAGCGGCGCGAGGACGACGCCGACCGGCGCCGGACGATCGTCAGCATCGCCGCGGCGCACCAGACCTCGATCGAGGAGTGGCTGGGGCGAGGGGCGGGCGCGTGGCGGAAGGCGCTGGAGCCGCTCACACCGGAGCAGCGCAGGATGTTCATCGACACCCTCCTGGCCTACGAGCGCGAGATCGGGGCCTGACCGGGCGAACGACCGGACGGCCCATCTCTCCACCGGTGGTCTCGCCGCTCGAGCGGTCGTCGATCAGCGTGCTTGCTGTCCTGGCTCATCGGCACACGTTCCGTGCCGCCGCAGGGTTGCGTGCCCGAGGGTCCGAAGGCTCGTCCAAGATGCGGGCTGATCTCCCCCCGGGAGTCCGTCGGCCCCGTGCGGGCCGCGTCGGAGTGGTTGGCGGGTACGGGTGCGGGGTCGGCCTGCGTTGGAGTGGTTGGCGGGTACGAGTGCGGGCCTGTGTTGGAGTGGTTGGCGGGTACGGGTGCGGGGTCGGCCTGCGTTGGAGTGGTTGGCGGGTACGAGTGCGGGCCTGTGTTGGAGTGGTTGGCGGGTACGGT
>NZ_JBSGDV010000026.1:0-50722 GCF_053602555.1 Nonomuraea sp. NPDC004354 | reverse complement strand
GTACGGTGCGGGGTCGGCTGCGGCGGAGTGGTCGGCCGGATCGAGTGCCGGGCCGGCTGCAGCGGGGTTCGGCGGCACAGTCGGCAACCCGCAACGTGCTCCTGATGTGAGCTCGCTCACACGGTGTCACAGCCCGATGGAGCATGTCGTCTTAGAGGGCATGACGAACGCGGAACAGACCTCGGTGCTGATCACCGGAGGCAACAAGGGACTGGGGTTC
Organism: Nonomuraea sp. NPDC004354; assembly: GCF_053602555.1. Lineage (NCBI taxonomy): Bacteria > Bacillati > Actinomycetota > Actinomycetes > Streptosporangiales > Streptosporangiaceae > Nonomuraea > Nonomuraea sp. NPDC004354. The sequence goes on along the minus strand of NZ_JBSGDV010000026.1, from coordinate 50,502 downwards.
GAGGCGGCCCGGCGCCTCGGGGAACTGGGTTGGACGATCTTTCTCGGCTCGCGTGACGAAGGTCGAGGACGGGCGGCCGCCGACAAGCTGACCGCCGGTGGCGCGAACGTGGTCATGGTCCCGCTGGACGTGACCTCGGACGAGTCGGTGACCGACGCGGAACGACTCGTCCGGGAGCACACCGACCGGCTGGACGTGCTGATCAACAACGCCGGCGCGTCAGGAAGAGCCATCGCGCCCGCGGACGCGACGGTTGACGAGATTCATTCCGTCTACGACACCAACGTGTACGGACCGGTCAGGGTCACGCACGCGTTCCTTCCCCTGCTGCGGGCGGCGGACAATCCGCGGGTGGTGATGGTGTCCAGCGCCGTCGGTACCTTCGCGGTCGTGACCGATCCGGAGCAGCCCGCCTCGAAAATGCACGAGCTCGCCTACAGCTCGTCCAAGACGGCACTGAACATGATCACCGTCCGGTACGCCCAGGCGCTCCCGGAGATCAAGTTCAACATGGTCACCCCCGGGGAGGTCGCCAACCGCAAGTTCGCCGCCACCGACATGAACAATCACACCGGCCAGCTGACGGTCACCCAGGGCACCGACCCGATCCTCGAACTCGCGATGATCGACGCCGACGGGCCGACCGGGATCTTCATCGATCGCCTTGGCCGCATCGCCTGGTGACCGCCGCGCCCTGCCTCCGCGGTCGGGTCTGCCTCCGTGGTCGGGTCTGCCTTCGTGGTCGGGCCTGCGTCCGCCGTTGGTGCGGGCGGGGGTATGTGGACAAGACCGGGCCGGTTGCGGCACCGGAGGGAACCGTGCAGTGATAGGGCGTGATCGACGGGCCGGGCGCCTCGGATACTCTGCTGCCCGTCGTGCGGAAGCGTCCTCGAGCGAGAAGGCGAGAAGGCGAGTAGGTGAGCAGCGGTACGCGAGTCGGCGGGAGGGATTCTGTGCCTGGGCCGGCGGATGAGACGGGCGCGACCGGGTACCGGCCGCTGCTGTTCTCCATCGCCTACGGGATGACCGGTTCCGTGGGCGACGCCGAGGACATCGTGCAGGACGCGTTCCTCGGCATGACCCGGGCGCGCCAGGCGGGAACCGTGATCGCCGACCCCAAGGCGTACCTGGCGACGGCGGTGACGCGGCTGGGCATCGACCACCTGCGTTCGGCGCGGGTGCGGCGGGAGACGTATGTGGGGGACTGGCTGCCCGAGCCGGTCGTCGTGTCCGCCGATGGGCCGGGCCCGGCCGAGCACGCCGAGCTGGCCGACTCGCTGTCGATGGCGTTCCTCGTGCTGCTGGAGTCCCTTTCGCCGGTGGATCGGGCGGTGTTCATGCTGCGCGAGGTGTTCGGGTACGGCTACCCGGATGTGGCGAGGATCATCGGCAAGACCGAGGTGAACTGCCGGCAGATCTTCGCGCGCGCCAGGCAGCGCATCGCCGCTGGGGGGCGGCTGGGCGACAGGACGCCGACCCCGGCGCGGCGGGCGCAGGGCAAGGAGCTCGCCCGCAGGTTCTTCGAGGCCGCCGCGGGCGGCGACATGGACGCGCTGCTCGGCATGCTCGCGCCCGACGTGGTGCTGCACGGGGACGGCGGCGGCAAGGCACAGGCGATCGGGAAGCCGGCGACCGAGCCGCGGCGCGTCGCACAGCTGCTCGTCGCCGGGCTCCGCCGGATACGGATGCTCGGCGTCTCTCTCCGGCCGGCCTGGGTCAACGGCGGGCCGGGCGCTGTGATGTACGACGCCGAAGGACGCGTGGCCGCCGTGGTCGAACTCGACATCGCCGACGGCGTGGTCCAGGCGGTCCACTCGGTCGCCAATCCCGACAAGCTTGCCCACATCGGACCGGTATCTGATGTAGCCCGACTGCCGGAGAAATAACGCGACTCGGTCAGGGGCGGGAGTCGATCAGGATCCGGAGCCGGTCGGGGATCGGCGCCGGTCAGGGGCGGGAGTCGGTCGGGATCCGGAGTCGGTCAGGAGCGGGAGTCGATCAGGAGGGAGATGCCGTCGAGGAGGCGCTGCAGGCCGAACTCGAAGGTGTGCTCGGGGCTGTGCGCCGAGCCGTACACCTCGGCTGCGGCCTCGCCGACGCGCGACGCGACGGGGAAACGGTTGACGTCGGCGATCCGGTGCAGGAAGGGCGCGTGCGCCGCCCACCACTGCTCGTCGGTCATCCCGGTGTGCTTCTCCGCCTCCAGCGCCTCCACCGCGCCTCGCGCCGCGCCGTGGACGAACCCGGTGACGAGCGTGATGACCGAGTCCATCTCGACGTCGGTGAGGCCGATGCCGTCGATGGCGCGCAGCTCGTACTCGTACTTGGCCGTGGTGTTGGGGCCGAGCACAGGACGGCTGGTGGCGACCTGGAGCAGCCACGGGTGGCGCAGGTAGAGCGCCCAGTTCTCGCGGGCGATCTGCAGCAGGCGGGCCCGCCAGCCGCCGGGGAGGTCGTCGGGGCGGGCGGTCTCGCCGTAGACGGTGTCGAGCATGACGTCGAGCAGTTCGGGCTTGCCGGGCACGTAGGTGTAGAGCGACATGGTGCCGACGCCGAGCCGTTCGGCGACCCTCCGCATGGACAGCGCCGCCAGCCCCTCGGCGTCGGCCACCTCGATGGCGGCCCTGACGATGCGGTCGACGCTCAGCTCCGGCTTGCCCTTGCGGCTCGGGCGTTCGCTGGTGCGCCACAGGAGGGCGAGGCTGCGGGCGGGGTCGCCCTTGCCGGTGTACTCGACGGTCACCTTATGTACGGTACACCGTACGGATTCCGCTGCCCAGCAGGGCCACCCAGGTCAGGCCGACGACGAGCGTGAGCCGCTGGAGCAGTCCCGCGATCGGGGAGAGTCCGGCGGCGCCGGAGAAGCCGACCCCGGTGATCACGAAGCCGGCGAGGAAGACGACGCCCGTGACGATCGAGTACGCCGTCCAGCCGGGCCTGCCCCATCCGGCGAAGCGCCTGGCGTACACGAAGCACGCGGCGGGCAGTCCCGCGAAGACCAGCAGCGAGAACAGGTCGTGCAGGGTGCCGGCGGTGGTGGAGGTCGCCGGCGTGTCCTGCGGGTAACCGTTCACCGGGTCGGTCACGAAGAGGCCGGCCCCGATCAGGCCGACGGCGAAGGCGAGCATGAGGGCGAGGCCCCAGCGGGAGGTGCCGCGCAGGCTGATCGCGAAGGCCAGCATGAGCAACCCTGTGACCAGGAAGTTCGCGGTCTGGGTCCAGCCGAGGTCGCCGATGGCGAGCGAGCTGACGGGATGCCGGAGCGGGTCGTAGCCGCCGCCCCGCGTGGCGCCCTCCACCAGGAAGGCGGTGACGAAGACCACCGCGCCGGCCACCCCCGACAACCGCATCAGCCTCATCGCGGTCCCTTCACCGATCACGCGCCCCACCTCCCATCCTGCCCGGCCACGTCACGGCGCGGGGCGGGCCGCCGACCGAATGACGCCGGACCGTGCCGCCGACCGGTTCCCCCCGTGCCGCCGACCGGCTTCCCCGGGGGCGGGACCAGCGCCCCCGAGACGGCGGCCGGTTTCCTCGGGGGGCGGGACCGGTGCCCCCAGGCCGCCGACCGGTTCCGTCCGGGCGGCGACTGGTTCCCTGGGGTGAGGATGGGTGCCCTCGGGTCGGCGACGGGTTTCTCCCGGCCGGCGGCCGGGACGTGGCGCGCGCCGGGGTGGCCGGGGGAGGGCCCGGTGCCCGATCACCTGGGCAGCCAGTCCTTCCACACGATCTTGTTCGCGTCGATCCACTTCTTGGCCGCCTGCTCGGCCGACATGCCGCCGTCGGTCATGTCGCTGGCCACCGCGTTCTGGTGGTCGTTCGTCCAGGAGAAGTTGCGGACCAGCTCGTAGGCCCTGCCGCCGGTGTCGGCGAACTTCTTGCTGACGATCTTGTCGAGCAGGTACGGCGGGTAGTCGCAGGCCACCTTCGCCGCCACGGCGTCGCAGCCGATCGCGTACGACGGAAGGTTGATCTTGGCCATCTTGACCTGCGTGAACAGCCACTGCGGCTGGTAGAAGTACATCAGCAGCGGGCGCCTGGTCCTGGTGGCCGACCGCATCGCCTTGATCAGCGCGTCCTCGCTGCTCGCGTAGACGACCTTGTAGTTCAGCTTCAGGTTGCGGACCAGGTCCTCGTCGGCGGTGACGAAGGTGGGGTCGCCGTCGAGCACCTGCCCGAGCTCACCCGACTTCTCGGTCCTGAACAGGTGAGCGTACTTGTTGAGGTTGCGCCAGTTGGTGATGTCCGGGTACTCCTCGACCATCCACTGCGGCACGTACCAGCCGATCACGCCCTTGTTGCCGTTCAGCCCCGCGGACACGGCGACCTTCTTGTCCTGGATGAACTCCTTCTTCTCCTTGTCGCGGCCCCAGTTCTCGACGATGACGTCGACGTCGCCGCTCTCGAAGCCCTTCCAGGACTCCTCCTCCGTCAGCTTCTTGGTCTCGACCTTGTAGCCGAGCTCGTGCTCGAGGAGGTAGGCGAGCACCGCGGCGCTGGCCTCGTAGCCGACCCACGGGTTGACGGCCAGCCGTACGGTGCCGGTGGCCTTCGGAGTCTGGGGTGCTTCGCTGGTGCAGCCGGTGAGGATCAGGCCGAGGGTGAGGGCCGCGGCCAGCAGTTTGGTTCTCATGTGCGGTCTCCGGCGTGCCCCCGCCGGCGACGGGGGCACACGATCGTCTACTTCGGGATCCAGGCCTGCCACGTGGCCGTGTGGGCGTCGATCCACTTCTTGGCGGCGGCCTCGGCGGACATCCCGTTGTTCTGGATGTCGTTGGCGACCGCGTTCTGGTCCTCGTTGGTCCAGGTGAAGTTCTTGACCAGCTCGTAGGCCTTGCCGCCGGTGTCGGCGAACTTCTTGCTCACGATCTTGTCGAGGTCGAGCTCGGCGTAGTCGCAGGCGACCTTCTTGGGGTCGGCGTCGCAGCCGGCGGTGTACGGCGGCAGGCTCACCCTGGCCAGCTTGACCTTGTCGAAGAGCCAGTGCGGGGTCCAGAAGTAGAACAGCAGCGGCTTCTGCTGCTCCTGCGCCTGCGCCGCCGACTCCAGCAGTGCGGCCTCGCTGCCGCCCGTCACGACCTTGAAGTCCAGCTTCAGGTTCTTGACCAGCGCCTCGTCGTTGGTGACGTAGGAGGGGTCGCCGTCGAGCAGTTGGCCCTTGCCGCCGGACTCGGAGGTCTTGAACAGGTCGGCGTACTTGTTGAGGTTCTTGTAGTCGGTGATGTCGGGGTACTTGTCGGCCATCCACTGCGGGACGTACCAGCCGATGACGCCCTTGTTGCCGGTCGAGCCGGCCGAGGCGGCGACCTTCTTCTCGTCGATGTACTTCTTCTTGAGGTCGTCGTGCCCCCAGTTCTCGACGATGACATCGACCTCGCCGGTCTCGAAGCCGGCCCAGGCGACCTCCTCCTTGAGCTCCTTCTTCTCGACCGTGTAGCCGAGCTGGCTCTGCAGCAGCTGCGCGATCACGGCCGCGCTGGCCTCGTATCCGACCCAGGGGTTGATGGCGATCCTGACCGTCCCCGCGGCCGCGGCGCTCGCCGAGCCGCTGGGCTGGGTGGCGGGGCTCGCCGTGGTACCGCCGTCGACCCTGGCGCCGCCGCCGCACCCTGCGACGGCCAGGCCGAGGGCGACGACCCCGGCCATGAGGCGTATCTTCATCCGGTGATCATCCTCTTGAGTGGGGGGAAGTGCGCCTGTCGGCGCCCTGCGTGATGCGGTCGAGCATGATGCCCAGCAGCACCGTGGCCACTCCGGCGACGAAGCCCATGCCGAAGTCGGAGTGCTGGGAGAAGCCGGTGACGACGTCGTAGCCGAGCCCGCCCGCGCCGACCATGCCGCCCACCACGACCATGGCGAGCGTCATGACGATGCCCTGGTTGGCGGCCAGCAGGATGGCCCCGCGTGCCATCGGCAGCTGGACCTTCCACAGCAGCTGGCGCCGGGTGGAGCCGGCTGAAAGCGCCGCCTCGACGGAGGTGGGGGACACGCCGCGGATGCCGTCCTCGACCAGGCGCACCACGGGTGGCACCGCGTAGATCACCGAGGCGAAGATGGCGGTGAACCTCGTCGGCCCGAACAGCGCCAGCGCGGGCAGCAGGTAGACCACCGACGGCATCGTCTGGGCCGCGTCGAGCAGCGGACGCTGGACGGCCGAGAAGGCGCGCGAGCGCGCGGCGGCGACGCCGAGGACGAGGCCGAGCAGGAGCGCGGCGGCCGCGGCGACCAGAACGGTGGTCAGCGTGGCCATGCTGTGCTCCCACAGCCCCACCCCCGCCAGCGCCAGCAGGCACGCCAGCGCGACCAGCGCGGGGCGCGGCCCGCTCGCCCACCAGGCCAGCGCCAGGACGGCGGCGGCCACCAGCCACCACGGCGTGGAGGTCAGCACGTCCTGCAGCGGGTTGAGCAGGATCGTGGAGGTGATGTTCTTGATCGCCTCGGTGACGTCGTACCAGCTGAACTTGGCCCACTCCACCGCGTCGTTGACGGGGCCGCCGATCGGCACCACCCACTGTTCGGGGAAGGCGGGGGGCAGCACGAAGGTGAGCGCCAGGCCGACCACGGCCGGCGCGCCCGCGACGGCGTACCCGAGGGGTCCCGTGGCGCTCCGGCGGGCCGCCGCCATCGTCATCCGGTCCAGGACGACCGCCATGACGACGATCGCGACGCCGGCCGGCAGCATGAAGCCGACGTTGGCCCGCGACAGGCCGCGGATGATGTCGGAGCCGAGGCCGGGGGCGGAGATGAGAGCGGCGATCACGACCATCGACAGCGCCATCATGATGGTCTGGTTGATCGCCAGCGCGATCGTCTCGCGCGCCATCGGCAGCTGTACCTTGCGCAGCGTCTGCCAGCGGGTGGCGCCGATCGAGTCGGAGGCCTCGGTCGCGGTACGGGAGACCTGCTCGATCCCCAGCGCGGTGATCTTGATGGCGACCGGCATCGCGTAGATGAGGGTGGCGACGGTCGCGGACGAGGGGCCGATGCCGAAGAAGAGCACCATCGGGGTCAGGTAGGCGAACGTCGGCATGATCTGCATGACGTCGAGCACCGGCGACAGGGCCCGGCGCAGGCGTGGCGAACGGCCCGCCCAGACGCCCAGCGGCAGCCCGATCAGCAGGGCGATCAGCACGGAGGCGAGCACCAGGGCGAGCGTGCGGACACCGGCGTCCCAGACGCCGAGCACCCCGAAGGAGGCGAATCCGGCCAAGCCGAGCAGCGCGATCCGCCAGCCGCCGGCCAACCAGCCGAGGCCGCCGATCACCCCGATCAGGCCGGGCCAGCCCAGCGCCTGCAGCACGGTCTCGAAGGCGGTGTAGAGCTGCCCGAGGTAGATGCGGACGTAGTTGATGAAGTACAGGAACAGCGGGTTGTCGTTCCTGTTGGCGTCGACCCAGTCGCGGGCGTCGTTGACGGCGAGGAAGGCGGCCGCCTCGTCGTCGTGCGGGAGGGTGGCGGTGCCGTTCAGCGTGAGGTAGCCGGCCACGAGGGCGGCGACGGCGACCGCGGGCACGACCCAGCGGGGCGGGCGGCGGATGCCGGGAGCGTCCGCGACGGCGACGGCGCCGCTCATGCGCGCGCCTGCGGGACGGGCGCCGTGCCCTCGCCCTGGTCCGGGTGCGCTCCCGCCGCGTCGTCGCCCTCGCCCTGGTCCGGGTGCGCTCCCGTCGGGTCGCCGGCCTCGCCCTGGTGCGCGCCGGGTTGCGCGGCCTCCTCGGGTGACGGTGCGGGCTCGGGCACCCGGATCTCCTCCGGTACGGCCGGCTCGTGCGCCATCGCCGACAGGATGTCCACGCGGTCGACCACGCCGATCAGCTCGTCCCCGTTCATGACACGGATGGGCCTGGCCGAGCCGGTCACCGCGGGGATGGCGTCCCTGATGATCGTGCCGGCCGGGAGGACGGGGCCGTCCAGATGCTCGCCCGGCTCCGGCGTCCGGCAGATCCAGCGCAGCGACAGCACGTGGCTGCGCGGCACCTCGCGGACGAAGTCGGCCACGTAGTCGTCGGCGGGCGCGCCCACGACCTCCTCCGGTGTCCCGAGCTGGACGATCCGGCCCGCCCGCATGATCGCGATGCGCTCGCCCAGCTTGAGCGCCTCCGACAGGTCGTGGGTGATGAAGACCATCGTCTTGCCGACCTCGCGGTGCAGCCTGATGACCTCGGCCTGCATGTCGCGGCGGATCAGCGGGTCGAGCGCGCTGAACGGCTCGTCGAACAGCATCACCTGGGGGTCGACGGCCAGTGCCCTGGCCAGCCCGACGCGCTGCTGCATGCCGCCCGACAGCTGGTCGGGGTAGGCGGTGGCGTGCCCGTCGAGGCCGACCAGGGAAAGGATCTCTCTCGCGCGCTCGTGCCTGCGCGGTTTGGGAGCGCCCTGGATCTCCAGGCCGTAGGCGACGTTGTCGATGACGCGCCGGTGCGGCAGCAGGCCGAAGTGCTGGAAGACCATGCTGACGTGATGGCGGCGTAATTCCCGTAGCTGGGCGGGGGCGGCGGCGATCACGTCCTGGCCGCCAATGGAGATCTTTCCGGCCGTCGGCTCGATGAGGCGGGTCAGGCAGCGCACCAGGGTGGACTTACCGCTTCCCGACAGACCCATCACGACGAACATCTCGCCTGGTCTGACATCGAACGTGACGTCTCTGACGGCGGCCGTGCAGCCGGTCTTCTCGCGTAGTTCGGCCGGGTCGAGATCTTTGTCAGGGCCTTTCATGACGCGATCCGCCCGCGGGCCGAAGATCTTCCACAGCCCGCTGACCTGGATCGCCGCACTGTCCTGCCCGGCTGCCACTTGCTGCCTCCAGAAGCTTGCCGGCCCCGCGGTTGGCCCGGTCCGAGTTGTCGAGGGTAGGCGCGACGGGGCTCAACATAGGGCCTGAATAACGCGAATCACAACGTCGTGACCATGTAGAGACGCGGGCGTTACGGAGTGGATCTTCAACTGGAACGCGGCAAACCCCCACAACCGGACAGAAGGTGATATATAGCGACATTTTCATCTCTGGATCCGATAACGGCGGACCGAAATTGGGGGCCCCAAGTTATCGACGCTTGTGTGGTACCCGACTAGATTTGTCGCGTTATGTTCGTTTGGTCGTTCAGGTATTGGTGTGCTGAAATAGCCGCCACTTGCTGGAGTTTTCCCAGGAGTCTCACGGGAGGCTCTCCCCCCAACTGAGGTTGCGTTCGGTGAGTAGAAGAACCAGTGCCAAGGCCGCCGACCAGGCCGCCGATCACGGTGGATGGCGGCTGCGCAACTGGCGGGTGCGCGCGCGATTAGTCGCGCTGATCCTCGTCCCGACCGCAGCGGCCGTCCTCCTCGGCGGCATCCAGGTCGTCGCCTCCACCAGCGCGGCGGCCGACTACGACCGCGCCAACCAGCTGGCCAAGCTCGCCCAGCAGATCGGCGGTCTCACCCACGAGCTCGGCGCCGAACGCGCCCGCACCGCCTGGTACATCACCCTCGGCCGCCCCGAGCGCGGCCTGGCCGACGTCCGCACCCAGATGAGCAGGGTCGACACCCAGGCCGACAAGGTACGGCAGAGCGCCGCCGTCCTCGGCACCGAGGTCGCGGGCCGGACGGGCGACGAGGTCGCGACCGTGCTGAACCGCCTGGAGGACCTCGCCGCGCTGCGCGACCAGGCGCTCGACTCCGACCTGCTGCCCGGCGCCGCCCTCGACGCCTACACCACCGTCATCGCCGACCTGCTCACCCTGAACGACGAGCTCGGCAAGAACGGCGAGGACGAGGAACTGGTACGCCAGTCGGCGACGCTCGACGCGCTCGCGCGGGCCAAGGAGAGCGCCTCGCTGCAGCAGGCGCTGCTCACCAGCGTGCTGGTCGTCGGCAGGTTCGAGCAGGAACAGCTCAAGACCTTCCTCGGCGAGCAGTCCAACGAGGCCAACCAGCGCAAGGCCTTCGCCGCCGAGGCCACCGCCGCCGAACGCCGCCTGTTCGACGAGACGGTCAACGGCCGCGGCGCCGACCGGGCGCGCTTCCTGCGCGAGCTGGTCCTCACCAGGGTGAGCACCGGCGCCCCGCTCAAGGGACTCGACCTCGCCAAGCGCGACGACGCGCGCGAGTGGTTCGAGGCCGCCACCGTCATCGTCGAGTCCATGCGCTCGGTCGAGGAGCGGCAGTCGGCCGCGATCGTGCTGCGCAGCGAGGAACTGGCCGGGGCCGAGACCAAGCGCGCCTACCTGGTGGCCGGCGCCGTCGTGGCGCTGCTGCTGGCCGTCCTGCTCATCACCACCGGCGTGGCGCGCTCGCTGGTGCGCCCGCTGCGCAGGCTGCGCAGCGAGGCCCTCGACATCGCCGGCGAGCGGCTGCCCGGATTCGTCCAGCGCCTGCGCGAGGCGCGCGACAGCGACGTCTCCGCCGAGGTCACCCCGATCGGGGTCTTCTCCCGCGACGAGGTCGGCGAGGTCGCGCGGGCCTTCGACGAGGTCCACCGCGAGGCCGTACGGCTGGCCGGCGACGAGGCCAAGCTGCGCGCCAACGTCAACGCGATGTTCGTCAACCTCTCCCGCCGCAGCCAGACCCTGGTCGAACGCCAGCTGACGCTCATCGAGCGGCTCGAACGCGGCGAGCGGGACGACACCCGCCTCGGTGACCTGTTCAAGCTCGACCACCTGGCCACCCGCATGCGCCGCAACAGCGAGAACCTCCTGGTCCTCGCCGGCCAGGAGGCCGCCCGCAAGTGGACCCAGTCCGTCGAGCTGATGGACATCGTCCGCGCCGCTCTCGGCGAGGTCGAGAGCTACGACAGGGTCGTCATCCAGGGCGCCTCCGAGGTCGCCATCGCCGGCCAGGCCGTCACCGACACCGTCCACCTGCTGGCCGAGCTGGTGGAGAACGCCGTGTCCTTCTCCTCGAACGACACCAAGGTGACGGTCTCCAGCAGCCGCATCGACGGCGGCGGAGTCATGATCGCGGTGACCGACCAGGGCATCGGCATGAGCCAGGAGGAGATCTCCCAGGCCAACTGGCGGCTGGCCAACCCGCCGGTGGTGGACGTGTCGGTGTCGCGGCGGATGGGCCTGTTCGTGGTCGGCCGCCTGGCGCTCCGGCACAACGTCCGCGTGCAGCTGCGCAGGCAGGACGTCGGCGGCCTCACGGCGATGGTGCTCATCCCCGAGAGCCTGCTGACCGCCATCCCCGGCCAGCAGCCAGGGCACGGCTTCCCGGCGGGGCAGGGCATGCCGCCCCTGCACGGCTCGCCGTCCGAGCCGCAGATGCCGCAGATGCCGCAGGTGCCGCCCATGTCGCCGATGTCGCAGCTGCCGTCGGGCCCGCAGGTGCCGCTCCAGCCGATGGTGCCGCCGCAGGCCGGGCCCCAGCCGTACGAGCGGCCCGTGCTCGACGACCTGAAGCCCTCGCCCATGGGCGCGCCGGTGCTCGACTCGCCGCCCGTCGACTGGTTCGGCACCAACGACGCGCCCTCGGCCGACCTTTCCGACTTCCCGTCCGACTACACCTCCGACTTCACGGCCAACGGGCTGCCCAAGCGCGGCGGGCACGCTCCGGACGACGGTCCCGGCTTCCGCGAGATGCCCGGCCTGGGCGGCTCCCAGGGCCCCGACTCGTACGGCACGCTCGACCGCCGCCCGTTCGACTCCTTCGACGCGCCACCCAGGTCCGGCTTCCCCGACGCCACCAGCCCTCTCCCCAGGGTGGAGACCTCCTCGCTCGACACCGGCGAGGAGGAGTACCTGCCGATCTTCGCGGCGGTGGAGTCGAGCTGGTTCAAGCGGCCGGAACCCTTCTCCGACGCCCCGGACACCCCGGACGCCCCCGCGTTCGACACCGGTCCGCACGCGGGACCCAGCGCGGGGCCCGCTGCGGGACCCACCCTGGGGGGCGGCGTGCCGGGCAGGCCCGCGACGGCACGGCCGGCCGATCCGTACCCGCCCGTCGCGTCCCCGCAGGGCGCACCCTCGCCCGACGCCTGGTCGTCGCCCGCCGACGCGGGCTGGCAGGCCGCCCGCGCGGCCAGCGACCCCAGCCTCGGCGGCCTCACCTCCTCGGGCCTGCCCAAGCGCAAGCCCAGAGCGAACCTGGTGCCGGGCACCGCCGCCGCCCCGCAGTCCGCAGCTCCCACGCCGCCGATGCCGCCGGTCTCGCCCGACCGGATCAGGAGCAGGCTGGCCAGCTTCCAGCAGGGCGTGCGGAAGGGCCGCGCCGAGCTCGACAACGCGCAGGAGGAGGAGCAGCGGTGAAGGAGTTGAGCCAGGCCGCCAGGGACGTCAACTGGCTGGTCAGCGGCTTCGTCGAGGAGGTGCCCGGTGTGGCGCACGCCGTGGTCGTCTCCTCCGACGGGCTGCCCATGGCGTTCTCGCGCGGGTTCCCGAAGGACCACGCCGACCAGCTCGCCGCCGTGGCCGCCGGGCTGATCAGCCTGGTGCAGGGCGCCTCCCGGGTCTTCGAGGGCGGCGGGGTCACCCAGACCGTCGTGGAGATGCAGCACGGGCTGCTGCTGGTGATGTCGATCAGCGACGGCTCGTGCCTGGCGGTGCTGGCCGCGCCCGAATGCGACATGGGCCTGGTCGCCTACCAGATGACCGTGCTGGTCGAAAGGGCGGGCCAGGTGCTCACGCCCGCCGTACGGGCGGAACTGTCATCCGCGCACCCCTGGTGATGGGAGACGATCGTGGCTTCGTGGAATGACGGCCCTCCTCCATATGGGCCGCCGGCGGACTACGGCCGGGGGTACGGCCAGCCGCCGGGTTACGGCCCCGCGCCCACTCCTCCCGAGGAGGAGCGCCCCTCGCTGGTGCGGATGTACTCGCTCACCGGCGGGCGCACCGCGCCGCGCACCAACCTGGCGATGGAGGCGCTGGTCTCCTCGGCGACCTCGGCGCAGCTCGGCATGAACCACACCCGTGAATACCGCGCGATCAGCGAGCTCTGCCGCCAGATCAGGTCCGTCGCGGAGGTGTCGGCGCTGCTGGCCATCCCGCTCGGCGTGGCCAGGGTGCTGATCGCGGACATGGAGGCGGAGGGTCTGGTGCGGATCTACCAGCCGCAGCTGGACGCGGGCATGCCGAACAGGAACCTGCTGGAAAGGGTGCTAAGTGGACTTCGCAGGCTCTAGCGGCCTGACCTCGACGAAGATCGTCGTGGCGGGCGGGTTCGGTGTGGGCAAGACCACGTTCGTCGGTGCGGTGTCGGAGATCCTGCCGCTCACCACGGAGGCGGTCATGACCGACGCGTCGGCGCACATCGACGACGTGTCGCTCACCCCGAACAAGACCACCACCACGGTGGCCATGGACTTCGGCAGGCTGTCGCTGGACAGGGACCTGATCCTGTACCTGTTCGGCACGCCCGGTCAGCACCGGTTCTGGTTCATGTGGGACGACCTGGTGCGCGGCGCCATCGGCGCGGTCGTGCTGGTGGACACGCGGCGCCTGGCCGACTCCTTCCCCGCGATCGACTACTTCGAAGAGGCGAAGCTCCCGTTCGTGGTCGGGCTCAACGGGTGGGACGGGCATTTCCCGCACGTGGAGAACCAGGTGCGGGACGCGCTGACGCTCGCCCCGCACGTGCCGATCGTCCGGACGGACGCGCGCTCCCGTGAAGCGGTCAAGAGCACGCTCATCACGCTCGTCGAACACGCCCTGACCGTGCGCTCCTCCTACGGCCCCACCTTCTGACCGCCTACGACCCGACCTCCTGGCCCGGACCCTGACCCGCACCCGGCGGGCCCAGGTCCGGGGAGCGGGGCGTCAGGCGGTGCGCCACCAGTGGGCGGCGACCAGCTCGGCGACCAGCGTCTCGGTCAGCAGGGCCACGTCCGGATCCTCGTCGTGCCGGTAGCGGATCGCGGCGCGCTCGCCCTCCACATGCCCGCCCACGGTGAGGACGGTGGAGCCGCGCTGCCGTACCCAGTCCATGGCCTGCTCGTCGTAGGCCGATCCGGGGAACAGCAGGGCGCGGTAGTCGAGGGTCTTGGTGAGGTAGACGTCCACGTGCGACCAGTCGCCGCTCTCGCACGCGTCGGCCGGCCTGCGCGGCCCCTCGCGGACCATCAGCGCGGACTGCTGGGCCGACGACAGCCGCTCGGCCGGGGCGATCGTGTAGACGCCGTTCGGCCCGTCGAGCAGGTCGAGGGCGGTCGGCAGCCACTCGTCGCGGCGGTCGAGCAGGTCGGAGGTGGCCTCGGCGGCCCGCCGTACCAGCTCGGGCAGGTCGCGGGGCGCGCCGGTGAGGTGCGACTCCAGCGCCAGCAGCAGGGCCAGCGTGTGCTGGAAGGTACGGCAGGCGACGCCGCCCCGCTCCTCGCCCGCCAGCATCGGGATGACCTGGTCGGCGCCCTCGGTGATCTTCGAGTCGGCGACGTTGGTGAGGGCGACGACGGGGGAGGGGCCGCCGGCGTAGCGGGCGAGGGCGTCGAGCGTCTCCCTGCTGCCGCCGGTCGCCGAGATCGGCACGACGAGCGTCTCGGGGCCGGCGGGGAAGGTGGCGGCGGCCGAGCCGTACTCGGCGTAGGCGTCGAAGCCCCTGGCCCGCAGGCGGAGCGCGGCGACGCTCGCGGCGTAGCGCGAGCTCCCCATGCCGAGGAACACCACTCGCCTGAGCCCCTCCGGCAGCGTCAGCGGTTCCTTCTCCAGCCACGCGGCCAGGTCGGCGAGGGCGGAGGGCTTGGCCTCCAGGTCGGCGTGGAACAGCTCGGGGTTCACGGGTTCTCCTCGGTGTAGCGGGTGCGCAGCACGCCCATGGGGGCGTAGCGCCAGCGGGGCAGGTGGCGCGCGGCGTAGATCAGCTCGCGGCACTCCTGCTCGATCTCGAACGGGCCGAGCAGGCGCTCGTCCAGCAGCTCGGCCCGGCCGGCGGCGCGCAGCCGCAGCCGGTAGGCCTCCAGGAAACCGGCTCTGGCGGCGGCGGCCCACTCGGCGGCGGCGGAGGGGGCGGTGCCGCGGCGCTTGACGGCCACCTGGGCGACGTGTTCCAGGCTGGTGGTGAGCTGGGCGACGTCGCGGGCGGCGGGCTGGTAGGGGTCGGCGTCGGCGACCGTGGGATTGCCGTCGAAGTCGATCACCGCGTATCCGTCGCGCCACTGGAGGATCTGGCCGACGTGGAAGTCGCCGTGGATGCGGATCCTCGGGGTGGTGACCGGGGTGGCCAGCGGGGCCAGCCCGGCGCGCAGGGAGGGCTCGTGGGCGCGCAGCCACGCGCCGTCCTCGCCGTCGGTGAGCGCGAGCGCCTCCTCCAGCGCCCCGGCCGCCCGGTCGAGCGCGGACTCCTGCCGCGAGAGGTCCGCCCCGCCGGGCTCGCCGCCCGCCGGTGACGGGGCCGCGTCCTGCGGGGAGCGCACTGGTGCCGGGGCCGCGTCCTGCGGGAGGCGCACTGGTGCCGGGGCCGCGTCCTGGGGAAGGCGCACTGGTGCCGGGGCCGCGCCGTCCGCCGCGGGGAAGGTGGCGAGCGCCAGGTGCAGGTCGGCGGCCAGCCGGCCGAGCGTGGCGGCGAAGCCGGTACGGCCCGCCTCCGCCTCGTCCACGCACCACTCCCACCCGTCCCTCGCCCTGGGCAGGTAGCCGGTCACCAGGGCCAGCAGCGTCTCGGCGCCCGACGGCTCGACCCTGGTGAGCGCCGCGTACGGCGGGGCGGTGTCCCGGAAGCCCGCCTCGGTCAGGTGCGCGAACGCCGCGAGCGTCGGGTGGGGCAGCGGCGCCGGCTCGGCCAGCCACTTCACCACGACCCGCTCGCCGACGACCACCGAGTGGTTGGTCTGGTCGACGTCGATGCCGCGCTCCCGCCAGGCGTCCCCGGCGCCGGGCTCGCCGGCGGTGCCGTACGGGGCGGGCATGGGTAGGTAGCGGCGGACCCTGAAGGGCTCGGGCACGGGGGCCGACAGCGCCGCCAGGAACGCCGCCGTGAACCCTTCACCGGCGCTGAGAGCGGCGGTGAGAGTTGGCCGGGAACTGGTCACGGCGCCGTCCTGATCGGTAACGTGATTCTTACGTGGGGCCGGCAGTCGTCGCCATATTGAATCGCGATTCAACACGTTTATCGAACTTCCTGGTGACAATGTCCGGAAAAGTCTTGCTCATGTTGATGTTGGCTGCAACACTCCTGCTTTGGTCTGCAGTGCCCGGTTGGTCGCGAGACCCCTCGTACATCTGAATCTAGAAGGAGTAGCGGCCGTGTCCCGTACCCGGTACACCCGTCGTCTTCCGGCCGTCGTGGCGGCGGCCGGGCTCGCGCTCGCCGTCGCGGCGTGCGGCGGTGAGTCGTCGACCGACAGCGCCAAGCCGGCACAGAGCGCGGCGCCGCTCAACGCCAAGGCCGACCTGTCCAAGCAGAGCCTGACGGTGACCGTGTGGCCGGGCTACACGCCCAAGGAACTGCCGGAGAAGGCCAAGGCCAAGCTGGGCGTCGCGGACGTGAAGGTCGTCGAGCACGACACCAACGAGACCGCGATGGCGAAGCTGACCGGGCAGGGCGGCGCGGGCGTCGACGTGGCCTTCGTCTCCGGCCAGTACGCCCAGGCGCTGGCGGCGGCGGGCCTGCTGGAGCCGATCCACCCCGAGCTGATCCCGAACCTCAGCAACCTCTACCCCGAGGCCACGCAGCTCTCCTACGACAAGGGCAACAAGATCTCCGTCCCCTACACCTGGGGCACGACGGGCATCTGCTACCGCAGCGACCTGGTCAAGGCCGAGCCGACCAGCTGGAAGGACATCCTGACGCCGCCGGCCTGGGCCGAGAAGAAGGTCACGATGATGACCACCGAGCGCTGGCTGGCCCTGCCCGCGCTCAAGTCGCTCGGCTACTCGGTCAACACCGACAAGGACGAGGAGATCGCCAAGGCGAAGGAGCTCCTCCTCGCGGCCAAGCCCAAGCTGCTCCAGTACGACGACGTGACCTTCGGCGACAAGCTGAAGTCCGGCGAGGCCGTCATGGTCGAGGCGTGGGACGGCTGGTGCCCCACCACGGACCCGAAGAACAACATCAAGTTCGTGGTCCCCAAGGAGGGCAGCGACCTCTGGGTGGACACCATGGTGATCATGAAGTCCTCCAAGAACAAGGAGGCCGCGCACGCGCTGATCAACTACATCCTCGACCCCGAGATCCACAGCTGGGCGGCCGCCAACATCAACTACAAGGTCCCGAACAAGGCGGCCATGGACAAGGTCCAGATCCCCGAGGGGTCGCTGCTCGGCATCTCGCCCGCCGAGCTGCTCCAGGGTGAGTCGATCATCGACCTGGGAGAGGCGGCGACCAAGTTCACCCGCCTGTCGACCGAGGTCGCGGCCAAGTAAGCGTGAAGACCGTGGGTAAGGCCCGGCCGGTGTCCCCTCGGTGGGGGCGCCGGCTGGGCGCGTTCGTGTTCCTGGGGCCCGGCATCGCCTACCTGGCGGTGCTGATGCTGGTCCCGCTCGTCCTGGTGCTCAGCTACACCGTCTTCAGGCGCGGCCGCTTCGGCGGGATCGTCTACGAGTTCACGACGGAGAACTTCACCAGGCTGCTCGATCCGCTCTACCTGGACGTGGTCCTGGAGTCGATCGAGCTGGCCACGCTGACCACCGTGTTCGCGCTCCTGCTCGGCTACCCGACGGCGTACCTGATCGCCAGGCTGCCGCGCACGTGGAAGACGATCGCGCTGGTCGCGATCGTCCTGCCGTTCTGGACGAACTTCATCATCAGGATCTACGCGTGGACGATCCTGCTGAGCGGCCCCGGCCTGATCAACTCCGCGCTGGGCACGCAGTTCGAGCTGCTCTACAACCAGGGCGCGATGGTCACCGGCCTGCTCTACTCCTACCTGCCGCTCATGGTGCTGCCGCTGTACGCCGCCATCGAGAAGCTCGACCCGCAGCTGCGCGAGGCCTCGGCCAACCTGGGAGCCTCGGCCTTCACCACCTTCAGGCGCGTGACGCTCCCGCTCACGCTGCCGGGCGTGGCCACCGGCTGCCTGTTCGTCTTCGTGCCGAGCTTCGGCAACTTCGTCATCCCGGAGATCCTCGGCGGCGGACGCTCGGCCACGGTCGGCACGCTGATCCGCACGGAGTTCCTCAAGTCACGTGACTGGCCGTTCGGCTCCACCCTGGCGCTCGCCGTGATCCTGGTCCTGGTCGTGCTGCTCGTCGTCCAGTCGTGGGTGAACCGCCGTGGGTAAGCCGCGCTTCCTCTACGTGCCGTTCTGGCTGACCTACGTCTTCCTCTACGCGCCGATCCTCGTGCTCCTGGTGATGTCCTTCAACGCGGGCCGCTCGCCGTACGTCCACGAGGGCTTCAGCCTCAAGTGGTACGGCGTGCTCGCGCAGGACGAGAAGATCCTCAAGGGCCTGGCCAACACGCTGATCGTGGCGGCGGGCTCGACCGTGCTCGCCACCGTGCTCGGCACGATGCTGGCGGTGGGACTGGCCAGGTACACCAGGTCCAAGCTGCTCGACGCGCTCGGCCTGATGCCCGCCATCCTGCCCGACCTGGTGCTGGCCATCGGCCTGCTGGTCTTCTACGACGTGGTGAAGTTCAGCCTCGGCCTGCACTCGGTGATCCTGGCGCACGCGCTGTTCGGCATGGCGTTCGTCGCCGCCGTCGTGCGCACCAGGCTCACCCACGCCGACTCCTCGCTGGAGGAGGCCTCACGCGACCTCGGGGCCGGACCCGTCACCACCTTCGTCAGGGTGACGCTGCCGCAGCTCGTGCCCGGCATCGTCGCCGGCGCGCTGCTGGCCTTCACCCTGTCGATCGACGAGTTCGTCATCGCGTTCTTCACGGCGGCGCCGACCGAGCCGACGCTGCCGATCGTCATCTACTCAATGGTCAGGTTCGGGGTGACCCCGGAGATCAACGCGCTCGCCTCGATCCTGCTGCTGGTGAGCTTCACCGTGGTGATCGTCGCCCAGCGCATGACGAAGATCGGGGAGATTCGTGCTCAAGATTGACGGCGTCACCCGCAGGTTCGGAGACGTCACCGCGCTCGACAACGTCTCGCTCGAGATCGAGCAGGGCGAGTTCTTCGCCCTGCTCGGCCCCTCCGGCTGCGGCAAGACCACGCTGCTGCGCATCCTGGCCGGCTTCGAGACGCCCGACGCGGGCACGGTCACCCTCGACGGCGACGACCTGCTGTCGATGCAGCCGAACCGGCGGCCGATCAACCTGATGTTCCAGTCCTACGCGCTGTTCCCGCACATGACCGTGGCCAAGAACATCGCCTACGGCCTGGAGCAGGAGAAGCTCGGCAAGGTCGAGATCAGGCAGCGGGTCGGCGAGGTGCTGGAGACCATCGGGCTGGCCGAGATGGCCGGACGCAAGCCGTCCCAGCTGTCCGGCGGCCAGCGCCAGCGCGTCGCCCTGGCCAGAGCGATCGTCAAGCGCCCGCGGCTGCTGCTGCTCGACGAGCCGCTGTCCGCGCTGGACAAGAAGGTCCGCGCGGGCATGCAGCTGGAGCTCAAGCGGCTGCAGCACGAGGTCGGCATCACCTTCGTCGTGGTCACCCACGACCAGGAGGAGGCCATGTCGCTCGCCGACCGGATCGCGGTCTTCCAGACGGGCCAGGTGCGCCAGGTGGACGAGCCGGTCGCGCTGTACGAGCGGCCCCGCACGCCGTTCGTGGCCGACTTCGTCGGCGCCAACAACCTCTTCGAGGGTACGGCGGTGCCGGGCGGCCTCGAGGTCCCCGGACTCGGCGTCCTGCCCGCCGAGAGCGCCGAGATCGAGGATCCTGAGATCGTCGAGCCCGACGACGCGGCGTCCGAGAAGCCGGTGTCCGAGGAGCCGTCGTCTGAGGAGCCGTCGTCTGAGGAGCCGGTGTCCGAGGATGCGGTGTCTGAAGGCGCCGAGTCCGAGGATGCCGCGACCGACGGCCCCGATTCTCCCGATGCCGAGTCCGAGGGCGCCGAGTCTGACGGTGCTGAGTCTGATGGCGCTGAGAGCGAGGGTACCGACGCCGAGGGCGCGGAGACCGAGCGTGCCGAGTCAGAGGACACCGCGACGGACGGCGCCGAGTCTGACGGCGACGAGTCTGATGGCGCCAAGGCCGAGGGTACCGACGGCAAGGTCGCGGAGACCGAGCGTGCCGAGTCCGGCGGCGCCGAGTCCGACGATGCTGAGTCTGACGGCGCTGAGAGCGAGGGAACCGACGCCGAGGGCGCGGAGCCCGAGCGTGCCGAGTCTGATGGCGCCAACGCAGAGGGAACCGACGGCAAGGACGCCGAGTCTGACGGTGCTGAGACCGAGGACGGCGAGGCCGAGGGCGGCGAGGCCGAGGGTGGCGAGAGCAAGGGCAGGAAGGCGCTGCTGGCCGTGCGGCCGGAGAAGGTGCGGCTGTCCGATGAGATGTCCGGCGAGGGCCTGCCCGGCACCGTGGTCGATGTGAGCTTCTACGGTGGCATCTCGCACATCGCGGTCACCGTGGAGGGCCGGGACAAGCCTGTCCTGGTGGCCCAGCAGGGCGCCGCGAAGGTCGAGGCGGGCGCCCAGGTCCGGCTCGACTGGGACGCCCACGACGCGGTGCTGATCCGGGAAGGTTGAGTCAGTGGGGAGCCAGCTGGCAGCCGGTGGCCGCTCGGGCATAGCTCAGTATCAGCTCCACGGCCTCCTCGGGGCCGATGAGCGGATGCCTGGCCGTGATGCGATAGCCGTAGGCGTCCTCCAGGGCCACCAGGTTGCGCGCGATCGTCAGCGAGTCGGTGGCCAGGGTGAACACGCCGAGCGCCGTCCCGGTGTCCAGGACCGCCTGGTACATCGACACCTGGCGGTCGTACAGGGTCGTCAGCAGCAGGCCGTAGATCCGGTTGCGGCCGGCGGCCCCGCCGAGCTCGTTCAGCAGCCGCACGTCCGGGTCGAGCGGCCCGGTCGGCAGTCCCGAGCGGATGGTGACGACCAGCTTGCGGGCGGGGTCGCTGATCGCGGAGATCTGCCGCATGCGGTGCTCGTAGAAGCGCTCCACGCTGGCGTGGTGGGCCTCGACCAGCAGCTCGCTGAGGTCGGGGTAGTGGTAGAGCACCGCGCCCGAGGTCAGTCCGGCCTCCTCGGCCACGTGCGTCAGCTGCACCCCGTCGATGCCGTGGCGGACGATGGCCCGCCGGGCCGCCTCGATGAGGTCGATCCGCCGGTCCGAGCGACTCTTGCGCGCGGTCACCAGCACCCCCGTTCCTGTGGCGTCATTAAGGTCATGCGGGCACATACTGCCTTGAAGTTGACCATCCCGCTAGACAGTATTTGAATTGAAATTCAACTGAGTGTCCCCCCGGAGTTGATCATGTCTCTCACCATCCTGTTCATGCCCGAGAGCGCGTACGGACCCACGAACAACAGCATCGGCATCGGTGACATCCTGCGCCGCAGGGGGCACCGGGTGGTCTTCGCCGCCGAGGCGTCGTGGAAGGGCAAGCTCGAGGCGCTCGGCTTCGAGGAGGACCTGGTGGACCTGGCGCCGCCCGCCGAGGAGGAGCAGGACGCCGGCCAGTTCTGGAAGGACTTCATCCGCGACACGGCTCCGGAGTACCGCAAGAGCACCAAGGAGCAGCTCGAGACCGTCACCAAGCCGATCTGGGACGCCCTGATCGACGGCGTGAAGTACTGCGAGCCGCAGCTCAAGGCGATCATCGAGCGGGTGCAGCCCGACATCATCGTCGAGGACAACGTCATCACCTTCCCCGCGCTGCTGACGACGGGCAAGAAGTTCGTCAGGATCGTCTCCTGCAACCCGCTGGAGGTTCGCGGCGAGGGGATCCCGCCGGTCTTCTCCGGCCTGCCCTCCGGCGACCGCGGCGAGTGGGACGCCTTCGTCGCCGAGTACGACCGCACCCACCGCGAGATCTGGACCGCCTTCAACGAGTGGTGCGTCGAGCAGGGCACCCGGCCGCTGCCCGACCTCGACTTCATCCACGAGGGCGACCTGAACCTCTACGTCTACCCCGAGCTGCTCGACTACACCGACGCCCGCCCGCTCGGTCCGAGCTGGCACCGCCTCGACTCCTCGGTCCGCGAGACCGACGAGGACTTCGCGCTGCCCTTCGAGCGCGCCGACGGCGCGCTGGTCTACTTCTCGCTCGGCTCGCTCGGCTCGGCCGACGTGGAGCTCATGCAGCGCGTCATCGACGTGCTGGCCACCACGCCGCACCAGTACATCGTCTCCAAGGGCCCGCTGCACGAGGAGATCAAGCTCGCTGACAACATGTGGGGCGCGGAGTTCGTCCCGCAGACGAAGATCATCCCGCAGGTCGACCTGGTCATCACCCACGGCGGCAACAACACCACCACCGAGGCGATCCACTTCGGCAAGCCGATGATTCTGCTGCCGCTGTTCTGGGACCAGTACGACAACGCCCAGCGCGTGGACGAGCTCGGCTACGGCGTGCGCCTGTCCACCTACTCCTTCACCGACGAGGAGCTCACGGGCGCGCTGGACCGCCTGCTCGGCGACACCGAGCTGCGCGCCAGGCTGGCCGCCGCGGGTGAGGAGATCCGCCGGCGTGACGGCCTGCGCAAGGCCGCCGACCTGATCGAGCAGCTCGGCAAGTAAGCCACGCCTGACCGACCGTCTGAGGGGAACGCCGTCGCGCGTTCCCCTCAGACGTGGTCTCCGGCCGTCACGGCAGGCGACCGACCCGATCGTTTCCGAGGAAAGACACCATGCGTCAACTGATCAACCCGGCCACCGGCCTGCCGTTCGCCGAGCTGCCCGACACGCCCGTCCACGAGGTGGCCGAGGTCGTCCGGCGGGCCAGGGCGGCCTTCGAGGAGTGGTCGCAGGCGACCCCCGCCGAGCGTGCCCGCGTGCTGCTGCGCCTGGCCGACCTGGTGGAGGCCGACGCCGAGGAGCTGACCAGGCTCGAGGTGGAGGAGACCGGCAAGCCCGCGGCCGTCTTCAGGGACGGCGAGCTGCCCTTCGCCGCCGACAACCTGCGCTTCTTCGCCGGGGCCGCGCGCTCGCTGGAGGGCAGCGGGGCCGGGGTGCTCAGCGCCGGCTACACCTCGGTGCTGCTGCGCCGTCCCGTCGGGGTGGTCGGCTCGATCGCGCCGTGGAACTTCCCCTTCGTCATGGCGGTGTGGAAGCTCGGCCCGGCCCTGGCCGCGGGCAACGCGGTAGTGATCAAGCCCGCGCCTAACACGCCGCGCACGACCGTCCGGCTGGCCGAGCTGATCGCCAAGGCTGGCGCGCCCGCGAACCTGGTGCAGGTCGTGACCGGCGACGCCGAGGTGGGCGAGGCGCTGGTGACCGACCCGGGCGTGGACATGGTGAGCGTCACGGGCTCCACCGAGACCGGCCGGGCGGTCATGACGGGAGCGGCGCGCACGCTCAAGCGGGTGCATCTGGAGCTCGGCGGCAAGGCGCCCGCCCTGGTCTTCGAGGACGCCGACCTGGCCGAGACCGCGCGCGGTGTGGCCATGGGCGCGACCTACAACACCGGCCAGGACTGCACCGCCGCCACCCGCGTCTACGTCGCCCGCCAGGTGTACGGCGACGCGGTGGAGGCCATCCGCGCTACGCTGGCCGAGATCGAGGTCGGCGACCCCTGGAGCCCCACGACGGACATCGGGCCGCTGATCTCCGCCGCGCACCGCGACCGGGTCCACGGCTTCGTGACCCGCGCGGCCGCCGACTCCGGTGGCGAGGTGGTCTGCGGCGGCGCCCCGATCGACGCGCCCGGCTTCTTCTACCCGCCCACCCTCATCGCGGGCCCGCGGCAGGACAGCGAGGTCGTGCAGGGTGAGCTTTTCGGTCCCGTGCTTGTCGTGCTGCCCTTCGACGGCGAGGAGGAGGCGGTCAGGCTGGCCAACGACACCCGCTACGGCCTGGCCTCCTCGGTCTGGTCGCGTGACGTGGCCAGGGCCATGCGCGTCTCGCACCGGCTGGACGTCGGCGTGACCTGGGTCAATGATCACTTGCCCATCGCCAGCGAGGCCCCGCACGGCGGCGTCAAGGGCAGCGGGTTCGGCAAGGACATGAGCCAGGAGGCGGTGCAGGAGTACTCTGTGACCCGCCATTTGATGATCAAGCACGCGGCTCCGGCCGAGCGGGACTCGTTCCGGCCGGCCTAAACGGCGTGTGGCGTTATGGGCGAAAAAGCCGGATTTATGGGTGTTTAGCGAGCTTTGTCTCGTTCGCTGATCTGGTCAGGTTGTGTTCCAATTACGATCGCTCCTGCAATCCCATGCGCCACATGCGTGTCAGAGATTTCCCGAGCACGTATGGCGAGAGGTAGCGACACTCAGTGAGGACGGAAAACCCCCGGCACGCCGCCCCGGGGGAGGACACAGGCAAGCAGCCCGGGCCGGGCGGTCGTTTCCAGCTGGGCAACTGGCGGGTGCGATCGCGCCTCATCCTGCTCATCCTGATTCCCACGGTCGTGGGCGTCCTCCTCGCGGGTATCCAGCTTGCCAACTCCATCGGCACCGCGTCCGAGTACCGCCGCCTGACCCAGGTGGCCGAGCTCGTGCAGCGGCTCGGCGCGCTCTCCCACGAGCTCGGCAAGGAACGGGCGCTCACCGCCTGGTACATCGCCGACAACCGCCGCGCCGGCCGCCTTTCCCAGCTGCGCAACCAGCGGGACGTCGTCGACGCGGGCAAGAAGAAGGTGCTCGACAGCGCCAGGGCGATCGACGAGGCCCACCCGCTCCGCGTGCGCCACGAGGTCGAGGAGGTGGTCCGCTGGCTCGAGGGCCTCGACGGGCTCCGCGACTCGATCATCGGCGACAGCGACAGCGTTCCCCCCCGAGCGGCGATCAAAACCTTCACCTCCATGATCGACGTCATGGAGGGCCTGCAGGGCGAGCTCATCGCCGAGGGCAACAACGAGGGCCTGCTCGGTGACGCCACCGCCCTCGGCGCGCTGGAGCGCGCCAAGGAGGAGGTCTCCCGCCAGCAGGTCATCCTCGTCGTCGCGCAGATCGAGCGCAGCCTCGACTACGACGACCTGTCCGACTTCCTCGGCTCGTGGAACGCCCAGCAGGCCGAGCTGGCCGTCTTCGAGTCCGAGGCGGCGGGCGACGACCTGGCCTTCTACCGCAAGATGGTCCGCGGCCAGGAGGTCGACCGCGCCGACGCCATGCGCCAGCGCGCCCTGGCCCAGATGCGCGAGTACAAGGAGATCCGCGACCTCGACATCACCTCGCGCCGCGACCTCAAGCTCTGGTACGACAGCACCGAGCAGACGGTCGACACCATGCGCAAGGTCGAGGACCAGCTGGCCACCTCCATCGTGGCCCAGACCAGGGAACTGGCCGACGCCGAGCAGCGCAACGCCATCGTCTCCGGCGCGGTCATCCTCGTGCTGCTGCTGCTCGTGCTGCTGATCACCACCAGGGTGGCCGGTTCGCTCGTGCGCCCGCTGCGCAGGCTGCGCGCCGAGGCGCTGGAGGTGGCCGGCCATACGCTGCCCGACACCGTCCGCATCCTGCGCGAGTCCGGCGACGGCGCGGCCATCCCCGAGGTGCCCTCCATCGGCGTGCTCACCCGTGACGAGATCGGTGAAGTGGCCAGGGCCTTCGACGAGGTCCACCGCGAGGCCATCCGGCTGGCCGGTGACGAGGCCAAGCTGCGCGCCAACGTCAACGCGATGTTCGTCAACCTCTCCCGCCGCAGCCAGACCCTGGTCGAACGCCAGCTCCAGCTCATCGAGGGCCTGGAGAACGGCGAGGAGAACGAGCAGCGCCTGTCCGACCTGTTCAGGCTCGACCACCTGGCCACCCGCATGCGCCGCAACAGCGAGAACCTCCTGGTCCTCGCCGGCCAGGAGGCCGCCCGCAAGTGGACGCAGCCCGTCGAGCTCGTCGACATCGCCCGCGCGTCGCTGTCGGAGGTCGAGGGCTACGAGCGCGTCAACATCCAGGTGCCGACCGGCACACTGGTGGCGGGCCCCGCGGTCACCGACGTCGTCCACCTGCTCGCCGAGCTGATCGAGAACGCCATCTCGTTCTCCCCGCGGGAGACCAAGGTCAGCGTCTCCAGCAACCGCGCCGAGAACGGCGTGATGATCGCGGTCGTCGACCTCGGCATCGGCATGAGCGCCGACGAGGTCGCGCAGGCCAACTGGCGCCTGGCCAACCCGCCCGTCGTCGACGTGTCGGTCTCGCGCCGCATGGGCCTGTTCGTGGTCGGCCGGCTGGCGCTGCGCCACGGCATCACGGTGCAGCTGCGCTCGCAGCCCTCCGGCGGCGTCACCGCGCTGGTCGTGCTGCCCGACACGCTGCTGGTCAGCGCGTCCGCCCCGGCCCAGACCGGCTTCCCCTTCCCGCAGACCCAGGGCTCCTTCAGCCCGTTCGACTCGCCCGTCATGGCCGCCCCCGTCGCCCCGTTCGGCATGGACAGCCCGGACGTGCGCGGGTTCGACGAGCCGATGCACACGCCGTGGCCCGGCACGCTGCCCCCGCCCGGAGGCAACACCGCGTGGCCGTCCATGGGCGAGGAGTCCGCCTTCGGCACGGCCGACGCCGAGGCCGCCACGAGCGGCCCGTCCGACAGCGCCTTCCCCAGCGGCACGTTCACCGACAGCGGGTCGCGCGAGCAGGGCTTCGCCGACACGGGATTCTCCACCGGCTCCTTCTCGGACAGCTCCTTCTCGGACGGCGCTTTCTCCGACAGCGCCTTCTTCGACGGCGGATCGCGCGAAGGCGACGGCGGGTCCCGCGAGAGCGCCTTCTCCGACGGCGGGTCCCGCGAGAGCGGCTTCGCCGACAGCGGTTTCTCCGACAGTGGCTTCTCCGACAGTGCTTTCTCCGAGGGTGGCTTCTCCGAAGGCGGCTTCTCCGCCAACGGCCAGCGCCCCGGCGGTGCCGGGGCGTCCGGCGGGCTCGCCGACCGCGGCTGGCCGTCCGCGGTGTCCGGCACGCCCGAACCGGCCTTCGACCCGTTCTCCAGGAGCCTGCCCGAGCCGGACCCGCGGTCGATGGACGCCTTCGGCCGCCCGCTCGAGCCTGAGGCCAACTCCGCCTTCGACCACGTCAAGCGCGACCCCGCCGGCGCGTTCGGCTCCCCGGGCAACGACTCCCACAGCTCCTTCATGGGGCTGCCGGAGGCCGACATGACCGGCCCGCTGCCCGTCGTGCGGAGCTCCCCGATGGACGAGGACGGGGAGGAGTTCCTGCCGATCTTCTCCTCCGTCGGATCCGACTGGTTCCGCCGGCCCGACCCCGAGGAGCTGAAGGCCGCCAGGGAGAGCACGCGGGAGGAGGCGGACCCCGAGCCGTCCCCACGCCCTCGCCTCTCCGGCGAGCAGCCGCCGGCGCCGGAAGGCCGCCCGCAGGGGCTGCCGCAGCGCCGGCCGGGCGAGAGCATGTCCACCTCGTGGTCCTCGCCCGCCGACAGCGGTTTCCAGGCCGCGCGCGCCGCCGCGCAGCCCGCCCAGGGCGGCACGACCTCCTCGGGCCTGCCGCGCAGGGTCCCCAAAGCCAACCTGGTCCCCGGTACGGCGAGCACGCCGGAGAGCGCGCCGCCCGAGGTGCCCGCGCCGGTCTCGCCCGACCGGGTGCGCAGCCGCCTGTCGAGCTTCCAGCAGGGAGTGCGGCAGGGCCGTGAATTCACTCGCGACCACGCCCGCGAGAACAAGGAGGACAGATGAGAGAGCTGAGTCAGGGCGCCCGCGGCGTCAACTGGCTGATCACCGACTTCGTGAACAACGTGCCCGGTGTCGCGCACACCGTGGTCGTGTCGTCCGACGGTCTGCCGCTTGCCTACTCCGAGGGATTCCCCAAGGACAGGGCCGACCAGCTCGCCGCGGTCGCCTCCGGTGTGATCAGCCTCACCCAGGGCGCGGCCAGGGTGTTCGAGGGCGGCATGGTCACCCAGACGGTGATCGAGATGCAGCGCGGCCTGTTGATGATCATGTCGATCAGTGATGGGTCGTGCCTGGCGGTGCTGGCCGCGGCCGACTGTGACATGGGCCTGGTGGCGTACCAGATGACGCTGCTGGTGGAGCGGGCCGGTCAGGTGCTGACACCTGCCGTACGGGCCGAGCTGCAGGCGGCGCGTCCCCGCTAGCGGGGGCGTGAGATGGGGGACAGGAGAAGGCTGTGACAGATCAGGGTTGGGCTGGTGATAACAATCAGGGGCGACATGGGGCCCCACGCCCTCAGGGGCCGAGCTCGCTGGTCAGGCCGTATGCCGTGACCGGTGGGCGCACGGCGCCCAGGGTGAAGTTCGCGATGGAGGCGTTGGTCTCCTCCGCCACATCCGAACATCGCGATCTTTCTCTCCTCAGTCCGGAGTACCAAGCGATCATCCAGTTGTGCCGGTCGGTCAGGTCGGTCGCGGAGGTCTCCGCTCTCTTAAAGGTCCCGCTCGGCATCACCCGGGTGCTGATCGCGGACATGGCGTCCGAGGGCTTGATCCGCGTCCACCAGCCGCAGCTGGAGGCGGGTAAGCCGGATCTCAACCTGCTGGAAAGGGTGCTAAGTGGACTTCGCAGGCTCTAGCGGCCTGACCTCGACGAAGATCGTCGTGGCGGGCGGGTTCGGTGTGGGCAAGACCACGTTCGTCGGTGCGGTGTCGGAGATCCTGCCGCTCACCACGGAGGCGGTCATGACCGACGCGTCGGCGCACATCGACGACGTGTCGCTCACGCCGAACAAGACCACCACCACGGTGGCCATGGACTTCGGCAGGGTGTCGCTGGACAGGGACCTGATCCTGTACCTGTTCGGCACGCCCGGTCAGCACCGGTTCTGGTTCATGTGGGACGACCTGGTGCGCGGCGCCATCGGCGCGGTCGTGCTGGTCGACACCCGCAGGCTCGCCGACAGCTTCCCCGCGATCGACTACTTCGAAGAGGCGAAGCTCCCCTTCGTGGTCGGGATCAACGGGTGGGACGGCCAGTACCTCCACGCGGAGGAGGAGGTGCGGGAGGCGCTCACGCTCTCCCCGCACATCCCGCTGGTCCGTCTCGACGCCAGGTCGCGCGACTCGGTGAAGAGCACCCTCATCACCCTCGTGGAGCACGCGCTCACCAGCCACGTGGGCCCCCGCGGCTGACAACCGCGGGGCCCCGTGGCCCGGAGCTGGAGTTCGGCCGGGGTTTACGGCTATTGTCGGCTCTGATCATGGTGGTGAACCCCCTCACCGGCGAGCCCGAGCGGCCGCTGTCGCCGGTCTCGCCCGAGGAGCTGGCCGCGACGGCGGACGCCCTGCGCGCGCGGTCGGCGGCCTGGCGCGTGGCCGAAAGGGCGGCGGCGCTGTCCGCCTTCGGCGCGGCGCTCGCCCGCGACGACGATCTGCTGGCCGCGCTGGTCGCCGACACCGGCCGCCGCGCCGAGTCGGAGATCGAGCGGCGCGCGGTGGCCGCGATCGTCGACCGGTGGGTACGGCAGGCGCCCGCCCTCCTGGCCGACCGGCCCGACGAGCCCGCCGCGATCCCCGGCGTCGTCGTGGGCGGCGAGGCGGTGCCGTACGAGCTGGTCGGCGTGATCAGCCCGTGGAACTTCCCTCTCCTGCTCGGCCTGATCGACGCGGTGCCCGCCCTCGCCGCCGGGTGCGCGGTGCTGGTCAAGCCCAGCGAGCTGGCCCCCCGATTCATCGAACCGCTCATGCGGCTGGTGCCGTCCGAGCTGCCGCTGCGCGTCGTCGAAGGCGACGCGGAGACGGGGCGGGCGCTGGTGGGTCTGGTGGACGCGCTGGTGTTCACCGGGAGCGTCGCCACCGGCAGGAAGGTCGCCGAGGCCGCCGCCCGCGCCTTCATCCCCGCCTTCCTCGAACTGGGCGGCAAGGACCCCGCCGTCGTGCTGGCCGGCGCCGATCTCGACCGGGCGGCCACCGCCGTCCTGCGCGGCGGCACCGCCAACGCCGGGCAGGCCTGCCAGTCGATCGAGCGCGTCTACGTCGCCCGCGAGGTCTTCGACGACTTCCTCGCCCGTCTGGTGGCCAAGGCCGAGCGGATGGCGCTGACCTGCGAGGGGGGCACCGTGGGGCCCCTGGTGAGGACCGGCGTCATCCTCGCGCACATCGACGACGCGGTCGCGCGGGGCGCCGTCGTGCACACCGGCGGATCGATCGAACGGCACGGCGGCGGCCACTGGATGCGGCCCACCGTGCTGTCGAACGTCGACCACTCCATGCGGGTCATGACCGAGGAGACCTTCGGCCCCGTCCTGCCCGTGATGCCCTTCGACGGTGTCGACGAGGCGGTCACGCTGGCCAACGACTCCGCCTACGGCCTGTCGGCCGCCGTGTTCGCGGCCACCGAGGAGGAGGCCAGGCGGGTGGCGGCCCGCCTGCGGGTGGGCGCAGTGAGCGTCAACGACGCGGCGCTGACCGCCTTCGTCCACGAGGGCGAGAAGCACTCCTTCAACCTGTCCGGGCTCGGCGGCTCCCGCATGGGCCCGGCCGCCGTCACCCGTTTCGTCAGGCGCAGGGCCCACCTGGTGAACCGGTCGTCCCGATCCGTCTGGAGCGTGTAGCCATGGGACTTCGCGCGGAGATGCCGCTGCTGGCCAGGCACGAGGGCGAGTGGGAGGGAACCTACCGCCACCTCGACAGCCTGGGCCAGGTCGTGGACCTGCACCGCTCCCGCCTGACCTGCTCGATCGTCGACGACCGCGCCTACCACCAGGTCAACGAGTACGTCTGGGACGACGGCAGGACCGAGCGCCACGAGTTCCCCGGCACCTACCTGGGCGGCGGGCGCTGCGCCTTCGACACCGAGCGGATCAGGGGCGAGTTCTGGGAAGTCGACGCCACCACCATCTATCTGACCTGGGTCTTCAAGGCGGAGGACGCGGACCTGCGGCTGTTCGAGCTGATCGTCCTGAGCGATGACGGCACGACGCGCAGCAGGGTGTGGCAGTGGATCGAGGCGGGGGTGTGCGTGCGCCGCACGCTGATCGACGAGAAGCGCGTCGGGTGAGCGCCTACCGGGCACTCGCCCTGCAGGTCAGGACCACCGCGGTGAACGGCTCGGCGGACCCGCGCGCGCTCGTCGCCTCCGCGATCGGCCGGATCGCCGCCCAGACCGCGGCGGCCAAGGCGTGGATCGGCCCCGACCTGCGGCTCGTGGTGCTTCCCGAGTACGTGCTCACCGGTTTCCCCTTCGGCGAGAGCGCCGCCGAGTGGCGGGACAGGGCGGCCCTGGCCCCCGACGGCCCCGAGTACCGGGAGCTGGGCGAGATCGCCCGTGGCAACGACCTGTTCCTGTGCGTCAACGCCTACGAGAGCGACCCGCACTTCCCCGAGCTGTTCTTCCAGGCCACCGTCATCCTCGACCCGGCGGGCGAGGCCGTCCTGCGCTACCGGCGGCTGCACTCGATGTTCTCGCCGACGCCGTACGACGTGTGGGAACGCTACCTCGACGTCTACGGCCTGGACGCCGTCCTTCCCGTCGCCCGTACCGAGCTCGGCAACCTGGCCGTGCTGGCCTCCGAGGAGATCCTCGTCCCTGAACTGGCCAGGGCGCTGGCGTTGCGCGGCGCCGAGGTCTTCTGCAACCCCACCTCCGAGGCCTCCTCGCCCGCGCTCACCCCCAAGGCGATCGCCCGGCGGGCCAGGGCCGTCGAGAACCTCGCCTACGTCGTCTCCGCCAACAGCGGGGGGCTGGAGGGGCTGCCGATCCCCGGCGACTCCACCAGCGGCGGCTCCGAGATCCTCGACTTCGAGGGCCGCCCGCTGGCCCAGGCGGCACAGGGGGAGTCGCTGGTGGCCGCCGCCGAGCTCGACCTGGCCGCGCTGCGCCGCTTCCGCCGCCGCCCCGGCATGGGCAACCTGCTGGCCAGGGTGAAGCCCGCGCTGTGGGCCGAGGAGTACGGCTGGCACGACGTCGAGCGCCCCGACGGCCTCGCCGCGGGGCCGCCCACCAGGCGGTGGTTCGTCGAGCGCCAGCAGGCGGCGATCAGGCGGCTGTACGGCCCCGATGCCACCTGAGCGCCCGCCGCTCCACCGCGAGGAAGACCCCGTTGAGCACCACGCCGAGCACGCCGAGCAGCACGATGCCCGCCCACATCGCGGGGATGTCGAAGCTGCCCTCGGCCTCGCGCATGCGGTGCCCGATGCCCTCGCTGCTCGCGTAGAGTTCCGAGATCACCATCATGATCAGGGCGAGTGCCACGCTCAGCCGCAGCCCGGCGAAGATCTTGGGCCCGGCCGCCGCCAGCACGATCGGCCAGCGGCGCAGGCGGAACACCTGGGCGGTGTCGAGGTACTGCCGGTCGGCGTAGCGGGCGCCGTCCATCGAGTTGATGAGCACCGGCCACAGCACGCCGTAGACGATCGCGGCCAGCTGGATCGGCGTGCCGACCCTGAAGAACACCAGGAACACCGGCAGCAGCGCGGCGGGCGGCACCGACCTGCCGAAGTGGATCAGCGGCTCCACCAGTGCCGCCAGCCACCGGGAGCGGCCCAGGACCAGGCCCAGCGCGACACCCGCCGCCGCGGCCACCGCCCATCCGGCGCCGAGCCTGGCCAGGCTCGGCAGCAGGTCGCCGCCGGCCTCCTCGGTGAGGAACAGGCGCGAGGGCGGTCCCGCGAACCACATCTCGCGCATCCTGGACAGGATCGTGGAAGGGGGCGGGAAGTAGACCGCGCCGATCGCCCTGGTGGCCGTCTCCCAGGCGACGGCCGCGACGGGCAGCAGCCAGTACCACGCCAGCCGCCTGATCACGCCGCCTCCCCCGCTCTGGCCCGGTGCCAGCCGAACAGCCGCCGCTCGGCGGCGGTGAACAGCGCGTTGGCGCCCAGCCCCAGCGCACCTGCCCAGATGGTGGCCGCCAGCATCCTGTCGACCCGGTTGGCGCTGCCGGCTTGCACCAGGAAGGTGCCGATGCCGCCGGCGCCACCGGCGATCAGCTCGACGCTGACCGCGACGATCAGCGTGACCGAGACCGCGATGCGCACGCCGGTGGCGATGAACGGGGCGGTGCTCGGCAGGGAGACGCGCCACAGGACGGCGAGCGGGCCGAAGCCGAAGCCGCGCAGGGTGTCCTTGGCGAGGGGGTCGACGTCGGCCAGGCCGTACATGGTGTTGATCAGCAGGGGCCAGGAGCAGGTGTAGACGACCAGCGCGGTCTTGGCGTCCTGGCTGTCGGTCCAGACGAACATCGCCAGCGGGATCAGCGACAGCGACGGGATCGGGCGCAGGAACTCCACCAGCGGCCGGACCGACCGTTCGACCGCGGGCACCGAGCCGAGCAGCAGCCCCGCGGGCACCGCCGTGACCACCGCGATCAGCAGCCCCGTCGCGCACGCGGCGAGGGTGACGCCGACGTCGGCGAGGAACGCGCCGTCGGCCGCCAGCCCGGCCGCGGTCACGAGCACGACGGACACGGGCGGCAGGACCGCGATCAGCCCGGTGCGTCCCGCGGCCTCCAGCAGGAGCAGGAAGCCGAGGACGCCCACGACGCCCAGCGCCTTGGTCATCCGATCCCGGCGGGGATCAGCGTGGTGACGTCGGGCTTGGCCTTGAGGTAGCCGTAGCCGTGCAGCAGGTCGGCCAGCTTCTGGAAGCCGGCCTTGTCGACCTCGGTGGAGAACTGGCCGAGCTTCATCGCCGACGCCACCTCGGCCGGGATCTGCGTGTAGGTCGGGACGACGGCGTCGACGGCCGCGCGGTCGGTCGCGGCGATCTGCTGCGCCTTGGCCAGCGCGCGGTGGAAGGCGGCGGCCGTCTTCGGGTTCTTGGCCAGCCAGTCCTCCGACACGCCCCACGCGTCGAGCGGCAGGCCCGCCGTCGGCCCGGAGGTGGTGTCGATGATCTCCACCGCGCCGTTCTTCCTGGCCGCGCTCAGGAACGGCTCGACCAGCCAGGCGGCGTCGATCTTCTTCGTGGACAGCGCCGTGAGCTGGTCGGCGAACGGCACGGCGACGAACTTGACCTCCTCCGGCTTGACGCCCGCCTGCTGCAGGTGCGCGTTGGTGAGGGTCTGGCCGAGCGCCTTGAGCACGTTGACGCCGATCGTCCTGCCCTTGAGGTCGGCCGCGGACTTGATGGGGGAGTCCTTGGGAACCACGACGCCGGCGATGCCGGGGGCGGTCGTCTGCACGTGCTGGAACAGCTTCAGCTTGGCCGCGCCGGAGTCGTTGATGGCCAGCAGCGAGACGTAGCTGGTCAGGAAGGCGTCCATGCTGCCGTTGAGGATCTTCGGCATGACCGCCTGAGGCGCCTGGATGATCTCGGTCTTGACCGTCAGGCCCTCGGCCTTGAACAGGCCGTTCTTCTCGGCGATGAACAGCGCCGCCGACGACGGCACCGGCACCACGCCGACGGTCAGCGTCGTCTTCTCCTGGCCCGCCTCACCGCCAGTGCCGCCGCCCCCGCCGCCGCATGCGGCCAGGGCCGTCACCAGAACGATCGTCAGTGCGGCTCGCTTCACGCGTTGGTCCTCTCGACGCCGCGCACGAGGCGTCCGACCTCGGCGCGCAGGTGGACGAAGTCGGGGTGCTCGCGAGTGGAGATCTGGTCGCGCGGAGAGGGCAGCTCCACCTTCAGGTCGCCCACGACGTGGGCCGGTGCCTTGGACAGCACCACGACCCTGTCGCCGACGTAGACGCTCTCGTCGATGTCGTGGGTGATGAGGACGATGGTCATCTGGTGGTGCCCGCGCACCTGCAGGACGAGGTCCTCCAGGTCCTCCCTGGTCTGCGCGTCGACCGAGCCGAACGGCTCGTCCATCAGCATCAGCTTGGGCCGGTAGGCCAGCGCCCTGGCGATGGCGACCCGCTGCTGCATGCCGCCCGACAGCTGGAAGGGGTACTTCTTGCCGGCTCCCTCGAGGCCGACCGACTCCAGCGCCTCCTGGGCGGCCGCCCTGCGCTGCTGCTTGTCCATGCCCTTGCGGCGCAGCGGCAGCGCCACGTTGTCGGCGACGCTCATCCAGGGGAACAGCGAGCGGCTGTAGTCCTGGAAGACGACGGCCAGGTTGTCGGGCGTCTGCTTGACCAGCTCGCCGGCGATGCGGACCTCTCCTCCCGTCGGCTGGATGAGCCCGGCGATGGAGCGCAGGAGCGTCGACTTGCCCGCCCCCGACGGCCCGACGATGCACAGCAGCTCGCCCTCGGAGACGCTGAGGTTCAGCCCTTCGATGGCGTGGTGGGCACTGGGGCCGCTGCCGTAGACGTGGGAGAGGTCCGATATCTCAAGCACGCTGAATCCTCAGGGCCGCTGGGGGGTGGAATTGTGATCCGGACTCTAGCGGAGCAGGTGATCCGACAGCCATTGTCATGTCCGGTTTGCGAGTATTCGCGATGAAAGTGAGCTGGGATTTCGTCAGACCGGCACGGCCTCGACGAGGCTCGCCCCCGCCGACAGGTCGAACACCTCGCGCAGCTGGAAACCCGCCTTCTCGAGGAGTACGGCGTACTCCTGGCGGGTCCGCTCCGTGCCGCCGTCGAACAGGGCCAGCATCCGCATGTCCATGTCCTTGCCGACGTGCGGCACGTCCTCGTCGGGAAGCACCATCTCCAGGATGAGCAGCCGCCCGTCCTGCCTGATCGCCTCCCGTACCCTGCGCAGGATGCGCTCGGCGTCGTGGTCGTCCCAGTTGTGCAGGATGCTGGCCAGCAGGTAGGCGTCGGCGCCCTCGGGGACCTTCACGAAGAAGTCGCCGGCCAGCACCTCGCACCGATCCGTCAGCCCCTGAGCGTCGAGCGCCTGCGCCGCGCCGGGGACGACGTGCTCCAGGTCGACCAGGACACCCCGCAGGCCCGGGTAGGCGCGCAGCACCGAGGCGAGGATGTGGCCCTTGCCGCCCGCCACGTCGACGAGCGTCTCCACCTGGGAGAAGTCGTAGCGCTCCGCCACCTGGCGGGCGAACGGCACGGCCCTGGAGGTCATGTAGTCGTCGAAGACGGCGCCCACCTCGGGGAGCCGGCCCAGGCGCTCGTAGAGCGGGCCGTACCGCTCGACGAACGCCGAGCGGCCCTGCCGCACGGTCGCGGGCAGGTTGCCGAGGGCGTACCAGAACCCCTCCTCGGCGATCATCCGTACGGCGGGCAGCGTCGAGTCCGGCGCGTCGGAGCGCAGGGAGGAACCCTCCTCGGTCAGCTCGTAGCGGCCCTGCTCGACCGAGCGCACGATCCCCATGCCGGCCAGCTCACGCAGCACCCGCCGCAGGGACGGCGCGTGCGCGCCGCAGCGCAGGGCCAGCTCCTCCGCGCTCAGCGGACCTTCGGCCAGCTGGTCGGCGCATCCCAGCTCGGCCATCGTGGCCAGAGCGGCGAACCGGGAGATGCCGGAGATGGATTCCCAGATAGGGCCGGCCGGGTGTGACACGTTTCCTCCAACACGGGGATCTAGAGCGTGCGCCTGGCGTGGTGATGCCAGACCAACAGTCGTCGTTCGGCCACCGTGAACAGCCCGTTCACCAGGTAGCCGAGCAGGCCGAGAAGCGCGATGGCACCCCACACGCCCGGGGTGTCGAAGCCGCGCTGCGCCTGCAGGAGCTGGTAGCCGATGCCGTCGGAGCTGCCGAACAGCTCGGAGATGACCATCAGGATGAGGGCGAGCGACAGGCTCAGCCGCAGCCCGGCGAAGATCTTCGGCGCCGCCGCGGGGATGACGACGTTGCGCAGCTGCTGCGCCCTGGTCAGGCCGAAGACGATGGCGGTCTCGGTGTGGGTCCTGTCCACGGCCCTGGCGCCGTCGATGGAGTTGAGCAGCACCGGCCAGACGACGCCGAGGACGATGGCGGCGATCTGCATCGCCAGGCCGGCGTGCAGGAGCACCATGAGCAGCGGCAGCAGCAGCGGCGGCGGGATGACCCTGCCGAACTGGATGAGCGGCTCCACGTAGTCGGACGCGGTGCGCGACCGGCCGATGATCACGCCGAGGATCACGCCGAGCACGGCGGCGAGGATCCAGCCGGTGAGCATGCGGCCCAGGCTCGGCAGGACGTTCCCGATCGCGTCATCGGTCAGGAACAGCCGGGTCGCGGGCCCGGAGAACCACAGCTCGTGAATCCTGGCCACGATGGTGGTGGGCGGGGGGAAGTCGGTGTCCGCCGTGATCCGCGTGGCCACCTCCCACACCACCAGCACCAGGGGGACCAGCCATACGCGCTTGAGAGCGGTCACGTCGTCGCTCCGGTTCTGGCCTGGTGCCAGTGGAAGAGCCGCCGCTCGGCGGCGACCAGCAGCAGGTTGGCCACCAGGCCGATGATCCCCGCCCAGAACGTGGCGGCCAGGATGAGGTCGGTACGGTTGCCGCTGCCCGCCTGGATGACGAAGACGCCGATGCCGCCCGTGCCGCCGGCCAGCAGCTCGGAGCTGATCGCGAGGATCAGCGCGATGCCGGCGGCGATGCGCACCCCCGTGAGCATGAACGGCGCCGCGCTCGGCAGGCTCACCCGGCGCAGCACGTCGAGGGGGCCGAAGCCGAAGCTGCGCAGCGACTCCTTGGCCAGCGGGTCGACGTCGTGCATGCCGTACAGGGTGTTGATCAGCACCGGCCAGAGCGAGGCGTAGACGATGACGGACACCTTCATCAGCGAGTCCGACGGGATCAGCAGGATCGCCAGCGGGATGATCGCCACCGAGGGGATGGGCCGCAGGAACTCCAGGAGCGGCCGGGTGGCTCGTTCCACCGGCGGCAGGCTGCCGAGCAGCACGCCGAGCGGCACGGCCACCACGACCGACAGGAGCAGGCCCAGCGCCCAGTTGGTGAGGGTGATCCCGGCTCCGGACAGGAAGTCGGGGTCGGCGAGCAGTCCCGCCGCCTCCCGCAGTACCACCGAGGGAGGCGGGAAGACCACGCCGTCGGTGAGCGCGAACCGGATGGTCAGCTCACCGACGAGGAGGAAGCCCGCGACGCCTGCGGCGCCGCGGAGGATACGGGCACCGCTCATCCGCTGGCGCCGACCAGAATGTTCTTCACGTCCAGCCGGCTGGAGATGTACTTGTACTCCAGCATGAGGTCGGCCACCCGCTGCAGACGCGTCTCGTTGAGCGAGGTCGGGAACGTGCCGAGGGTGATCACCGAGGCGGTCTTGGCGTCGATCTTGGTGTAGGTGGGCAGCACGGCCTCGACCTCCTTGCGGTCGCTGGCCACCAGCTGCTGGGCCTTCGCGATCGCGCGCTGGAAGGCGGCCAGCGTCTTCGGGTTCTTCTTCACCCACTCGTCGGTCGCCATCCAGGCGGCGATCGGCAGGTCCGCGGTCTGGCCGGAGATGGTGTCGGCCAGCTTGCGGAAGCCGGAGGCGCTCTGCGTGGCGGTGATGAACGGCTCGGTCATCCACGCCGCGTCGCCCTGGCCGGTGCTGAGCGCGTTGGCCATGTCGGGGAACGGCTTCTCGACGAACTTGATGTCGTCCTTCGTGAGGCCCGCGACCTTCAGCGTGGCCTCGACGGTGAGGGTGCCGATGTTCTTGAGGGTGTTGACCAGGACGGTCTTGCCCTTCAGGTCGGCCACCGAGTTCAGCGGGGAGTCCTTGGGGACCATCAGGTTGAAGGTGTTGGGTCCCGCCTGGTAGACGTCGCCGACGACCTTGATCTTCTCGCCATTGCTGGCGGCCAGGAAGGTCGAGACGTAGTTGGTGTGCGAGATGTCCAGCGCGCCGCTCTTGATCTGCGGGAGCGCGGCGGCGCCACCCTGGATGAGCACCGGCTCGACGGTGAGGCCCTCGGCCTTGAAGAAGCCCTTCGCGTTGGCGATGTAGAGCGCGGCCGGGTCGGGGATGGGGAGGGCGCCGACCTTGATCGTGGTCTTCTCCAGGCCCTTGCCGTCGGCGGGGGCGCTGGAGGTGTCCGATCCGCCGCAGGCGGCCAGGGCGAGCGCCGTCGCGATTCCGAGGACGAGCGCGCGAGCACGGACTGTGCGAGTCATCGAGGAGCTCCTGCGAGGGGGGAAGCGTGGATGTCCGTTTATGACGGGCGTGAAGCGTACAGGAGTGCGATCTTTCCTGAAAGGCGGCCGCCTTGTATATGAGCACATGCACGAAAAGGAGGAATTATGATATGTCGCCAATATGGCGTTTAGTGTCTCTCTGTAACTAAATGTCTGATTTATTGAGGGATGAGGTCGCCGTCCGGTGGGCGGGGTGACGGGAAAAGCGTCGACTGCTGGAACGTTCCAAAAGTTGCATTGCGTTGGCGGGAGATAGAAGGTTGTGCTCCAATTGCCCCGATACTTGCCTGCAACCACTCGTCTCACCGGCGAATCGGTTCTCTCCGCACAAGCGCAGGCATCCGCGAGAGGTTACGACTTGTGAGGACAGCAACGACCGGCTCCGGTCGTGGCATCGCGCAGGAACCCCCGGGCCCCCCAGCGGCTCGCGAGCCGATGCCCGAGCCGGCGGACACCGGTAGCAAGATCGCCCTGCGCAACTGGCGAGTACGCACCCGGCTCGTGGCGCTCATCGCGATCCCGACCGTCGTGGCCGTCGTGCTCGGCGCCTTCCGCGTGACCACGTCGATCGGCACCGCCGAGGAGTACGGACGCGTCGCCGACGGCGCCGAGCTGGTGGTCGCCCTGGGCGGGCTCGGCCACGAGCTCGCCCTCGAGCGCGACCTGTCCGCCAAGTACGCCGCCTCGAACAGGAGCGACAGCGAGCTGGAGGGCCTCAAGTCCCAGCACCGGGCGGTCGACGCCGCGGTCACCAAGGTGCGCTCGGCCGCGCGGGCGGCCGAGGAGTCGCTGTCGGACCTGGGCCGCCGCGAGCTCGCGCAGGTGCGGATCAGGCTCGACCAGCTGCCGGCCCTGCGCGAGACCGTCACCGCCAGCCAGCTGCCGCCACTGCCCGTCATGGAGAAGTACTCCGAGACCCTGTCGGAGATGCTGCAGCTGTACGACGAGACGGTGCAGGGTGTCTCGGACGACGAGCTCATTGTCACCAGCGCGGCCCTGAGCGCCATCGCCAGGACCAAGAACGAGGTCTCCAAGGAGCGGGCGCTGCTGGCCATCGCGCTGCTGCGGGGCAGGTTCGACGGCACCGAGTTCGACGCCTTCCTCGCCGCCCGCTCCGGCCGTGACAGCGAGCGCAACGCCTTCCGCGCCGCGGCCACCCCAGCCCAGCGGCAGTTCCTCGACGACACCGTGACCGGCCAGGAGGTCGGCCGCGCCGAGTTCTACGTGGCCAGGGCCGTCTACCTGCACAACCAGCGCACGTCGCTGCGGGCGCTCGACACCTCCACCACCCAGGACGCCGAGCGCTGGTTCGACGCGATCACCAAGACCGCCGACCGGCTCTACACCGTCGAGAAGGCGCTGTCCGACTCGATCAGGATCAAGAGCACCGAGCTGAAGTCCGCCGAGCAGCAGGTCGCCATCATCAACGTGGCCCTCGTGCTGATCCTGCTCATCATCGTCCTCGTCATCACCGCGATCATGGCGCGCTCGCTGGTCCGCCCGCTGCGCCGGCTGCGCGGCGGCGCGCTGGAGGTCGCCGGCCGTACGCTGCCGGGCATCGTGCAGCGGCTGCGCGAGGAGGGACACACCGCCGAGAACGTGGAGGTCCCGCCGATCGGCGTCTCCTCCCAGGACGAGATCGGTGAAGTGGCCAGGGCCTTCGACGAGGTCCACCGCGAGGCCGTACGGCTGGCCGGCGAGGAGTCCAAGCTCCGCGCCAACGTCAACGCCATGTTCGTCAACCTCTCCCGCCGCAGCCAGACGCTCGTCGAGCGGCAGATCACCCTCATCGACGGCCTGGAGCAGGGCGAGCAGGACGAGCAGCGGCTCGCGAACCTGTTCAAGCTCGACCACCTGGCCACCCGCATGCGCCGCAACTCGGAGAACCTGCTGGTCCTCGCCGGACAGGACCCGCCGCGCCGCTGGAGCCAGCCGGTGCAGCTGGTCGACGTGGCCCGCGCCTCGCTGTCGGAGGTCGAGAACTACGACAGGGTGAACCTCCAGGTGCCGGGCGGCGCGGCCGTCGCCGGCCAGGCCGTCAACGACGTCATCCACCTGCTGGCCGAGCTGGTCGAGAACGCGCTGGCGTTCTCCCCCCGCGAGACCCACGTCGTGGTGTCGGGCAACAGGATCGACGGCGGCGGCATGATGGTGTCGATCACCGACTCCGGCATCGGCATGACGGCCGAGGAACTGGTCCACGCCAACGAGCGACTGAGCGACGCGCCGACCGTGGACGTGTCGGTGTCGCGGCGCATGGGCCTGTTCGTGGTCGCCAGGCTGGCCCACCGGCACGGCATCAGGGTGCAGCTGCGCCCGCACGGCGGGGGCGGCCTGACCGCGATGGTCCTGCTGCCCGAGGCGCTGCTCGGCGGTCCGACGCCCGCGATGGCGGGCTCCGGCGCGATGGCCGGAAGCGGCGGCAGGGGCATGGAGACGCCCGCGGCCTGGACGGCCGACGCCCCCCGGCCCGCCTTCACCGCCGACACCGGCCCCGCGTGGGCCTCCGAGCCCGGCATGGGCGGCCCCGGCGGCTGGGCCTCCGACCCCGGGCCCGCGCCCGGCTGGGGCGGCGCCGACACCGGCGGCGCGGGATCATGGCCCTCCTCGGCCCAGTGGCCGTCCGAAGGCGGCCAGCAGTGGCCGACCGAGGGTGGCGCGGCGCAGTGGCCCTCCGAGAGCAACGCGTGGGCCTCCGGTCCTCGCGTCGCGGGCGGCACCTTCGACAGCGGCGAGGCCGACGTGTGGGCGCCCTCCTCGGGCGCCTGGCCCGACGCGCCTCCGCCCGACCTGCCCGCCACCTGGTCCTTCGAGGACCGGGCGCCGGGCGCCACCCCCGCGCCCGGCACCGGCACCGGCAGGTACGACTTCCCCGAGGTCGAGTCCAACCCGACAGGGCCCATCCCTCAGGTGAAGGGCACCACAGGTGACGAGTTCCTGCCGATCTTCGCCTCCGTCGAGTCGGCGTGGTTCGACAAGGGCGAAGAATGGGACACGTCCAAGGCCGACGCGGGCTGGTCGGCGGCGGAAGCCGTACGCGAGCCCGTCAAGGACGGCTCCACCGCCGCGGGTCTGCCCAAGCGGGTACCGAGGGCCAACCTGGTCCCCGGCTCCGCCGACACCGCGGCGCCCAAGGGCGTCGCGCCCATGCCGGCGATCTCGCCGGAGCGGGTGCGCAACAGGTTCTCAAGCTTCCAGCAGGGCTTCAGAGCCGCACGTGACGACATCAGCGAGGGCCGCTACCCGGGCGGTCCGCGAACCGTTGATAGCAGGGAGGAGGACGAGTGAACGACCTGAGCCACGCGGCACGCGGAGTCGACTGGTTGATCACCGACTTCGTCAGCAACGTTCCCGGAGTCGCCCACGCGGTGGTGGTCTCTTCGGACGGCCTGCCGCTGGCGGCCTCCGCCGGATTCCCGACTGACCGCGCCGACCAGCTGGCCGCCATCGCCTCAGGCCTGATCAGCCTGACGCAGGGGGCGGCACGGGTCTTCGAAGGAGGACCCGTCGCCCAGACGATCGTCGAGATGCAGCGCGGGCTGATGCTGATCATGTCGATCAGCGACGGCTCCTGCCTCGCGGTGCTGGCCGCGCCCGACTGCGACATGGGCCTGGTGGCCTACCAGATGACGCTGATGGTGGAGCGTGCGGGACAGGTGCTCACGCCTGCCGTACGCGCCGAGCTCCGTGCGACCCAGACCAGGTGATGTAGTGACGGACCCCAGATGGAACCCCGGCGGCGGCTGGCAGCCACCGCAGCCCGCCCATGTCGAGCCCGCTTCGCCGGTCCGTCCATACGCCGTGACAGGCGGACGTACGGCGCCGCGGGTGAAGTTCGCGATGGAGGCCCTGGTCTCCTCCGCCACGGTGGAGCCGCGCGACCTGTCGCACATGCCGGAGTACGCGGCCATCAGCCAGCTCTGCCGCAGCGTCAGGTCGGTGGCGGAGATCTCGGCGCTGCTGCGGATCCCGCTCGGCGTGGTCAGGGTACTGATCGCGGACATGGCGACGGAGGGACTGGTACGGGTGCACCAGCCACAGCTCGACGCTGGAAAGCCCGACGTCAACCTGCTCGAAAGGGTGCTCAGTGGACTTCGCAGGCTCTAGCCAACAGATCGCCCCTGCCTGTGTCGGCGGTCACGAACCTCACATGGCGGTCTGATGAGCATGTTTCCGGTTGAACGCGGGCTGACCTCGACGAAGATCGTGGTGGCCGGCGGGTTCGGTGTGGGCAAGACCACGTTCGTGGGCGCGGTGTCGGAGATCCTGCCGCTCACCACGGAGGCGGTCATGACCGACGCGTCGGCGCACATCGACGACGTGTCGCTCACTCCGAACAAGACCACCACCACGGTGGCCATGGACTTCGGCAGGGTGTCGCTGGACAGGGACCTGATCCTGTACCTGTTCGGCACGCCGGGTCAGCACCGGTTCTGGTTCATGTGGGACGACCTGGTGCGCGGCGCCATCGGCGCGGTCGTGCTGGTCGACACCCGCAGGCTCGCCGACAGCTTCCCCGCGATCGACTACTTCGAGGAGGCGAAGCTGCCGTTCGTGGTCGGCCTGAACGGCTGGGACGGCCAGCAGGTCCACGCCGAGGAGGAGGTGCGCGACGCCCTCACGCTGTCGCAGCACATCCCGATCGTCAGGCTGGACGCACGCGCCCGCGACTCGGTCAAGAGCACGCTGATCACCCTGGTGGAGCACGCGTTGACCATCCGCATGGCCGTCCCCGGTCTCCAATAGCGGTTAGGCTGAGTCGCAAGACCACGCATATTCGCTTCGAGGACTGGCCAACCACGTGTTCGAGACGCTTTCCGACCGGCTGACATCGGTCTTCTCCTCCCTCCGATCCAAGGGTCGGCTGTCCGACGCCGACATCGACGCCACGGCGCGCGAGATCCGCATCGCGCTGCTGGAGGCCGACGTCGCGCTGCCGGTGGTCAAGGCTTTCGTCGCCCATGTCAAGGAGCGGGCCCGCGGCGCCGAGGTCTCCCAGGCGCTCAACCCCGCCCAGCAG
The DNA here is from genome assembly GCF_053602555.1 of Nonomuraea sp. NPDC004354. Taxonomy (NCBI): domain Bacteria; kingdom Bacillati; phylum Actinomycetota; class Actinomycetes; order Streptosporangiales; family Streptosporangiaceae; genus Nonomuraea; species Nonomuraea sp. NPDC004354. Next base: position 6,768 of record NZ_JBSGDV010000026.1, on the reverse strand, counting down.
GTCGTCAAGATCGTCAATGACGAGCTGATCGCGATCCTGGGCGGGGAGACCCGCAGGCTCCGCTACGCCAAGACGCCGCCGACCGTCGTCATGCTGGCCGGTCTGCAGGGCGCCGGTAAGACGACGCTGGCCGGCAAGCTGGCCAAGTGGCTGCGCGACCAGGGGCACGCGCCCATGCTGGTCGCCGCCGACCTGCAGCGGCCCAACGCGGTCACCCAGCTGCAGGTCGTGGGCGAGCGGGCGCAGGTCGCCGTCTACGCGCCGCAGCCCGGCAACGGCGTGGGCGACCCCGTCGCCGTGGCCAGGGAGTCCATCGACTTCGCCAGGCAGCGCCAGCACGACATCGTCATCATCGACACCGCCGGCCGCCTGGGCATCGACCAGGAGCTGATGAAGCAGGCCGCCGACATCCGCGACGCGGTCTCGCCCGACGAGGTCCTGTTCGTCGTCGACGCCATGATCGGTCAGGACGCGGTCACCACCGCGCAGGCCTTCATGGAGGGCGTCGGCTTCGACGGCGTCGTGCTCACCAAGCTCGACGGCGACGCCAGAGGCGGCGCGGCCCTGTCGGTGCGCCACATCACCGGCAGACCCATCATGTTCGCCTCGACGGGTGAGAAGCTCGAGGACTTCGACGCCTTCCACCCCGACCGGATGGCCTCCCGCATCCTCGACATGGGTGACATCCTCACCCTGATCGAGCAGGCGCAGAAGACCTTCGACGAGGAGCAGGCCGCCAAGATGGCGGGCAAGCTCACCTCGGGCGAGAATTTCACCCTCGAGGACTTCCTCGAGCAGATGCAGATGGTCCAGAAGATGGGGCCCATCAAGAACCTGCTCGGCATGATGCCCGGCATGGGGCAGATGCGCGACCAGATCAACTCCATCGACGACCGCGACCTCGACCGCATCGCCGCCATCATCCGCTCGATGACGCCCGCCGAGCGGCAGGACCCGAAGATCATCAACGGGTCGCGCAGGGCGCGCATCGCGAACGGCTCCGGCGTGTCCGTGACCGCGGTCAACAACCTGGTCACCCGCTTCTTCGAGGCGCAGAAGATGATGAAGCGCATGGCGGGGGGCATGGGCATCCCCGGCATGCCGGGCGGCAGGGGCAAGGCGGCCAAGGCCGCGCAGAAGAAGGCCAAGAAGGGGCGGCGCATCAGCGGCGACCCGCGCAAGGCGGCGCTGGGCAAGGCCAACTCCGCCGAGGAGAAGCCCGCCGTGGGCGGCGCGCTCGGCAACCTCGGCGCGCTGGGGGGCCAGCTCCCCAAGGGCATGGAGCTGCCGCCGGGCTTCGACCCCTCCAAGCTGAAGCTGCCGGGCCAGCAGTGATCTTCGGCAAGCGGGCACGAGTGGTCGTCGCGGTCCTCGTGCTCGCCATCTCGGCCCTCACCGTGCTGCAGCAGTTGGGCGTCAGTTTCCGCTGAAGTCCGTGTCGGGTTCGGCCACTGCCGTGGATCTGGCAGAATGACATGTTGGAACACCGTGACCAGGTGGGTGCCCTCTCATCTCCCGCCGGTCACGCCTGTCCCTCGGGCCGACACTCCGCCGTGCCCCACTCGGCGAGGCGAGGCTCACCCACGCTCTAATGCAGGAGAGACCACACCAGTGGCAGTCAAGATCAAGCTCAAGCGGCTCGGCATGATCCGCAACCCGCAGTACCGCATCGTCGTCGCCGACAGCCGCACCAAGCGTGACGGCCGGGCGATCGAGGAGATCGGTCTGTACCACCCGAAGGAGAACCCTTCGCTCATCACGATCGACGCCGAGCGCGCCGCTTACTGGCTGGGTGTCGGCGCGCAGCCGACCGAGCCGGTTCTCAAGCTGCTCAAGCTCACGGGCGACTGGCAGAAGTTCAAGGGCGAGCCCGCCCCTGAGCCGCTGAAGGTCGCCGAGCCGAAGGCCGACCGTCACGCCGTCTACGAGGCCGCGGCCAAGGAGGCGCTGTCCGGTGGCGACACCGGCACCTCCGCCACCACGCCGAAGAAGGCCAAGAAGAAGGAAGAGGCCGCGGAGCCCGCTGCTGAGGCGTCCGCTGAGACTCCGGCCGAGGCCTGACATGCTTGAGGAGGCCCTGGAGCACCTCGTGAAGGGCATCGTCGAGAATCCCGACGACGTCCGGGTCCGTGCCCGCCGCATTCGCAGCGGGCGCGTTCTCGAGGTCCGGGTCCACCCCGAGGACCTCGGCAAGGTCATCGGTCGCGGCGGCCGCACGGCCAAGGCGTTGCGCACCGTGATCAACGCCCTGGCTGACGGCAAGTACGTGCGGGTCGATCTGCTCGACCTGCACGAGACCGTCCGCTGACCGAGGAGTGTCGTGCCCCCACCGGCCTGGCCGGTGGGGGCCGTTTTTCGTGGAAGGTAGAACACGTGCAGCTAGTCGTCGGCAGGATCGGCCGCCCCCACGGGGTGCGCGGCGAGGTGACCGTCGAGGTCCGCACCGACGATCCTGACCTGCGCTTCGCCCCGGGATCGTCCCTGGCCACCGAGCCCGCCGCGCGCGGGCCGCTGTCGATCACCGGTCACCGCTGGCACAAGGGCATTTTGCTGGTGCGTTTCGAGGGCGTCTCCTCCCGCGAGGCCGCCGAAGACCTGCGCGACACCATGCTGGTCATCGATTCGGCAGACGTGCCGCCCTCCGACGACCCCGACGAGTTCCACGACCACCAGCTGATCGGGCTGTCCGTCGTCACCGTCGCCGGCGAGCCGGTCGGCGAGGTCACCGACGTCCTCCACCACGGCCAGGACCTCCTCGTCGTCCGGCGGGTGGGCGCCGACGAGGTCCTCGTCCCGTTCGTCAAGGCGCTCGTGCCCGAGGTCGACCCGGCCGGGGGCAGGATCGTCATCGATCCGCCGGAGGGCCTGCTGTCATGAGGCTCGACATCGTCTCGATCTTCCCCGAGTACTTCTCCCCGCTCGACGTCTCCCTCATCGGCAAGGCGCGCGAGCGCGGCACCCTCGACGTGCGGCTGCACCAGCTGCGCGACTGGACCCACGACGTCCACAAGACCGTCGACGACACCCCCTACGGCGGCGGCCCCGGCATGGTCATGAAGCCGGAGGTCTGGGGCGAGGCGATCGACTCGATCATCGGCGACGGCGCGCCCCGCATGGTGGTGCCCACCCCGAGCGGCCGCCCCTTCACCCAGGAACTGGCCCAGGAACTGGCCCACGAGCCGTGGCTGCTGTTCTGCTGCGGCCGCTACGAGGGCATCGACTCCCGCGTCATGGCCGAGTACGGCACGCGCCTGCGCGTCGACGAGGTCAGCATCGGCGACTACGTCCTGGCGGGCGGCGAGGTGGCCGTCCTGGTCATGGTCGAGGCGATCGGCAGGCTGCTGCCCGGCGTGCTCGGCAACGCCCACTCCGCGGTCGACGACTCCTTCGCCCCCGGCGCGATGCGCAACCTGCTGGAGGGGCCCGTCTACACCAAGCCGCCGGTCTGGCGCGGGCGCCAGGTGCCCGACGTGCTGCTGTCCGGACACCACGGCAAGGTGGCCAGATGGCGCAGGGACGAGGCGCTGCGCCGTACGATGAGGAACCGGCCCGACCTGGTCGAGGCGCTCGACGGCGCCGACCTCGACAAGCGCGACCGTGAGCTGCTGCTCTCGTTTCGCGCCGAGCCGGAAGATGTGGCAGACTGAATCGCTGGTGTGCCCGCCGTCGGCCACCTGATTCATCCAACCAGCAGGCGTGTCCCCCTCGTCGCAGCGCCATGGCGCTGCCGGGTGGACCTCCGCATGCTCGCGAAACGTTGAGGAAACGCTCTCATGCACACGAAGATCCAGGAGCTCGAGAAGGCCACCCTGCGCAGCGACGTCCCGGCCTTCCGCCCCGGTGACACGCTCGAGGTGCACGTCCGAGTGGTTGAAGGCAACCGCTCCCGCGTCCAGGTCTTCAAGGGCTTCGTGCTCCGCCGCCAGGGCAGTGGCGCCCGCGAGACCTTCACGGTCCGCAAGATCAGCTACAGCGTCGGCGTCGAGCGCACCTTCCCGGTCCACAGCCCGGTCATCGAGAAGATCACCCTCGTCACCCGCGGTGACGTCCGTCGCGCCAAGCTCTACTACATGCGCGACCTGCGCGGCAAGGCCGCCCGCATCCGCGAGAAGCGTGACAGCGTGCCCGCCGGCAAGTGAGTCCTCGCCCCACGGCCCCGTGACCAGCAGGTCACGGGGCCGTGGCGCTTTGCGCGGGCATTTCCTTCAGGTGAGGCGACCCAGGGGCGCGTGTGCACTCCGTGGGGTATGGCCTTCATCTAGGCTCATCAGCGATGAAAAGCGAGAGCCGGAACACGGCGGCCGCGTCCGCCAGGAAAAAAGGGTCGTTCTGGAAAGAACTCCCGGTGCTCGTGGTCATGGCGCTGGCGCTGGCTCTGATCGTCAAGACCTTCGTGCTCCAGGCGTTCTACATCCCGTCGGAGTCGATGGAGAACACCCTGCTGACCAACGACAGGGTCCTGGTCAACAAGGTCGTGTACCACACGCGCGATGTCGAGCGCGGCGACGTCGTCGTCTTCTCCGGCACCGGCTCGTGGGATCCGGCCGCCCCCGCCAGGCCGCCCGCCCATCCCCTCGCCGCCGCCCTCCAGTGGCTGGGCACCGCCATCGGCGTCGTGCCGGGCACCAAGGACTACATCAAGAGAGTCATCGGGGTCGGCGGCGACACCGTCGCGTGCTGCGACGTCAAGGGGCGTGTCACGGTCAACGGCGTCGCGCTGGACGAATCCACTTACCTCTATCCTGGCAACGTGCCCTCCCAGAACTTCTTCACGGCCAAGGTGCCCGAAGGACGGCTCTGGGTGATGGGCGACCACCGGCAGGTCTCGCTCGACTCCCGCGAGCACACCTCCGGCCCCGGTGGCGGCTCGATCCCTGTCGACCAGGTCATCGGCCGGGCCTTCGTCATCATCTGGCCCCTGTCCAGGGCCACGACCCTGTCCATCCCCGAAACGTTCGCGCAGCCCGTCGGCGCTCTGGAGGGGGCCGCACCGGCCCTGGCCGGACTCGCGGGCTCCCTGCCGCTGTTCTGGCTGCGCCGACGCTGGCTTGCGAGGCGGTAGCCGTACCCCCATGGCAGTTGAAGAGAGCAACAAGCGCAAAGGCGGGCTCAGGGAGACGCTCTTCCTGATCGCGCTGGGCGTCGGCGTGGCGCTGCTGCTGCAGGCGTTCGTCGTGCGGTCGTTCTACATCCCCTCCGAATCGATGGAGAACACGCTCAGGATCGGTGACCGGGTGAGCGTCAACAAGCTCCACGGCGCCAGCGAGCGCGGCGACATCGTGGTCTTCGAGGGCTGGAACGGCGAAGACACCATCAAGCGGGTCATCGCGGTCGGCGGCGACAAGGTCGCGTGCTGTGACGCCAAGAAGCGCATCACGGTCAACGGGATTCCGCTCGACGAGAACTACCTGTTCCCCGACGACTTCCCCTCGGGGGAGAAGTTCTCCTACACCGTGCCCCAGGGCAAGCTCTGGCTCATGGGCGACCACCGCTCCGCCTCCGTCGACTCCAGGACCCACGTGCGCGAAGCCGGCGAATGGATCTCCGAGGACCAGGTGATCGGCCGGGCATGGGCCATCTACTGGCCGCTCTCGCACGCCACGATCCTCAGCCGGCCCGAGATCTTCGACAAGGTGCGGTGAGTCGCGGATGAGGCGTACGCTGCGTGTGTCATGTTTCGACCACGTCCTAGCGTTGTCCGGCGCGATTCCGGGCTCTACGCCTACGAGCGGGCGCTGGCGCGCAGGGGGTTGACCCCGATCGCCGGAGTCGACGAGGCGGGCAGGGGAGCCTGTGCGGGACCCCTGGTGGTGGCGGCCGTCATCCTCCGGCGGGAGATCCCCGGGCTGGCCGACTCCAAGCTGCTGACGCCCGAGACGCGGTCGGCACTCTACGACAAGGTCATGGCCTCGGCCGAGGTCGCCGTCATCGTGATCCCCCCGGCCGAGATCGACGCGCGCGGACTGCACAAGTGCAACGTCACGGGAATGCGGCGGGCGGTGGCGCGGTTGCCGATGGTTCCCGGATACATCCTCACCGACGGCTTCCCGGTGCCCGGGCTGCCCGCGCCGTCGCTGGCCGTGTGGAAGGGGGACCAGGTAGCGGCCTGCGTCGCCGCCGCGTCCATCGTGGCGAAGGTGACGCGGGACAGGATCATGACGGAGCTGTCCTCGGACTTTCCCGAGTACGGCTTCGCGGAGCACAAGGGGTATGTGACTCCGGCCCATCGGCGGGCGTTGCGCGCGCACGGGCCGTGCTCCCACCACCGCTTCTCCTTCGTGACGGTGTCACGGACTTTCGTGGGGGAGAATGGAGTGGGGGCAGGAGTTGCCTGATCAGGCTGGAGGACCGGGATGAGCGCAGAGGATCTCGAGAAATACGAAACCGAGATGGAGCTGCAGCTTTACCGCGAATACCGTGATGTGGTCGGGCTGTTCACGTATGTCGTCGAGACCGAGCGGCGGTTCTATCTGACGAATTCGGTGGATCTCGACGTGCGGACGGCGGAGAACGGGGACGTGTTCTTCGACGTGAAGATGCAGGATGCTTGGGTTTGGGATATGTACCGGCCTGCACGGTTTGTTAAGAATGTACGGGTGGTGACGTTCAAGGATGTGAACGTCGAGGAACTCGCCAAGTCGGACCTGGAGATGCCCAAGGAGGGCTTCTCGGGCTAGGAGCTGTTTCTTAGATCTCCTGACGGTGAGCGCTGGTCTTGTCACTCTTGGCATATGGGTCGTGGTGATCTGACGAACGCCGAGTGGGCAC
>NZ_JBSGDV010000025.1:0-107262 GCF_053602555.1 Nonomuraea sp. NPDC004354 | reverse complement strand
CCTGGCCCAGTTGTGGCCGCGGCGCAGGCTCGCCGCCAGGGCGACGGCCCCGGCGAACACCGCCAGCCGGAAGGCCAGCCCGCCGGCGAGGGCGGAACTACTGGACCTGCTGATGACCACTGAGCTGCTGAACAAGGCGCAGAGCGCAGCCGACAAGGAGAAGGTCCGCAAGCACCCGAAACTGGCCAAGGCTTCGGCTCGCCTGGCGGTGGCGGTGGAGGCGCTGTTCGACTCCGACTCCTGGGGTGGAGAGGATGAGGAGCCGCGGGTGTCGGTGGTGTGGGAAGCAATCGAGGCGGTGGTGTCGCGGGCGGAGCTGCGGGCGGCCCTGGTCAAGGCCGACTACGGGCCGCTCGGCACCCTTGCCCGCGGGAGGATCGACCTGCACAAAGTGCGGCGGACGTGGCCGGACATCCTGCGCGTGGGCGCCTCGATCTACACCGGTACCGTCCGCGCCTACGACGTGGTGACGATGCTGCAGCGCGAGGGCCAACCCCACCGCACCGACGAGACCTACCGGCGCGACATCAAGCACATCCGCAACCTGCAGGAGGGCCGGCATGCCCTGGCGCGGAAGATCTGCCACGGCAAGAAGGGCGAGCTCTACCACCGGTACGAACGCGGACTGGAAAATCAACTCGGCGTCCTCGGCATTGTTCTCAACTGCGTCGTTTTATGGACAACGGTCTATCTGGACGCGGCACTACGACAGCTGAAGGCGCAGGATTATCCGGTCGGAGACGAGGACATGGCCCGGCTCTCGCCCTTCGTCAACACCCACCTGGGCGCCCATGGCGCCTACATCTTCGTGCTTCCCGACCTGGCTCCGGGAGCGATCCGCGACCTGCGTGATCCCGACGCGCCCGACGCTGACGACGACGAAATCCGACGAGCCGGCTCGTGGCCGAACGGAACCCCGGGCGCATGGCGCCATCTCCGTCACGAGGCATTACGCTCTCCAGGAATGGGAGGGCGGTTCTGGAGCAGCGTCTATCTGCTGTTCATCTGGTTTCCGGTGCTGCCGTTCCTCGATACTGAGCCACCTGTCAGCCGGGTGGTCTTGGCGGTCGGTGGTCTGCTTGGCTTCGTCGCCTGCTATCTACGGGTGGCGTGGACGGCTCTGGCGAGTCCCAGGAGGAATGCGACGCCGTGGGCGCTTGGGCTGCTGTACGTGCTGTGGATCGCGCTGGTGCCCCCGCTTGGCGATCAGTGGCTGCTCATCTCGACGTACTTCACCGTGGCCGCGCTGGTCGCGTCAGTTCCACGCCGGGCGATGTTCGCGGGGATGGCGGTCATCGTGGCGGCCTACGTCGGCGGGCTGCTCTACCTTGACCTGCCTCTGTCCGGCACGTGGTGGATGCCGCTGCAGCCCGTGCTGTTCGCCGGCCTGATCGACATGTTCCTTCGGTTTCGCGAGGAGAGAACCAGGGCTGAACAGCTGGCCGTCGAGAACGAGCGGCTCCGGTTTTCCCGGGATATGCACGACATCATCGGACACAGCCTGTCGGTGATGACGTTGAAGACCCAGCTCGCCGATCGGCTGATCGAACGAGATCCCGCACGGGCTCGTGAGGAGATCAGGCAGCTGGAGGGGCTGTCCAGGCAGGCGCTGGAGGATGTGCGCGAGGCGGTCAGCGGCTATCGGTCGCTGTCACTGCGCGAGGAGCTCACGCGGGCGCGCGAGGCGCTGACCGCTGCCGGGATCCACGCCGCGGTGGCGGCCGACGACGTGCCGGCGGATGCGGCGTCGCTGCTGGCGTGGGTGGTGCGTGAGGGCACCACCAATGTTGTACGGCACAGCCGCGCCAGCCACTGCGAGATCAAGGTCTTCACCGATGGCGATCACGTCGTGGCCGAGGTGTCCGACGACGGCCTCGGCAGCGGCAAGGCGCCCGGCGATGGCAACGGGCTGCGCGGCCTGTCTGAGCGGCTCGATGCGGTCGGCGGCACCCTGGAGCATTCGGCCACCGATGAGGGCTTCATCCTGCGGGCTAGGCTGCCCGCGTGATCAATGTTCTGCTGGCGGACGACCAGCATCTGGTACGGCAGGCGATGGCCGCCCTGCTCAGCTTCGAAGACGACATCACGGTGGTCGGCGAAGTCGGTACCGGCGAGGAGGTGGCAGGCGCGGTCACTCGACTCCAACCAGACGTGGTCCTGCTCGACATCGAGATGCCCGGCAAAGACGGCCTCACCGTCGCGGCCGAGCTGTCCGGCGTCCGCGTGATCATCCTGACCACGTTCGGTCGTCCCGGCTATCTGAGCAGGGCCGTCAATGCGGGCGTGGCAGGCTACGTCCTCAAGGACGCGCGAGCCGACGAACTCGCCAACGCGATCAGGAAAGTGGCCGGGGGAGGCAGGGTGATCGACCACAAGCTGGCCGCCGCGAGCCGGTCCGCGGGTGCCAATCCACTCACCGACCGGGAGCGGGAGGTGCTGCGGGCCGCGGCCGATGGCGCGACGATCGCCGACATCGCACAGCGGATGTTCCTGTCGGCCGGCACCGTACGCAACTATCTGTCCAGCGCCGGCCAGAAGGTAGGGGCGCGCAATCGGGCCGAAGCCGTACGCGCTGCCGAGGACAAGGGCTGGCTATAGGACGTTTGTCACTACTGGCATCGCCGCGCCGTCGGCACGCTAGCAGACGTGTTCAAACGCATTCTTCCAGCACTTGGCCTGCTCGTTCTCGCGCCGCTGGTCGGCGAATATCTGCTCGGCAACATCTCCATCAACGCCCTACCGATGATCATCGGGCTGATCCCGCTCTACGGCGGCGGCGCGTTGCTGATCCGTGAGGTCGCCCGCCGGTGGCGGCTCGGGTGGCCGGGGATCATCCTGCTCGGGCTCGCCTACGCCGTGATCGAGGAGGGCCTGCTCACCCAATCGCTGTTCAACCCCGACTACGTCGGGTTGCGGCTGCTCGACTACGGGTTCATCCCGGCGCTGGGCATCGGCGCCTACTGGACCGTGTTCGTCCTGGCCATCCATGGGGTGTGGAGCATCGCGGTGCCGATCTCGCTCGTCGAAGCGGGCTCACGCCGCCCGGACACACCCTGGCTCGGCAAGATCGGCCTCACCGTGACCGCCATCCTGTTCCTGTTGGGGGGCGCAGTAATCGCCCTGGCCAGCCCGGTCATCTACCCGGTGTCAGCCGCGCAGGTCACCTGGACGCTCATCACGGCCGTCGCCCTGATCATCGCCGCGTTCCTTACCGTCCGGTTCCGCCGTCCCCTCCTGCCGGCCGCATCGGCCGGCCCGTGGACCGTCTTCGCGATCACAATCGTGGCCGGGCTGGCGTTCATGCTCCCCGCCATGACGGCCAATCTGCAGTCCAGCGTGCCCGCGTGGATCACGGTCGGCTTCTACCTCGCGCTCTACGCCACGATGACGCTGCTCATCCTGCGCTGGTCCCGGCGCATCGGCTGGGGCCCCTGGCACAAGTTCGCCCTGGGCGCCGCCGGCCTGCTCACCTACGCATGGCACGGCTTCCCCCAGCCGCCGAGCTTCCCGGCGCCCGCGCATGTGGACCTCATCGGCAACGCTGTCTTCGCGCTGGCCGCCATCGGGCTGCTCGCCTTTGTGGTGGCACGGCTCCGCCGCACCGCAGCGCCAGTCTGATCTTCAGCCTTGGCGCTCTCGAGATCACTCCAGATTTGTCGTTAAGATCCCACACTAATCCTGAAGATCCCAAATGTTCCACCATGAGGGAATGCTCACAGTCTGTGCAGAGCTGCCGTCGTTGGAGGTTCCGTGCCCATCGGGTATCTGTTCACTGTGGCGGTCACCGCGATCGGCACGCTGTTCGCGTTACGGCCGCTGCCGTTCTTTTCACATCCCCTCGGCCGCGTGAGCTACTTCTTCGGGCTGGCCGCCAACGAGCTGCCGTTTGCGGCCTTCTTCTGGATACTGCTGGTCCCGACGGCGCTGGCGATCGCCGATGATGACATCGCCTCGGCGGGCGGCTGGGCGGTCGTCGCTTTGGCTGCCGTGACCGCGATCGGGCTCGCGGTTATCGCCTCCCGCGCGTTGGGCGAGCGGGCCAGGATCGAGCGCGCGATGGACGCGGGGCTGGGCGCGGGGTGGCGCACCGCCATCGACGCCGACCTGTCCACGAGACTGCGGCGCCGTGCCCCGTGGGCCCGGATCCTGTTCCTGCCCATCGTCAAGCGCCGCCTGGACGTGCGGCGGGTGGCCAACCTCTCCTACGGCGACGCGGGCCGCCGTAACCTGCTGGATCTCTACCAGCACCGCTCGCGCCCGCAAGGCGCGCCCGTGATGATCCACCTGCACGGCGGCTTCTACACCGGCGGCCACAAGAACAGCCAGTCACTCCCCCTGCTCTACCACCTCGCCAGCCGAGGTTGGGTGTGCATCAGCGCCAATTACCGGCTCCGGCCCGAGTTTCAGCACCCGGACCACCTGATCGACCTCAAGAAGATCATCGCCTGGGTGCGCGAGCACGCCCACGGATACGGCGCCGACCCCTCGACCCTGTTCGTCGCGGGCAGTTCGGCGGGCGGACACATTGCGGCGCTGGCAGCGCTCACCCCCAACGACCCCGCCTTCCAGCCGGGCTTCGAGCACGCCGACACCTGCGTGAGCGGCGCCATCTATCTGAACGGCTGGTACGGCGGCTACTTCGACCAGGACGCGGAAGCCGGGCCGCTGGCCCACGTCGCACCGGACGCACCGCCGTTCCTCGTGGCCCACGGTGACATGGATCCGGTGGTGCCCGTGGCAGAAGCCCGCCACTTCGCCGACCAGCTACGCCAGACCTCGACCTCCCCCGTCGTCTACGCCGAACTTCGCGGCGGCAACCACGCCTTCGACCTGTACCACTCGGTCCGCTTCGAGGCGGTCGTCGACGCGCTCGAAGGCTTCACTGCCTGGGTGAGATCACGGGAAAGAAGAGCCATAGCCGACTAGTACTACAGTCATGTTTTGTGATCTATAGCTGGATCTTGTTGTGCCGGAGCCAGCGTTTCCAGTAGTGGCTGCTGCGAGCGCCGGCTTGGTGGGCGCGGCGGTGGTGTGACCACGCCAGGGCGCGTTGAAGAATCTGGCTGATTGGATCGGTGACGGCGCTGGTCAGATGTGCCAGGAGACGGCGGATCTCGGCTGGGCTGAGGGGGACCAGGCCGCTCGGGCTTTTGGGGCGTTGGCGGCGGTGACAGCGAGGTAGGCGTGGGCGAGCATGGCCAGCGTGATGTGACGGTGCCAGCCGTCGAACCGGCGGACCTGGTACTGATCGAGGCCGGTCTCGTTCTTGGCGCTCTGGAAGCACTCTTCGATGGCCCAGCGCGCTCCGGCGATGCCGATCAGGTCCTCGATCGTGGTGCCGGCCGGGCCATGGCACAGGTAGTAGGCCAGTTCGACCTCACCCTTGGGATTGGGCGTCAGGCCGCGCCGGACCAGGAGCCAGCGCTGGTAGCCGGGTTCGGTCTCGAAAGGGACGGTGGCCGGCGCCCAGTCGTACACGCGTGGACCTTTGGCGCCATCGCCGCACGAGCGGCGTTGCCATGCCTCGGGCGGGGCTTGGGCGGCCAGGGTGTCAGCGCGGACATCCCCGCCCGCTCCGAAACCGACGGTCTGGTTCTTGGGCACGGCCACCACATAATGCAGCCGGCGCTCTTCACAAAAGCGCCGGAACTTGTCGTCCATGCCGTAGGCCTCATCAGCGGTGACCCAGGAGACGGGCATTCCCGCCTCCACCGCGCGCGCCAGCATCTGCCGGGCCAGCACCGGCTTGGTGGCGAACGACACATCCTCACCGATGCCCGCCTGAGCGCATCGGACCCGGTCCTCGGTCCAGGACTTCGGCAGATACAGCTCGGCATCGATCAATGCCCGGCCCAGCGGGGAGGCGTAGGCCACAAACACCCCGACCTGGCAGTTTTCGATACGGCCGGCGGTGCCGGAGTACTGGCGTTGCACCCCGGCCGACTTGTCGCCCTTCGTGAGGAACCCGGTGTCGTCCACGATCAGCACACCATCGCGGTGGCCGAGGTGCTCCACCACATACGTGCGCAGATCGGCGCGCACCTGGCGGGCGTCCCAGCGGGCGTTGTTCAACAGCCGCTGCATCCGATCCGGCGCCGCATCCCCGGCCGCCTCCGCGAGCTGCCAGTCGTTCTTACGCTCGACCGGAGCCAGCAGCCCCGTCACATACGCCCGCGCCTGCTTTCGGGGCTCCACGCGCCCGAACCGGCCTGCTATCCGCCCGAACAGCGCGTCCGGCCCGGACGACCACGCGCGGAGGTCGTCAGCGGTTAACTCGTCCGACATGCCGCCGGACTATAGATCACAAAGCCTGGCTGTAGTTGCGGAGATCACAAAGCACACGGCACTGCTGAACGCCGTGCTGGGCCGCAGGCCGTCCGGGCGGGTCAAGCTGGTGGTGCCGGAAAGCCTGCTGCCGCCGCCGAAGGACCCCTGGCCGCTGGGCCACCGGATCGAAGTCACGCAAACCGGCCCCGAACGGGCCGTCATCGCCGCCGCCGAGGCCTATGTCGGGGACGATCCCGGCTGGGCCTACCTGCTGCACGAGGAGCTGTGGCATCGCGCCATCAACAACGGGCTGCTGCCCACCGACGGGGCTCGCCCGCGTCGTCGCCCAGCACTACCGGATCACCCTGGTGGAACGCCGCCACGCCGCAGACGCTGCCAAGAGAATGCGCGCCAAGGCTCTGCGGGCGCTGTCGATCATCAGCACGGTGCTCAGCCTGGCGCTGCTGCTCGCCCCAGGGCTGAACGGCGTCGCGCTCACCTCGTTCGCGGCCGGGATGCGCGGGGCCGCCGCACTGGCCGACCTGGCCGCGCTCACCCTCCAGATCGCCGAGATCACCGACCACATGGCAATCGCCAGCCGACGGCTGACCTCGAACATCCTCGATGTCGGCGCGGACGTCCATCGGCTCGCCGAATTCGGCTCACTCCTGCGCGCCGACCTGCCCGAGACCCTGGTGATCGAGATCGTCCAGGCCATGGCCCTCGGCAAGATCGGCCCCCGGCTGCCCGCGGTCGAGGTGTCGCTGCTCACCCACAGCTTCTGCAACGACCTGCGCGCCCTGCTGTCCGCCGACGAAGAAGCGCCGACCTGATGGGCCCGCCGAAGCCCGAAGGCGGCACCGTTCTCACTGCGCTCGACATCATCGACGCCCGCCAATTCAAGGTGGCGACACTGCTGCGGGACACCAGGTTGTCGGTTCCTCTCCACCATTCCGTGCCCGGAACGGCGAACTTCAGCCGGTGGTTGAGGCGGATGCTGGTGCTGGGCAGACTGGGCGGCCCGCTGACGGGCAACCGCGGCTTCGTCGGCATGCTCGCCGAGCTGGCCCACATCCAGCAGACGACGCCGTTCCAGCCTGGCTTCCTCGGCTGCGACAGCCTGTCCAAGGTGGTCGAACTCTTCTACCAGTGGGGACGGCATCCGAGCGTCGACTACCTCAAGTACAGTCCCGACAAGCTGGCGGCCTCCGCGGGACTAGAGCAGATGTTCAACGGCCTGCTCGTCCAGCGGGTCATCACACACCATCCCGACGTGAGCGGCCGAATCGGCGCGTACACCGCCTTGAGCACCGGCGCCTTCAACGAGAGCGCGATGACCGGATCCATCTCTGGCCCGGTGTTTCTCGCCGATCGGCGGCCTGGGTCCGCGCGCACTCCCGCCGCGGCGGATCTGTGCCCTGACACCGGACGCGCCCGGCTGCCGTACGAGCGGGCCGAGTATCCCTCTTCAAGCAGGCCACCAAGCGCTACGACCCGGCAGGCGGAGGGTTCACGGGTGTGAGTAGTTGAGGTACAGGAAATCCCGGTGAGATTGATCTTGCTGCGGTTCCCCACTCCTGATGAGGCTCGGGTGTGCTGCATACGGCAGCGGTCTCATCCTCTTCGGGTTCGGACCAGGGGCCGAAGGGGCCGTGTTCCCCGGGGCCGGTGGCGCCGAGGAGGCCAGGGTCCTTCGAGCGGCATGGGGATCACTGTGCGTTTCCGTTCCGGGCCTGTGAGAGCAACTGGGCCACGACGTCATCGGTGCCGTGCTGAGCATGGCGGGCCAGGTCGTCCAGCACGGTGTCGCCGTCGAGGACTTGTGCGGTGAGCCCGTTCCATCAGCTCCGGGTCGGTGCCGCTTCCGCGGCCGGTGATGCGGGCGCGGACCGGGCGGCGGGGGCCGATGACCTGGGCGTCGTCGGACGTGGCGGCTTCCTCGGCTTCGGCGAGCGCCCGGTACAGAGAGGCGACCGACGGGTGGCCCGCGTTCTTGCCCGCCTTGGTCGTCAGCTTCTTCGCGATGTCGGGGACAGCGACGCCCTTGTTCTTCAGCGCGACGGCGAAGGTGAGCATGTCGTCGTCGATGACCTTGGGGCGTCCGCCGTGGTTACCCTTGGCAGCGGCGGTCTGCCGGCCCTCCAGGGTCTGTTCTCGGATGTAGTTGCGGTCGAGCTGGGCGGCGACGGCGAGCACGGCGAAGAACATCGCTCCCATGCCGTTGGGGTCGGTCGTAGATGCCGGTGAGCGGGCCGGTGAGGAGTTCGAGCTGGACGCCAGCGTCCTGAAGCCGGCCGGAGAGGGTCATCGGCTCGGCGGCGTTGCGGGCGAGGCGCTTGAGTTCGTGGACGGTGAGGATGACCTCCATGGTCGGGGGCGGCCTCCTTGATGTCGTACGCGAGCTGCAGCGCCTTCTCCAGCTCCGGCCGCGTCTTGATCCGGGTGGAGATCTTCTCGGAGAAGATCCGCTTGCAGACCGGTTCGAGTGCGGCGAGTTGGGAGGCGAGTTCCTGCTGGACGGTCGAACAGCGGGCGTACCCGATCCGGATCGGCTTGGCCGTCGCGGCGGCCGGTGGGGCTTCGACGGGCGGGCCCGCCTTCCACGGCCGCCCCGGGCCGCGGTCCTCGGGGACGGTCACCTCCAGTTCCTCGCGGAGCGCGGGGACGAGGATGACGCGGGCGGTGTGGTACTTTGTTACGCACTTCCGCTCCGAGTGCGGCAGGCGCTGCCCGCCGGGGCTTCACACTTCGGACAGTCGTTTCGTTCTACCGCGTTTGCTGCTTGATCGGGCGTCAGGTCCACCCGCGCAGTCTGTCAGAACCGTCTCGCACAACATGCTGGTTTTGCGAGGAGTTCTGCGAACGGCGACCTGCGGATTCGTGAGCGGCTCCGGGGTGTTCGCAGAACTCTCGCAGCTGGTCATTTGTGAGAATCACGCAGCACCCGGCCGTGGCCGCTGCGCTTGGGTACGCGGGCCGAACTGTTCCGTATACAGAAGCCCCGGCCGCGCCTGGCGGTTCAGCCCGTGAGGGCGTTGAGCCAGCCGGTCAGCAGACGGTTGATCTCCTCGGGGCGTTCCTGCTGGATCCAGTGGCCGCAGCCCTCTACGAGGTGGGAGGCGGTCAGGCCGGGAAGGGTGGTGGGGAAGGCCTCGATAGCGTCGGACATCCAGGTGGTGGAGGCGTCCAGGGCGCCGCCGATGAACAGGGACGGCTGCTTGATCGGGGCGCCGCGGTGGGGGGCGAGGTCTTCCCAGTCGCGGTCCACGTTGCGGTAGCGGTTGAGGGCGCCGGTCAGACCCGTGCGCTCGAACTCTCCGGCGTAAACGTCGAGGTCGTCCTCGGTCAGCCAGACCGGGAGGATGCCGGCGGGAAAACGGTCACGCAGCTGGCCGCCGTGGGCGACGAAGTGCGGGTCGGGCTCGCCCTGGGCGGGCATGGTGTCGGCGGACAGGGCGGCGTAGAAGCCCGCGAGCCAGCCCCGCACGTCAGACTCGATCTCCGTCTCGGCGCGGCCGGGCTCCTGGAAGTAGGAGACGTAGAACTCCTGCTCGGGGCCGCCGATCTGGCCGAAGATGTCGGTGGGGCGGGGGCCGCCGGGTGGCGCGTACGGGACGCTCAGCAGGGCGACGGCCCGGAAGACCTCGGGGTGGAGCAGTGCGGAGGTGGCGGCGATGTTAGAGCCCCAGTCGTGGCCGACGACCACCGCGTTCTCCTCGCCGAGGGCGTGCACGAGGGCGACGTTGTCCTCCACCAGGTCCAGCATCCGGTAGGCGTCGGTCGCCGCAGGCTTGGAGGAGCGGCCGTAGCCGCGCACGTCGATCGCCACCGCCCGGTAGCCGGCCGCGGCGAGGGCCGGGAGCTGGCGGCGCCAGGAGTACCAGGACTCGGGGAAGCCGTGCACGAGCAGGACCAGCGGGCCGGTGCCCTGCTCGACCAGGTGCAGGCGCCCGGCCGGGGCCTCGACGGTGCGGTGGCGGAGTGCGGCGGACGGCTCGGGCTGCATGGGGGCTTCTCCTCGGTTCGCGGGTGGATGCAGGTACGCATCGATCATGCGGCGCGGCGACCGTCCGACGCGATTACTCTTGCCACTCTGGCAAACTTGCAGGACAGATGGTGGAGCGGCACGTCCGGAGGGGGGCAGAGCGGGTGACAGGCGACGACGTGGCCGACACGCTGGCGGCGATGGGCCCCCGGCTGCGGGCCGCGCGCGAACACCGCGGCTCCACGCTCACCGGCGTCAGCCGCGCGACCGGCATCTCCCCGAGCACGCTGTCGCGGATTGAGACCAGCCGACGCAAGCCCACCCTGGAAGCGGTGTTGCAGTTGGCGAAGGAGTACGGCGTCTCCCTGGACGAGCTGGCCGGCACCGCCCCCGCCGCCGGGCCCCGCACCTCCGCGCTCCAGCGTTTCGGCGACGACAAGGCGGTGCTGCCGCTGACCCGGTACGTCGGGGGCCTGCACGCCCACAAACACGTCCTGCCCGCCGTCCAGGAGCCGCCCGCGCGGCCCCGGCAGGTCTCCCACGACGGCTGGGAATGGCTGTGCGTCCTGTACGGGCGGCTGTGGCTCGCACTCGGCGACCAGGACCTCGTCCTGAGTGCCGGGGACGTCGCCGAGTTCGACACCCGCAATCCCCACGGGGTCGCGAACGCCGGCACCGGCGGCCCGGTCGAGTACCTGATCATGTTCGGGCCGCAGGGAGAGCGCCTGCGACCGCGCACCCCGCCCGCCCCCGGCCCCAGTGCCCGGTAATGAAGAAATTTCCAACGAAGTAGCCTCTGACCTGCGGTGACTCCGGCCCCTGTGGCTAAGGTCTCGATTCGCTTACGGGTGGATCCCAAGCAACGGCGAACGAGGTCGTTCGCCTGCTTGGCCGGCACCTTGGACAGCGGTGACTCCAAGGCGGGCAGGTCCTGATCATGACGTTCGAGCGATTCGAGAAAGCGCTGCTGATTGCCTACGTCGAGGCCGAGGCGTTCAACGCCACCCTCAAACGCGAGACCCTCCAGGGCGCCAAGCGCTGGCCCTCAGCGCGCGAGGCTCGCCTGGCGGCCTTCAAGTGGATCACCCGCTACAACACCCGAAGGCGCCACTCCACCCTCGATTACCTCAGCCCGATCGACTACGAGCAGCAGACCATCGATAGAGTGCTGCTCGCCGCATGACAGCCGGTGTCCACACTTCGGGGCCAACGCCCCTCCACGAGTACTCACATGCCGCTTGACTGCCTGGATGGACTTTTCGGCAGGCGCGGTCGGTCCGGGCGTCCGGGGAGATTCGGGATCTGTTCGCCTGGCGCGGGTGCCTGCTCTTCCTCGTCGCGTGCGCGCCTTGGGCGCCAGGACCTCGATGAACAGCATGGCCTGAGCCTCCCCTGTGGGCCGCGGTGGGAGGGTGCGGGGCGCGAGCCCCTGGCCGGTCGACCGCGCATCACTCAGTCGGATGACGGCAAGACCCGGAGCCCGCGGCGCTTCATCGTCGGAGGTGTCAAAGCATCACTCCGGACAGGTATTCACCGACTTCAATCAGGGGGCCATGGCCGCGTTCTTGACGTATGGGCTGGTTACCTGGTGGCAGGTGCTGGGAATCACAGTCGCGGTGGCTCGGGGGTGGCCCCATGTCCCCGTTGGTCACACCGCGTGTGACGTCTCCCCAGGTTCGCAGGCTCGATGCCGGATGACACGGACAAGAGAGGACGACAGCGTGGACATGAAGTTCGAGGTTACGGTGCTGCCCGTTTCCGATGCCGATCGGGCGAAGGCCTTCTACGAGGGTCTGGGATGGCGCTTGGACGCCGACATCACGGTGGACGAGGGGTACCGGGTGGTTCAGTTCACCCCGCCCAACTCGCCCGCCTCGATCCAGTTCGGCACGGGGATCACGGAGTTGGCGCCCCGTTCGGTGAAGGACCTGATGCTGATCGTCGAGGACATCGAGGCCGCCCGGGAGGAATTGATGGGCCACGGCGCGGAGGTCAGCGAGGTGTGGCACGGTTCCGGCGTGAACAGCGTGGGGCGGCGCGTGCCCGGCCCGGGTCCGGAGCGCCGGCCCTACGGCAGCTGGATGTCGTTCTCGGATCCTGATGGGAACAGCCGGCTGTTGCAGGAGGTGATGGAGCGGCTCCCGGGCAGGGTGTGGTCGACGGATGTCGCAGGGCCGGCCGAGCTTCTGTACGAGACGGCCGAACACCATGGCGCTTTCGAGGCGGTGGCCCCGAAGCATGACTGGTGGGACTGGTACGCGGCGTACCTGGATGCCCGTGAGCACGGCAGCACCCCCGCGGTGGCTTCCGCGGCCGCTCGACGCTGCATGGCCGAAGTCAAGCATGTCGTCGTCTGACACGTCGTCGCGGCGCGAGCCGGAACTGGCCGGGCAGACCATCGCCGTGATCGGTGGCAGCGCGGGGATCGGGCTGGAGACAGCTCGGCGTGCCCGTGCCGAGGGTGCCGAGGTCATACTCACCGGCCGCGATCCCGACCGGCTCGAACGAGCGGGGCTGGAGGTCGGCGCGCAACGCACCGCAGCTTTCGACGCCGACGACGCGGCCGCCGTACAGCGCTTCTTCCATGACCTGCCGGCGATTGACCATGTGATGGTCACGGCTGGCGGCCCACGCTACGGTCCTGTCCTGGAGATGGACTCAGACGACGTACGGCAGGCGATGAGCGGGCACATCATGCGGGCGCTCGAGATCGCGCGCAACGCCGCAGGCAAGATGCGGCCCGGGGGCACGATCGTGCTCATGGGCGGCACAGGGGGCCGACGGATCGGTCACGGCCTCGGGATCGTCTCGGCGGCCACCGCGGCGCTGCCTCCGTTCACGGCGACCCTCGCGATGGAGCTCGCGCCGGTTCGCGTCAACCTCATCGCCGCAGGTTTCGTCGACACCCCGTTGTCGGCCTCGCTGCTGGGAGATCGGCTCGAGGAACGACGGAACGAGCTGCGCGCCACGCTCCCGATCGGCCGGGTCGTGGGGCCCGCCGACGTCGCCGCGCTCGCCGTACACATCATGGCCAACACGGCGCTCACCGGTGCGACCTATGACATCGACGGCGGCCAGCAGTTCGTCTACTGACAGAGGGTGAAGACCATGGGGAGCTGATATCCGCCGGCCGTCACCGAGTGTTCCGACGCCTACTGGCGGGTCACCTTCGACAATCCGCGCTGCAGCGGATGACCGCGCGCGAAGCGGAGCGGGCGCCGACCGGAACAGCGCCGGTATCGGCCTCCCTGCGACGAAAGTCCGCCAGCGGTTGGCCGCGCAGGCTGGTCAAGAAGTTCGGGCGGCGTACGTCGATCGTCACAGATGCGGTGGTCAGGTGGTTTTGACCTGGCCACCGTCGATGATGAATTCCGCGCCGGTGATGTTGGCGGCGCGGGGCGAGGCAAGGAAGACGGCCAGGTCGGCCACCTCCTGGGGTTCGGTGATCCGCCCGGTGGAGATGGCCATCTCGCGCGGGACCACGTCGTTCAGTACTTCCTCCGCGGTGACCCCGGCGCCGGCTGCGACGTTGTCGGCGAAGGCGCCCGGAGCGGTCCAGAACGGCGTGCGGACCGGCCCGGGGGCGATGGCGTTGGCGCGTACGCCGCGCGGGGCGAACTCCTCCGACAGCGCCTTGGTGAGGTTGGTCAGCGCGGCCTTGGCCGCGGAGTAGTCGATGACTGAGGGGAAGGGCAGCCGGGCGTTGATGGAGCTGATGTTGACGATCGCCCCGCCGCTGTCGGCGAGCAGGTACGGCAAGCCGGCACGGGTGGCTCGGACTGCGCTGAAGAAGGTCAGGTCGAAGACGCGCTGCCACTCGGCGTCGTCGATGTCCAGGAAGCTGGAGCGAGGGCTGGCGGTGCCGAGGTTGTTGACCAGTACATCGATCGTGCCGTGCCGGTCCGCGGCGGCCTGGATCAGCCGGCTCGGGCCGTCGGCGCCGCCGAGATCGACAGGGACGAAGATGACGTCATATTTCTCGCGCAGGGTGGCGAGCTCCGTGGTCTCGGTCCGGCTGCCCGCGACGACGCGAGCGCCCTCCTGGCCGAACGCCTCGGCGACGGCCAAGCCGATGCCCTTGCTGGCGGCGGTGATGACGGCGACCTTGCCCGCGAGGTTCAGCTCCATCGGAATCCCCCGATCTCGTGATTGCGCGAAAGTCCGCGCAAATCACGTACAGGGTTTCAGTGTCACCCTCTGACCAGCGAAGTCGCCAGCCGCGCGGCCGCCCCGATGAGAGCAAGGCCTTGGGCAAGGTGTACCCGGCCCCGGATGCGATGGTCGATCGCATGCGCGCGGCCGTCGCCGCGGGCGCCCAGACCCGTCATGGCGAGCGCGAACTGGAAGCGTTCCTGGACCGATTCCGCTGACCTCTCCCCGACTGCTGAGAAGCTTCGCCGAACGGGGCCGCGCACGCCCGTAGCGTGGCCGACGCCAAGGGGCCCGACATATCAGCAGACCTGTCGCGCCCCGCCGGGAAGATCGACTACGCGCCTGGGCGGTCTTTCTAGTGCTGTGACCACATTGGTTCGCCGAGGTGGTGGTCATGGTGCTGGGATGCGCGGTGATGCCAGGTCCGACCGCTGGAGGCGGGTAAGTCTGGAGGGTGGAGGGGGAGGGAGACAGCCGCGGATCGCTTGGTGCCGTGCTCTTTCTGGCTCAAGCAACGTTCGCGAGCGCCGGTCAGTCTTGCCGGATGCCCGGGTCGGGGGCCAGTGCCCTTGCCGACGCGCCGGCATACGGACAGAAGACGACTTGCCGAGTGCCGGAGTGAGGGTGGAGATGGCGATTGAAACGGCGTCACGCTCGTACCTGCCGGCCGAACAGGCGAGGCCGCCCGCCCACGGTCCGCTCCATCCGTGCCCTCATCCTGCGCCTGGTTCGCGAAAATCCATCGTGGGGCTATCAGCGGGTGCACGGCGAGCTCACCACACTCGGCATCGCGATCGCACCGTCCACGGTCTGGGAGATCCTCAAACAGGAAGGCCTCGACCCGGCACCCGAGCGGGCATCCACCACCTGGGCCGACTTACTGCGCTCGCAGTCCGACGCCCTGCTGGCCTGCGATTTCCCGGCCGGTGCCTGGACGGCGCAGCATGCCCGCCACCGGGTGATGCCACACAGTCACATCAGCGAGCATCGACCCACCCCGTCACGCCACATGCGATGGAAATGCTAACCCTCGATGAACGTGATCGTCTCGTCGAGCGGTGCCCGGCCTGTACGGACGTAATCCACCATGACGTCCTCGAACCCGATCGACATGCCGCAGAAGAGGATGAGCTCGCCCGGGGGTGACAGGATCTCCGCGACGGTCTTGCGATACACCGACCACGCCATTTGCGGGCAACTGTGCAGCCCTTCGGCGCGCAGCAGCAGCATGACGGTCTGCAGATACATGCCGAGGTCAGACCATTGGGGCAGGCCCAGGTCGCGGTCGATGTAGCAGACCAGCGCGGCGGGCGCGCCGAAAGACTGCCAGTTCGCGGAAGCGGCCCTCTGGCGCGCCTCCCAGTCCTCGCTCGCAATGCCGAGTGCGCTGTAGCCCTCATGGCCGAAGGCGGATCGGCGCTCGCGGTACGGGGACTTCAGTACGGGCGGGTACATCTCGTACTCCCGCTCGTCCCAGGGGTCGCCTGCGGCCACGCGCTCGCCAGCGCGCTTCTTGAGCTCGGCCAGCGGCCCGCCGGTCAGCACGTAGGCGCGCCACGACCGGAGGTTCGATCCGGAGGGCGCCCAAGCCGCGGCGGACAGCACGCGCTCCAGCACCTCCCTCGGGACAGGCCTGTCGGTGAACCCGCGGGCCTGCCGCGGTCGCCGACACGTTGTGGATCGTCGCCGCGATGATCGCGCTGACCTTCCTGGCCGGCTTCCTGCTGCCCAGAAAGGCCCGCGAGGCAGAAGCCGCCTCGTGAGCGCGATGTGAAACAGAACTTAGATTGTCTGTCACTCTGGCCCCCGTGGATCGTGTCCGCCCAGGTCGGCCTCCGCCGCCGCGAGGGCGACTCGGCAATATGTGTCACATTGCTGGATGGTGCCCATGTCCGTCGTGGCCTTTCCCGGCCAGCCCAACCCGCCACCAGCGCGACGACCGCAGCCGCGGTCGAGCGCTTCCTCCATTCCATCACCGCGGCCACCACCCGCGCTGGCTACGCCGAGACCCTCACCCGCCTGACCACCGTGACCGGCCCGGAGCACCCCGTCGCCGCCCTGAGGGGCGAGCTTGTCACTACCCGGATGGCGGGTTGGTCATCCACTCGCTGTAGGGCCTCCAGAGCGCGACGCCTGGCGTCGGCACGCTCATCGAGGACGAGCGGCAGGTATCAAGAAAGCTGCCATAAAGTGACGTTTGCCCAGGTGCAAGGGGGTGTCCGTATACATGAGACGCACAAGCGACTTTCACCTGAAAGGAACATCTCATGGGGCGCATTTCCCGTTCACTTCTCGGTCTCGCCGCTGCCATCGCGACAGTCTCGGCAGCTTTCGCCGCACCGGCTGCGGCGCATGCCTCTACCGCGCGCATGCCGTGTAACCCCGCCTTCCAGCCTTCCGGCTTGATCGGCGAAGTCTGGCAGTCCACGGGCGCCGGAAACGGGGAACTAGCATGCCCGGTTGCAAAGGAACGCCAGCATGGACAGGGTGCCATGCAGGAGTTCTGGTGGGGCACCATCGTTCGGTCGCCGAATCTGGGACCTCGCGGTGTGATGACCGTGGTCGACAAGAACAACGGCAAAATCGTCTTCCGCTGGAAGAACGTGAGCGCCCTTCCATGGGATTACTTCGAGGTCGCCTACAACACCAACCCGGGCCTGGGCAACAAAACCCACGTATTCAAGGCTCCAGCAGCAACTCCGTCTAGTGGTTCAGTGACTCTACGGCTGGGGCAGGGCGCGGACTTCGCCGTGACCACCAACGGCCACGCCGGGCGGGAGAGCACGATGAACTTCTCGGTCCGAGGTTGCCAGGTCCCCATCGTTGTTCATCGTTGTACTCCGTGGAGCGACGTCGTCTCCTACACGTGGCAGCACGAGTAGGACGATCAGGGCCGCCGCCAGTGTCTTAGAACGCCTAACGCGATGAGGTAAGGCGGCGCCAGCAGATGAGCGCGCAGGCCAGGCTGAGGAAAGCTTCGTGAATGTCTGCACGGATCTCCCACCGGATGCGCAGGCGGCGGAAGGCGTGCAGCAGAGCGAAGGTCTGCTCCACCACCCAGCGTTGTTTGCCAAGGCCGGAGCCGTGTTCGGTGCCGCGTCGGGCGATCAGTGGCCGGATCTGCAGTTTGCGGACCAGTCGCCGGTACTTGTCGTGGTCGTAGCCGCGGTCGGCGAGGACGGCGTCGGGGCGCTGGCGGTGGCGGCCACGTTTGCCGCGCACCTTGGGGATGGCGTGCAGCAGTGGCAGGAGCTGGGTGACGTCGTTGCGGTTGCCGCCGGTCAGGATCACTGCGAGGGGGATGCCGGTGGCGTCGGTGATCAGGTGGTGCTTGCTGCCGGGACGTCCTCGATCGACCGGGGACGGGCCGGTCTGTGCCCCCCTTTTAGGGCTCTGATGTGGGAAGAGTCCACCACAGGGTGGGAGAGGTCGAGGGCATCGGCGGCCCGTAGTCGGTCCAGCAGCACCTCGTGCAGGCGCTGCCAGACGCCGGCGGCGTTCCACTCGGCCAGGCGCCGCCAGCAGGTCATGCCGGAGCCGTATCCCAGCTCTTGCGGCAGATGTTCCCACGTGATCCCGGTGTGCAGCACGAACAAGATGCCCTGCAACGCCAGCCGATCATCCAGCCGCTTGCGTCCCGGATGTCGGAGCCGGCGCTCACGTTTGGGCAGCAACGGTTCGATGACCTGCCATAACTCGTCACCGACCTCCCACGGCTTCAGCCGGGCCATCCCCGCTCCTCTCGCCATCACTACAGCGAGAGATCAAAGCACAACAGAGATCATTCTGTTAGGCCCTTTAACAGTTCAACGGCGTTCATCTCTGCCTCCGGCGCTGCAGCTCATAGGTAACGGCCTCCATCGCGACTCGTTTGTCATCCAGGGCTGGCATCGCTCTGCTGGCGAAAGGCAGCTCTAACAGTCCAGCTACTCCCCCAGCTCTGCACTTCGGTACGCGGCGTACGCCCTCGTGTCATGCCTTGCGGTGCCCGGTATAGAGAAAGGAGACGCCGCGGACCCGTGGAACCCCGCCCACCTGGCGCGACAGCCGGGCCACACACGCTGACCACAGCGGGAAAATCAACCTCCAGCCGAACCCCTTAGCCAACCAGATCAAGATCGAGAAAGATTGAGGCTAGCTTTCAGATTTGCTTGATCGCACAATGTCGCCCATGGCGCGACCTACCAGCAAACGCAGCACCACACCCAAGCCATCTGCTCGCACGACTGCTGTCACAGCGCAGCGAGCCAGAGCGGCTCGCGAGCAAGTCGTACAGCCGCAGCATGGGCATCCCCGAAAGTCTGCTTCCTGGGGGCTTACCCCAGGTGAGTTCGCGGCACTGCCGCCCGACCGGCGCGCCGAACTACACCAGGCGGCACGCCAAGAGCGGCACCAGGTCGCGCTGACGGTGGCGCAACTTCTCACCACGATGGGTGTGATCGCAGGCCTCATCCTCACCGGGTTGGGCCTATCCCAGACGGCACAATCTATTGAAGAGAGCCGAAAATCCCAAAAGATCGCACAAGATAGTCTCGAGCTGAGCCGGAAGGGTCAGGCAAATGATCGGTTTACGAAAGCGGTTGAGCAGCTCGGGAGTGACCAGAAGGATGTAAAGCTAGGCGGGATTTATGCCCTTGGGAAAACGATCCGGGATTCTCCTGACTACCACCAAGCCGTGTTGGACGTACTTGCTGCTTACCTCAGAGAGCACGACCCGGATACAGACGTTAAGTCCAGCAAGCCGGCCCTCCTGGCGACTGATCTACAAGCGGCTGTCACCGTGCTTGGCCGTAATCCCGCCACGACCGGCTCCACCGGCTCTTATGCGGTCGACTTAACGGGAGTCCGACTGATGCGCGGCAACCTCTCGGGAGTGAACCTGAGCCGTAGCTACATGCGTGATGCCACGCTGAGCGGCTCCAACCTCGCCAAGGCCGCCCTGGGCAGCGCTGAGCTTTATCAAGCCGGTCTCAGCAACACGCTTCTCTCCGATGCCGATCTGCGGAGAGCCAACCTCTATGCGGCCGACCTGTCCAGCGCTCTGATCTATCGCGCCAACATGAGTGATGCCACCTTGGTCAAGGCCAACATGACCGACGCGGAGCTGGCTGGGAGCAATCTGGCTCGCGCCCAGATCTACGGGGCGAACCTGACCAGAGCCAACTTGGAGGGCGCCGACCTGACTGATGCCAACCTGAGCGGAGCAAACCTGACCCATGCAAGCTTTTCGCGTGCAAATCTGAGCAGAGTGAACTTGTTAGGGACAACTCTGAATCGCGCAGGGTTACATGGAGCCAACCTAACGGGCGTTTTTCTGGTGGATCAAAACCTAGCGGGCATGGACATGGTCGGCGTTAACCTAACCGGCGCCAACCTGGCTGGCGCCAACTTGTCCGGCGCCAATCTGAACGGCGCTCGACTCGACCGCGCAAACCTGAATGGTGCCAACCTCGCCGGTGCCGTTGGACTTCCTCCAGCGGAGCAACTGAAGAAGGTCACGATGTGGAATGCCGACACCAACTGGCCGTGATCAACCGAGCTGACAGACGTTGACGCGCTATCCGTAGATCAGGTGGCATGCACAGCTACGGATACGGCACCTGGGATAGGGCCGCTACCAGCTCCTGATCCGAAAATCGGACATTCACCGGACATGCGGCAGCGAACCTCACGTCGCGGCATGCAGCAGATTCGCGGACCTGGCCGCGATGCTCCCCCTGCCCGCGACCGCCCCGCAGATCGGCTGGAACACCTCGGCCCGGCTGCCCCGCGACCACTACGTCCGCCTCGATGCCAACGACTACTCCGTCCACCCGGCCGCGATCGGCCGTCTGGTCGAAGTCCGCGCCGATCTCGATCACGTCACCGCGACCTGTGGCGGCAAGAACGTCGCCCAGCACGAACGATGCCGGGCAGCCCACCAGACCCTCACCGACCCGGCTCACCAGCAGGCCGCCCGCAACTTCCGGCGTCAACGCCTGGCCCCGGTTCCCGCGGTGATGACCGAGGTCGAACAGCGTCGTCTCACCGACTACGACCACATGTTCGGCCTCGCTGGTGAGCAGGCGAATGAGGAGGCGGCGATCTGATGGCAGCCAAGAACTCTGCCAGGAACGTCGCCTCGGAACTCGCCTACCTGACCCGGGCGCTCAAAGCACCCTCGCTGGCAGCTCCATCGAGCGGCTTGCCGAGCGGGCCCGCGCCGAGGACTGGTCGCACGAGGAGTTCCTCGCCGCCTGCTTGCAACGCGAGGTCGCCGCCGGCGAAGCGCACGGCGGCGAGGGCCGCATCCGGCTGGCCCGTTTCCCCGCCCGCAAGTCTCTGGAGGAGTTCGACTACGACCACCAACGATCCTTGAAACGCGACACCATCACCCACCTCGGCACTCTCGACTTCGTCACGGCCAGGGAGAACGTCGTCTTCCTCGGCCCGCCCGGCACCGGCAAGACCCATCTGTCCATCGGGCTGGGAATCCGTGCTTGCCAGGCCGGCCATCGTGTCCTGTTCGCCACCGCGGCCGAATGGGTGGGCCGGCTGGCCGACGCCCATCACACCGGCCGTCTTCAGGAGGAACTCATCCGGCTTGGCCGCATCCCGCTGTTGATCAGCTCGGATCGCCACTCTGCCGCCGCGTCGTCGGTGACCGTCACGAACGCCGCGACTGCCTCCACTGCGACCGCCAACTTCTCCCGCGGCACGACTTCCTCGATCGCCTTCCATACCTCCACCAGCGACACCAGGCGATCGGTGGTGGCCTCCGGCGCGTCCATCAGCACCTCCATCGCCGAGGCCATCGTGCGCGCCGCCGAAGGCAGCTTCGGGAAGGTGCGCAGCTGCTCGGTCTTGCCCGCCCGCTCGGCCCGCGCCAGCAGATTCGCCGAAATCAGCAGGTCCAGCACATCCAGCGCGTCATCGACCGACGCGGTCTCCAGGTGTCGCACCGTGGCCAGCAACATCGCGGCCTTGCGGTGCTCGGCCAGTTCCGCCAGCGCAGGCGCCTTGGCGGCTTTGCCGTAGCGGGCCAGCGCGGCCAGCTTCACCTCCGGCACCGGCTCGACCACCACGCCGCCAGCGCCCAGCCCGGCGATCTCGGCCACCCGTTGTAACTGGACCGACAGCACCCGGCCCGAGGCCTTCGTCGGCGCCGTGCGCAGCCGCTCCAGCTCAGAGAACCGGCGGCCCTCGCCCACTCGTAACAACTCTTCCAGCGCGGTGCGCATCCCGGCCGACAGCCGGCCCGACAACAGCGCCTGCAGCCGGTCGCTCTCCGCCTTGCGCACCTCGCCTACCAACCGGGTGAGCACGGTGATGCCGGATAGCAGGATTCGCTCCTTCAGCATGTGCACCCGCGCCCGATCGAACAGCGCCCGCGGCCCCTCGTTGGAGGCCCACAACCGCGCCGCCACGAACGCCCGCACCTCCGCCTCACATGCGCCGAAGTCGTGAAAGCCCAGCAGCTCACGGATCTCCCAGGCGTGCTCGTACACCGTCTGCTGCCGCTGGCCGTAGTCGGCCAAATCCGCGGGATCGAGCTGCAGCTGCTCCGCAACAAACCCCACCGCCCCGGCCGGGACCTGGGTGGGAGCCTCGGTCAGGAACACCCCGAGCATGCGCACCGTGTCCCACTGCACCGCCCATCCCAGGCGGGTCGTCGGGCGGCGCTTGCTGGCCAGCGCGTCCAGCGCCGCGCGATCCAGGCGGAAGAACTGCTCGAGCTCGGCCACTGCCGGCTCCTCAGGGAAGCGGCCGTAGCGAGCAACCTGCTCATCCGTCGAGGTCATGGGCACCGACCGGATGCTGTACTCCACCGACTACCCCTTCACCTACGGCTTCCGTCCTGGCGGTTTCCCCTATGTCGACACCAGCAACGGCGCCGCCCGCGCGTTCCTGGAGGACGCGCCCTTCACCGACGAGCAGAAGGCCGACATCGCCCACCGCAACTGGGAACGCCTCACCGCCCGCGCGGCCGAGCGCTCGGCGGTCTGAAGCATCACAACCGGCTGGTTACTCACCCTGCGCTTGACGTGCGGCCCGTGCGGTGACGCGTTCAATGGCCTGGACGGCGACATCGGGCTGGTCGACGTAGATGTAGTGGCCGCTGTTCGTGGCCGTGCTCAGCTTGCTGCCGCGGGACAGCGCGAGCCACTTGCGCTGACCCGCGGACCACGCCTGCTCCAGGCGCGGCCCGTACTCGGGGACGGCCGCGAGGTACGGCTTCCCATGCTGGATCACCTCCACCGGGATGTTACCGGCGGAACGGACCTTGCCATCGGTGATGACGAGCTTCTCCGGGTTCTCGCCCTGGAATATCGCGAGGTTCTGTGCGCGTACCTCGGCCGCCGGCCCCTTGGCGGACTCGGGGATCGCCTTCGTGATGTCGCCGGCCATGGTGGGTGGGGTGGCATCCATCAGGACCAGCCCCTTGACCCTGTCCTGGTGGTCGGGGGCGTACCTGGCGGCGATCAGCCCGCCCAGCGAGTGCCCGGCCAGGACGACCGGGCCGTCACCGGCAATCCGGTCGAGCACTCCGGTCAGGATCTTGCCCGTGCTGGAGAAGCTCTGCGGGCCGTCCGGCTGGTCGCTGGCGCCCGCGCCGAGCCGGTCGTAGGAACAGACCCGGTTCTGCCTGCTCAGCGTCTTCTGGACGGCGGCCAGCTTGTCCAGCCCATCGCCTGCTCCGTGCATCAGGATGATGACCGGCCTGCCTTTCTCCGGGGCGCCCGAACAGGACACGTTCACCGACCGCCCCGCGACGTCGATCTTCGCGGTCCCGGAGATCGGGGTGGCATCGGCTGTCCGCGTGGCGGGGGCGAAGGGGTCCCAGTTCTCCACCGCGTCGCCGTCGCAGCCGGCGACCCCCGCGCCGAGCATGGTGCAGCACAGCGCGGCCACAACGGGTGTCTTGATCTTGCGGAGCATGAGGTCCTCCAGTGAGGGAGTCGGCGCCGGGTGATGCGCACGGCGGTGTAGCGGGAAAGCGGACGGAGCGCCGTGGCTGTGTCGTAACGCTATGGATCGGGCGGTCCGGGATCGTCCCCGTGCGGTGGACATTTGCCGGTAGCTCGTGTGGGGGACAAGCGCGGCCTGCAGGGAAGGACCGAGATCCTGCAGGGAAGGACCGAGATCGTCGCGCTCTGTCGTGCGGTGCGGACGCCCGCCGGATATGTACGCCATCCGCGACGTCGAACGCGGCGGCGTCCTGCGACGAATCGCATGTGCGCCAGTCCCCCGTGCGAGCTACGCGCGAATGTCCACCGCACGGGGACGATCCCGGACCGCCGGGTCCCTAGCGTTTCTCGGCGTAGCGGTGGCGCCCCACCGCAGTCCCCCACGTAAGGGAGTCGTCATGCGGTTATTGAGACAGCTCGTACCCGTCGCGGTGGTCGCCTTCGCCGGCGGCGCGATCGTGGGCGCGGTGAAGGAAAGCCCGCTCCTTACCCTGTTCCTCGGTGTCGCGACGGCCTTGCTCGCCGTGCTCGTGTACGCCCGCGTGGTGCGGTGGTCCGAGCGCCGGGCACCTGTGGAGGTGGCGGCGCGAGGCGCCGCCCGCGCCATCGCGCGAGGGGCGCTGATCGGGGTCGCGTTGTTCGCGGCCGTCATCGTGAACATCGCTCTCGTGGGCGGTTACCGGATCGACGGCCCGGGCTCGCCGGCGGGCGCGGTCGGGCTGCTCGGCTTCATGGCCGCCGCCGCGGTGACGGAGGAGCTGCTGTTTCGCGGCATCCTGTTCAGGATCGTCGAGGAACGCACCGGGACGTGGCCGGCGCTGGTGCTGACCGGCCTATTGTTCGGCCTGTCGCACCTGCTCAACCCGCACGCCGATCTGTGGGGCGCGATCGCCGTCGCGGTCGAGGCGGGCGGCATGCTCGCCGCCGCCTACGCCGCCGCCCGCACCCTGTGGGTCCCGATCGGCGTGCACTTCGGCTGGAACTTCGCCGCAGCCGGCATCTTCGGCACCGAGGTCTCGGGCAACGGCGCGACGCAGGGGCTGCTGCACGGCGTGACGTCGGGCCCAGCCCTGCTCACGGGCGGCGAGTTCGGGCCGGAGGCGAGCCCATACGCGGTGGCGTTCGGCCTGCTGCTGACGGTCGTGTTCATGTGGCTGGCCCGCCGGCGCGGCAACGTGGTCCCGCTCCGGCGCGGCGCGACCGCTACGCTCGCCCAATGATCGATCTAGGGCGGGTCACTGACCTGTGGCGGCGGTGCGACGTCGTGGTCCGGGACTTACCGTTCGGGCTGCTGATGGCCGTCGCATCGCTCCTGCCGGCGCTCCACGGCAAGGGGACTCAGGTCGGCGACCTGCCGGCCCGGCCCTTCGACGCGCTGGCGTTCGTGGTGATCGCCCTGGAGTGCCTTCCGCTCGCCGTCCGCCGGCGGTGGCCGGCCGTGTGCCTGGCTCTGGTGTCGCTCGGCTTCGTTCTCGACCAGTTCCGCGCCTACCACGTGTTCGCGAGCAACGCGATGCCCATCGCGCTCATCAGCGCGGGCGCCCACCTGGAGCGCCATCGGCGCGTCACCGTGGTCCTTCTCTCCATGGCGTACGTGCCGCTCGCGCTCGCGCTCGACCGACTCGGCGCGAGCGAGAGGGTGGAAGGGTACGTGGTGTTCTACCTGGCTCTGGCCCTCGCATGGGGCATCGGGGCCTGGCTGCGCTCCTCCCGCGCCGCCGAGGCGGAACGCCGCCGCCACGTCGCCGAGGCCACCCGCGCCGCCGAACGCACCCGGATCGCCCGCGAACTCCACGACGTCGTGACGCACCACGTGACGGCGATGGTCGTGCAGGCCGAGGCGGCACGCTACCTCACCGCCGCGCCCGACCGCCTCGACGCGACACTGAGCGCCGTCAGCGACACCGGCCGGCGGGCCATCACCGACCTGCGGCACATGCTCGACCTGCTCAAAGCCGATCACGATACCGACGTCAGCATGCCGTCCGCCGGAGACCTGGGCACGCTCGTGGAGCAGACCCGCCAGGCCGGGCAGCCGGTGGAGTTCACCGAGGAGGGCGACCCCGGGGAATCGGTGGGCAGCGCCGAGTTCGTGACCTATCGGGTCGTCCAGGAGGCCCTGACGAACGCCCTCAAACACGCCCACGGCAGCCCCACCGCGGTCTGGGTGCGCTACGGCGAGAAGGAGATCAGTGTGGCGGTCAGCACCAACGGCCCCGGCTCCAGGGTCGCCTCCCCCGGCGGGAGCGGGCGGGGCCTGGCCGGGCTGCGCGAGCGCGTGGACGCTCTGGGCGGCGAGTTCAGCACGGACCGGCAGGCGGGCGGCGGCTTTGTGGTACGGGCCCGCATACCTGCGGGGAGCCGGTCATGACCGCGCCGGTCCGTGTCCTGGTCTGCGACGACCAGGCGCTGATCCGCACCGGCTTCGCCACGATCATCGACGCGCAGCCCGACCTGGAGGTGGTGGGCGAGTGCGGTGACGGCCGCGCCGCGGTCGAGCTCGCCCGCCGGCTGAGTCCCGACATCGTCGTCATGGACGTGCGGATGCCGGTGCTTGACGGCATCGAGGCGACCCGCCTGCTGGCCGGCGCCGGGGTCGAGAATCCGGTCAAGGTGCTCGTGGTGACCACGTTCAACCTGGACGAGTACGTCTACGAGGCGCTGCGCGCCGGGGCGAGCGGGTTCCTGCTCAAGGACGCCCCGCCGGCGCAGCTCTTGCAGGGCATCCGCACCGTCGCGGCGGGCGCCGCGCTGCTGGCGCCTGAGGTGACGCGGCAGCTCGTCGGCAGGTACGCGTCCCGGATCCGCCCGGCCCGGGACACGCCCGACGAGACCGCGCTGACCCCGCGCGAGCTGGAGGTACTGCGCCTGATCGCCGACGGCCGGTCCAACAGCGAGATCGCCGCCACGCTGGTGATCAGCCAGGAGACCGTCAAGACGTACGTGTCGCGCATCCTGACCAAGCTCGACCTGCGTGACCGCGTGCAGGCGGTGGTCTACGCCTACCGCAGGGGCCTGGTGACCTGAGGCACGCCGCCCGGAAACCTCGATGGGGCGAACGCCGCAGACGTCAGGAACCGTCCGTGGCCCTGTTCGACCATCAGCACGCGGCCGTCGGCCCTGGTGCGGCGCGTGTACGCGGCGAGCGGGCCGAGACGATGTCGAGCAGGTTGACGAGCCGATCGAGCTGTTCCGGGTCCAGGCGGCCGGTCGCGGGCGCCAGGGCACGCCGGATGTCGTCCTCCACGCGTTTGGCGAGTTCGAGCCCGGCCGGGGTCATGTACACCTCGACGACCCGGCCGTCTTCGGGGTTCTTGCCGCGTGTCAGCAGCCCCCGGCGCTGGGCGCGGTCGATGAGGCCGGACATCGTGGACTTGTCCAGGCCGAGGTAGGCGGCCAGTTCGGTGATGCGGGCGCGGCGGTCGCGGAGGATGCCGAGCACCCGTAGCTGGGTGAGCGACAAATCGTGCTCACCACCGATGCGGGTCAGCACGCCTGCCACCTCGAAAGTGGCCCGGACGAGGGCATCCACGACATCGTCGGCGGAGCTCATGCCGTCATGCTAGTCCGGCATGGTTGGCAATACCAACCATGCCGGAGCGAGGAAGGCAGACACCGCCGCCCGGGATGCCTCGCGTCCCGATCCCGCGCCAGGCGATCGACGGATGCGGCATCGATCACGCCGACCCCTATTGACATGGTTTGTATTACCAACCACCATCAAGATGGTTGGTAATACAAATCATTTTCTGGAGGTCACCATGCACGCTGCCGTCATCCCAGCAGCCGATGCCCTGCCGGTCTATCGCGACCACCCCGACCCCGCAGAACGCCACCGCGACGAGCTGCTCGTTGAGGTCCTCGCGGCCGGCCTGCACCATCTGACCAAGGCCAAGGCGAACGGCTCGCACTACTCCAGCAACGGCATGTACCCGCTGGTCCCCGGCGTCGACGGTGTGGTACGCGACCAGGAGGGCAACGTCCGCTACGTGGCCCTGGACGACACAACTCTGGGCACGTTCGCCGAGCGCACCCTCATCGACCCTCGCCGCAGCGTGATCCTGCCCGACGGCATCGACCCCGTGCGGATCGCCGCTGCGATGAACCCGGCCATGTCGTCCTGGGTCGCGCTGCGCCGACGCGTCGACTTCCACACTGGCCGGCGCGTCCTCGTCCTCGGCGCCACCGGCAACGCCGGACGGATGGCGGTCCAGATCGCCAAGCTGCTCGGCGCCGACCAGGTCATCGCCGCCGGCCGCGACACCACCCGTCTCAAGGCGCTGACCGCGCTCGGCGCCGACGAGACGATCACCTTCGACCAGATCGGCCACGCGGCCGACGTCGACGTGGTCATCGACTACGTGTGGGGTGAACCCGCCGCCGGCGCCATGATTCCTATGCTCACCGCCCGCGCCGACCGCACCGCCCCGCTGACCTGGATCCAGATCGGATCCATCGCCGGCCCAACTGCGCCTATCCCCTCCGCGGCCCTGCGCTCCGCCCGCGTCCAGATCGTCGGCAGTGGCATCGGCTCGGTCCCCGCCCGCGACTTCCTCGCCGAACTGCCGGAACTGGCCTCAGCGGTGACCGCGGGCGCGATCGACGTACGGGCGCGCGCCGTACCCCTCGTCCAGGTCGCGCAGGCGTGGACCGCCGAGACCGACGACCGTATCGTCCTCGTCCCCTAGCCGTGTCACATCCGAGGAGGAAGCCATGACTGCGCTGAGCAGCAGCAGGAAACGGGCCCTGGTCGTGGGACTCGGCGTCAGCGGCATCGCCACGGCGATCGCCCTTCGGGGCATCGGGCTGGGATCCGGTGATCGTGGAGAGAGCGCCGGGCCGTCGATCGGGTGGTTACTTCATCGTGCTGTTCGGCGCCGGTCGGCCCGAGGGCGGGTCCGGGGCTGGTGCGGCCGCTGCGGGCCGTACGGGTAGGGGCCGCGGCGGACGGACCAGCGCCCCGATGCGGCTGCTGATGCCCGCACGAGCGAGCGCGGTTAGAGGCCTTCGAGGGCGAGCTGGTGGGTGGTCGGACGGGGGCCGGTGACCAGTCGGGAGCGGCCGCATTCGACGGGGGTGGAGTCGACCACCCAGACCGGGTCGGCCCACAGGTCGGCGTCTCGGGCCAGCGCCCGGATGGCGCGTTGGAGCAGGGGCAGGGCGTTGCGTAGTCGTTTGTTTTAGCCGGATTGGCCGGGCAGGTAGGGGAAGGCGCCGGGCAGGTGCCGGGGGACGAAGCGCAGCCGGCCGGCTTCGGAGCTGATTCCGAGTAAGACCTGGGCCACGGCCAGGGTCAGCAGTTCGGCGTCGGTCAGCCTGGGTGGCCGGCCGGTGCGGGGCGGTTTGCCGAGCCAGTCGTCGATCTTCACGTACAGTGCGGTGAGAGGGGTGTTGATGTCTGTCGTCACAAACAGATCGTCGACACCCTTCGCTGTTCCCGCAGCCGAAACGACTTAGGGCTTACTCGTCTACTAGGCGGTGCCGCCGCGCAGGAAGAGCCGGCCGACGTGGCGCAGGTAGTGGCGGAATTCGGGCGGATCGATGACGTCGAATTCCGCGCCTACGGCGGCCAGAACGAGCACCGGCCAGTCGAAGGCGTCCACCTGCAGGCGCAGGCGGCAGGAGTCGTCGTCAACGGCCTCGACCCACCCACCGGTGACGGCGACGACCGGCTCCACCGCGCCGGCCGGCGCGTGGAGGAGGACGGTGACCTCGTACCGGGTGGGACGGGAGCCGAGCCGTTCGGCGACGAACGCGGCGGCGTCCTCGGCGGGCAGGTCGCGCGGGCGGAAGCGGGCTCCGGTGGCGGCCGGGCCGGTGAGGCGGTCGAGGCGGAAGATGCGCCAGTCGGCGCGGTCGAGGTCCCAGGCGACCAGGTACCAGCGGCGCTTGAGCGAGACGAGCCGGTGCGGCTCGACCAGCCGGGTGGCCGGCTCCCCGGATGGGGTGGCATAGGTGAAGGTGAGCCGTTCGTCATCCCGGCACGCCTGGGCGATCGCGGTGAGCGTGGTGGCGTCGATGTGAGGACCGCCCGCCGGGGCGGTGACCGTATAGGTGCGCAGCGCGTCCACGCGGCGGCGCAATCGGGGAGGCATGACCTGGACGACCTTGGTCAGGGCGCGCAGCGAGGTCTCCTCGATGCCTTCGACGGTGCCGCCGGCGGCCGTGCGCAGGCCGACGGCGATGGCGACGGCCTCCTCGTCGTCGAGCAGCAGGGGCGGCATCGCGGCGCCGGACCTGAGCTGGTAGCCGCCGGCGGTGCCGCGGCCGGAGTGGACGGGGTAGCCGAGCTCGCGCAGCCGGTCGATGTCGCGGCGCAGGGTGCGCTCGCTGACGGCGAGCCGGTCGGCCAGTTCCAGGCCGGGCCAGTGGCGGTGGGTCTGCAGCAGGGACAGCAGTCGCAGCATGCGCGCGCTCGTGTTCGCCATGTTTCCAGGTTCTCTCACCTTCCGGTCAGGAAGTGACCGGAAGCCGCTCTAGCGTTGCCTTCGTGAACGACACAGCGGGAGGAACGCAGATGAAAATCCTGGTGACCGGGGCGACGGGGATCGTCGGCCGCCACGTGGTGGACCAGCTCGTGAGGGCGGGCGCGGAGGTGCGGGCGCTGACCCGCAACCCCGCTGCGGCCAAGCTGCCGCCTCAGGTGGAGGTCGCCCAGGGCGACCTCACCGAGCCCGCGAGCGTGGCCGCCGCGCTGGACGGCGTGGAGCGCATGTACCTGTTCCCCGTGGAGGAGCGCGCCCGCGAGGTCGTCGCGCTGGCCATGCAGGCGGGCGTACGGCGCGTCGTGGTGTTGTCGGCGGCATCGGTGACCGCCGGCCTGCACACCAGCGGGGTGGAGCAGGCGGTGGAGGAGTCCGGGCTGGAATGGACGCATGTACGGCCGTGCGCCTTCATGACGAACATGCTGCAGATCTGGGCGCCGTCCATCAGGGCCGAGCGGGTGGTGCGCTACCCCTTCGCGGACGAGCCGATGAACCTGATCCACGAGGCCGACATCGCCGCCGTCGCCGTCGCCGCGCTGCTGCAGGACGGCCATCACGGTAAGGCTTACACCTTGACCGGGCCCGGCTTGGTCACCGTTCGCGAGCAGGTCGCGGCGATCGGCGACGCGCTCGGCGAACCCGTCCGCTACGAGGAGGTCACCCGTGAGCGCGCCCGCGAGCTGATGAAGGCACAAGGCGGGTTCGCCGCCGAGTCGGCCGACCTCATGCTGGGCTTCGTCGAGTACGGCGGCGACGACCCCGACGGCGGCGGCTACGCCGACCAGGACTGGTCGGCGCTGATGCGGGTCTGGCCGGACGTGGAACAGGTCGCCGGACGCCCCCCGCGCGGCTATGCCGAATGGGCCCGCGACCATGTCGCGGACTTCCGCTGACCGGCACCGGCCTGCCTGGGCGTCCTCTCCCACCTCGAACGGGACGCCCCACCTCCGCGCAGAATGAGGAACCCACCAATGACCGACGCCCTGATACCGCCGACAACACCCGCGGCGACACCATCAGCGCCACCACCCCCGGCCGCATCTACGTCCTACCGGTTGCGGTGGCCGGCTCTGGCGGTGATCCTCACCGGTTCGGTGATGGAAATGCTGGACTCCACCGTCACCAGCATCGCCGGCCCGGCCATCCGCGCCGACCTCGGCGGCGGCACCTCCCTGATTCAATGGCTCGGGGTGGCCTACACCCTGGCCATGACCGCCGGCCTGCTGGTCGGCGGCAGGCTCGGCGACATCGCCGGCCGCAAGCGCATGTTCCTCATCGGCGCCGGCGGTTTCGTGGCAGGCTCCCTGCTGTGCGCGATCGCGACCGGGCCGGAGATGATGATCACCGCTCGTGCGATACAGGGCCTGTTCGGCGCCTGCATGATCCCCCAAGGGCTCGGCATGCTGAAGGAGATGTTCCCGCCGCGGGAACTGCAGGCGGCCTTCGGCGCGATGGGCCCGGTCATGGGATTGTCGGCGGTGGGCGGCCCCACTCTGGCGGGGTGGCTGGTCGACGCCGACTTCCTCGGCATCAGCTGGCGCATGATCTTCTTGATCAATCTGCCCATCGGGCTGGCTGTCCTGGTCGCCGCGATCACGTTCCTGCCCACGGGCCAGCCGGTTTCAGAAGTTCGGCTCGACCTGCCCGGCGCGGTCCTCGCCTCTTGCGGAGCACTGCTGTTGCTCTTCCCGCTGGTGCAAGGCCGTGAGCATGGCTGGCCGGCCTGGACCTTCGCGATGATGGCGGCCTCCGTCGCGATGTTCGCCGCCTTCGGATGGCATGAGATCCGCAAGAGTCGTAGCGGCGGCGATCCGCTGATCCTGCCCAGTTTGTTCCGCAAGCGGGCGTTCCTCGGCGGTATGGCCACCGGGACGATCTACTTCGCCGCCTTCTCGGGGTTCGGCCTGATCTTCAACCTGCACCTTCAGCTGGGCCTCGGCTACAGCCCGCTGCGGGCCGCGGTGGCGGGCATTCCCTTGTCCATCGGCATGGTGGTCGGCATGGGCGTGGTCCAGGTGGTCATGCGTCATGGCCGCAAGGTCCTGTACGTCGGGGCCGTGACGATGACGGCCGGTGTCCTGGCCCTGGTGCCGATGCTCGGCTCGGAGGCCGGATTCTGGCGGCTCGCTCCTGCTCTGCTCATCACCGGGATGGGATCCGGGCTGATCATGGGGCCCTACTTCGACATCGTGCTGGCCGGTGTCGAGCCGCACGAGACCGGCTCGGCTTCCGGCACGCTCACCACGCTGCAGCAGGTCGGCGGCGCTCTGGGGACAGCCGTGCTCGGGACGGTGTTCTTCAGCGGGCTGAACCAAGGGCCTGCCGCGGCCGCCCACGCCTTCTGGACGGTGGCCGGGATGATCGTGCTGACCTTCCTGGCCGCCTTCCTGCTGCCCAGAAAGGCCCGCGAGGCAGAACCCGCCCTGTGACTCGAGCCTGGGGCGCGATGGTGCGCCTGCCGTACGCGGAGCGGCGGGGTCTGCTGGAGCAGATCGTGCGGCCGGGCGCCCGCTGGCAGGTGCCCGTCTACTTCACCGGCCACGCGCAGGCGGCGCTGGAATCGAGCCTGCAGCTGGGTCTAGAGGGCATCGTCTGCAAGCGGGTCGACTCGCCGTACCGGCCGGGCCGCCGCTCGGGCGACTGGGTGAAGGTCAAGCACCACCAGACCGCGGAGGTGGTGATCGGCGGATGACAGGCCGGCCTGGCGGGCTCGCTGCTGCTCGGCGTGCCCGACAGGCGCGGGCGCTGGAAGGCAGGGGTTCACCGACCGGGTGCGCGCCGACCTGGCCGCTCGGCTGGTCGCGCTGGCGCTGGAGGCCAGCCCGTTCGTGGGGACCGGTCCCGGTCGAGCACGCACGGATCGCCCGCTGGGTGCGGCCGGCCCTGGTGGGCGAGGTGCGTTTCGCCGAACGGACCGGCGACGGCCTGCTACGGCAGGCTTCCTGGAGGGGTCTGCGCACGGACATGTCACCGGCCGACGTTCCGCCCATCGGGCGGCGCGCGTCAGCTGAGATGCGGCGCAGCACGGCCCACCTCCACACGCTGTCCGATTTGTACGATTTTCGACATGTCGTACTTTCGCGGGCCGGACGGGATTGAAGTCGTCCCGATCGTCCTGGACGGGCATCCGCGGTTCCGCATCGACCGCTGGCGCGGCAGCAAGCGCCGGCTGGTAGCCGACTGCCGAGACAGTGCCGAAGTGGCCCAGCTGGTGGATCTCGCGGGCCTCGCCGAGATCTTCGAGTTTCCCACGGATGCCGCAGGACGGGCCAGGACGTGATGGTCCCGCTCCTTACTCAAGGGAGGAGCAGACCATCCTGTCCGCCGCTGCTGGCTGCCCTCGGGCCGGTCAGCAGCCCGCTCAGCGGGCGGCGTGGTTGTTCAGGAGCGCGGTGAGGGTGTCACCGCCACCGCAGCACGGCGGCCCGATCGCACGCCCATGCCCGCCCGCTGCGCGACCGGGCCATCGTCTACCTGCTGTTCGGCACCGGGCTGCGCCGCGCCGAAGTGGTCGGCCTGAACAGCCGCACCGTCTTCCTTGGCCCGCGACGCTCGCCAGGCCCTGGCCGACTACCTCAACCAGGAGCGGCCCGGCGACGCTGCCGCCAGTACCACCCCCAGCCGCCCTGTTCCTGTCGGCCGCCTCCATCGCCGCCCGCCGCCCCGACGGCCGCCTGTCGCCGCGCTCGATCAACGACATCGTCGGCGAGGTCGCCCGCCTGCACGACGCCCACATGTCTGACCCCGAGCGCAGGCTCGGTGTGCTGCGGCCGCACGACGCCCGGCATACCTTCGCCTTCCAGCTCTCGCAGGCCTCCGGGCACAACCGGGCCGAGCTCGAACGCCGCCTGGGCCACGCCAACGACCGCTACCTGCGCCTGTACACCAACCCGCCCGACGACATCGCGGCCGGCTACATCGAGGACCTGTGACCCGGCGCTGATTCCCAGCGGACCACGCCCTGGGGCGAGCCAACCGAGGCCGGTGCAGGCTACCGGGGAGGATCGGGTGCCAGGCTCCCGTCGGGGGCGATGTGATCGAAGATCTGCCGAATCAGCGTGATCACATGCGGGTCCTCCACCGCGTACAGGGTCCGGCGGCCGTTGCGGCGTGCGCTGATCAGGCCGGCCAGGCGGAGCTTGGCCAGGTGCTGGGAGACCGTGGCGATGCTGATGCCCGCGTGTGTGGCCAGCGTGCTGACGTCGTAGGAGGCGTGGGTGATCAGCCACATCAGGTGCAGCCGTACCGGGCTGGCCAGCAGGGCAAAGGTCTCGGCCGCCGCCCTCAGCTGCACGGGGGTCGGCGGTGGGTGCTCGGCGCCGGGTGAACCCGGAGCTGGGGAGGTCGACATCGTCCCTCCATCGTCTCGCGCCGATGGCCTGCCAATCACCCTATGTTTCGATAGTTGCGCGATTTCCGAAACATGTGGAAGATGGAGGGCACTCCGAAGGGGAGTAGTCCGCAACGCCCGCACGTCGACACGCTGAGAACCTCGCGTTCTCCGGCGGCGGGACCGGTCACCGGCCGGTGGACGAGACCTTCGGCCACGCAGTCATGCCTGGCCGAGTCCTCCCCGTGGGTGCCCGGCCGGGTTGTCCACCGCCCGGGAAGGACTTCTCCACGTGGTTGCCACCAAGCTGCTACGCCCGCTGCTGACCTGCGCGCTGCTCACCCTGCCCGCGCTCAGTGCCCGCATGGCGGGCGTCCATCTGCCGCCACCGGCGCCAGGTGCCCACCCTCGCCGCGCCGTTCCGCCCGGCCACTGAGCGCAGCGCCGGCTCAACCCGCGCCCGGTAGACGCCCGGGGCACCGACACCGTGACTCCTGCCGGGCCTTGCCTGCGCCAGGCCATGCCTGCTGGGCCTTGTCTGTCGCGCCACGCCCGGCCCCATGATCACCACCGCCCAGCGGCGCCGCGGCGCCGCCGACCATGAAGGGACACCACAGCACCATGAACACCTCGACGTTGCGACTGCTGGCCGACGCCCGCTCCGCCAAGGCGGGCGGCGAGCAGGCGATGGCCGCCCGGCAACGAGCCCGCCTGACCGAGCTCGTGGCCTGGGCGCGCACCCGCTCCCCCTACTACCAGCACCTGTACCGGGACCTGCCGGCCGGAGTGGCCGACCTGGCCCTGCTGCCGCCCACCAGCAAGCGCGAGCTGATGGCCGCCTTCGACGACTGGGTCACTGATCCCGCCGTCACCTTCGCCGAGGCCAGGGCGTTCGCCGACGACCCGGCGCGCATCGGGCAGCCGTTCGCCGGCCGCTACACGCTGTCCACCACCTCCGGCACCACCGGCACGCACGGCATCTTCCTACAAGACGCCCGCGCGACGGCGGTGACCTCCGCGATGATGGCGCGGATGCTGGCCGGCTGGCTGAGCGTGCGGGACGTGGCTCGCATCGCGCGCGGCGGCGCCCGGATGGCGCTGGTGATACCCGAGGGCGGGCATTTCGCTTCCACCGTGGCCGCCGCAAGGCTGCGCGGCCGATCCCGCGTCGCCGCCTTCAGCGTGCACCAGCCGCTGCAGGACCTGGTGGCCGAGCTCAACGCCTTCCGCCCGGCGGTGCTGGCCCCCTACGCCAGCATCGGCGCGCTGCTGGCCGGCGAGGCCGAAGCCGGACGGCTGCACATCAACCCCGCCCTGGTGATGCTCACCGCCGAAGGCCTGCCCGTCGGCGAGTACGCGCGCATCGCGGCCGCGCTGGGGGCGAAGGTGCGCACCAGCTACGCCTGCAACGAGTGCCCGTTCCTGTCCTACGGCTGTTCGGAGAGCTGGATGCACCTCAACGCCGACTGGGCCGTCCTCGAACCCGTCGACGAGCAGTACCGGCCGGTGGCACCGGACGAGCCCTCGCACACCGTGTTGCTGACCAACCTGGCCA
The DNA here is from genome assembly GCF_053602555.1 of Nonomuraea sp. NPDC004354. Lineage (NCBI taxonomy): Bacteria > Bacillati > Actinomycetota > Actinomycetes > Streptosporangiales > Streptosporangiaceae > Nonomuraea > Nonomuraea sp. NPDC004354. The sequence continues at coordinate 71,540 of NZ_JBSGDV010000025.1, read as the reverse complement.
ACCAGGTGCAGCCGATCCTGCGCTACGACCTCGGCGACAGCGTTCTGCTGCGACCCGATCCGTGCCCGTGCGGCAGCCCGGGCCCGGCCGTCCGCGTCCAGGGCCGCGCCGCCGACCTGCTCACCTTCCCCGGCCCGGCGGGGGAACAGGCGCCGGTCACCCTTGCCCCGCTGCCGCTGGCCACGCTGCTGGAAGCGGTGCCCGGCCTGGAGCTGTTCCAGATCGTCCAGACCGCGCCGGCCACGCTCCGCATCCGGCTGCACCCCGCTCCAGGTAGCGACCCCGCAACCCTCTGGCATCGGGTCGAGACCCGGATGCGCGACCTGCTGTCCCGCCACGGCCTCGGCCATGTGCGCCTCGAACGCGGCCGCGAACCGATCCAGCACAGCGCGGGCGGCAAGGTACGCGCCGTCATCCCGCTGCCCGCCACCGGCAGGGACCCGGCCGGTTCCGCACGCCCCTGACCACCTCACCCCATCCCACCGGGGCCGTGGCTGTCCACCACTGTCGTTCGGCGGTCGGCCAGTAGGAGCTCATCGTCTCCCCCAATTGCGCCCGTACAGCGCCAGGCCGGTCACCCCACCCGGTCGGACCACCACTGGAACAGCTCGTCGCTCGGTACGCTCCAGCCGAGGTCGTCGCCGGGCGCGGCGACGTAGTCGTCCAGGCTCAGGTTCATGCCGAAGATCAGTTTCCGCATGGCGTCAGCCTCCTGTGAGTCGGTACTCGGCGTACAGACCAGCACGGCGCGGAAAAATCATCGGTCAGGCCATACCGAGGGCCGGTTCACCACCACGCCAGTCCGCCGCGAGAACATCAGCCGGTGCCTGCCTGACGGGCCCAGGCCATGAACACCCGGAACCCGGCTCGGGCCGCCGTGGTTATCTTGGGTTGTTGTCCTCTTTCCGCAGGCCAACGTTCGATGATCTTGTCTGGCACGTCAGGCACGTTCAAGAGGTGACAAGGTCGTGACGTGCGTCATGTCGCGGGCATGCTCGGTCGGGTGAAGCGGATCAGCCGGGGTCACCACCTGTAGATAGCGCGCGATGACCGCCGCGTTCGTATTGCGCGCCAGGTGAGGCGAAAGGGCATGCACGATGATGGTGGCTTGTACCCTGATCAACTGTTCGTGCCAAGCGCGATGGCGGGAGACGGGGCATGAGTTCGAGGCTGGCCGGTGACGTGGTCGGCGGTCGCTACCGGCTGGCCGCCGAGCTGGGGTCCGGTGGTTTCGGGCGGGTCTGGCGGGCCCGCGACCAGACCCTCGACGTGGACGTTGCGATCAAGGAACTGCAGCTGCCGACAGGACTGCCGGAAACCGAACGAGCCGAGCGGCTGGCACGGGCCACGCGCGAGGCCCGCAATGCCGCCCGGTTACGCAAGCACGACGGCATCGTCGCGATCCACGACGTCGTCGTCGACGACGGCCTTCCCTGGATCGTCATGGAACTGGTCGATGGCTGCTCGCTGGACGAGCACGTCAAGCAGCACGGACCTCTTCCGGCGGGCAGGGCCACCGCAGTCGCCGTGGCACTGCTGACGGCGATCGGCGCAGCACACCGGGAAGGTGTCGTGCACCGCGACATCAAACCGGCCAACGTCATGCTCGCCGAGAACGGGAAGGTCCTGCTCACCGACTTCGGGACCGCGATCCACTCCACCGACACCGCGCTGACCGCCACCGGGATGCTCATCGGCTCGGCCGAGTACACGGCGCCCGAGCGGCTGCGCGGCACCGACGGCCTTCCCGCCGGGGATCTGTTCTCCCTCGGCGTGACCCTTTACCAGGCCGTCGAGGGCGTCTCACCGTTCCGCCGCGACACCCAGGAAGCGACGTTGGCTGCAGTGCTGCTGGAGGAGGCCCCGGCGCCGCGACGAACCGGGCCTCTCACGCAGCTCATCACCCGGCTACTGGACAAGGACCCGGGCCGCAGGCCGACGGTCGACGAAGCACTGGCCATGGCAGGGGGTATTGCCGGTGAGCAGCCCGCAAACACAGTCCATGTGCGGCGCGACACCAAGATCCTGCCGATCCGGTCGAAGAAGTGGCCGCCCGTTGGTGTTGCCGCGCCGATGGTGGCCATGTTGGCGATTGCGGTCCTGACGGCGCTCGGCGTCGCCGGACTCCCCGATGCCGGCGGAACGTGGGAGCACTTCGAGAAGTACGGGGACAATGACGTGCTCGGCGTCGCCGTAATGATCGCCGCCGTTGCCGATGTCGTTCTCGTCGGCTTGGTGTGCGCCAGTTTCGCGCGGTTCCTGCCGGCGAACGTCGGCAAGACCGTCACCGCTGTCGTCGGTGTCGCCGGGCTCGTCTTCGGCTGTGGCGCGACCGCTTTCGCCTTCCACGGCGCCGGCGAGATCCTCCGGAACGCGATGGAGCTCCCCGGGCGGGAGTCCGCTACGGTGTCGCTGGCCTTGATCAGCATCGTCGTCCTCGTCGCTGTCGGGTCGGCCTTGAGCTCGCGACTCCTCGTTCGACGCGAAACGATCAAAGGTCGAACATGATCACGACCGCCCGCACGATCCGATCAGCGTCGGATGCCGGGCTGGTCGGGGCGAGAGACCCCGGCATCTCCTCGACCGGCCCGCGCACCTGAGCCTCGACGAAGACCAGCAGCTCCTTCATCGATCGGGCCACCCGATCCGGTTGGTAGATCACCAACGTGTCGCCGGGCTGCAGCCGGTCCAGGGCGGCGCGCAGCCTCGACTGCTCGCCGCGGGTGCTCGCCGTCTCCACCACCACCTCGCGGCAGTGCGCTCCGGCGAGGGCGTCGAGCTGGGGCTGGTGGTCTTGGCCGCGGGTGGATACCCGGGTGTCACTTTCTGAAGTCGCGTGCACGGACGGCCTCGGCATTCGCGACTCCATGCAGAGGACTGAGAAGCACCGGATTGTCAGCAGTCCTCTGCGCTACGGTGCCCTGCCGTACCAGGGGACCGGTACGGCAGGGCCGCTGTACAGACCGGGGACCGGCCCGGCCTGCGGCGGGGCAGCGCAGGAGCGGCGCGCCGGGTCCCGAGCCCAACGCCGTCGCGTCCATATCGCGCTGCCGACCCGCAGATATCCCAAGGACGACCACGGCCAGGTCGTCGCTGTTAGCCCGGGGCAGGAACTCGGCTTCCTCCACTTGGCACCATCTCTCGACGTGGCCCGCTGCCGGTTGCCGCCCTATTTGATGGGGACCCGTACAGGTTTGAGCACGAACATGAACCCGGTCGCGGCCTGGCTCAGCTCGTCGGCGGCCACGAGGGCCGTGGCTGCTCACAGGGCAGAGCCCTGGACGAGCGCGGTGAGGGCTTGCTCCCGTTCCCGGTCGCGCTGCTGCTGGGCGGCATCGGGGGTGCGTGGCGGCAGGCGGGTGCAGGCCACCCGGATACGGTTGCCCGTGTCGGGCTTGAGCCGCCAGTTGGCGATGGCGGGGGTGTCCAGGATGACCTCCCAGCCGGGTACGGGTTCGGCCAGATAGGCGGCGATGGACGTGGCCACGATGTCGGCGGTCGTCGGGTCGGTCAGGTCGTCGAAGTACGCCGCAAGGATCTGCACCACCTGACGGGCGTAGCTGGCGTGGGCGGTGGCGCGCGGGTCGGATCGGCGGGTCATGGACGGTTCCCCTCTGGCACGTAACCGGACGACAATGCCGGTGCCGCGGCCGGCGGGTAACGATGCGACTCCAGCAGATGGGCGGCGGCCGGCGTCCCCACGCGCGCGGCGGCCGCGCGCACCCCGCGACGCGAGCTGCCACCGCTGCCGACCCGTTGAAGGCTGTTCGGCCAGCGGATGGCCCTTGTAGCGCAGGTCGGCGCGGGTCACCGCGGCCAGCAGCAGGCGCGGTGACAGCCCTTCGCAGACCGTCAGCGACAGCAGAGCGCAGCGCGGGTGCATGCCGGCGTCGGTGACGAGCTCGCCGTCGGCGTCGGCCAGCACCAGTACCTGCGGCGGCAGAGCGAGCCCGCATACCTGACACAGCCATTGCTGCTGGCAGCGCAGCAACCGGCCACCGTGGATCTGGGTCCAGTACGCCACGCCGTCCAGTATGGGGGTGATCCACGGCAGCGGTAAGTCGTCCAGCCGCGGCCGCGGCCACCCGGCGGGGCAGACGTTGACGCCGGTGGCCCGTTCGACTGCGTCCTGGCGCCGCCACACCTCGCTGGGCGGCGGCGCCGGCACCGCGGCGGCGGTCATCGCCCGGCCCGGCCGGCGTCGCGGGCGGCCAGTTGCTCCTGGCGGCGGGCCAGCAGCTCGGCCAGCGACGCGTGCAGGGTGGGCCAGTCGCGGGTGTCGGGATCGACGGCCTCGGCGGGCAGGCTGCCGTCGATGATGCTGAGTCGCACGCCGATGTGGTCGGGGCCGACTGCGGCCAGCCAGCCCGCGCACAGCCGCATCGGATGGGCGGTGTCGGGCTGATCCTTGTGGCAGGCCATCCGCGGGGCGCGGGTCAGCCGGGCGACGTCGTCCTCGCTGGTGTCGGTGCGGCGCATCACGCCTTGCTGAGCGCGCTGCAGCCGCAGCATGTCCTCCTCGGAGAACGCGGTCAGGTCCGCATCGGCCCGCCATGGACACACCCGTTCGCCAGCACACGGCCGCGCGCGGTACTCGTCCCCGCTCGGTGGCCGGTCCCCCGGCGGCTCCGCGATGTCGCCGTGGTGGTGCTTCCTGGACGCCGCAGCGTCAGTCATGGAGAGTCTCTCCTGAGGCGAGCGTGCTGGTTCTGATCTCATTGTGACTGCTCGCCCTCGCCAATACCGGTTCAACCGCCGGCCGCGACCGCGAGCAGGGCCGCGCCGAGCCGGTCACCTGGGCCGGGTAGTGGCGGGCGTCGCCAAGCGGAATCGGCTAGCCGCGGCGGGACACCTTCACCACTCCGTTCTCCATGGTGACTCAAACGGGCCTGAGCCGGCACGGCATGACCTTCCATGGAGACCACCGCGGCGGCCTGCTGGCAGGCTTGCGTGACTGGTCGCGCAGCCGCTCGAGCTCGTCTTCGCCGTGGCGGCGTTCGGCGGCGAGTTCCTGGCGCGTACCCCGAGCGTCGGCGTGGGCCTCGGCCGCAGCGGCCGGCCGCCAGCTTCGTCTCGGCCTCGCGGAGCCGGGCCTGGGCCTTGGCCAGCGTCACGGCCTCATGCACGCGGACGGCGTGGCAGCTGGCTGTAGGCGTTGAAGAGGCTGCCGCCGGCCAACTTGTGGTGGGCCAGTTGCTCCGCTACAGCCTGCGGATCTTTCCAGCGAGCATGGCCGGTGGCGCGAGCACGGGTACACGCCGCTCTCGGCGACCCGGGCCGGCTTGCCATCGTCGACCGGCTCCTGCTAGGCGACGCCTCCCCGGGCGATCTGGGCCAGCAACTCGGCCTGCCCACCAATCTGCTGGCTCATCACGTGAAACTGCTGCAGGAAGCAGGCGTGGTCGAACGCCAGCGATCCGAAGGCGATCGGCGCCGCACCTATCTGCGCCTGGTTCCGCAGTCGCTGTCCGGGCTGCTGCCAGTCCGAGCCTTGCCTGCCCCGCGCGTGGTGTTCGTCTGCACGCACAACTCCGCCCGCTCTCAGCTGGCCGCCGCCCTGTGGCGCAGGACCAGCGCCGTACCCACCACCTCGGCGGGGACGCACCCGGCCGCCCATGTCCACCCGCGGGCGGTCGCCCTGGCCGACCTTCACGGCCTCGACCTGCGACAAGCCGCAACCCGCCACGTCGAGCAGACCCTGCGGCCCGACGACCTGGTCGTGGCCGTCTGCGATGCCGCCCACGAACAGCTCACCCAGCTCACCCAGCCGACCCGCATCGATCGGCTGCATTGGTCCATCCCTGACCCAGTCCGCGCCGGAAACGACGACGACTTCGAGCGGGCTTACACCGACATCGCCGACCGCGTCCAACGGCTGGCGCGCCGTACACCCCCCGCAGGAGTGAGCCATGTCCCAGACCTACCGCCACCCTGACCTGTCCATCGACCAGCAGCACGCCCTGCTCACCGCCGCGCGCCGCCTGGCGGAAGAATTCACCGGCACCTTCGGCACCGAGACCATCGAACGGTTCCTGCACACCAGCTACGACCAGTTCGCCATCCACGGCAAGATCCCCAACTACCTGCCACTGCTGGCCGAACGCTTCGCCCGCCAGCGCCTGCACGCCCTGGTCCGCGTGGAAGGCCACAGCGACGGACGGCCTGTCGTGCTGTTCCTCTGCGTCCACAACGCCGGACGCTCCCAGATGGCACTGGGCTTCTTCCAGCACCTGGCCGCCGACCGAGCGCTGGCCTGGTCCGGCGGCTCGGAGTTCGCCAGCGAGATCAACCCCGCGGCCGTGGCATCGATGGCCGAGCGCGGCATCGACATCACCGCGAGTTCCCCAAACCCTGGACCGAGGAGATCGTCCGCGCCGCCGACGTCGTCATCACCATGGGCTGCGGCGACGCCTGCCCGATCTTCCCCGGCAAGCGCTACGAGGACTGGAAGCTCGACGACCCGGCCGGGCAGGACATCGAAGCCGTCCGGCCGATCCGCGACGACATCCGCCGCCGTATCGAGAAGCTGCTGGCGGAACTCGTGTCGGCCTGATCCTCCGCCGCAGGCCCCCACCGTGATCAGAGGGCGAAGCCTGCGTCACCTCCGGGCCCGAGATGACTGTCGGTGCTGGGTGGTTTGCTGTGCTGTATGACGCTGGTGAATTGGGAACGTTTACCGGGCGAGACGGTGGAGGAGTTCGTCGCGGCGATGCTGCTGCTCCGATATCCACACGGTAACCGGATCACTCCCTCGCGCGGGGACCGCGGCGTCGACATTCGGGTCGCCAACCCGGATGGCTACGACATTTACCAGGTCAAACGCTTCTGCCGACCGCTGACCTCCCGGCAAGTCACCGACGTGGAGAACTCCTGGCAGCGCTTCGTCGATGAGACGCTGCCGGCGCTGCCGGTCCGCTCATGGACGCTGGTCACGCCGTGGAATCCCACCCATGAGCGGCTGGCGTGGCTGGAGCGGCTGACCGCGGGCAGCGGGCTGCGCATCAGCTGGATGGACCGCGACCATCTCGACGGCATGGCGGCCGACCACCCGGCGCTGATCGCGTACTACTTCGGCGACGGCGGCGAGCGGATCCAGCACCTGATGGCGCAGGCGCTACAGGGCGGGCGAGACATGCCCGACCCCAGCCATGTTCCGGCCGAGAACCTGCTGACAGCCGCGATCGAACGCTATGAGGGCCTGGCCGCGGCCATGACCGACCTCGATCCGTTCTACCGCTACGAGTTCGACGTACGCGAGGGGCCGGTGAGCGAGCAGCCCTGGGACGGGGACGTGCTCCGCGACGACCTGACCGCCTTCGTGCGCTACCTGCAGCTCAACGAGCGGCACTACCTGGTGATGCGCCTGGTGGCGCGAGCGGTGGAGTCGTTCAGCCTGCGTCCGATCACCGGCTCGTTGGAGCTGCAGGTGCCGGTCGACTCGGCCGAGCGGCAGGCGGTGGAGGAGTTCCTCCACTACGGCGCACCCTTCGCCGACATCGACGGCACGATCACCCACAGCTCGGGACCGCCCGGCCTGCCGGATGAGTCGGGCCCCGGTCGGCTGAGCTTCATGGTCGCCGCCGGTGCGGCCGGTGATCGGCCTGATCTGGAGCTCCGACTGATCGCCGCAGACGGCACCGTGCTGCATGCGCTGGATCTGGTGCAGGTGCGCACCTCACGCGGCTTGGACGGCCCCGGCATCTGGCTGGCCGGCCAGGACTCCGGCGGCCTGCTGCACCTGCAATTCCTGGTTAACGCCGGTGACCGCGACACCTTCCGCCTGCAGGTGGATCTGGACGATCTGGTCGGCAAGACCCCGGCCGAGGTGTTGCCGGCGATGCGCCTGCTCGCGGCCCTGGCGCCGGACACCGCCCTCCTGCTGGCCGTGCGCGGCGGCCCCGCGTACTCGCCCCGATGGCAGCCGGAGGCGTCCTCCCTGGCGCTTCATGCCCGCCGGCAGCTCCGCGTCCTGGAGGCGTTGCAGGTGATCCAGTCCCACAGTTACCAGCGCATCGTGATTCCCGCGGCCAGCCGCACCTCCAACGAAGAACTTGCCGAGATCATCCAGCTGGCCCACCTGCTGCAGGGCGCTCAGGTCGAAGCGACGTGGCCGTATGTGGACTTCCCGATTCCCGCCGACGCCGGCCCGCCACCTGAGGGCGAGTTCTCCGTCGCCATCTTGCACGAGTTGAACGCGCAGGTGGGCGGCCGCCAGATCCCTCTGGGCATATACCAGTGCGTCACCTACCTGGCGGCGCGGATCGCTGGTCCGGCAGAGGCGGCAGCGGCCCAGGCTGGCGACAGCATCCGTCTGCTTCCTGGCTCCACCGACCGAGCATTGATCACCGCTGTATCGGCCGCCGAGGCCCTCGCCGCTTTCGCCGCGCGCGACGGCGCGCCGCCGACCGGATAGCGCCTGCGGCACGCTGGCCGTCGTCCGTCATTATCCGGTGCACTGGCCAGCTCTCCGGCCTGCCATCGAACTGGCGTCGGCCAGCTTGATGGCCCAGCGGCGGCCTCGTGCAGCTGGGCGGCACCGTCGAGGTTGATCACGAGCGTGTCCGGTGGCAGGGTGGCGGCGTGGTGGGCCGAGCCCCAGGCGCCCGCCTCCTCCGCGTCCAGGAAGGCCACTGTCAGCTCCAGCGCCCCGGGTGGCGCAGCGGCCGCCAGCACGCGGGCGGCCTCCAGGGCCGCGGCCGCGCCGGAGGCGTTGTCGGCGGCCGCAGGTAGGCGCCGGTCGGGATCGTCGCCGACGCCGTCGTAGTGCGCGGTCAGCAGTACCCGCAGCCCGGCCTGCGCGCCGCCGTGACCGGTGCCGCTTCGGTGGCTGCCGGCCTCAGCGTTGGCCTCGGTGCTGACCTCGGTACTAGGAGGCGCGGGAAGCGGGCGTAGACGTTGGGGGCTCGGGTGGTGATCTGTCGCAACGGCATCGAGCCGGTCACCTGAACCGGGCCACCGTCCAGCGCTTCGGCCAGATGCCAGTGGACCTCGGGGTGCACGGCGATGATGGGCACCGCGCGGGCGGGCGGCCCGGCGATCATCTTGGGCATCCAGCCGTCGGTGTCGGTGCCGCGTACGGTCAGCACTCCGGCTGCGCTCTGTGCCTCGGCCAGCTCGCACGCTCGCCCCCAGGTGGTGGCGTCGGCCAGCACCCATCGGCCGCGCAGGCCGGTCTCGGAGTCTGTCTCGGGGACCTTGGTCAGGAGGGCGGTGCGCGGGTGTGGCAGTTCGGTAGAGGCCAGGTGCTCGACGAAGTCGCGGCGGTGTTCCAGGCACCGCGTCTGCCCGGCGCCGCTCCATTTGAGCATGGGCGTCGCGTACAACTCGCGCACCCCTGCCACCTCGAACTCCGACAGCTGCACCTGGGCGCCCAGCTCGCCGAGTCGCTCGGCGAGCTAGAAGGCGGCGGCGCGGCCGCCGGGCGAGCCCACGCGCCGCCCGGCATACCGGTCACCCGCCAGCTCGCGCACCGTGGCGTGCATGCGGCCTTGGCCGCGAGCGGCGCCGCGCCAGCACGCGGGGCCCCGCTCGGAGCTGGTCCCACTCATCGACGCCACCACTCAGGCCAGCAGCTGACGCGCCAGTTCCAGACCTTTCTGCACGGCCGGGCGTGGACGCACGCCGAAGGGCCGGTGGCGTTGTTCGAGCAGTCGGTGGCGTGGTTGCGGCGGCATCGGTGCCGAGCCCCGAGCACATCTGCCCCCACACCGGCCGGCTCGCCTCGGCTACGACCGCGTCCGCGTCCTCCTGGAGCACTACACCGGCCTGGACCTCACCAACTCCGCCACTCAGCCGCCACCCACTCGGCGAAGCCAAAGTGCCTTGGCCACCTCGTCGCGGACCTCGTCGAGGTCGGTGCTGGCGAAGATCGGTCGGTTGCTGAGAAGCACAGCCGATGGTCCCCGGTCCCCGCGCCGGCGTTCCAGGTAAAACGACGCACACGGGCCGGGCTGGTTGCCGCGACTCTCAGGAGGCGTTCGCCCGGAAGGAGGAACGGTAGGACTGCGGCGTGACGCCGACGACGCGTTTGAACCGCTCCCGGAAGGCGGTGGCCGAGCCGAAACCGGCCTGCGTGGCGATGCGTTCGACGCCGTGGTCGGTGGTCTCCAGCAGGAACTGCGCCCGCCGTACGCGTGCCCGCAGCAGCCACTGCAGCGGGGTGGTGCCGGTCTGCTCGCGGAAGCGCCGGCTGAAGGTCCTCGCGCTCATTCCGCTGCGCACGGCCATCTCCGCCAACGTCACCTCCTGGGCGAGGTTGTCCTCGATCCACGACAGCACCGGCTCCAGCAGCGAGCCCTGGGGGACCGGCGGCTGGGGGTGGAGGATGAACTGTGCCTGCCCGCCCTCCCGTTCGAGGGGCATCACCGACAGCCGGGCCGAGTCCGCGGCGACCGCCGAGCCGAAGTCGCGCCGGACGATGTGCAGGCACAGATCCAGGCCGGCGGCGGCCCCGGCCGAGGTCAGGATCTGGCCGTTGTCCACGTACAGGACGTCAGGCCGTACGTCCACTCGTGGGAACAGCTGGGCCAGCCGGGGAGCCGCCATCCAATGCGTGGTCGCGCTCAGCCCGTTCAGCAGCCCGGCCACGGCAAGGGTGAACGCTCCCACGCAGATGGAGGCGATCCGGGTGCCGGCGGTCGCGGCCGCGCCCAGGGCGTCGAGCACCTCCGGGGTGGGCGCGGTGGCCTGCTCGGAGCATCCCGGCACGACGATCGTGTCCGCCTCCCGCAGCGCCTCCAGACCGTGCGGGGCGATGAGCGTGAAGGCGTCGCTGGTCACCTGCGGCGTCGCGGCGCAGACCAGCACCCGGTACGGCCGGCGCCCGTCGGCCAGCCGGGCACGCCCGAACACCTCGATCGGCGTCGCCATGTCCGCCGCCACCACATGGTCCAGAGCCAGGATCGCCACCGTGTGCACCAGGACACGGTAGACGAGAACCCGCCAGCCACAAATCCACAGGTGAGGCCGCTGACCCGGTCGTCTGCGCAGATGGACTGCGATGGCGAGAATCCGTTGGAAATTGTCGATTCAGCCCATGGGGCGCCCCCGGACGGCCTGTCTAGCCTTGCGCTGCGAGATCCCGAACGAGTGAAGAAGGAGCAACGCTGATGCACGCGCAGGTCGTCCTGTTCGACGGTTTCGACCCCTTGGACGTCATCGCCCCCTACGAGGTGTTGCAAGCTGCGGGGATGTACGCCGGCGGAGCAGTGACCGTCGAACTGGTGACGGCCGAGGGCGCTCGCGAGGTTGTCAGCGGTACGCCGCCCGTGGCGCTGCTTGCCAGCGGTGTGCTCGATCCGGCCGCCGCCGACGTGGTCATCCTGCCCGGCGCGGCCGGTGGGCTGCCCACCGAGAGGGAGGTCAGCGAGGAGGAACGGCAGCGCTCCATCCCCGCGATCCTCGGCCGCGCGCTGGGGACGGGGCTGCCCGCTCTGGCCAAGGAGGCCCTCGAACGGGAGGACACGCTGGTCGCCACCGTCTGCGGCGGCTCCTTGATCCTTGCCATGGCCGGGCTGATCGAGGGCCGCCATGCCACCTCCCACCATCAGGGACTGGATGTCCTCGGCGCCGGCGGCGTCCTGCCGGTGGCGGCCCGGATCGTCGACGACGGCGACCTCGTCACCGGCGGCGGTGTCACGTCCGGCCTCGACCTTGCCCTCTACCTCCTGGAACGCGAGGTCGGCCCGCAGATCGCGCATGCGGTCGAGACTCTCTTCGCCCACGAGCGCCGCGGCGTCGTGTGGTCCAGCCGGGGCCACGCCCCCGCACTCTGACCGCCGCCATCCACCACAGCCAACCGAAGGAAGTACACCGCTCACCATGTCCGCCACCGAACGCGGCCGGAACCGCTCGATCACCGACAACTCCAGGGGCACGGTCGGCGCCCCGATGGAGCGGAAGGCAAGCCGGTGACCAAGTTCCTCCTCTCCGTCCACGTCCTGGCCGCCATCATCGCCGTAGGCCCGGTGACCGTGGCAGCCAGCATGTTCCCCGCCGCGGTGCGCCGCGCCCACGCAGTCGGACCTGACGCTCCCTCACTCGCCACCGTCCGGCTTCTGCATCGCATCTGCCGCGTCTACTCCCTCGTCGGCTTGGTCGTACCGGTCTTCGGCTTCGCCACTGCCAGCAGTCTCCGCGTCCTCGGCGACGCGTGGCTGATTGTCTCGATCGCACTCACCGCTGCCGCGGCCGGCGTCCTGGCGCTGCTCGTCCTGCCGGGGCAGGAGCGCCTGCTCGCCGCGCTCGAGGGAGCCTCGACCGGAGGGGGGTCCACGGCGCGCCTGGGCATGCTGACCGGCGTCTTCAACCTGCTGTGGGCCGTCGTGACGATTCTCATGATCGTCCGGCCCGGCTCCACCACGGGAGTGTGAGCGTGAGCCGTACCAGGAAGCCCTTGCGCATCGCCGCCGCGGTCGAACTCGTCTCGCTCATCGTCCTGCTGGGCAACCTCGCCACCGTGCACCTGCCCGCCATCTCGTCGCTGGCAGGCCCCGTCCACGGCTGCGCGTACCTGTTCAGCGTCGTCGCTGCCGCTCGCGACCGGCAGCGCACCCTCACGGCCGTCGCTCTGGCCTGGCTGCCCGGGATCGGCGGGCTGCTGGCCCTGCGGCTCCTCGACAGGACGGCGGAGCGGGCCGAGCAGGCCCGCCTCGACTGAAGCACCCCTTGCTCAGAACGGACCACCACACCCATGTCCATCGTCATGCCGATCATCATCGGGCTGATCTGCGTCACCCTCATCTCTCTGATCCCCGAGCCGCATCGACGCCAGGTCAACGCCGTGCTGGTCGCCGGTGCGGGCGCCGCCTACCTCAGCGGCGGCGGCCTCGGCTACGGGGAGTTCCTCCTGCCGGTGGTGATGACCTATGTCGCCTACCGGGGGCTCGGCAGCTGGACCTGGATCGGCATCGGCTGGCTGCTCCACACCGCTTGGGACGTCGTGCACCACCTCAAGGGGAGCCCGATCCTGCCCTTCGCCGAGCACTCCTCCTTCGGGTGCGCCGTCTGCGACCCGGTGATCGCGCTGTGGTGCTTCGCGGGCGGGCCGCCGATCTTCGACTGGGTACGTGCCCGCCTGGTCCGCAGGTCCGCGACGCCGATCAGCCCTGCCAGTGAGTGACCCACGTAGTTCCGCACGGTCATGGCAGGCGACTATCCGCCCCGTCCGTCACACGCCAAGGCCGATTACAGTTGCCACACGTGATGATGAAAGGGGCGGCGAGAGGCTGATGCCGGATTTCGTCGTCGGCGTACGCGTGGCTCTACCCCGGGGTGGACACGCCCCGCCCGGACGGCAGCGAGGTGTGGCCGGATGAGGTCGACCAGGCGCTGAAGGAGCTACGCGAGGCGACCCGGCCGCTGCTGGCCCATTGCGCGAAACCTTCGCCGAGGCCGGACGTCTGGGGTAGCCCACTGGTCGCCCACAGGAACAAGGCCGCGGCCGCCTACGACGCCGCGGTAGCGCGGGCCGCGTCACGTTAACGGTCGGTGCTCGAGGATCAGGCGGCCGAGCTGACCGAGCTGTACCGGCGGGCGTGTGTCGGTCCGCTACGTGGCCGCCGCCGCGGCGGCGGTCGACGCCGTGGTGGCCGGCACCGACACGGGCCAGGCTGTGCGAGAGCTGAGCCCCGTCGAGGGGACGGTGTGGCCGTGGGCGCCTGAGCCGCCGCCGGCGATCGGAGTGCAGGAAGTCGATGCGAGCCTGGCCGAAGCCCACCCATGCGGCCAGGCCGCCGGCGGGAAAGGCGAAGAACCGGCGGCGCACCAAGAGCGCCAAGCCCAGCGGCCAGACGGAGCCGCCGCTGGAACCCGAGGCGGCACGGTTGATGCGGTACGGCGCGAAACTGGCCGAGCTGGTGGCCGGCGGGCTCGAACCAAGGAAGTGGTGTCCTCGCTCGTTATCCAGCTCGACCCAGCGCGCCGGATCTGGATTCTCGCGGTTCGAGAACTGATCGCCTTGCCTGCCGCTACCGTGCGGCCGGCGGACGGACAGGGTATACCGCCTCGGGCTTGCCGATGCCCAGGTCGTTGGCCGCTTTGTTCAGCAGCTTCCGCAACGGATCGCCCTCGATCATGCGGCTGATCGCGTGGCCTGCCTGGATCAGCATCACGGCCGTCCAGATCTCGTCTGCCGATCCCTTTCCGTTGGCATTCCGCGTGAGGAGGAACTTCCCGCTCTCCTCGTTGAACCTGGTGTAGGAATCAGCCGAGTTGAGGTTGGCGTGCGAGTACCCCGACAGGTACTTGAACACGACGTACATGTCGGGCTGATCAAACGCCTTGGTCCGCTCGAGGAAGTTGTCGAACTCGTGGGCCATACGCCCGATCTTCTGCGCGTCAGGGTCGGTTTCCGGCACTGGAGAGGGCTTCTGATCGGTACCAGGAGGGACCGCCCAGTTGGCGGTCTGGGCGTGCTTGACCAGATTGAGGTGGGACCGGTGCGCGGCCAACTCCAGGGCCCTCAGTCCCTCCTCGCCAGCGTCGGCCAGCCACACCATGGCCAGAGTGTGATCGAAAATGTTTCGAACGGTCGGGGCGAGTTCGACGGTGTAGCCGCGGCTGATCCCGTCCCAGAAGTTGGCGACGCTGCGGTTCACCAGCCGCCACCAGCCGTACATGGTCGGAAACACGGGCCGGTGGTCGTACAAGACGGAGACGTTGCCTGCGTCGATGAGCGCGTCGGACGCCTTCATCAGCTCGGCGGCGAAGTACTCGGCGCGCTTCAGCGTGGCGCGGCTGTTGGAGAACTTGTAGGTCAAGTAGGACCTCTACTTTGGGGCGGCGGCGTACGGCCGGAGGCTCCGGGGGTGGGCGGGCCTCACGATCAACGCTAGAGGCAGCGGCCCTCTCGTTTGTAACGCCGGATCGCCGCCCCCGCCTACAGCCGCGCTCAGGTGCCCGAGCCGGGCAAGAGCTACCGCGCCTCGATCTGACCGATGATCAGCGCGACCCACCCATCGACCACAGGGACCAGCGCCGCGAGAGTACGCCGGGCGATCTCGCCCGTGTTGTCGTACGGCCCGGCTGGCGCCGTGGGCAACCCGTCGACGGGCACCAGGAACCTGGGCGCGTCGGAGCTGCGCGGTGGAGGCCTCGGCAGCCTGCTCCCACTCGGCCTGCGCCAGGCCATGGGTCACCGATGGGAGATGCTGCGCAGTCGAAACAGTTGGAATCCCTGCCGATCACAAGTGTGGTCGCCACGGTGCGCCAGAACTGCCCGCTGATGGAGCCAGTGATGACGCGCGGCCCCTGGCTGGCTGATGGTTGGCTTCGCGCGTGGCGTTCAACAGGCGCAAGCCCTCCCCTCCAGCGGTGGCTTCCCCAGAAGCGCTGTTTTCCGCGCTGCCAGCTGATCCGTCAGCGCCGCAGGACCTGTGGGTGCGACAGGCCGAAGTGCTGCGGGCCGATTACCAGGCGACCCGTTTGATCCCGACATACGTCCCAGTCCGTTCACACACAACAACAGCCGTCTCTGCAGGACCATCGGGTCGATGGACGATGCGCGAGGCCAGAGGGCTCCTGTGAGCTGGCTAAGAAGAAGTGTCGTAGCCCGACGACATGCTGAGGTGTCCCCTTGGCCGTCTGGACGAAGGTAGGGATCAGTGACTCGGCTACGTGATCGGATCATGGCGGCAAGCGCATCGGCGCCCAGCTATTACGACCTAGCGATGGCAACGAGCCGAATTCTCGGTGGGGAAGGGGGCCTTGAGCCCTTCCATGATCTTCTAGGCAGGCCCGGGGGTGAGCGTACTGCTCGCAGCATCCGGCCAAAAACCGGCAAGGGTCTCCGTACGGACATGGTCGGCAAGGCCAAGGTTATCGCGGCTGAGAACGTCGCCCGCTACCTCACTGAGACCTACTCCTCCCCTCACGACCTCTACACGATGCTGTCGACGGTGAAGGTCGTGCCGCCGCACGAGTTCACGTTCGTGGAGGCGCAGGGCATCGACAACTGGATGGGCTATCACTCCTTCGGCTGGGGGGTGTACCGCCAGCCTCGTGCCGAGGGCGGCTGGGTGATGGATGCGACGCTGTTCATTGAATGGGACAAGGGAAAGCCTTTCGTCCTTGCCCTGATGACGTGGCTTCTGGAAGAAGATGGCCGTTATATCCCAGAGGCTGGACTGCCCGCCCCCGGCCCGTACACCAGGATGTCCTATCCCATGGATCCCGATCACCCGGGAATCGTCGAAAACCTCTGCGAGTCTCTGTTCATGCGTTACGGCATCGCCCCAGCCACCCTGGCCATGACGTTCGGGCTGATGCATAGCAAGAACGTCGACGTCGAACTGCAGGTCCCGGCCGAGAAACAGTCGCGAGCGCATCTCAGGCGTCGAGGTGTCTCCCTGACCCGGTACTCCGTCTTGGACATCCATCCGGTGACCCGGGCGCTGGAGCGCGACGGGAAGGCCAGCACCGACGGATTGGGCACCGCACTTCACATCTGCCGTGGCCACTTCAAGACCTATCGGCACGAGGCGCCCCTGTTCGGCAAGCTGTCAGGCCAGTACTGGTGGAACGAGCACCAGCGCGGCAAGGCAGAGCAGGGCGAAGTTCATTCCAGCTACCGTGTCCACCCCGCCGCTGACGACGCTCGCGTGGGGCGAGTCTACGAACCGGTCGACGAGCACGCCGAACTCGCAGCAACCACCTGGGAAGGAAGCGGGCGCGATCCTGATCTGTCCGGACGGGGACTGCGCGCCCACAACCGCGTCCAGAACCAGCTCGCCGAGGCATTGCTGGCGGCCGGTCTGACCCCACTGCGCCCCGCCCCGCACGAGAATCAGTACGACCTCGGCTGGCTCTTGGGCGCCAACGACCTCTACGTCACCGAAGTCAAGAGCCTTACCGACGCCAACGAGATCCAGCAGGTGCGACTGGCCATCGGCCAGGTGCTTCACTACGCGACGGGACTCGCCACTCCAGGGCGGCGAGTCCATCCCGTCATCGCCTGCGAACGTGAACCAGCCGACGGCAACCTCGTCCGGACATGTCATGACCACGGCATCGCAATCCTGTGGCCTGACCGGTTCGCTGACTGGATCAACGACCAGAAAGAGAAGGAGGAGATGAGCGGTGGAGCGTCTGCGAGGTGACCGAGACCGATACATGCCGAGTCTGCATGAGCACCTTCAGCTCACCGGCGGCGAGGATCGGCCGTTCTCCTTCGAGGAGGTCATCGCCGTCCGTAGCCGCCTGACTGGCGATGCCATGACCGATGTCCTGGAACGGGCGGGCCTTGTGAGGGTGATCGACTGGTCGAAGGTCGCGGTCTACACCGCTGCCCTCGCCCGACAGGGTTTGCGGCACGGCGACCTAGGCCCGGCCTTCAAGGTCGCGCTCACTTCGGTGGGCGGCTCGGTACCCGCCGCCTGCGAGCGCATGATCGCATTGTTCGGTCGGGCACCGTCGCGGTCGTACGCGGCCAAGATCTACAGGACCTGGCAGGAACAGTCCAAGCAACGGCGGGCCGAAGCGATCCGCCAACTCCACGCACGTGGCCTTCTCCATCCCAGCTGAGCAGGTGAATCGCCCCGGGTTCATGACAGCGGGCGACAGCGCCACCCTGGCCTGCCCGCAGTGCGCATTCAATTACCTGCACCTCGACGTCATCCACGTCGCCGGCACGGTGAAGGGCGGTTACACGCCGGGGCCCGGGCTGGAGATCAACCCTCACCTGGCCACAGCATCTGGCAGCGACGAGGCAACTACCCTGCACGCGGGACAGAACCGCGGTGAGATGGTGTCGATCGGATACTGGTGCGAGCAGGGCTGCCGCGGACGAATTGTCTTGCGTCAGCACAAGGGCCAGATCTTCGCCAGCCTGCACAACGAACCGAGGGGACGCTCCGACGGCAGCGAGTTCACGAGTGAGGAGGAACCATCTTAAGAACCGCCGGACGACCTGCCTTAAGCTCCATCGACTGAAGGCTTGCCCACATCTCAGGACGGCGCACTCAGGTGGCTTTGGATGTCGGCCAGCCGCAGCGCCATAGTGATCACCACATGCAGGCAGTATGCGTAATGCTCGGCGGTGGGCGCATAGTCGAACGGGTGATGGATTGACCGCTCACCGTTGACAGAGTGGTCAACGATCGGCGTGAGTATCCGAAACTTGTGAAATGCGGCGTAATCGATGCCGAGGGTGGTGACCCGGAGAGCGCGCTGCGTGGCCAGCGTGATCTCGGTCAACGTCGTGATCTGCTTGGCCAGCTTGCTTCCATCACCCCTGAAGTCCTGCTCTGATCTGAGCACATTGGCGATCTCGTTCTCGCGCATCGGCCAGGACAAGTCGGGGCCGAAGCTGAATGGTGACGGCTCGAAGGTTTCGCCGACGTGTTCGTGCGACACTGCGTTCGCCGCGTCCACCAGGAACGCCATTGCTTCGATGCGCTCGCCGGCGGACTCGGCTGCCGCCGCTGCCTTCACCAGGTCGCGAACCGATTCTTGAGGGACAAGGTCTGCCATGTTGATCTCGGCATACTCGATGCCGAACACCTTCGGAGTGTTCTCCTCGAAGAAGGTCGCCGTGTCAGCGCGGGACTGCTCGATCCCCTGAGCATCGGGCCACGTATTGGCGTGCTTGAAGGCGTTGCGCCGATCGGTGAGCCTCTTGACTCCGTTCCTGCCGGCGAGTTCGACCCCTTGGCCGTTGTTGTTGCTCGGGTGCAACCCGTCGAAGTACTTAGGGACGAACGCCTTCTCCTTCACGCTCATCCCCAGGTGTTCGACGGCGAGTATGAGGAACAACTCGATGGCGTCGTGGAAGGTCAGCACGCAGGTGAAGCTGAAGGGCCGGGGCGCCCGCGACTGTTCGATGCCCTGCTGATGCAGCAGCCGGATGAAGGACAACCGTTCCATGGTCGGGGCATCAAGGGCGGGCGTGGTCATCGGCTCGAACCTCCTCGGCGCGGGGGAACGACACACTAGCCGCGTCTTCAGCAGCCGCGCACCAGGCTTTCCGTCGCGAACATGCACGCCACGTGACCGGCCAGCTCAGCCCTCGAACCCGATCATGATCGGTCGGTAAAATCCATGAGAGCCTGGGTGCGGTCGGCGCACTCCACGAGCGCATCCGCACCCGGCTGACACAGGGATCGGGCCGTGCTACCCGCGCCGGCAGCGACTACGCCGCCGTGATGGTGCTATCACCGGAACTGGTCAACTTCTGCTCCCAACGCGAGGTGCAGGAGGCGGTGCATCCAGAGCTGCGGGCCGAGATGCGCTTCGGCCTGAACAACTCCACCAACATCACCTCCGACGGCGTGAGCGAGAACCTGAGCCACTTCCGCCGCCAGGACTCCTCATGGCAGGAGGCCGAAGAGGACATCAGGCAGGACCGCGACGAGCGGCAGCGCATCCAGCTGCCGGAACCGACAAGCTCGCCGCCAGCGCGCCGGCCGAGGTCGCCGCCGTCGAAGCGGCATGGCAGGGCGACTGGGAGCGCGCCATTGAGCAGGCCCGTGTCGCGGTGGATGCTCTCAGCGGCGGCCCGGAGATCCGCCGCTATCAGGCGCTGTGGCACTATCTGGCCGCGTGCTGGGCGGTGATCGCCGCTCGCCAGCACCTCAGCCGCAGACAATCGTGGCTGGGGGTGGCCGCCCGCCACTTGCCAACAGTCATCTCACCTACGCTCGGCCGCGATCAGCGGCGGCCAGAAGCCCCGTTCTCGGCGATCGAGGCTCCACCATCGTCCGGCCGTGAACTGACGTTTTCTGGCGTCTACAGGTCCTCGACTCGCTGGCCTTCGCCAACGCCGGTGTTGGTGACACCGGGAACGGCCGAGCGCTCGGAGGTGAGCACGATCGTGTTGCGCGTGGTCACGAGCTCGGCAGGGATGTCGTTGTCGGCCACGATCAGCTGGATTCGGTCCTTGTATGCCTCGGTGAGGGTGGCCAGGCGGCTGTAGATACGGCGGCCGAGTTCGCGGTCCCGATCGACGGTGCCGATCGCTTTACGCGGGGAGTCGATGATCAGCAGGTTCGGCAGCAGGACGTCGGGATGGTCGAGCGCGGTGGTGAGCAGGGTCAGGTGGTAAGCGATGTTGAGCGCGGTGCTGGCGCCGCCTCCGCTGGCCTGTAGGTCTTCGAACGCGGTGTCTCCCACCAGCGGCAGGAAGGTGTCCGGATCGATCCGGGCGGTGCCGTCGGTGGGGATGCCGATCAGATTGACCTCGTCGGTGAACGCCGCGCTGATGTCCTCGAGCTGGGCGCCGCGGGCGCGGAGGGCCTTCTCCCGTTCGGTGATGTCGACCTTGAGCTGCCGGTCCCTCTTACGGTGGGCAGCGGCCTCGGCGCGGACCTGGTCGAGCCGCCGCCACATCTGCATGTGCCGGCCGGTCTCGTCGATGCCGTGGCGCAGGGATTCCGCCTGCCGGCTCAGCTGGGCGACCGCCTCGATCCGTGGGGAAGCCGCGCTGGCGGTCGCCTGGTCGTACTCGCGGTGGAGGGTGTCCAGGTGCAGGTCCGTGTGGCGGGCCGTCAGCCGGGCCTGTTCGAGCGCGGTGACGTCGGCGTGGAGCAGGGTTTCCGTTTCGACTATCTGTGCCCGGATTCGGTCGGCGTTCTGGTCGGAGGCGTGGACGTCTTCGATGTCGACCGGGGCGAGCGGCTGGCAGCACAGGCGGCAGTCCGTCTCGGCGACCTCGCGGCCGTCGAGGTCCTGCATGCAGCGCGGACAGGTGACGAATTCGAAGGGCGCGAGCAGCCCGATCGCGGTACTGCGCCGTTCGGCTTTGGCCAGGTCTAGGCGCAGCTGGGCGAGGGCGGCCTCGCGGCCGCGAACGGTGACCGCGAGCAGGTCGGCTTCTTCGTGCCGCTTCTTCGATGTGGTCAGGGCCTCGGATAGTTCGGCGCGGCGGTCTTCTTCCGCGCTGGTCAGCGCGGCGACTTCGTCACGGGTCGCTCGCAGCTTGTCCTCCTCCGCCGCGAGTTGCTGCACCAGATACAGGCGGCGGGCCCGCAGCTCGTCGACATCGGCGATGCCGGCGTCGCGGATGAACCGATCGATTGCGGCGGCGTCCTTGTCCAGTTGTTTGGCGAGGTCGCGGGCGATTCCTCGCTGGCGTTTCAACTCGACAAGTTCCGGGTCGATGAGGCCGAACATCAACTCGAACGCGGCGATGCGTTTCGGGTTGATGCTCGTGGTTTCGAGGTGCCCCACGACCGACCGGTCGATCTCCTTGGCCTGCAAAAAGCAGTACCGGAAGACGTCGTTGAAGGTCAGGGCGACAGTGCGGGAATTGACACCAGCCCGGGACGTCGGCACCCGTTCGACCGGGATCCCCAACGCCTCGAGCAGGAACCGCGAGATGGACGGCCCGTCGGCGGGCTTGGGACTGACGGCCCAGGTGTGTTGCACCAGATGCGAGCCCGGTTCGATGATCTCCACCACGCCGGAGTCGGCGCCAATTCTGCGGCGCAGGATCAGCGACGACTCCCCCGCCTGGATGGCGAGATCGACATAGGTGACGTGCTGGACCACCGCAGGGGTTAGGGCTGCGTTCCCGCCGAACGCATGCTTGATCAGCATCAGCAGCGTCGACTTGCCCATCGTCGTCGTGCCGGTGACGAACGTCAGCGGGGAGGTGAAGTCGAACGTGTGCGACGCACGGTTGGTCGACACGGTCAGGGACCGGATACGCAGGTGGGTGGCCATCTAAATCTCGCTTCTGAGCGGGAGCGCGACGACGTCCGGCAACTGTTCGTAGATGAGGTCTTTCAGATCCCGGCCGGGCAGGTCGAAGTGTGAGCGGAGGAATCGGGCCCGTTCGGCCACGACCGCCCACGGGCTGGTGCTCTCCAAGGCCGTGCCGAGGTCACGTCCGGCATCGGTCAGGGTGATCTCGGTGGAGCCGTCGACCCGGGCGAACGTCGCGAGGCGTTTACCGACCAACGCGCCGAGGATGGGGTAGTAGCGGTCGTCCCACGGCCCGTACTTGTAGCGGATCATGCGGCTCTCCACCGCCTGTCGCTCGTCGTCGGTCGGGGCGATCCCCGGCCCGGCGGCGCCGGCCGGCAGGAGGCGTTCGGCCATGACCGGATACCGGAGCAGGAAATCGATCTTCGCCAATTTGGTCAGGCCGCGGAATGGTTCGCCCGGCTGAGTGAACTGGCAGACGAGGATGAGGACCCGGGCCTCGTGATAGAGACTCTCCTGGCGGATCGCCAGGACAGCGGCAGCAGGCAGCGGAGCGGCCATCATCCGCTCCCCGGTCGCGAGAACCCGAACTTGCACATGTCGCTCAACTCGTAGGCGTACCCGAGGATGTGGAAGTCGTCGAGTGGCACGCTGATCTTCTTGCTGAGCTCCGCCCGGCGCAGTTCAGCATGCAGCAGCGCCTGGAACTGGATGCCGTGGTGACCGCTCTTGCCGATCAGCTGGGCACGGATCCGGCGGACGATGTCGAGGATCTCCATCTCCAACCGGAACTGCGTCTCGATGTCCTCCGGAAACCCGGTCCTCGCCTGCGGCCAGATGTGCAGCCACAGGTCTCGCAGGCCTAAGGCGTTGTCCCGTTCGTCATCGCCCATCAGGGCATCGCGCATCTTTTCGATGAGGCGATGACCGCCGGGGGCGCGTGGCGGCGTCTGCCCGGACCGCAGCAGCGACACCGGGTCGCCGACGGCGCGCCGCGTGCCGAGCCGGATCGCGTCCAGGACCGCGTCACGGGAGACGGTCCGCCGCTGGACCGTCTGCGCGATCTCCGACCGCGGGTCGTAGGCGCCGGGGCTGGTCAGATATTGGGCCAGGTCGACGGGCCGGCCGCTGTCGTCCCGGCTCGCTTCCGCGACGAGATCGACAACCGCTTTGTAGACGTCAGCGGCTGCCGATGGCGCGAAGCCAAGCGTGCCGGCCGCTGGTTCCACAATCTGCCGGATGTTGACGTCCCGGATGTCACGCTTGGCTGGCCGCTCGCAGTCGAACTGGCAGCTGCGCACGAACCGCAGGAGCATCTCGAACAGCCCTGCCGGCAGACCGGCCGGGTCGTGCCGTTTCGGTTTGGGCGGCACTGGTGCGGCGGGTTTGGGGATGTTGTCCAGGGCGGTGGACTTCGCCGCCATTTCCATCATGGCCCATGCCAGGTGCGCGATCAGCGCGGTTCCCCGCGGCGTGTCCAGCTCACCGGACCGGCACACGTCCAGCAGTGCACGCGGCGTGTAGTCACCCGGTCTGCCGCCCAATTGCGTGTTGCTGGCCAGCCGTACGACCGGCCGGCTGGTGTAGCCGAGCCACCGGTCGAACAGGTGCGCGATCCCGCCGTGGTCACACAGCGACTTCATCGTGGTGTACAGCGTCCGGTCGTGGTGCTTGACCGACACCAGCTCCAGCAGGGGCGGCCTGTCCCGCACGATAATGAAGTCTTCCTGCCACTCACAGATGATCTTCACGATCGACGTGTCGGTGTGCAGGCTCAGACAGTACGAGGCGATGATCTCGGTCTGGTAGTGGTAGTTGCCCTGGGTCGGCGCGCCCGCGTCCTCGGCCGGCCGCCGAAAGAGGTCCAGCTCGAGCTGACCGCTCAGGTCGACGACCCTGTGCTTCCGCCCGGCTCTTGAAACAGCGTCACCCGCCACGACGAGCGTCCATTCCACCTTCCTTGCAACAGGTAAGCGCAAACTCACGATCAGCGAACCCGATCACGGAGCGGTGCGCAATAGCCCGGGCGAAGGCTTCCTGCAGCGTGCGTAGCGCCAGTGGCCGCGCTTCAGCCCAGCCCTGGCGCAGGAAGTCCGGCACTGGGGCACCCGCAGCCAGACCGTCACCGGCTACCGCCGCAGCACGGGCTCGATGCACGGCGGCCCCGGAAGTAGGCGTAGGCCTCGCAATCGGTCTCGCATAGGGGGGCTGCCTGCCGGGATGGCCCGCGTGGTCACCGCACCTGTCCGGGCTGATCCATCTCCACACGGTGCGTTCGGCGACGCCCAGCCCATGGGGGCCAGCCGGACATGCTCACTCGTCACATTCCCGGTCGAGCGCAGTTGCTCCAACCAGGCTACGGTGGCCCGTCGCTTGTCAGGATCGACTCGCGCTGACATGGCGGCCTCCCCGCATCGGGCTCAACGACCTGCCCTGGCAGACGGTGATGCCAACACGCCCGCCATATCGGAAGGTGACAGGAAGGTCACATATTGTAGGAGTGTTTGTCGGATTGCGCCTCGATGGGCCTCACCAAGGGCATGCGCGTGAGGTCTCCGCTCGCCCCATGCCTTTCACGATGCGCTACCCGCCGCTGCCTGGCCTTCAACGAGCGCTTGCTGAAGGTCCCGTTCCACTTCCTGGAGTGACCTCGCCGCCAAGCTCACCGTTTCCGTGTATCCGGCATATGGCATGTCCTCGGGGCGCACGCCGTAGGGCAGCGCAAGTGACGACCACAGCTTCAAGACCTGCCCTTCGACGAACCTGGCCCGGGCACCTTTCATCGAGACCGAAGTGCCCAACGTCCACCCCGTGCTTCGGTGAAGTTCGATCCGCCGGCTGCCGACCTTGGCTATCCCGATCTTCGCGGCATCGAGCTGCTGGTGCAGCATGAGGTACACCAGGGCATCATCGTCGGCCTTGATGCCGTAATCGCCGCAATAGACACAGGCCCCGGTTCCGGCGTGCTTGATGCTGTCGAAGTGGGCTTGATCTCTCTGCGGCAGTCCGGATTAAGGCACCGCGACAGCCATCGCGTCTTCACGCCAGGGAACGGGACAAGTGGTTCTCCGCCGGCCAGCCGGAGCATGTCTTCCGCCTGCTCGGGCCTGATGGGCCCGTTTCGCCGGCACAGGTCGCAGCACTTCGGCTGGCCCTGTTTGATCGCTTTCTTCACGCTGGACAACGTGGGAGACGTCGTCCCCTTACAGTTCCCGCACACCGACTCCCAGGGCGTCCGGTTGTCCACGTAGGGGACGGTCGGCGCGAGGCCTCGAAGCGCCATCACCGCACGCGCCTCCGCCTCCGTCTTCTTCTCCGAACCACTGCAGGAACGGCACGGCCCCTGCGTTGAGCTTGGTGAGCACACGTTGCTGTATCGCGGAGATCTCGGCTGCCCGCACGTTGCGCAGTAGCCCGGCCAGGGCTTGTCCGCGCCGGGAAAGGGAACGGTCGGAATCCACCCTTTGGCTAGCATGAGGGCCTCGGCGACGTGGGGGTCGAGGGAGGCTGGCACAGGTGCCTCCAGGAGCACGGGATTGCCGATGCCTGGCAGGTTCGCAGACGCCGCCGACAATTTGGTCCGCTGCTGCCAGGTCGGGGATGGCGCAGTGGCCGCCTAGGGACGAAGGACAGGCGTCTTGCCGCAGTAAATGTCGGATTTACTGGGGCACCCCCGATACGATCATCAACACGCGCCTCATTCAGCCTGGAGCGTCCCCCAACACGTGACCCTCCGTCCGCGAGTCGAGGTGTACGCATTTACTGCGTCAACGATCGTGGAGCGTCATCGTGTACATGATCTACATCGACGACAGCGGGCAGAAAGAGGTCCGCCGCCGGCACATGGGCGAGCTTGTCTCGGTCGGCGGCGTGATCGTCCCCGAACCCGCAGTCGCCGGATTCGCGACCGCGCTCGACGGCATCCGCGTGGAGTTCGAGATCCCCGAGGGGGAGGAACTCAAATGGAAGCCACCCAAGAACACCTTCCAGGCGAAGGCGACCGGCCCGCTGATCACCGAACTGCGCCAGCGGATGCTTCAGGCCGCCATCGATAACGGCATCAAGTCGGCCGTCGTGGTGTGGGACCGCGGTCATGTGCCGTGGGAGAAGGCCCGCGTAGAACCCGAGATCCTCAAGTACCTCTATGAGCGGATCACGTCGTACCTGCGCGAGCGGGACGAAGTCGGCATCATCATCGCCGACCAGCCGGGCGGCGGCCGCAAGGACGAAGTGAAATGGCTGGCCGACACCCTCGGCCTGACCCGGGAAGGCACTCGCTTCGCCACACCCGATCGTGTCGTCTCGCCGATCCTGACCGCACCGTCCCATCACGTCCCGCACCTGCAGCTGGCAGACCTCGTCACCGCGGCCACCACCGCGGCGGTCGCCGGGCAGCCGGCCGGGACGAAGCTGGCGAAGTGGCTGAAGGAACTTGCCCGCACCAACGCGCATGGTCTCGTCGGCGGCGCGGGCGTGGCGCTGTGGCCGCCCGACTTGGTGGATCTGCACTACTGGATCTTTCAAGAGACCCACTACGCCAAGGGCTCCACCGGACATCCGATCGGTCCATCCGGCAACCCTTTCAGCGATCCTGGGCGGACCTACCAGCGCGACGACGGGCTCTCTGGCCCTGACGGCCCCACCAATGGGTCCCCTCTCACGACGGGGAGCAACTCGTGACCGTTCACGCCTTTGATCGCGTCATCCCCGCGACTACAGCACCGCCGTGGAGACATACATACCTTCGCTCGGCTGGAATCGCCGCCGGTACCTGGCGCTCGACGAGGCCCGCAACTTCTACGGACCCACGCTGGACCACACCGGCGTGCACGTGCTGAGTACCCACGTGGTGTCGGACCCGGACGCGGAGAGGCACGGCTCCTATCGGGCGACGATCGTCTTCCGGCAGGTGACCGACTGATGGGCGGCAACACGGCCGAGCGTTTCGCCGCCCTCATGCAGTGCCCGTGCCTCACCTGGTGCGCCCGCCGGGAGCTGGTGCGCCTAGCGGTCGATCGGAACGTCCGCACCATCATGGCCGCGTTCGACGAGCTGGGAGTCGCCTACGACCGGCAAGACCGGTGGCGGATCGCACTCTCGCCGACCTGGATGCAGGTTGTGCATTGGTCACCGACGTGATGCGTAAAGCGTGCGAGGTGGGACGAGCCGCGGCGGGTGAGGGCCGGTGAACGGAGCGCCCCCGCCGAACCTCGCCGAGTGCGCCAGCAAGCTCGCTGGCTTCTTCACCGGCCCTGCAGGCGACTTCCATATCGTGCTCGCCCAGCTCGTCCACCGAGGCGAGGTCCCCGGCCAGCTCGGCGGCCTGGGCCGCGACGCACTCGGCCTGCTCGGCGAGCTGGCGGCGCAGGCTGCGCAGCTCGTCGGCCTGGCGGTCGCGGACCAGCCCGGCGGCGTCCTTGGCAGCTTCCGCAGCCCCGCGGGCCCGCTCGGCGCGGGCGATGCGGTCTTCGACCTTCCGGCTGATCCGCTCGAGGTCGATGCGCGCGGTCAGCTCCCGTTCCTCGGCCAGCTTCGGGCCGCGCAGGCGCAGGCTGTCCGGGGCAAGGGCGGTGACCAGGATGGCGGGGCCGACGAGCGGGGTCACCACGGCCTGCCATGACATGACCTTGGGAGTTCGGCTCATTGTCGGCGCCGACGGATAACCTCGCCCCATGCGGCCCCCCGTCAAAGCTGACAGCGTGCGCAGAGCGATCGCCAGCTCGCTCGCCGAAATCAGCGCTTACCACTTGCCAGCAGCCTGCGAAGCTCTCGGCCTTGCACCTGGAACGGAGGAGGAGTCCTTTCGCAGCAAGTTCAATTACGTCATGACTCGCCTGCGCCCGTTGGGGATGCCTGAGTTGATCAGCATCGCGCGCGAGCATATCGATGAGCACGACGACCCTGCCCTGGAGTCGATCTTGGCCACGCTCGGCGCCAGTGGGGTCGACGGCGAATTCAAGAACCTGATCTTCGCGTCCATCGGTCCTAAGCCTGAATTCGTGCTGCGCAACGCCATCATCAACGACCTGGAGATCACCAAGAACGCAGAGCACTGCCTCATCTACTCACGTCCCCTCGGGACCGCGGGCCTCACCTGGCGTGATCTCACCGATTGGTGGAAGGCGACCGTCCCTGAACTGCGGGACGCTGACGAGATTCAGGTCTCGCGTCGCCTTTATGCACGGCTGAAAGCTTCTCTTGAATCGCCCCCCGAGCAGCTTCTCTTCAGCATCTATGCCGAGTTCCATACACGACCTGGCGGCGCTGACCTGCCTACCTTGATTCCTCAGGTTTATCTCCACTACGACCCTTACCTGCGGCGCGCGGCCTCAACTCCGGGCCCTCTCCCTCGTCAGCGCATGGACTTCCTTCTGTTGCTGCCCAACCGCAACTGGGTGGTCATCGAGATCGACGGAGTTCAGCACTACTCCAGGCTGGCCTCAGATGCGCCGCCTCCAGACTCGCCTGGCTATTTCGAGATGGACCCTGAGATTCGACGTCCCGACACACGCAAATACTCCGAGATGGTCACCGAAGACCGACGCCTTCGCTTGGAAGGCTACGAGGTCTATCGCTTCGGCGGCCAGGAGTTGACGGGTTCCAAGGGAACGCACATCACCAGAGAATTCTTCGCACGTCTACTCGCGCGCCATGAGATCGCCCTGCCTGAACCCGCGCAGCCGAGGAGCGAGCCCAGGCAGGGCTGAGGGTTCCGGGCGACGAGGGCCTGCGGGCCACAGATGATCAGATTAAGGCCACGCGTTAAGGGAAGGGAGGTATTCAATGGCAGAGAGCGAGTATGCTAAGGGTGAGCGAAAATTTCAAGATCTCCCTCTGAAGACGAGGGGTATCCTGTGGGAGCAGATTCCTGATTGTCGCCCCGCACTGCTGGCCCTAGAGGAAGACGCTCGGGCCGATGACGCCACGGTAGGGCCGTACCAGTACATACTCGAGGTGTCGTCTACTATCCTGGAGAGAGCACTAATCTCACATAACGAAGAGGAACTCAAGCGCTTCTTTGATGCTTGTGAGGCGCTTCTCGCTCACGGCAATGATTATCTTGCAGAGATAGTAGAAGACCTTGTCGCTAAAGATGTGATCAGGCGCTGGCGACAAGAGATTAAATATGTAGGGCCGCTGCTGCGTCAGATCATCCTGGATCGCCAGCAGCCGTCTGGAGAGTAAGCTCTTCGCGGATGCCAGTCTCTCGCTAGCAGCCGTAAAGTAGGTGCCTCCGGCACATGCTTATCCGCCGACGCCGCCTTGCTCACCATGGCTATGCGCCACATGCGGCGGCAGGTATCGAGGATGGGGGAAACCCGTCACGATCACGGCCCCGCCCAAGCACCTCATCACCGACGACTGGTGATCAACGACCTGCAGAACACCACGCTCAACGTCAACACCAAGTTCTGCACGGTTGCCGCGGAAATCAACTGATCCGCCGCGCGTCCGATCTCGTCTCGCAGCTTCGCTCTCACTACCGCTCGTACAACACCTCTCGCAGCAGGTCGTGCGCTAGGCATCGTCCCCCGTACTCTCGACTGGCCGCCGGGCCAGCTCCTGTCTGACGGCCGCGACTTCGGCCCGGGCGGCTTCTGCCTCGCGTCGGGCGGCGTCACGTTCGGCCTCGGTGCGCGCGGTCGTGGGCTGCGATCTGCCTCTTCCGGCGCAAGTGGCGGCAGGATCCCCGTTTCGGCGCCCTCATCGTGGCCATCGTGATGCTGCTAACGATAGGCGCGGGCTGGTGAAGACGCGCCCGTGACGGAACCCGATCTCCGTCCGGCGCGTTGGGCTCGGTGATGGACGAGATTCCTGGTTTGACGGAGTTGGTCGCGCGGCTCACCTCCGATGAGCACGGCTTCGTCGCCGTCCTCCCCGGACTAGACGGCGTCGAGGGGTTCGGCACCACCGCGCTGGCCGCCGCCGCCTGCCATATCCCGGAGGTGGCCGAGCATTTCGGCGACGGCATCGACTGGCTCACCGTCGGCGTGGCCCCGCCCCACGTCGTCGAGTCCCTCGTACGCGACCGGCTGGAGTCCTTCGGCGTCCCGTGGATAACGGCGGACGCCGAGCCCGAGTTCGAGGAGCCCGGCAGCGGCCTGCTCGTGCTCGACGGGGTGCGGACCGCCGAGCAGTTGCGCGCCTGCTTGAGCCTGACCTCGGATGTCACCGTGCTGGTGACCGCCAGGACCGCGGACATCCTGCCCGGACTGCCGTCGATCATCCGGCTCAAGGTCCCTGAGGGGGGCTGGCCCCTGCTCGCCAGGCTGTCCGGGTCGCTGGGGACATCGGTGGACGACGCGTTCGACCTCGCCGATCCGGCCGCCAGGGCCTACGCCGTACGGAAGGTCCTGGACGCCGGGCTGCCGTCGCTCTCGCCGGGGGCGCTGCCGCGTCTGCTGGAGCTCGGCGCCTTCGCCGCGGACAGCGACATCCCCGCGAGCGTCGTTCCCGCCGTGTGGCAGCGGACGGCGGGCCTGTCGAAGGGGGCGTCCGAGCGGCTGCTGGCCGAGCTGTGCGAGGCCGGGCTGGCGGATCTCCGCCCCGACCGCGACCTGCTGCTCGTACCCGACGTGGTCCGTGACTACCTGCGCCAGGCATCGAGCGGGGAGGCCGTCTCCCGCACCGCCATGGCGCTGATCGGCACCTTCACGGACGTCGAGGAGACGGTCACGGACGAGGCCGTCATGTACTGCCTCGCCCACCTGCCCGACCACTACGTGGCGGCCGGGGAGGACCTGGCCGAGCTGGTGACCCAGACGGGCTGGATCGCGTCCAAGCTCGCCTCCCTAGGCATCGCCGCCGTCGACCGTGACCTGGCCAGGGCAGGCGCTCCCGAGGCGGAACGGCTGCGCCGTACGCTGGCCAGGAACGCGCATCTGTTCACCCACGGCGACCGCGGCGCGCTCCTGCCCACCCTCGCGGCCCGCCTGTACGGCGACGCCGGCGAGCTGCGCGAGATGCTCCACGCGGTCGGCGAGCCGTGGCTGGACTGCCTGTGGGCGCCGCCTGACCTGCCCCATCCGGCGCTCGTCCGGACGATGCGGCTCAACGACGAGCGGGTGACCCAGGTGGCCATCAGCCCGGACTCCACCTGGATAGCCGGCGCGAGCTGGGAGGGCAAGGCCAGGATCTGGAACCTCGACGGCAGCCTGCGCGCGACCCTCAGCGGTCACGAGGACGCCGTCTCCTCGGTCGCGATCTCCGCCGACGGGACGTGGCTGGCCACCGCGAGCTGGGACCGGACGGTACGCACCTGGCTGGCCGACGGCACGCCGATCGCGGTCATGGAGGCGGCCCACGGCGAGGTGCAGCAGGTCGCGATCGCCCCCGACGGCACCTGGATCGCCGCGGTGACCGACGACGGCAGCCTGATGGCGTGGAGCGACACGGGCAATCCGCTGTGGCGCGTGCAGGCGCAGGCCGACGAGCACTCGAAGATCGCCATCGGTGCCGGCAGCGCGTGGGTGGCGCATCCCTGCGAGGATGGCATCCGCGTCTGGAACAGGGACGGCACGCAGCGGTGCGCCATCCCGCTGTCAGAGGATCTGCAGGTCGCAGAGGTCGTGGCCCATCCGCTTCGGGACGCGATCGTGGCACTCCACATGGACTCCCGCGCGCGCTGCTGGAGTCCGGAGGGGGCGATGGAGGGCGTGGTGGAACCCGCTCTCGACGACTGTTCCGACATGGCGATGTCGTCCGACGGCCGGTGGCTTGCCGCGTCCGCCGACCGCCCCGAGGGATTCGTCACGGCCAGGCTCGACCGGCCGCGAGAGGAGATGGGGTTCGTCGCCCGCCACGCCCTTGTGAACGACCTGGCCGTCAGCCGGGACGGCACGCTGCTGGTGACCGCGATCGAGCCCAGCACGATCCAGGTCTGGGACCCCGCCGGATTCCCTGCCAGGGGCGAGGACCACCGTCGCACGATCGCCAACGCCGTGGCGGTGGCCAGGGACGGCACCTGGCTGGCCACCGCGGGCATCGGGTTGTCCTTCTGGGATCCGGCGGGCGGCCGTCCCGCGACCGTGGCGGAGGACACCTTCTTCACCTCGGTGGCGATCTCGCCCGCCGGCCGCTGGCTCGCGACCGCCGACTCCGACGGCCTGGTCCGGCTCTTCGAGCGGGACGGCACGCCCATCAGGACGCTCAAGGTGTGCGACGACTGGGCCGACACGGTGGCCATCGCCCCCGACGGCTCGTGGCTGGCGGCCGGCGGCCGCGACGGCCGCGCCAGGCTGTGGTACGCCGACGGCACCCCACTGACCACCATCAAGACGTCGGTGGAGGCCGTGAAGCACCTGGCCATCGCCCCCGAAGGCACCTGGATGGCCACGGCAGGCTCCGACCGGATGGACCTGTGGGACGCGCAGGGCAGGCGGCTGGCTCCCACGCTGGAGACGCCCTCGTTCGTCGGTGGCCTGGCCATGGCGCCCGACGGTGGGTGGGTGGCTGCCGTGCACTGGGACGGCGGCATCGCGCTCTGGGACAGGACAGGCGACGCGGTCGCGACATTGCCCGGCGACGAGGTGCTCTACACGGGCCTCGCGGTGAGCGCGTCGGGCGAGCACCTGGCCGCCACGGCCGACGACGGCACGCTGCGCGTGTGGGACGTGGCTACCCGACGATGCGTCTCCATGATCAGGATGGACGGCGAGCTCCACGGCTGCGCCTGGTCACCACGCGGCGCGCTGTACGCGGCGGGCGATGCGGGCCTCTACGGCTTCGCCCTGCGTTCGCTTCTCACCGCACCGACCTGACCCGACCGCTCCCACGACCACCAGCACCGATCACCGCCTGCCTACACGCTGAGGTCATTGGTCCGGCGGATCCTGCACCTCACCGCAGAGATCGATGACCTGAACACCCAGATCACCACCGTCGGGCTGTTCTTGAGATGGCCTGATCATGTGTCACGAGTGCTCGTCTGATCGTGTGGATCGGGCGGGCTCTCTTCGTTTCCGGGCTCGTAACCGTGCTCGCCGGGCGGTTCGAGGCCGGTGCGGCGGTTGTGGCGAAGGGCTCGGGTGGTGTCCGGTCGCGTCGAGGGCAGGGCGAACCGGCCGGTGGGCATGCTCGCGCCGACTTGTGGGGATGTGCTGTCGGGACGGGCCGGGGTAACGATCTGTTCAGGGCCGGGCGGGCGGGGGTCTTCCGCTGTTGCTGGTGGTGTCGTCGATGTCCGGCTCGGTCGGGAGGTCGTCCCCGGTGGTGGACGACGGCCGGGGTTCGTGGTCGTGGATCTGGCGCCAGGACAGCAGGATCTTCTGGTTGGCGATGCAGACCATGAGGGCGACCAGGATGGTTTGGGCGACGCGGCCGTGGGCGAGCCGGTTGGTCGGGTCGGCCAGGTCGATGACCTGGCCCTTCAACCTGCCGTTAATCCCTTCGGTATTGGCCCGGATGGCCTTGAATGCGCATTTCCAGGCCGGGCTCAGGTAGGGCAGGTCCTGGCGGAGCTTGTCCTTGTGGCCGAGGTCGCCCGGGTGCAGGGTGATGGTCTGCTGGGTGCAGATCGTCGGCAGACACCCGTCGTCGCTGCTGGTCTTCGGCAGCAGGACGGTGGGCTTGGCGGCGGCGTGCGCGGCCCGCTGCCGTGCGTCGGTGAGGTCGACCCGGGTCCGCGGGCCACGTGCTGCTGCTCTGGCCTGGTTGAAACGAGGGCAGTTCACCGACGGGGCGGTCCCGGCGGCACCGGGCACTGCAGGCGGAGCTTCCCCTCGGCGTCGGGGGTCTGCTTGACCTTGAGGAAGTACGGCTGGCGCGCGTGGATCAACGCGGTGAGCTCGTCGTCGGGAGCGCGGATGGCGGCGTCGTCGAGGCCGGTCGTGGCGTGCAGGAGCGGGGCGGGCATCAGGGGACAGGCCAAGGTGCCGTCGACCAGGAGTGCGCCGTGCACGGAGCCTTGCAGGCGGCGCTGCTCGGCTTTGTAATCCAGGGCGAGTCGGTAGCCGCGACCTCGGGCGGGCCGCGCGAAGTGGTCGGCGGTCTGGTCGGTGTAGGCGCGGTCGACAGCGAGTGTGCCGGTGGGCAGCCATTTCGTCCCGCCTCTGGATACCCGCACCGCCACCGAGCTGCTGCGCGGCCGCTGATGCCGGACGGGGCGCGTCCCCGCACGGCGCGGGTGGCCGCCTGCCGTCCCCGGCCGGTCAGCGAAGCGCCCCTGCTGATCCCGGACGCGATGGCGGCCCACCTCGATGACCTGCTCACCGACACCGGGCTCATCGAGGTGATCGAAGCCGAGCTCGCGCATCGGCCCGGGCCGCCCGGGATGCCGGTCCACACCGTGCTGCTCGGCAGCGGGCCAGCGCGCTCGGGGCGAGCCCGGCCGCCGCGGCGACCACGGTCAGGTCGATCCGCGCACTCAGCAACTCGACGATCCAGCCGGCGCGCAGCCGCCGCGCCGACAGCGGGGGAAGGGTCCCGGTCGGGCGGTGCGTCCAGGTCCACGAGGCCACGAGGTTCTTGGCGTAGGCGGCCGTCCGGCCGGGCCGGAACAGATACCGGTCCCCGCCGGTGAGCGCGGTGTCCGCGGCGACGGCCAGGTCGTGTTCGAAGGCCGCGCGGGCGACGATCAGCCGGGTCGTGCCCGGCGCGGCGACGATGACCGTTCCGTCATCGAGGACGCGCACGTGGCTGCCGCGGACGGCGGCGAGTTCGGCCGAGGTCAGTCCGCACCCGGCGGCCAGGGCGATCAGCGCGAGGGCATCGCTGCGGGCCTGGCTGCGAAGGTGGGCGGCCCACCCGCGCAGCCGGGCCAGTTCGGTCGGTGTGTAGGGGGCGGTGCGCTCATTGGGGGCGCTGAGTGCGACCGGGGTGCTTTCCCCACGCTGTGCCCAGGCGAGCGCGGCGCGTACCTGCCGCAGCCAGGACCGGTAGGTCTGTGCGGTGCGCGGGGCCAGGTCGGCGCATCCGGCCAGCACGAACGCGTCGATCGTCTCGTGCCGCAGCCACACCTCCGGGTCAGCGGGCAGCCCGCGCCCGTGGCACCAGATCGCCAATCGGCCGACCACGTGCAGCAGCCGCTCGATGCGGTAGCCGACCCACGGCGCGGACGCGGCGACGGTGGCGCGGACCTGGTCGGCCACCGCCTCCCAGCCGGGCGGGGCATGGCGTGGCCGATAGCTCGTGATCTTCGCCGAGGTGTCGGGGTCGAAGGTCACACTCCATCCATAGTGGCTGGACAAGCAGCCGTTACAGTCGCGGGTGACATTCACCGATAGGAGAACTTCGTGATGGTCGGAGGACATGCGCGCTCGGCGGCTCCGCGGGAGTTGGCCGAGGACCCGCAGGCCTGGCCCCATGCGGACCTGACCCCTCATCCCGCCGCCGCCGTTGTTCAGGCCATCGCCGCCACCCTGGCCGGCATTCTGGCCGAACGCCGACTGAGCCTGCGCGGCCTGGCCGCCGCCTCCGGTGTCAATCGCCAGGCCATCGCCGACCTGCTGGCCGGGCGGTCCTGGCCGGACGTGGCCACCATCGCCCTGCTGGAGACCGCGCTCGCGGTCCGGCTGTGGCCGGAGGGCATCTCGGCGCCCCGATGACGGCGTCGAACGCCGTGATGACCTCGACGGCATGGTCGAGCCTTCCCTCCGCCGCCCCGGAAACCCGGACATCCGGGCATAAGCGGCCGTCGTTTGGCTCGACAGCCTCCAAGCGATCGCCTAGCGCGTTACGCTCGGAAGGCGCGAGCCTTCAAAGAGTTAGGTCTTCTGGGCGCTCATGCAACCCGGTGCCGTCGAGCTGCTACTCGGCGGCACCACTTTTCGATCCGGTCACCAGACCGGCACGTCGGTTCAGTCCGTGGCGGTGTTCCCCTCGCCGGCGAACCCGTTCACTCCGGATGCGATCGTGAACAGGCCCTGCTCACGCTCGACCAGCCAGCCATCGCTCACCAGCCGCTTGAGCCGCGCGCGCATCCCCTCAACTCGACCGCGGACGTCCTGCTGGCCCAGCGCCCGCACCACATCGCGCGCCCGCAGCGGCTTGTCGGAACTGGCCAGCAACACCACCGTTTCCTTGCGCAACCCCCGCAGGGCTGGACGAGTCGGTCCGGGAGCCTCTCCGTGCCCGGCACTGTGCGCGGCGACGTCGTTGTGGCGGCCGCCGGAGCCGACGGAATCGCCGGGCTTTGCATCGTCCGGCTCGTCGTCGGCCGCCAACGCGGCCAGTTCCTCACGCGCGATGGACAGCCGCTCCATGCGCCGCTGTGCGGCGGTCAGCCGCTCCTGCAGCTCCTCCAGCTGCCTGGACAGCTCGGCGCATTGCTGCCGTGCGGCCTCCTCGGCTCCCTCCAGCCTTGCCAGCAGCGCCGCCACCATCTCCTCCTTCGTAGCAGCCATGGAACCGGCGTCATCACTAACCGCGTATATGCAAATCCATACTGTAGCCAGCAATGGCATTGCTGACCCCAAGACTGCAAGATCCTTTACTGGGCCCCGCAGAGTCAGTGGAAAGCCATGGGTGCGCATGGCCTGGCCGGTTCCGCCGCATCTCTGGGATGATCTCGACGATCTGTTCCCGCCGAGCGAAAGGGTCCAGCTTGAACACCGGACAGCCGCCGACCGCCGACCTGCGCGAGTACTACCGGCGACTGATGAACAGCACGCAGTGGCTCGACGTGGGCATGTGCTGGACGGCGGTGGTCCCCGACGATGGACGAGCGCTCACCCTGGACCAGGTCGCCGCCCGGCTCGCCGGGAACACGCCGTACCGGCTGCACGAACCGGCGCCGTTCGAGGCCATCGGGCCGCTCGAACAAGACGCCTACCCCGTGCTCGTCGATTGGTACGGCTCGACCACCGTTCTCTTCGAGTGGGACTACCTCGGGACGAGCCCCACCGTGCTCCAACGGCTCAGTCAGGGAGCACGCGTCTACAGCGCCTGGTGGAACGTCAACGTCAACAATCTGCTGAGCTTCGCGGCCGGAGGCGAGCACGTCCTGGCGATCAACGGGCTCTTCCCCGGGCAGCAGGAAGACCATGCCGGCCTGGCCCGCTGGCCTGAGCTGCAGGCGATGACGGACTTCTTCGCCGAACCCGCGCCCGAGGATCTCGATGAGGACGAGGACGAGGACGACCTGGACAGCCGCGCCGACTACGACTGGCAAGCCGCCATGCTCGCGGTCATCGACCAGACCACGGGGGCGCGGCTGACCGGCGAGTGGCTGAAGCAGCCGCATCCCTACGTGACGGTCCGCATGCCGGACGCGGTCCGCTGATCCCTGAACGGCCAGCGCCCGGGTTGTGCAGGCGGGAAGTGATCATCCTCTTCTCGGGAAGCGATCTCCTCAATCCCTCTTGCACCCCAGGCAAGCCCTAT
Source organism: Nonomuraea sp. NPDC004354 (assembly GCF_053602555.1). Taxonomy (NCBI): domain Bacteria; kingdom Bacillati; phylum Actinomycetota; class Actinomycetes; order Streptosporangiales; family Streptosporangiaceae; genus Nonomuraea; species Nonomuraea sp. NPDC004354. The sequence goes on along the minus strand of NZ_JBSGDV010000025.1, from coordinate 34,580 downwards.
TTGCGAAGACCCCAAAGGGGGCCTCTTGCGGGATGCCCCCTCTCTCCGAGAGGCGGCCATGCAGTCACGGACCTACCTGTACGACCTTCTGGTCTCGACGATCTTCACCGAGGGACTCGATGAGGACGACCTGTGGGCGCTGGGATTCAACGCCCTGTGGATCAAGGGTACGAACCTCGACACCCTCGCCCCGGCCTTCCACCTGGACCTCGCCACCCGCACCCCCTGCTACCTGAGCGAGATCCTCGACCACCACCTCGACGACGGCTCCCGCTGGGTGGCCGAGGTCAACGGCTGGATCGGCATCGTGCCGGCGCTCTTCGACGATGACGCGTCCCTGATGTCCGTCACCCAGGGCGGCCGTCAGGCCCTCAGCTTCAGCATGGACATCCACGGCAGGGAGTACTTCAAGTACGCCCGTGACGGGCGCATGATCGTCTCTTTCGTGTCCAAGCCTGATCGGAGGTTCGGTGACGATCCGCACGCGCTCGATCACCTGATGGAGGGACTGCGCTTCCAGGTCACCGATGACGACGTTGACCCTGTGGAAGCGGACGAGGGCGTTAGCTCAGCCTTGGCGCTGATCGGACGGATCACCGAAACCGACATCGCCGCCGATTGGTTCCAGGCGCGGCACTCGCGCATCGGCGACCCCTCCTGGCACCCACCCAGACCTTGAATGCAGGATTGGCCGGGAAACGATCATTCCCATCCTGGGAAGCAATCAACGATTCCCTGACTCGTCCGCAGGTCAGGACCACTCGTGAACACCCCCCACCTGCTCGTTCTGGGCCGACAAGGCCACCAGCGTCTCGCGGGTAATGGACAGGCGCCGGAGCTGGTCCTCCGACGCGGCCAGTTGCTCACGCAGTTCGGCCGCTTTCTCGGTGGCAGCCGCCTCGGCCTGGGCCAAACGTTCCAGCAGTGACGTCACGTCGCCCTTCACGAAAGAGCGCGGACGCGCCCATCCGATCCGCTTCACGCCATGTGGTCCAACAACTCCACACTGTAAGCGGGGAAGTGCTGGCAGTCACTACCACAATCAAGATCAACACATGCGTGTAGGCGCTTGCCAGGCCGGCTCGCTAACGCGCAGAGCCGGACGCGCTCTGCCGGGGCTGGCCGGTCACACGCAGCCCTCGAGTCCCCACCAGACGGGGCGCCGGTCTACCGCCTCCCGCCGGTAGAAGGTCATCCGCTGATCGTTCACCTTGTCGGCTGACGCCGATGCCGCGCGACAACTGCCCGGCCAGCAGGCATCTCCAGTTGCATCGGGCTGGCAGCGCGACAGCGCTTACGGACCGGCCGCCCGGAGAAGCGGTCACTGCGACCGGCTGACCGGCTGACCGGCACGAAGTGGGCCACCGTTAATGTTGGACGCTCATCGAATATTTTGGGAGTTGGGTATGCGTGCTCTACAGATCGACCACTTTGGAGATCTTGATGTGCTGGCGCTGGTCGACGTGCCGGAACCGCATCCTGCCGATGGCGAGGTGCTGGTGCGGGTCATCGCCTCGGCCATCAACCCGGTTGATGACAAGACCCGGGAGGGGGCCATCGGTGAGGGCGCGCCGCCGTTGCCGATGACGCTGGGCTGGGAACTGGCGGGGATCGTCGTCAACTCAGGCACGAGTGGGTTGCCCGTCGGCGAGCGGGTGTTCGGCATGTCGCATCAGTTGGCGACCGGGCGCGGCTCATGGGCCGACCTCGTCGCCATCCCGGCTGCCTCTATCGCCCAGGCGCCCACGTCGGTCAGCCTGGCGGAGGCGGCGGCCCTGCCCCTGCCGGGACTGACCGCGTTGCAGACCCTGGACTGGTTGCAGGTCGGCCAGGGAGACAAGCTGCTGGTGGCAGGCGCGGCAGGAGCCGTCGGCGGCCTCGCAGTGCAGCTCGCGGGGCGCAGGTGGACGCGCTGGTGTCCAGGCAGGCGCAGATCCAGGTGGTGCAAGAACTGGGAGCCGACCACGCCACCATCGACCGGACCACGCTGCGGGCGGGCGGCTACGACGCCATCTTCGACACCTTCGGCGCCTTTGTCACCGACGCCGTGGCCGATGGCGGCAGGTACGCCTCGATCGCTACTCAAGCCGGGCCCGTACCCGACCTGTCGCATCGTCGGGTGCGCACCACGGTCAACCAGGTACGCGAAGACGGTCGCGGACTCGCCGAACTCGCCGCAGCCGTGGACGGCGGGCGACTGAAGATCCGGGTCGACGCGCAATACGGCGTGCAGAACGTGAAAACCGCACATGAGCATTTCCAGCGGGGGAGCCTGAACGGGAAGATCGCGCTCATCTTCTGAACAGAGGACGTCTGGGAAACGATCATCCTGACGGTGGGAAGCGATCTCCACTACCTACGTCACGTCGCAGGTGGAAGCACTCGTGAACACCCCACCGTCATCACCGCCTGCTGCCCGGCCCCGCTGCCGGGCTCATGACGGACGCTCCGTATCGGCGGTGGCCGAGCCCGGCTCCTCCCCGGCGCCCTCGGCGAGCCGATGCGCAGGCTCCTGTCTGATGGCCACGAGTTCGGCGCGGGTTGTCTCCGCTTCGCGCCGCGCGGCGTCGCGTTCGGCCTCGGTGCGAGCGAGCGCGACCGCCGCGGCGGTCGCGCCCTCGGTGGCCTGCCGGCGTGTCTGGGTCAGGTCCTCGCGCAGCCGCCCCACGTCGCGCTCGTGGCGGTGGCGTTCGGCGGTGAGCTCCTCGCGTACGCCGGCTGTCTCGGCGCGCGCCTCGGCCACGGCCGCCTTCAGCGCGCCGATCTGCTCGGCGGCCTCGGCCAGACGCTGGCGGGAGCCGGTCAGCTGGTCGGACAGGCGGCGGGCCTCGGCGCGTTCGGCGGCCAGCTTCGTCTCGGCCTCGCCGAGCCGGGTCTGCGTCTTGCCCAGCGCGGTGGCCTGGGCCTCGGCGAGCTCGGCCTGGTCGGCGAGCTGGCGGCGCAGGGTGCGCAGCTCGTCGGCCTGGCGGTCGCGAACGTCTTCGGCGGCCTGACGGGCGACCTCGGCGGCGGCCTGGCGGCGTTCGGCGGCCACCACGCGGGTCTCGGTCTCGCGCTGGATGCGCTCGGCGTCGGCGCGGGCGCGGACTACGGCCACCGGTCAGGCCTCCGGGTGGGGTGACTTCACCGGGCAGGTGAAAACCATATCGGTCACCGCGTTCGACCCAGGGTCGAACGCGATGAAGTCGACCGTGCTGGCAACTTACGCCTATGACTCCACCGGCCATCTGCGGCAAGTCAGCGATCCGCGCACCAACCTGGCCACGCTGTACTACTACAACGGACAGGGCCGGATCTCCCAGGTCACCCCACCCGGACTTGCCCCGTGGCGGATGGAATACGACGCCCTCGGCCGTCTGGCCCATGTCCAACGTGAGGGTGGGGACACTGATCCCACTTGGCCTATCGCCTACGACGTGCCGATCGGGGGCAGCGACGCACCAGTCGACCTCACCGCAGCACAGACCGCCAAGTGGGGGCAAACGACTGACCTGCCCGTCACCGGCACTGCCATCTTCCCGGCTTCCCATGTTCCCGCGCGAGGCGGCGATGGCGCCTATCACCCAATCACCGCCGATTGGCCCTACGGGGAGCTCACCTACCTCGACATCAACGGGCGTCCAGTCAATAGAGCTGATTTCGGTGCGGGCGCCTGGCAGTTCGGCGCAGCACGCCATGACGCCAAGGGCAATGTCGTTTGGGCACTGACAGCCGACAACCGCGCCCAGGCACTGACGCCAACGGCCGATACCGATCCCTACGTCGCGGCCCGCGCTGACACCGCCGAACGAGCCGAGCTGCTGGCGACCACCAGCACCTACAACGCTGATAGTGACCTGATCAGCCGCCAAGGCCCTACCCACACCGTCAAGCTGAACGCGGGCACGGTGGCCTCCGCCCGCAGCACCATCAGAACGACATACGACGAGGGCAAGCCGCTCGCCGGCGTGAACTACCACCTGGCCACCACCACGGTGACAGCACCGACCGTAGTTGATGGCACCGCCACACCCGATGCCGCCGATCGACGCACTGTCAAGACCGGCTATGACCCGATCGCCAGCGGTGACCACTCCGGCTGGGAACTGCGCGTCCCCACCAGCATCACCACCGTGCTCGACGGCGCCGTCGACATCACCAGGAAAACCCGCTACGACGCGTCCGGCCGAGTGATCGAATCACGCATGCCGGAAAGCAGCGGCAGTGATGCCGGAACCACGGTCAACTGGTACTACACCGCCGAGGCCAGCGGACCCGAGCAGTGCCGTCGACCTGCTTGGGCAGGTCTGCCCTGCCGCACCGAGCCCAAAGCGCAACCAGGCACCGGCAAACCGCTATCTGCCGTAGAGATCACCAGCTACACCCAGATGGGCCAGCCGCTGGTCACGACCGACACCGCCGGTTCAGTCGTTCGCACCACAACGTCGCGCTACGACGCAGCTGCCCGCCGTGTGGGCGAAAGCACGACGGTCACTCCGGCCGCCGAAGGCGGGACTGCCCTGCCCGAGTTCACCGCTGACTACGACCCGGCCACCGGCCTGCTCACCAAGAACAGCGCAGGCCAGACGAGCATTAGCGTCGGCTACGACACCTTCGGCCGCGCCCTCACCTATACCGACGCTGACGCCAATACCTCGACCTACACCTATGACCTTGACGGCAACATTGCCACCGTCGCCGACGGCAAGGGCACCACGACCTACACCTACGACGGCGTCGACGCGAACGGCAAGGCCGAACGGCGCGGCTTGCTCACCAGGATCGACGTATCCGGAGTCGGCACGATGGTCGGCGCCTACGACGCCGACGCTGCTCTGATCGCCCAGATCTACCCCGGCGGCCTTACGGCTAGGTGGCGCTACGACAACAACAACGCCCTCATTGGGCTGTCGTACGCCAAAGCGGACACATCGTGGCTGTCCTTCACGACGCTACCCGCGGCTGCCGGCGGTGTCGCCCAGGCACGAGGGCCAGGCAGCCAGCAGGATTACACCTACGACAATGCGGGCCGCTTGCTCAAGGTGGCCGATCTCGTCAACGGAACCTGCATCACACGGGTTTACAGCTTCACACTCAACAGCAACCGCAGCCGCCTCGATTCCTACAAGGATGCAGGCGATGGCAGATGCACCACTTCAAGCACCCCCACCAGCCGAACCTACAGCTATGACCAAGCTGACCGACTGACTAGCTCCGGGTACACCTACGACGCCTTCGGCCGCACAGCCGTCCTGCCCGCTGTCGACACCGCAGGCACGGCCGATCTCACGATCGGCTACTACGCCAACGACCTGGTCTCCTCCATGACGGCTGGCGGCATCAGCCGCACGTTCGCGGTTGACCCCAAGCTTCGGGTCCGAACCATCACACAAGCTGGCGGCAGCGCCCCGGGCACCACGGTCCACCACTATGGCGATGACAGTGATCGGCCTATCTGGACCGCAGAGGCCGACGGCGGGTGGACCCGCAACATCGATGGCCTGACCGGCGATCTGGCGGCGCTGCAATCCTCCACCGGCAGAGTCAGCCTCCAACTCGCCAACCCGCACGGTGATGTGGTCGCCACTGCCGATGCAGCGACTACCAGCGGAATAGACAACTATTCCGAGCAGACCGAGTACGGCATCGCCAGAAGCTCGGGCGGCAATGCCCCCCGATATGGCTGGCTTGGCAGCGAACAACGCGCCACCGACCCCCTCGCCGGTGTCCTACTCATGGGCGCCCGCCTGTACAACCCCGCCACTGGCCGCTTCCTCCAAACCGATCCCCAGAAGGGCGGAAGCGCCAACGACTATGAGTACGCGGGAGCCGATCCCGTCAACAACACCGATCTGGACGGACAGGTCGTCCTAGTTGACGATCTGATCATCGGAGCGGTGATCATCTGCGGGCTTCTGATCATCGCTGCCGCCGACCACTACCGCAGGAATCCGCCCACCTTCGCCTGGTCGCAAGAGCCGGGTAGCCGCCCCGGTAAGAATTTCACCCCCAGGGGAAAACAAGAGGTTTACGAAAAGAACGCCGCCAAAAACGGAGGGGTTAATAGGTGCGAACAATGCAATGTGGAAACCGTAAAGCCCAAGAAGAGTAGCACCGGCGTAACTCCGCCAAAGAATGAATCTCAGATCGACCACAAGCACCCAAAGAGCAAGAACGGGTCAGGAACGCCAGAAAACGGTCAGGTGCTCTGTCGAGTCTGCAATCGCAACAAAAGCAACAAGACGCCGACCACGAAGTCGACGTCAACAACCAGGAGCTCAAAGAATAGGAACACTTCACCAAATAGCCATCAACAGCGTGCAGTTTAGAGTGTCAAGCGACGGTGCCGAGCGGCGAGCTTGGTCGCATTTTTAGCTCCTGCTTCGCGGCACTGAGAGAGTAATACGGCTTTGGGGCGGGTCTTCCGGTGTGAGCGATGCGGGGCCCGCCCCACTCCCCAGCCATGAAGAATTTTGAGTCTATGCACATTCTTCCGATCCCGCCCGATCGGAAATATGTCAAAATGTCACACGTGGACCGTCCGCAACTTCCGAAAAGTAGCGTTTGCATGCGACTGCTAAGATAGCCTGGTAGCGGCCGAGCCGCCTCAGTGACTAGCGATCAAAGATAAAGAGGAGTGCCAGTATATGGGCGAGCTTCTGCGTGACTTGCCACACCCTTTCCCCGGTGACCGTTTTCCGGAAGGTTTGGGCGGCGTGGTACAGCGCACTGTTGCAAGCGGAGAACTTCCAGCGCTTATTGTGATCCACGATGCCGACAACGACTGGTTGATCGGTGACGGTGTGAATGATCCAAATTCTTACGAAGCTTCTGGCCTTTTTCACTTGCGCCACATTGTTGACCAAGACCCCTCTATTGAGGCGACGGCGTCTCTTCCTCTCGGGTACATGGCCTGGAGAAACAGCCCAAGTGAAGACTGGACTGTAGAGAAGTTCGCCTACGCAGAAGAGCAGGGCAACGATTCGCCGTAGGGCGAGACTCGGCCAGCTTCTTCCGGGAAGGGGGCAGAGTCTTCAGCAAGTCCTGTTCCGTCCGCGCCAACGGGTGCTCGCTGACACACTTGGATGGGAGCCGGCACGGATCATTTCGCTTGTAAACGCGCCCGCATCCACGACGCCCTGGCTACCCGCCTGTCTTACGCCGGATTGCAGCCGCCCTGGACGAAAGCCGCGACGCCCTCCAGCTCTGGCGCCGCCTCGCCGTGCTCAACCGGGACGCCTACCTGCCCGACCTGGCCGCCTCGGTGAACAACCACGCGATCCGGCTGGCGGAGGTGGGGCTGCGGGGCGAGGCGGTGGGGGTCAGCGAGGAAGCCGTCACTCTGCGCCGGGAGCTGGTGGCGCTCACCGGCCGGCGCGGCGGCTTTGGTGGACGGCTCTCCCGCCCCGCGGCCCTACCTGAAGGATGCTGGCGGGCAGCGGGAGATCGAGCTCAAAGATCTGGATGATCGGCTTTTTGGACAGGTAAAGCTACCGGTCCGCCTTGGTTGCCGCCTTGAATTCGATGCGGCAGAACCCCCTATCGGCTCGGCAGAGTTGAGATTGCTTCCTGGGAACGAGATCGCGCGCTCGATCGATGTGAATACGACCAGTTCCCGCAGCTTGAGACAGAGCCGTAGTCATCCAGGGCTGGAAACTCGCCCCTAACGACCGAGCTCCGCACCGATGGAGGCTCCCCACTCGGGTCGGCGCCATCAGAGGCAAAGTAGCTCTGCGTGACAATGGTGACCAAGACGACGAGCACGTCCGCATCCACGGCAAGGGCGGCACCGTCCGCACCGTCCTGCTGGACGACCACGGCTACGTCGCCCTCCTCAAGCTCAACCTGAGTCGCGCCGGCTACCGGTTCTGCCCCGTCTTCCGCGCCAGCATCAACGGGACCGGCGGACCGCTGTCCTACGACGCCGCCCACCACCGGTGGCAGGGCTACTGCGAGGCGGCCGGAGTCGACATCGAGATCCACCAGCTACGGCACGCCCACGCCACCGAACTCATCAACGCCGACGTCTCCATCGAGGTCGTCCGCCGGCGGCTCGGCCACGCCTCCACCGAAACCACCCAGCTGTACACCCTCCTCGCCGACGACGTCGCAGACACCGAGATCCGAGCCGCCCGCCGACGCCGCGACCGCCGCTGACCTGCACTGCTCCACACGTCACTACACACAACCAAGATCAATCTCGGCGCGGGGCGCCAACGGCTGTTCCCAGTACCAGTCTGACGCCGGCACCCGGACCTCTCCTGGGCTCAGCCCAGCGCGTCCATCAGGGCGGTGACATAGGCATCCAGCCGCTCCTCCACGGCTCGCGTCGTCAGCTCTGTCCTGCCTGCCTCACGCCATGGCTGCGACACGAACGTTACTTCTTCTGAGCAGGCCAGCGCGTCCCGCACCTGCCAGTACAGCCGCTCGCTCGCGGCCGCGGCCAGCACCCCGCCGGCCTCCTCGTACGCCTCAGCGAACCGCAGACCCCACGCCGGTCCGTGCAGCAGCGCGAGGTTGGTGGAGCAGTGCGCCACATCGAGGTCCGCCGGGCCCCAACAGGCCGCCGCCCAGTCGACGACGCCGGTGATCCGGGCGCCTGCCGGCGTTGAGGGCGGCACGTCGAACAACACGTTGCCGGGTTGGAAGTCCCGGTGCAGGCACCGCCCTTCATAGGGCGGCGCGGGCTTGCGGATCACGTCGATCGCCGCGGCCCAGGCCGCCGCGTCGGCGCCCTTCGGAGTCACGACGGTGTCGGCGGTCGTCAGCGTCACATACTTCCGGGGCCGCTCGGCGGGCCGCAGCGCATGGATGGCCACGAGTTGACGGGCCAGCAGTGGGAGGCGCGTCTCCAATCCCTCATCGTCGAGGACCGTCCGGCCTGCCAGATGTGTCATCAGGAGCGATGGATACTCGCAATGCGCGGCGGTCGGATCAACCGCGACCAGCTCAGGAGCCGGCACGCCGGTCCCGGCGAGCAGGGACAGAGCGCCGGCCTCCCCGTTCAGCCCGTCCTCGGCGCCCCTCACGTAGAACGGGTCGACGAAGCTCCGCAGCACCAGGTCACGGGTGTCTCCTTCCTGCGTGCCGATGCTCAGCTTCCGCATCTCGGCCGTGATGCCGCCGTGCAGCACCTCGGTTCTGACGATCCGTTCGCCGACCTCCAGGTGCCGGCTCACCCAGGCCAGTGTCAACGGTCGGACCGCCGCCTCATCGTAGTTGATCACCGTGCCACCTCATCATCCCGACGGCGGTACCCGCCAGGACCTTTTTGGCGGCGATGGCCGCGCTACTCAAGCCCCGCGCCCGGCGCGCATTCCCGACAATGCCGGGGTGGGTGGCGCCCCGGTCAGATCGAAGCTGTACGTGGCCTCCAGGCCCCACACCCGTCATTGCCAGGGCCATCGGCTTCCACAACAAGACCACCACCCGAATCGCTGCTGACGCAGGGACACCTGGAACCGCTACACCCCGAACGACCACTCACAGTGAACGTCCTCAACGCGAGTGGCTCGAATACAGACCACTTGATCAACGACTCCCACCAGTCGTAACCCTGGTCAGGTCCTGGGCATGCCAGCGCTCGCCGGTCTCGACCCACAGCCACAGGTCATCGCGCTGCTCCCCGAACACCCTGCTTGATCCGCCCGACGGTGTGGTCGTCCAGCAGATGCCGAGCGCGCCGCGCCGGCTCCAGAGTCCGCAACTGATCACGGTTGGCACCCAGCTGCTCCAGGACGACCGCGGTCATCATGTCCACGTCGATCATCGGCCGCCACTCGGGCTCGCCCCTGCCGCCACCATCACCACGCGCCATGCCTCAGATCGGCCCAGACCCCCACCAGCCGCCCGCTGCACCCTCACCACATCGAGACCCTGAACTGCCTCCCACGCCGTGATCATTATCGGCGCCAGCCTTCTGTGCGATGGAACGGAATCCGGCGTTAACCACGTGCGGAGAACCGTAACGACAAGGGCTCGCTGACCAGCGGGAACCCCGTTAACGCCGGATTCCGTTCCAAATCTCTCTGACCCCCGTGTCCGCCGCGTGTCCGATTTCTCTCGCAGCTTAGTTCTCTCTGCCTCTCGCAAACGCCTCTCGCAGAATGGTCCTGCGTTAGGCGTCGTCCCCCGAACTCTCGACTGGCCTCCGGGCCAGCTCCTGTCGGATGGCCGCGAGTTCGGCGCGGGCGGCCCCTGCCTCGCGTCGGGCGGCGTCGCGTTCGGCCTCGGCGCGGGCGAGCGCGACCGCCGCGGCGGTGGTCTGTTCGGCGGCCTGCCGGTGGATCTGGTCCAGCTGGTCGCGCAGCCGCTTTGTCGCGGGATTGGAAGCGCGGGGCGAGTGAGGCGGCGAAGATCATTGAGAAGGCGGTCCGGCCGTCGTCCAGGCCGTAGCACCAGATCTGCCGGCCAGGCTCGAGGTAGCCGAGGTAAACGCCGTTGCTGCTGTCGGGGTAGTCCGGCACGATGAACGCGGCCACGCAATAGCCGAGGTAGCGGATGAACGGCTGCTCATCGCCGAACACCAGCCGCCGGGTGTGCGAATGCAGCCCATCGCAACCGATCACCAGGTCGAAGCGTCGGCTGGGCGAGCGCGCGAAGTCGACCTCGACGCCGTCGTGGTCCTGCCGCAGGGCAAGGACCCGGTCGTCGAAAAGGGTCTCCACGCGGTCATCCAGCGCCTCGTAGATCACCTTGGCCAGGTCGCTGCGGGCGATGGTCATGTACCGGTCGCTGGAGGCACCGAGCGTACGGCGCATGTCGATGCGCTGCTTGACCTGGCCGTCCTGGCCGATCAGCTGCGTCTCATCGACGCGCACGGCGTGCCGGGACAGCGCGGGCAGCAGATCCATGCGCTTGGCGACGTCGTATCCGGCGCCGGAGAAGTCCAGCAGGTAGCCGCCGGTGCGCAAAGCGGGCGCGCGTTCGACCAGGGTGGGGCGAAAGCCGTAGGCGGACAGCCAGTAGGCCAAGGTCGGGCCGGCGACGCCGGCGCCGCAGATGAGGATGTCGCGATTGTTCACGGGGTTGTCTGCCTCTCGTAGTGGGGATCGTGCATGATCGCGGCGAGCAGGAAGGCGACCACCTGATCGCGCGTCCGGTCAAGGGCGGGCTCGGCACCGGTCAGCTGTTGGTGCAGGGCCAGGGCCGAGGGCGCCGACCAGCACATTTGCAGGGCCAGGACGGCGACCAGGCCGGCCTCGAGGTCCGGCCGGACGGTGCCCGCCTGGCGTGCGGCTGCCAGCACGGCGGTCAACCGGGCCAGGTCGTCGGTGTCGAAGCGGCCTGCGATCTTGGCGTAGGTCTGCCAGCCTTCGGCCTGCTCCCAGCACAGCATCCGCGCCATCTGGGGACGGGCCAGCATGTGATCGACCAACGTGCCCAGCACCGACCGCAGCAACATCGACAGCCGCTCGCGATCCGCCGCAGATGCCTCGAGCTCGCCGGGAGGCGGCATTACCTGGCTGCTGAGCTCGGCGACGTCCTGGTCCATGCGCTGCAGCACCTCGGTGTACAGGCCGAGCTTGTCGCCGAAGTACCGGAAGATCAGGGCCTTGTTGCAGTCGGATGCCTCGGCGATCAGGTCGATGCGGGCTCCGTCGAAACCGTGCTCGGCGAACTCCTGCGCGGCCGCCGCCAGGATGGCCTGCCGGGTCGCGGCCGAGTCGTGAGGTCGCCTGGGTCTCGCCATGGTGTTCCTCCTGAAAATGAAAGTAATTAGTTAGTTGCAAACTTAGGCGCTGAAGGCTTGCTCGCGCAAGGCGCAAGAATTCCCCGACTGCGGGTTAGGTCGCGGCGACGTCGAACGCTGGACACCACTACGCGCCTCTTTCGACCAGGCCGCCGCCCGCGCCTACCTAGAACAAGTTCGCCGGCGGCCGGCGGGCAACAGCCGCTCGATCAGGAGTGTCACCTCTGACCTCATGGTGTCCATGCGACGCCGCAGCGGCGGATCGTGGCCTCGGCGCCGCGGAGGCGTTTCGGCCGGGCGGAGCCAAGGCCCGCCCGGATCGTTGTCAGTCCGTGGGCCTGTGCGAGCCGCCGGGGCTGGTGGAAGGTCAGGCAGGCGTAGAGCGCCCGGCGTGCGGGGCTCTCGCCGTCCGGAAGGCCGATCTCGTAGACCTCCAGCTCGTCCCGGTAGGCCAGCAGGGTGACCGCGCCCTCGACCCCGTCACTGGTGACCGCGTGCGCGACCAGCACCGTCACGTCCGGCAGAGCTTCCCACTGATCCATCCGGTAACGGACGAGTTCCGAGTGATCCACCATGCCCATGCGCCGGTTGTGCGCGGCGATCAGGTCCGGCCCGGCACCGCGGTACTCGCGCCAGCGCACGGTCTCCGCCTTGATTGCGTGGGCGTCGATCTGGCGCTCACCCTGCCGGATCGTCTGCCGCACGGGTCGGGTCAGCGAGTCGAGCGAACCGAGGACGACCTGCTCCGGGTAGGCGAAGTCCTCGAACTCGGCCAGCCACCGGACCGGCCCGAAGATGGCCTCGGCGAGTCGCTGCTGCCGCTCGCCGAGGAAGCCGAGGAAGACGTCCCGGCCGCGCAGCTCGGGCACCAGCACGTCGGCGACCGCGGCCACCACGTCCGGATCACCGGCGCAGCGCAGGCTGCCCCGGATCTCCAGCCGCCCGCCCACCAGGGCACTCCGATCCGGGTCCGGCGCCACCGGAAGACCCCAGTCCCGGGGCGAGTGGATCTGGTCCGACCACTGGGTGCCGTGCCCCAGGAAGACCGGTACGGCGGCGCGGAGCCGGGCGCCGTCGCGAACGACGACGTAGCGTGGCTCCCAGCGGGGATCGACCGAGTGCTGCGTCAGCCGACCGTGGCAGCCAAGCGCGCCTAGGTGGGGGTCGAGGTCGAAGACTTCATCTTCCCCGACGCCGTCGAGGCTCTCGGTCAGCCGCACCGTGAGTGCCATCACCGGCCCCCCTGTTCGAGAGCGTGGTATTCGAGCGCGGTGACCGACCAGCTGAACCCGGCGCCGCTGCCGGCGAGCAGCACCAGGTCCCCGTCCACGAGCACCCGCTCGTCCTGAAGCCTGCGCAGAGCGATCAGGGTGTCCGCGCAACCCATGTGGCCGAGCTGGGCATGCTGATAGACGCTACGTTCGACCGAGAGGCCGAGCGCGGCCAGGACCCGGTCCTGGATGTTCTTGTCGTTCTGGTTGAAGAGCAGGAAGCGTACGTCGGGCAGCTTCCGGCCGATCTTGCCCAGGGTCTGCTCGGTGAGCGCCACCAGGTTCTCGACGTACGCCTCGCCGAGGCCTTTGCGGCGGCCTCGCCGCCGCATGTGGACGCCGGTCTCGTGATAATCGCCGACGAAGTAGTCACACCAGACTGGATCGGTTCTGGCCGTCCCGTCCAGGTAGGCGAACAAGCTGTCGGCGCCAACGAGTACGGCGGCGCCGGCGTCACCGAAGTTGAACAGAGCTTTGGCATCGGGGTCGCGGCGGTCCACGGCCCGGGCGAACTGCTCTGCGGCAATCACCAGCGCCTTTTCCATCGATCCGGGCGCCAGCCCTTCGATGGCGAGCCGGATGCCGAGAGTGAGCGCGTTGCAAAAGTTGGCGACCTCGAAGCAGTGCGCCTGCGTGATTCCCAGCTCGTCGGCGACCTTGGCGGCGGGCGACCAGGCGGGTGCGTCCCAGAAGCCTGCGCCCGCGTAGATCACCCTGGTGATGTCGTCGGGGTCGGTGCCGGTGCGGTCCAGGACGGTGATGGCGGCGTCAACGGCCAGTTCCCACGCCTGTTCGCCGGGGCCCAGCGCGGGGAACTCCCGGCAGTGGGTGATCCCCAGGATCTCCGGCACAGAGACACCGGACGTCTGGTGAATCTGCTCGACGGTGATCCGGCCTGGGGGGAACACGACCTCGAAGTCGATGAGTCCGGCCATGGTCATCCCACCCCCTGCCGCACCTGGTTCAGCCTGGCCAGGCCGGAGAGCACGGCGTCGGCTGGGACGCCGAAGTCAATGAGGCAGGCCACCTCGTCAACCCCGATGGCGCGGAACCGCTCGACCGTGTCCTTGGCCTTGGTCACGGTGCCGAGCAGGCCGAAGCCGAAGTAGTCGTCGAAGGCCCGGCCGACGAGGAACTCGATGTCCTCCTCCGGCAGCTGCGTGAGTGCCCGCCCGTCCAGGTGTGCCCCCAGGAACAGCTCGAGTGAGCTGCGCATGTATCCGGTGAGGGGCGCGCGGACCAGCTCCCGTGCGGTCTCCTCGTCCTCGTCCAGATAGGTGTGAATCATCAGGGCCACGTGGCCCTGCGTCCCGGTCGGCAGCGCCACCCGATATTCGGCGATCTTCTCGGCGAGGCCGTCGAGGTCCTGGTCGAGCAGGTGGGTGAGGACCCCGGCGCCGAGCCGTCCGGCCAGGCGGAAGGTCTCAGCCCCGCCCGCGCTGGTGACCCAGATCGGAAGCTCCCCCTGGACCGGCGGCGGATAGATCCGCACCTGCTGGGTCTGCCCGACGCCGTTAGTCGCCGGCACGGAGTCGCCACGCCAGAGTGCCCGGACGGTCTCCACATACTCCCCGAGCAGCCGCCTGCGGTCGGGGTAGTTCTCCGGCCGGAGCGCGAAGTCGCCGGCATGCCAGCCGGAGGCGAACGAGACGCCGGCCCGGCCGCCGGAGAGGTTGTCGACCACCGACCATTCCTCGGCGATGCGGATCGGGTGGTGCAGCGGCGCGACGACGCTGCCGGCGCGGATCTGCACCCGCTCCGTGATGGCCGCGATCGCCGCGCCGGTCACGGCGGGGTTGGGGTAGAGGCCGCCGAACGGGTGGAAGTGCCGCTCAGGGGTCCAGACGGCGGTGAATCCGTTCGCGTCGGCGAACCGGGCGCCCTCCAGCAGCAGCCGGTAGCGGCTGTCCCGGCCGGCGGCGCTGTCGTCGGCGAAGTAGAACACGCTGAAGTCCACTGTTGACCTCACTTAGGAATCGGCCGGTACGGCGGGGCCGACCGGCTTTCGGGTGCGCTCCGCCCAGCGGGTGAGCGGCTGCGCGACGATGGCCGCCGCCAGGAAGACGGCGCCCCAGATGATCCAGCCCGCGCCGCCGAGGGCCGCGAGCACCGTGGTGATGGCCAGCGGCGCGAGCACGGTGCCGAGCTGGGTCGACGTCTCGAACAAACCCTGGTACTGGCCCTGGGCGCCGTCGGGGGCGAGGCCGTAGCTGAGCGACCAGGCGCCGGCGCTGTGCAACATCTCGCCGAGCACGTGGACGAGCGTCCCGGCCAGAAGAATTCCACAGGCCGCCCAGAGCGGTTGCCCGGCTGAGATGGCGGAGATCGCGCAGCAAGCGGCGAGGGCCAGTCCGGCCCGGCGCCAGGCGCGCGCTCCCCCGGCGACGTCCTCGCTGCCCCGGCTGACCCGGACCTGGAAAAGGATCACGGTCACGGTGTTGACCAGCAGCAGCACCGTGAAGAAGGCAGGTGGGGCCGTGGTGTGTGTGCTGATCCAGACCGGCATGGCGACGATGAGTACGGCGTCGCTCAGTACCAGGACGCTGTTGACCAGCGCTACCGCCGCGTACGGCAGGTCGCGCAGCACCGTCCAGCGCGGCCCGTCCCCTGTCGATGGCACGGCGGGCACCGCCGGGACCCTCAGGAAGGCCAGCCCGGACGCGGCGAACAGCGCACCGGCCACGAGGATCAGGGTGAGGTAGGCGGCGTGCGTGTCGAGCAGCAGACCGAGCCCGCCCGCGAGGGCGCCGAGGGCGACGCCGATGTTGGCGGTGGAGCGCATGTGCGCCAGCGCGCGCGACCGCTCCCCGGACGGCAACAGACCGCCCAGCAGCGCGCCGCGCGCCGCATGCGCCGCGGACTCGGCCCCGAGCACCACGACGGTCGCGCCGAGCAGCCCGGGGAACCCGGTGACCAGCGCGTATCCGCAGGCTGCGACGCCTAGGAGGACGAGCAGCACGATGGTCACCTGGCGCGCTCCCCTGACGTCGGCGAGCCGCCCGGCCGGGACGCCCGCCCACATCCCGACGGCGGCCCCGATCGTGAGCGCGAGCCCCACCCGTTCGGGCGCGATGCCGATCACCCGGGTGAAGTAGAGCACGCTGATGGTCATGACGATGCCGTGGGCCGTGGTCTTGGCCAGGTTGCTGAGCGCCAGCAGTCGGATGATGCCGGCAGGCGGGATGATGTCACGGAGAAACGACATGTGCGTTCCCCTGAGCCGCGAGCAAGGCGGGCCGGTCGATCTTGCCGTTGGGATTGAGCGGCAGCGCGCTGCGGTGGTGCAGTCTCCGCGGCACCATGTGCAGCGGCAGGTAGGCCCGCAGCCACCCGACGAATTCCCGCTCCGGCACGGGTGTGCCCGTGTAGAAGCCGACCAGCTCCGGGGCCTCCCCCACGGCGACGACCACGGCTTGGGTCACACGGGGGTGGCGCGCCATGACGGCCTCGATCTCGCCCAACTCCACCCGGTAGCCCCAGATCTTCAGCTGGTGATCGAGTCTGCCAAGGTGGACGAGCTGGCCTCCCTCCCACCGCACCCGGTCTCCCGTCCGGTAGAACGCCTCCGGTCCCGGTACCACCCCGTCGTACGGCACGAGCCCGTCGTCCGCCCAGACCAGGAACCGGCCTCTGTTGTCCTCCGGGTTGAGGTAGCCGGCGAAGCGCTGCACGCCCCGAACGCACAGCTCTCCCTCGGCGGCGGGCCGTCCGCTCTCGCCGGCGATCACATGGTCGAGGTTCTCGTAGACCGGCCCGATCGGCACCGTGTCGTTGGACGTCTCCGGCCACGCGCGCGGGTCGGCGGGCAGGCGGTACTCCGTGCACGCCACGGTCAGCTCCGTCGGGCCGTACACGTTGTCGATGCGCGCGTTCGGCGCGACGGCGCGCCAGGCGGCGGCCTGCCGATAGGTGAGCTGCTCTCCGATGAAGACGCTCTGCCGCAGCGCCAACGGCCGGCCCGCTCGCAGGCTGCCGAGGTTCTCGCTGACCGACACGATCGACGGCACAGAGAACCAGTGCGTGATGGCGTTGTCGCTCAGGTAGTCCACCGGGCTGAGCAGCTCCGTACGGCTCGGCGAGATCAGTGTTCCGCCGCCGCCCCAGGTGACGAAGAGGTCGAAGATCGACGGGTCGAAGGTCAGGTCGAAGGTGTGGGAGGCTCGGCACCCCGGGCCGATGCCGAACCGGGCGATGTTCCGGGCGACGTACGGCGCGGCGTTGCCGTGGGTGATCGGCACGCCCTTGGGTGTGCCGGTCGAGCCGGAGGTGAACAGGATGTAGGCAACGTCACCGGCCGTGGGCTCGGGCAGCATCTCGGGCAACATGCCCGGGCGCGGGCAGGCCACGTCGGCGTCGCGGAGCCGCAACACCGTCGGGGCGTCAACGCCGGGATGTCCCGTGCTCGCCAGCTGCGCCGTGCCGTACTCGTCGGCGAGCAGCACGTCGCAGCGGACGGCACGGCAGATCAGCTCGTTGCGGTAGACGGGGTGGCCAGGATTGAGCGGCACGACCGCGGCCCCGAGCCGGAGCGCGGCCAGGTATCCGGTGAACGCCGTCACGCTGCGGTCGGCCAGGAGCGCCACGCGGGCGGGTGGGACGCCGTGGGCCGCAAGGACGATCGCGGCGAGCGCCTCGGCGCGGCGGTGAAGCTCCCGGTAGCTCAGCACCTCGCCGGCGACCTGGAGCGCCGGCGTATCCGGGAATCGCTGGGCGGATCGCGCGAACCAGTCGTACAGCGTGGGCATCACGACGCCTCCCTGCTGCCCGAGGCGGCCAGGTCGACGGCGTGGACCCGCATCGTGGTGGGTGGCGCCTGGCGCTCCGGGACCAGGTGGAGGCGGTCCACGCCACCCTCCGCCGGGGGAAGCACCGCCGCGCACGGGCAGCATGTCTCGGTGAACCCGGCGAACCGGTAGGCGACCTCCATCATGCGGTTGCGCGCGGTGCGCCGGAGATCCGCCACCAGGTGCGCCCCGGCCGCGGCGGTCTGTCCGGAGAGCCAGCGCAGCAGCACCGCGCCCGCGCCGAAGGCGACCACCCGGCACGAGGTCGCGAGCAGCTTGAGATACCACACATCCGCGTGCCGTGCGAGCAGCACGACACCGATCGCGCCGTGCGGGCCGAACCGGTCGCTCATCGAGACCACCAGCACCTCGTGCCCGGGGTCGGTCAGCAGCGCCCGTAGCGCCGCGTCCGGGTAGTGCACGCCAGTCGCGTTCATCTGGCTGGTGCGCAGGGTGAGCTCCTCGACCCGGCGCAGGTCGGTCTCGTTCGCCCTGACGACCCGCATCTCCATGCCGAGACCGCGCAGAAACTCCTCCTCCGGCCCCGCGAACCCGGCGCGCGCGGTGTCGCGGGCGAACCCTGCCTGATACATCACGCGTCGGTTCCTGGAGTCCTCGGTCACGGTGGCGGGGGAGAACTCAGGCAGGTCGAGCAGGCGGGCGGCCTGCTCGGCTGGGTAGCAGCGGACCTCGGGCAGATGGTGGGCGACTTCCGCGCGCTCGGCGGGCTGGTCGTCGATGAAGGCGATGGCGCGGTGGGCGAACTGGAGCCGGTCGGCGATCGCCGCGACCGAGGCGGACTTCGCGCCCCAGCCGATCTGCGGCAGCACGAAGTACTTGGCGACACCGAGCTTCTCCAGCCGCTCCCACGCGTAGTCGTGATCGTTGCGGCTGGCCACCGACTGCAGGATGCCCCGCTCGTCCAGCGCGGCGATGACCCGCCGGATGTCGTCGCCGAGCCGTACCTCCCGGTCTTCGAGCAGTACGCCCTGCCAGAGGGTGTCGTCCAGGTCCCAGACCAGACATTTGATCGTCGTAGGGATCATGGTCAGACCTCCCAGAGGGTCGCGGCCCAGGCAGCGACCGGGCTGTTGTTGAGGACCAGCACGTGGTCACCGGATTTCACGTCACCACCCGTGAGCAGGCGGTCCAGATTGAGGACCACGTCCATCGCGCCCAGGTGTCCGAGGCCGGCCAGATGGGCGCCGCACACCGGGTGGACGGGGAGACCAAGCAGGGTCTCGTAGAACCGGTAGGCCGACGCGGTGACGTTCTGCATCAGCGTGGCAGCGACCTGCTCCTTGCCGATGCCGGCCTCGGCGAGGACTTCGCCAACCATGCGCCCGAGCCGCTCCCGGCTGTGCAGAGCGAGCTCGAACCGGTACCGGTCGGGCGAGGCGCAGACTTCGCGCCACTCGTACCAGGGCGCGGTGCGGTAGTCGACCCGGAACAGATCGTGAAAGCCGCCGTTGGTCTCCATCCGGTGCGCCCGCAGTACCGGCCGCCCGCCGCGGACGATCGTCATCGCGTAGGCGCCGTCGCCGATGACCGTGACCGGGTATCGAACCCGGTCCACCCCGACCGGGAGGCTGGCGTGCGTGATCAGCACGCTGTCCCGGCGCGGGTCCGCCAGCAGGAGGTCGCGGGCGAGCCCCCAGGCCGCGCTTGACCCGGCGCAGCCCAGGCCGTCCACGGTGAACGCGAACGCCGACGGCAGCTCGATCTCCGCCTGCACCTGGCACACGTCGGAGCCGAGCAGCACGTCAGGGGCTCGCGGCCCGACCATCAGCAGCACATCAGGCTCGCCCGGGACTCGGTCGAGCAGCTCGCGGCAGGCCTGGGCAGCCGGCGCGGCGTTCGACGAGCCCTTCGGGAAGACACTGATCGTCCGAATGCCGCACTCCCGGGCGAAGGCGGCCTCCTCGTGGCCGAGCAGCTCCACCTCAGGCAGCGCTGCGACCTCCCGCCGCTGCGGCGGCAGCACGCAGCGGATCGCGCCGATGCCGATATCCGGGCTCATGTCCATCTCTCCCGGGCGTGCCGGGCCAGCAGGAGCTGGCTGATCTCACTGCTGCCCTCGATGATCTCCATCAGCTTGGCGTCCCGGTAGGCGCGTGCCACGACGTGTCCGTCGCGGGCGGCCGCGGACGCGAGGACCTGGACGGCGCTGGCGGCTCCCGCGGCCGCTTGGGTGGCCGCGAAGTGCTTGGCCGCGACCGCCGCGCCGGCGTGCCCACGCGATCCGTCCGCCCAGGCGCGGCTCGCGTGTTCGCACATCCGCGTCGCCGCCTGCTCCGCGACGTGCAGCTCGGCCAGGCGCCGCGCCACCAGCTGATGCTCGGCGAGCGGCTGTCCGAACTGCTCCCGGGAGCTCGCATACCGTACGGCGGCGGCCACGCAGGCCCGCAGGATGCCGACGCAGCCCCAGGCGACCGAGAGCCGCCCGTGCGTGAGGATCGCGGTGACAAGCCAGTCGAGCGGCAGGCCCGCCCCGCCGAGCAGATGCCCGGCGGGGAGCGTCACGCCGTCCAGCTCGACCCTGGCGTGCCCGGCGGCCCGGCAGCCGAGCAGGTCGGTGACCGGGCTGACCGTGACACCCGGCGCGTCCGTCGGGACGAGAAGCGCCGCACCGCCCTCAGCGAGGCGGCCTTCGCCGTACCGGCCGAACACGACGATGAGCCCGGCGTAGGCGGCGCCGGTGACCCAGACCTTCGTCCCGGAGACAGTGACCTGGTCGCCCTCCCGGGTGATCTTCGTCGACATGGCGGCCAGGTCGCTGCCGGCCTGCGGCTCACTGAACGCGACCGCCGCCGTCATCCCCGAGGTCAGCTGCGGCAGCCAGGCCTCCTGCTGCAGCCGGTCGCCGAACCGGCGTACGGCCCAGGCCGCCATGCCCTGCGAGGTCATCAGGCTTCGCAGCGAGGAGCAGAGGCTGCCGGTGTGCGCGGTCAGGGCCCCCACCTCGACACCGGCCAGGTCAAGCCCGCCGAACTCGGCTGGGACGTCGGGGCAGAGCACGCCGCTCGATGCAAGCCGCCGCACCACGTCCGCCGGCATGCGCCCGGCCCGGTCCCACGCGTCGGCGCGGTCTCCCACGGCGTCGGTGACCGCCTCCGCGGCGATCGCGAAACGATCAGCCATCGCCGCCTCCGCTGAGCCGTAGGACGAGGGCGGCGATGGCGTCGATGGTGCGGAAGTTGCCGAGCGTGAGATCCGGGCCTTCCACAGTGACCCCGAACGTGCTCTCCACGTGCACTACGAGCTCCAGCGCGAACAGCGAGGAGACCAGGCCGGACTCGAACAGGTCGAGGTCGGCCGAGACCTCCGCCCTGGTCTGCCTCCGGATGACCTCCGCGAGATCGGCGCGGATCGCCTCGGCGAAGGCTGACGTGTTCATCGTGCTCCCTCGTAGTCGAAGAACCCTCGACCGGACTTGCGGCCGAACTCGCCGGCCTTCACCTTCTCCAGCAGCAGCTCGCAGGGGCGGTAACCGTCGTCGCCTGTACGCTCCCAGAGCACCCGCAGCGAGTCGGCGACGTTGTCCAGGCCGATCAGGTCGGCGGTGGCCAGCGGGCCGGTCCGGTGACCGAGACAGCCGGTGAACGCGGCGTCGACGGCAGCGGGGGTGGCGACGCCGTCCTGGACGATCCGGCCAGCCTCGTTGATCGCCCGCTGCAGGATGCGGTTGATCACGAACCCGGGGCCGTCGCCAACCAGCACCGGGGTCTGGCCCAGGTCGGCGAGGAGCCGCTCCGCCGCGTGGATCGCCGCGTCGCCCGTGCGCGGGCCGCGGATCAGCTCGACCGTGCGGATCAGGTAGGGCGGGTTCATGAAATGGATGCCGACGAGGTCCTCGGGGCGGGCGACGTACCCGGCCAACTCGTCGATGGGAATAGCCGAAGTGTTGGAAACGATCAGCGTCCCCGGGGGGACCCGGCCGGTCGCCGCGGCCAGTGCCCTGGCCTTCATGTCGAGGTGTTCGGGAACCGCCTCGACCAGGGCGGTCGCGCCCGCGACCCGGTCCAGCCCCGTGGTGGTCTCCAGCTCCCCTGCCGGGGTGTCGTTCGGCAGCGACCCCATGAGCCTGCCGAGCCGTACCTGCTGGGCGACGCCTGCCCGGGCGGCGGCGAGTACCTCCTCGTCGACGTCGACCAGGACGACCGGGAAGCCGCAGCCGGCGGCCAGCGCGGCGATGCCGGTGCCCATCACCCCGGCACCCAGAACGGTGATCATCGCCCCTCCCCCATCAGGTGACCGATCAGATCCCGGGCCAGGTCGTCACGACCGGCCAGGAACTCGACGCCCCGGCGCAGCGTCTCGCCCGTCAGCTGCGGGTCCAACGCGGTACGGCGCAACCATGGTTGCCAGCCGGCGGCCTGTACGGCATGCGAGTCGTCGTGTCCTTCGAGCTCCAATAGGGCGGCCGCGGACAGGATCGGGTTGCCCTTGGCGAGGGCGAGCGTGCGGACCCGTTCCTGCCACTGCGGCAACGGCACCGGATCGGTGGGCAGGCCTGCCGCGCTGAGCAGCCCGAAGAGGCCACGTAGGCTGATCCCCCGCTCTGCGACCAGGTGGTAGGCGCGGCCCACCGAGCCGGGGATGAGCGCCAGCTCGGCGATGGCCCGCGCCACCAGGTCGACGGGCGCCATGATCAGCGTCCGGTCGTCCTCGGGGTGCGCGCCCACCGCCAGGCCGCTGATCAGCGCGAAGTAAATCAGGTCCTTGTCGTTCCCGGCCCCGGTCCGGCTGGACGCCATGATCAGACCGGGCCGGAACACGCGGACCCGCAGGCCGTCCTCCTCGGCCCGGGCGAGCAGCCGCTCACAGACCCATTTGCTCACACCGTAGCTGCCCGCCTGCGGGTCGAGCGCCTGCTCCCTGGTCTCCAGGTAGCGGTTGCCGGCGCCCATCGCGGGCCCGGCCGCCGCGATCGAGGACACGTAGGAGAAGTCGCGGATGCCGTGTTCCCTGGCCCAGGTCAGCAGCCTGGCCATGGGCCGGACGTTCTCCTCGCGGAGCGTGCGGTAGGACTCGGTGAAGACCACCTTCGCGGCGCAGTGCACGATATGACCGACCCTGCGGCCCAGCTCGCCGTCGCGGAACTCCGCCGTCATCTTGGGTAGGTCCCGCAGGTCGCCAGGGACGGCGCAGACCCGCTCCGGGTCGGGCTCGGGCAGGTAGAACTTTCGGGCCGCCGCCCGTAGCCGTTCCAGGCCGGATGCCTCGTCTTCGGCCCGGACGGGGCAGTAGACCCGGCCCGTGGTCCGCTCCAGCAGCTCGGCAAGCAGGAAGGCGCCGAGGAACCCGGTCGCACCGGTCAGCAGCACGTCCTTCCCCCGCGAGCGCACGCGGGCGGGCGTACCCAAGGGGAGTCTCAGATCCGCGTCGATGAGCGCGTCGTCGCCGACGTCGAGGGCGTCGTCGACGGCGTCCGGCGTACCGGTGCCGGCTCGGATCAGCTCGGCCAGGCGGCGGACGGTGACCTGGCTTCCGCCGGCGCGGTGCACGTTGACCGTGCAACCGAATCGGTCGCTGATCTGCATGGCCAGCTGTACGGCCAGCAGTGATGTGCCGCCCAGCGCGCCGAACTGGTCGTCCGGGCCGATCGCGGAGGTCCCGAACAGGTCGCGCCACATGGCGAGCAGCGCCACCTCGACGGTGTCCCCGGTCGGCTCCTCGGTCTGCCCCGCCGGCGCCGATACTGCCTTCTCGGTGGGGCTGTCCTCAGCGGCGAGGGAGAGGCGGTCGAGCGCCCAGTAGCGCTGGCGGGTGAACGGGTAGGTCGGGAGGGCGACCCGGCGGCCGGAGTCCGGCCAGAGCGCCGTCCAGTCGACCCTCACTCCGTGCAGCCACGCTTCAGCGAGCGCCGCGTTCACCTGCTCGTGAAGGTCAGCGTCCCGCAGCTGTGAGTCATCCAACTCCGGCCCGCCGATATTGACGATGTAACGACCCTCGCCTACCGGCCTGGCGTCGGGGAACACCTCGGCGCCGGGCAGAGCAGCCCGTAGCAGCGCCCGCATGTCCTCCGGGACGGCAAGGTCGGTCGGCATGACGAGCACGGCCTTCCGTTCGCCATCCACCCGGGCGGTCCTGGCCAGGGGCGGGCGGGGCAACCGTAGCGCGGCGGCCAAGCGGCCCGGCTCGGCGGTCACCACGCGGCGCTCCTGGAAGCTCCGCCGGCCGACTCGGAGCGTGTGGGCCACATCCGCCACCGGTAGGTCACCCCGTTCCAGGGCGTCGGCGAGGCTGCCGGAGAGCCTGTCGAGCTCGGTGCGGTTCCGCGCTGACAACAGCAGCCGGACCTGCCTCCCCTCGCGTACGGCGGCCGGCCGGGTGGGCGCGGGTGGCGGGCCCAACACGGCCGCCGCGTTGGCGCCGCCCATGCCAACCGAGTTGATCAGTACGAAACACTCGTCTGCGCTAAGGCCGGGCTCCGCCGAGATCGTGAACGGGCTCTCGATTAGCATGCCCGGATCGCGCGGCCGTTCGAACGACGGGTGCGGCGGCAGCGCTCCGGTACGGGCGATGTGCACGGCCTTGATGAATCCCGCGATGCCCGCGGTCGGACCGGTGTGCCCGATGTTCGACATGACGGAGCCCAGACGGCAGTATCCGGTGCCGGAGCCGGTCTCCCGGAGCGCCTCCGTCAGCGCCGCCAGCTCGACTTGGTCACCGAGCGGGGTGGCCGTGCCGTGGGCCTCAACGTAGCGCAGACGGTCCCCCCGGACCCCGGCGACCCGCAGCGCCGTGCGCACGACCCGGGAGATGCCGGCGGGGCTCGGTGCCACGTACCCGATCTTGTCGGTGCCGTCGTTGCCGACGGCGGTGCCGTGCAGTACGGCGAGTACCTGATCTCCATCACCGAGCGCGTCGGCCAGTCGCCGGAGCACGACGACGCCCACGCCGGAGCCGTGGTTGGTGCCGCCGGCCCGGTGGTCGAAGGAGCGGCACTGCCCGTCAGTGGAGAGCGCGTGGCCAGGTATGTGCCGGTAACCGAGCAAGGGCTCCTGTACGGCGGCGCCTCCAGCGAGAGCGATGTCGCATTCGCCCGCCAGCAGGCTGAGCGCCGCGTAGTGCAGCGCGTACAGCGACGACGAGCAGCCCGACTGGACGCTCAGTGCGGGCCCGCGCAGGCCGAGCTTATAGGCGGTACGGGAGGGCATGAAGTCGACTTCACCGCCCAGGGTCAGGTCGAGGTCGGCGACCGCCGCGGCGACCCCTTCGGCGCGGGCCTTCGCCACGAAGAGCGCGGCGGAGTAGGGTCCGCTGCCGCTGCCCGCGAATACACCGACCGTCGCGGTGTCCGTGCTGGCGATGTGCCCGGCCCGTTCCAGTGCCTCCCAGCAGACCTCCAGGAAGACGCGGTGCTGTGGGTCGATCAGCCCGGCCTCGCGCGGCGTGTAGCCGAAGAAGTCGGCGGCGAACTCGGCCACGCCGGGCAGCCGGGTGCCGATGCGAACGTAGTCGTCCCCGTGGAGCGTCGTGTCAGCGACGCCGGAAGCGCGGAGCACGTCCTCCGGCAGCGGGCGGAGCGAGATCACGCCATGGTCGATGTTGGACCAGAACGTCTCGGGCGTCCATGCGTCCGGGAAGCGGCAGCCGACGCCGACGACGGCGATCGCGGTCTCGCTCATGCCGTTCCCTCGGGCTGAGCGGCGGCCCGCCGCTGCCCCAGCAAAGATCGCCGCTGCTCCGCCGGGTGGGCGCTCGCCTGCTCAGCCGTACGGCTCAGCAGGCCGGCCTGGGACAGGACCGTTCCGTGCTGGAACAGCTCGGACAGGCGGAGCGGATGCGCGGCCAGCGGCTGTAGCTGCTCCCACAGCATGACAAGCAGGAGCGAGTTGCCGCCCACCTCAAGGAAGTTGGCGTCCACCGGCACACTCTCGGCGGAATCGCTGCGCAGGACGTCGGCCCAGGCCTCACGGACCCGCAACACAAGATCGTCATGCATGACAGTCATGAGAATTCGCTCCTTCTTCTCAGTTGCTGCGGCTCGGATACCGTCGCGGCGTGGGCGGCGGCCTGCGCCCGCAGCGACTCATCGAAGATCATTCCGCCGCCCAGCTCGGCGTAGCGGCGCGGCACGACGCCGCTGGTCCGGCGCAGGATGGTGACACTGTTCTGGGTGAGCTTCTGGGGCTCCAGCAGGTTCACCAGCTCGAACTCCCCGGGCTGCCGGTGCGCTAGGTAGCTCAGGAACGCCTCGCCCTCTGGGTAGGTCATCAGGTAGTGCATGACGATCAGCCCGCCGTCCGGGTTGATCAGATCCCAGAAGTTGTCGACGAAGTAGAGGCACTCCCAGGCGTCGACCCAGGCGAAGTCGATGGGCCGGAAATCCGCGGGGAAATGCCCCACGCAGTCGCGCAGGTCCGCGTTGACGACCGTCACCAGAGGGTCAAGCCCCAGATCGCACAAGACGTCCCAGACCTTTGCCGAGGACGACTCGGGAACCGACAGGTCGTCGACGGCGACGAGCCTCGGCCGGTACGACTCGGTGTAGAACCCGGGAGCCAAGAGCGCAGGGTCGGCCTCCAGCCACGCGTCATCCAGCGGCGCGCCGCCATCGAGGTACGGCCTGGACTTCGCAGCCAGCGCCGACGACTCGG
The DNA here is from genome assembly GCF_053602555.1 of Nonomuraea sp. NPDC004354. Classification (NCBI taxonomy): domain Bacteria; kingdom Bacillati; phylum Actinomycetota; class Actinomycetes; order Streptosporangiales; family Streptosporangiaceae; genus Nonomuraea; species Nonomuraea sp. NPDC004354. The sequence goes on along the minus strand of NZ_JBSGDV010000025.1, from coordinate 8,248 downwards.
CCCGGATCTCGTCGGCGATCTCGGCGAGCGCCCTGGCCAGGAACGGGGTGGTGTAGCCCATGCCGACCTCCAGCACCCGCTGCGGGCGCACCACCTTGAGCAGCGCGGCAAGCAGCGGAGCGACCGCCTCGGTCCCCATCACGGGGACCCGCAGGGCCTCGACGACTGCGCGGAATCCCTCATCCGCGGTGTGCACCGTTACCCCCCGCCCCTTCGCCCAGGGCCGGGCGCGGCACGACGGCCGCGACCTCAACCTCGATGACCGCCTCAGGCAGGAAGAGGCGTGAGACCTCGACCGTGGTGCTGGTCGGCGGCTGGTCGCCGGCCATGAATGTGCGACGGATCTCGCCGTACTCGGCGAGCCGATCCATGTCGGTCAGGTAGGTCCGGATGTTGACGATGTCGCCGAAGGTGGCGCCGTGCGCGTCGAGGATCTTGCCGATGACGTCGAAGATGTACGCGGACTGGCCGTGCATGTCCCCAGGGGCGACGACGTTGAGGTCGTCGTCGACGGCCACCTGGCCCGACAGCAGCAGGATGACACTGTCACCGATCTCCAAGCGGGCGATGTGAGAGTAGCGCCCCGCCGGTGGCTGCGGCACGCCGGAGGGGTTGTCGAAGGACTTGCGCAATTACTTGCCTCCATCGGTATAGACGAGATCGCGCGCAGTGCGATCGATCCGCCGTCCGGCAACCTGGAATTGGTAGGAAATTCGGTCCATGAGGGACTCGACTATCTCCGCAAGAGACTCATGATCCGGCGCCTCTCCCGCCACCAGGTCAAGGTCGTACGTATGCACCCCGCCGACCACGGCGCCTGGCCGCACCAGAGGGGTGTAACGGGTCACGCCCGGAACGTCATTGAGCATGCCGGTAATCGCGGTTACGATCCCGAATTCGACTGGCGCGGGCGTCGTGAATTGAAAGAAGACCCGATCCAAGTCAAGCGGCGACATCTCTATCCGTTCGTTCCTGGCGATTCCAATCGCAATGTCCGCGAGATCGATCCGAGCCGCTTCTCGGGCGAGTTCCGGAATCCAACCTCCGACTCGGCCGTTAACCTCGATAATGCGCGGCCCATCAGAGGTCAGCTTCATTTCGGTGTGCAGGATTCCCGACCTGACGTCCAACGCCTTGACGGCATTGTCGGCCAGCTTCAGGACGCTCTCCCGAGCGGCTGGATCGAGCCTGGCGGGCCAGAACTGGCCGCATTCACGGAACGGCGGCGCGAGCCGTAGCTTCCCCGTCACCGCGAAATGGCAGCACGCGCCGCGGTGCACCACTGTCTCGACCGAGACATAATCCCCGAAGGGCTCCGGGACGGCGGCGCCCCTCAGGTACTCCTCGACCACAAGGCCGCCCTCGTCACGGAGCAGCCTGGGCAGCAGCGCGCAGCCGGCCTCCAGGTCCTCGATCAGGACAGTGTTCCGGCTGCTCACACCCATGATCGGCTTGGCGACGGCGGGCAACCCAACCCGCCGCACGGCCGCTTCCCACTCGTGGACAGACCTGATCGTCACTGTCGCGGTGGCGTCCACACCGGCCGCGCGCAGTGCGCGTCGCTGCATATCCTTGCGGGTCAGTCGCTCCACCACCGTCGCGTCATGAGATGGCAGGCTGAGCGCCGTCGCGAGTTCGGACGTCGAACGCAGCATGGGTTCGCTGAACGTGACGACTCCTGTGACATCGTGGCGAAGGAGCGACTGAACGAGGCCCATGTCATTCAGGCCATAGACCGCGGCACATGATTCATTGAACAGCGGACGCATTCGCTGCGCGTGATCGGACGGCGCCAGGACGATGACAACGGGCCGCACCTCGGCCACCCGCAAAATTCCGGCCGGGCCGACGGCGCCCTGGTCGTAGACCACAACTACCGGCATTGACCTACCCGATCGCAGGACACTGTGCGCGAACGCGGCGCCGAAACCTGTGCCGCCCTCCGGTGAAGCGGGCAGGAAAAGCGCGCCGCCGCCTCCGACTTAACAACCGCAGCGAAAATCCCCTTGGCGGCGATTGCGGTAGGGACAAGAGTACGTTTGATGTTGATCACGGGAGATCGCTCCATGTGATTCGTGCATTCCAAGGCCGCTCACTTGTTCCAGCGAGTCATGTACTAAGTAAGCCAGATGACGAGGGCAGCGTCATGACACGAAAACTCGTGTCTTGACATAAGGGTGTAGGTCGATTATCGTGCGGACCCTTCGCGCCGCATCGAGCTGCCCCTGGTAATGGATCACGATATTGTGATCGATCAGTGGTGCGCGCCTATGGCGGCGTTGCGTGATTCTCGGCCCAACGGCCCTGGGTAGCGCCTCGGTCAGGAACACCCCGAGCATGCGCACCGTGCCCCACTGCGGCGCCCAGCCCAGCCGCGTGGCGGGCGAGCGCTTGTCGGCCCCGGTGTCCAGGGCCGCAGATTCCAGGCGGATGAACTGTTCGAGCTCGGCCACCGACGGCTCCTCGGGGAAGCGGCCGGAGCGAGCAACCTGCTCGTCGGAGATGAATTCGAACAGCATGGCCTAGAAGACCACTGAAGATCTTGCGTTGTGGCCTCGCCTCAGATGATGCGAGGCCAGACTCACTTGTGTGCAGGGTGAATGGGCTGGAGAACTGGTCGGTCCAGACGTGTGGCAGACCTGCCGGGAGCTGATCCCGTCAGGGAGTGTGTTCGCGTTCTTGGCTGAGCATCGCCAGGAACTGTTTCCGGCAGCGATGTTCGCCGACATGTATCCCTCGTCCAACGGGCGGCCGAGTATGCCACCGCAGGTGCTGGCCGCGGCGCTGGTCCTGCAGGCCCTGTACGGGGTGTCGGACGTCGAAGCGGTCCAGGAGTTGCGCTGTGACCTGCGCGTGAGCAGGGTGTACGGCTCCGGAGACCAGGCGGTGGCAGCGTTGGACGACGTGAGTACGGGTTCGCGCCAGGCACCTTCACCGCGGTGATGGGCCCGTCCGGTTCGGGCAAGTCCACATTGCTGCACTGCGCCGCCGGGCTGGATCGGCCAGCGACGGCAAAGTCGTCATTGACGGCACCGACCTCGGCCCGCTGACGCAGAACGAGCTGACGCTGCTGCGCCGCGAGCGGGTCGGGTTCGTCTTTCAGTCCTTCAACCTGGTCTCCGCCCTGACCGCGGAGCAGAACGTCGCCCTCCGCTACGCCTGGCGGGGCGCCGGCCCGATGCGGCGCAGGTGCGTGCGGCGCTGGCCGAGGTCGGGCTGGCCGAGCGGGCCCGGCACCGGCCCGGGGAGCTGTCCGGCGGCCAGCAGCAGCGCGTGGCGATCGCCAGGGCGCTCGTCTCCAAACCTGCGGTGATCTTCGCCGACGAGCCGACCGGCGCTCTGGACACCACGAGCTCCCGGTCGGTGCTGAAGCTGCTGCGTGGGCTCATGGATCACCAGGGTCAGACGGTGATCATGGTGACGCATGATCCGGTCGCGGCCGCGTTCGCGCACCGGGTGCTGTTCCTGGCCGACGGCGGGTGGTGGGCGAGCTCACCCGCGGGCCCTGGCGCTGAGGCGATCGCGGCCCGGATGGCGAGCCTGGAGGTGGCGGCATGCTGAAGCGAGCCACCAAGCAGGTGCCGCGCGATGCCCGGCAGGTTCAGAGCATGACAGGCCGCCGGGAGCGCGGAGACGACTCGCTCGCCCTGGCCTGGGATCTTGCGCGAGGCCGCTTCTTGTGCCGGGACTTGGCCATGAGCATCAGCAGGCTCGCCCCTGCCTCACCCAGGTGCGTGAGGGAGGAGTGGCGGAACTCGTGCAGGTCAAGCAAGCGGAACAGCAAGCGGCATCTCGCGTGCGCACCAAAAGCCGCCAGGACAAACCCACCCTCGCCGTCCGCATCAGCTAGCACACCAACGAACGCCTCAGCCACGCCAACGAGGAGACCGGCCTCGGCGTCTCCTGCATCGTCGAAGCCGCCCTCGTCGACTACCTCGACTTCCTCGGCATCCCCCGCGATGCACAACTTCCCCTCAACCCAGATGGCAGCCGCCCCAAGCGGGAACGCAGCGTGAAAAGACGCACCCGCCGGTCGCAAGAAGACGTCGACGACGTGCCCATCGGCCCGCGCATCACCCGCCAAACGGACGACCGGCTCACCGTCGCGTGCCTGAGCACCGCCACCGGCCCGCAGGACATGGTGGAGACCGCCCTCAGGGCATGGCTGCTCAAGCACGGCATCCCGCTCTACCGGCAGACGCCCGGCGCCTGACAATCGGAGACAGCCGAGCACTGGTGCCGGTCGCCCGGGTAAACCGCTGCACCCTTTTTGCACAATTTAGCTATATTGGCTAAGTGGGCGCACATATTATGTAAATATGTGTGCCGACAGGAACCGCGAAGATGAACTGCGGGCACTCGTGAGTATCGAAAGCGCCCGGCTCGCCAAACAGAAAGCGGAGAGCGACGCCGCCATGGCGAGGATGCAGGTTATTGCCGACCGTATTATCGGCGAAGTCCGGTCCATGCTAGAGGGCGCAAATAGTATTCTACACAAAGGTGCCGGAAGTGTATCCACCCTCAAAGAGGTAAGGAGCGTAGACTTCGGGCTCAAGTCGGAGTGGAGGCCATCTAGATTTGATCCCCTCAGACAGACACCCTATCCTTGGGGGCTTGATTACGACCACAGGAATTATGTTTTCCACGGCTGCTTGCTGTTGCCTACTCCACCGGCAAAGCGTGCATATCGTACCGGTAGGGCGCAGTACATAGGGTTCGTAGAGCCAGGCACGAGTTTGAAACCCATGTTCCACATCTCGTTCGTAGTAGTGCTCACCTGGGAAAAAAGCTGGGAGCACCTGACGTGGTGGGACAGACGTGCAGTGGAAGTTTCCAACAAACGTTGGCCAGGCCATATTTCGCTAGTTCACGAGGCGATACTTTCCGAGTCGTCCGAACTGGAACTGAAGGCCATGCAGGCGATCAAGGCAGAGCTGGCGAATGATATCGCTCGCATACTTGCGTAGAAGCTAACCCTGCTTGCCCGCGAGGGCAGGCGAACGACGCCGCCGAACGCCGAGAGCCACTTCGGTAGTTCAGTGAGGTGATCTCAGCGAAATAGTTCGGGCGATTGGGATTTTTGGACGCCGCTGAGGGCGTTCCAGGCCTTTCGAGAGGAGTCGCCGAAGGCCGGAAACAGACGTGGAGCCCCCGGTAGAAGAGCTCTCACCACAAGAACGCTCAAGGCCGAAAGGCTCCACGTGATTGCTCATCGTGCCACGCTCGACGTCTCCCGCGCACTCGTTCAATACGTCGCGCGACTCCTGCACCAAGAACGCCGACTGCGTGGCACCCCGCAAGGCAGCCGGGCTCTGAGCCCCTTCCGGCAGGCGGTCATGGTGGTGCGCTGGTTCCGCGGCGAGCACGACGTGCCCAAGCTCGGCCGTGACCATCGCATCTCCCGGGCCACCGCCTAACGCTACATCCACGAAGGCATCGCCGTTCTCGCAGCTCAAGCACCAGATCTGCATCAAGCCCTTGACCGCGCCCACGCCGAGGGACTGGCGTACGTGATCCTGGACGGCACCCTGATCCCGATCGATCGCTGCGCCGAGCAGACCATCAGCGTCAAAGGCGAACCCATCGACGCCTGGTACTCCGGCAAGGCCCACCAGCATGCCGGCAACCTCCAAGCACTGTCGGCACCCAGTGGGCTGCCGTTGTGGATCGGCGAGGTCGAGCCCGGCTCCGTCCACGACCTCACCGCCGCCCGCGCACAGGTGCTGGGCGCGCTGTACGCCGCAGCCGCAACCGGCCTGCCCACCCTCGCCGACAGCGGCTACGACGGCGCCGGGATCGGTATTCACACGCCGATCAAGCAACCCGACAGAAACCAGGTTCTCAGCCCGGACAACCGCACCTACAACCGGCTCCTACGCGCCCTGCGCTGCCTCGGCGAGCGCGGGTTCGCCCTGCTCAAAGGCCGCTGGCGGACCCTCCAGCACATCACGGTCAGCCCCAGCAGAATCGGCGACATCGCCCGCGCCGCACTTGTCCTCACCCATTTCGAACACGACTACCTACCGGCAATTCGCTGAGATCGCGTCAGTGATCCACTTCGCCGCTGGGATTCGGTGAAACGCCTTCGGGCCTGCTCCGGGGCTGGCTATGGTCCGGCTCGTGCCGGTGGAATTTCTGAGCGATGAACAAGCTGAGGGACGACAACCGTCCCACCGCGGTCACCAACCCGGGTCCTTACGGTTAGGAAACACCCGCTGCTCTACTCCTGATCCACATGACGTACCGAACTTCACTGACGGCGCTGGCCCTGGCGCTGGCGGGGTTAGCGGCGCATCCTTCCGCGGTGGGCGCCACCGCTTCCGTCGCCGCGAGCGTTCGCGCCATCGCGAACCCCAGCTCGAGCTCCGGCGTGTCTTCCGTGCGGTGGACATCCTGCCCGGCCTACTCCGATGAGGTGATCCGCAGTCTGGGCGTGGCGGAGGACAAGGTTGCGGCGTTCCGCTCCTTGATGAAGCGCCTGGAGTGCGGCACGGTCAGCGTCCCGCTGAACCATCGTGACCCCGCCGGGCGGAAGATCGACCTCGCGGTGACCCGGCTGGCCGCCACGGACGAGGCCCACCGGCTCGGCGCCATCGCCGTCCTGCCGGGCGGGCCGGGCAACAGCGGATATCTGGACCCGGTCCTGCGGGCCTCGCTCAGGAACGAGGAGATGGCGGGGCTCAACGAGCGATACGACATCATCGGCTTCGACCCGCGCGGGGTCGGGTACAGCACCAAGGTCGCCTGCACCTTCTCGCCAAACGACCCGCAGGAGCCCGGCACGCTGAGCAAGGAGGCGGCCAGGAAGATATACGATGCCCAGGTCGCCGCCAACCAGAAGTGCGGACGCTCTGACCCCGCCTTCCTCGGACAGCTCACCACCGAGCACGTGGCCAAGGACCTGGACCTGGTACGGACCGCGCTGGGTGAGAGCAAACTCAACCTGCTCGGCTTCTCCTGGGGCACCTATCTGGGCATGGTGTACCGCAGCCTGTTCCCCGGGCACACCGGACGGGCCTTCCTGGACAGCGTGGCGCCGCCGTGGACCCGTATTGACGAGCACGCCAAGGACAGCGCGGAGGCGGCCGAGCGTAACTTCGGGCGCATGGCCGCCTGGCTGGCCCGCCGCGACGGGACCTACGGTCTCGGTGCCACCGCACGGACGGTGCGCGAGGAGGTGGCGAAGTTGGTCAGTACGTACGACAAGAGCCCCAAGATCTACACCGACCTGCAGCGGCCCATCGACGGCTCGGCCGTGGCCGACCTGGCCAGGCGCAACTCGACCGAGTGGGTGCGCGCGGGCAAGGCGCTGGCCGAACTGCGGACGGCGACGGGCACCACCGCCCCGCCCACCGTCAAGGAGCTGCTCGGCGCTCCGATGATGGGGACGCCCGTGCCCGGCGCGCCCGAAACACTGAACATGACCATGAACCGGGCCGTCGCGTGCAACGAGGACAGCAGCCGGGCCGGTTTCGACACCGCCTGGCGTGACTACGAGCAGTTCGTGAAGCGCCATCCGGCGACCGGCCGGTCCTGGGGACTGCCTGTCATGTGTCCCGGCTGGCCGCTGCCGGTGCAGCAGGCCACGTTGAAGCGGAGCAGCGGGTCACTGGTGCTGGCGGGTCACCTGCACGAGTTCATGTCCGTCTACGACTGGACGCTGCAGACGCGGCGCGCCATCGGCGGCACCGTCTACACGGTCGCCGACGACGTGCACGTGTCGACCATCCGGGTGCCCAGGTGCGCCGCCGACGTGGTGCGGTACTTCGAGACGGGCCGGATCGGCAAAGGTTGCGAGGGCAGCGCAATCCCGAGCTGACCACCGGCGCTCCGCGCGCGGCGGACGCGGATCCTCGCCACCGCCCTCCTCGAGTTCGCGGAGAACGGCTACCGCGGCGGGGCAGGTTCCCGACGGCTATGTGCGGGACGTGGTCGAACGCGTGACTCCCAGCGTGTTGGCGGCGGGCGGCCGGGCGGTTCCAGGCCGAGGAGATCTTGGCCGAACACGTCGAGCACACCGTCGATCTGCTGCTGAACGGCCGCAGTTCTGACCGAGCGGGTGAGGGCGAGCCGGGCTGCCGTCGTGTGGTTGGGTTACCACCTTGCCGACGGGAGTGCGCGGCTGATCGCGGCGCGCGGCTGGCCGTTCCCGCCGTCTAGATGACTGATTCCAAGCCGTACGGCTGAGCGTCAATGGTCGTAGGCGGTGAGGGATCGGGCGGTGGGCCGGCCGGTCTTGTCGTTGTGC
>NZ_JBSGDV010000024.1:0-115150 GCF_053602555.1 Nonomuraea sp. NPDC004354 | reverse complement strand
CGCTACGACAAACGCGCCTACATGTTCCTGGGAACCGTCACGGTCGCAGCCTTGGTCATCTGGCTCCGCACGTGATCCAGGAAACAGCTCCTAGTCGCCCTCGTAGCGTTGCTCGCGCCACGGGTCGCCGTAGTTGTGGTAGCCGGCCGTCTCCCAGAAGCCCGGCCAGTCCTCGTTCATGAGCCTGATGCCGCGCACCCACTTGGCCGACTTCCAGAAGTACAGGTGCGGGACGAGCAGCCGGGCGGGGCCGCCGTGCCGGGGCTCCAGGTCCTCGTCGTCGAAGCGGTGGACGATCCACGCCTTGCCGTCGAGCAGGTCCTCCAGCGGCAGGTTGGTGGTGTAGCCGCCGTAGGAGTAGATCAGCGCGTACTCCGCCACCGTCTCCACGTCCTCGAACAGCACGTCGAGGGAGACCCCCTGCCAGCCGGTGTCGAACTTCGACCACTTGGTGACGCAGTGGATGTCGACGGTGGGCCTCTCCTGGGGCAGCGCCATCAGCTCCTGCCATGTCCACCGGTGGGTCCGCTCGGCCTCGGTGTCGATCGCGAACTCCCACTGGTCGAGCGGGATCCGCGGTGTCGGACCGGCGGACAGCACCGGAAAGTCGTGCACCTGGTACTGGCCGGGCGGCAGCCGGCCGTGGTCGTCCCGGGGCCGGCCGCGGAAGCCGCGCGAAATGATACCCATAGCCCGATATCTACCCCTATGGGCGGTCAACGACATCGCATGAATGTGTGAGGTTCACGTGACGGCGTAGCCGGCGACCGAAGGCCAGCGGACCGTCATGACCACCGACTCCTCCTCCGCCACCCAGGAGTGGTCGACCCCGACACCCCACACGACGTAGTCGCCCTGCCGCTCGAGCACCACGCTGCGACCGGGGAACTCCATCCTGAACCTGCCGCTGATCAGCACCAGCAGGGCCGTGCGCCGCTCGCCGCGCACCCACTGCGCGCGCTCCTCGCCCTTGGGGTGGACGCCCCATTTGATCTCGACGTCCTCGCTGTGCCGTACCTCGCCCTCGGGTTTGAAGTGCCCCAGCAGCCAGCCGCGGTCACCGAGGGCGTCGGCGGCGGCGTTGCCGACATGGATGCGCTCCGTCACGAGCGGCGACGCTAACACGGCTGCGGGTAGGCTGCGCGCGTGATACGCAGAGCCACCATTCAGGACGTCCCCGCCATCATCGACATGATTCGCGAACTGGCCGACTACGAGAAGTCGCTCCACGAAGTGCGCGTCACCCCCGAGCAGCTCGAAAGCGCTCTCTTCGCGCCCGACCCGGCGCTGCACGCGCACGTGGCCGAACAGGACGGCCGGCTGGTCGGCTACGCGCTGTGGTTCCTGAACTTCTCCACCTGGCGCGGCACCCACGGCATCTACCTGGAGGACCTGTACGTCCGGCCCGAGGCCAGAGGCGGCGGCCACGGCAAGGCGCTGATGGCCGAGCTGTCCAGGATCTGCGTGGAGCGCGGCTACCACCGCCTGGAGTGGTCGGTCCTCGACTGGAACGAGCCGTCGATCGCCTTCTACAAGTCGATGGGGGCGATCCCCATGGACGAGTGGACCGTGTACCGGCTGACCGACGAGCCGCTGAGGAGGACCGCAGGCAGCTGAGTAAGCTGGCCGGACGTGCGAGACATCACTGTTTTCAGCGGCAGCGCCCACCCCGAGCTGGCCGCGGAGATCTGCGCCCACCTCGGCGCCCCCCTGCACCCCGTCCGCCTCCACCGCTTCGCCAACGACTGTCTCGAGGTGCAGCTCCAGGCCAACTGCCGCGAGCGAGACGTCTTCATCATCCAGCCCCTCGTGCCGCCCGTGCAGGAGCACCTCGTCGAGCTGCTCCTCATGCTCGACGCCGCCCGTGGCGCGTCGGCGGCCCGTACCACCGTCGTGATGCCGCACTACGCCTACGCCCGTTCCGACAAGAAGGACGCGCCCCGCATCTCCATCGGCGGCCGCCTGGTCGCCGACCTGATGGTCACGGCGGGCGCCGACAGGGTGCTCGCCATGACCCTGCACTCGCCGCAGGTGCACGGCTTCTTCAGCGTGCCCGTCGACCACCTCCACGCGCTGCGCGAGCTGGCCGCGCACTTCCAGCAGTACGACCTGACCAACACCGTCGTCGTCTCCCCCGACCTCGGCAACGCCAAGGAGGCCGCCGCCTTCGCCCGGCTGCTGGGCGTCGAGGTGGCCATGGGCGCCAAGCAGCGTTTCAGCGACGACAAAATGTCGATCAGCTCGGTGATCGGCGACGTGCGCGGCAAGGACGTCATCGTCCTCGACGACGAGATCGCCCGCGGCACCACCGTGGTCGAGCTGCTCGACCGGCTGCGCGAGCGCGAGGTCAACTCGGTCAGGATCGCCTGCACGCACGGCCTGTTCGCGGCGGGCGCCGTCGAGCGTCTCAGCGACCAGCCGGAGGTGCTGGAGATCGTGTGCACCAACACCGTGCCGGTCCCGGACGTGAAGCCGGAGGGCAAGCTCCGCGTGCTGTCGATCGCCCCCGCCCTCGCGGAGGCGATGCGCCGCATCCACGAGGGCGAATCCGTCTCCGCCCTGTTCGGGTGATCTTCCGGTACGGCAAGCCGGCTCAAGGCCACCGGGGTCACCGGTGGCCGCCCGTCCATCACGCGTACTCCAGCAGGACTTCGCCTCCCGCCGTCACGCCGTATCGCGCGCCCGTGGACTGTGCGCCCCTGCCGGCTCAGCCCAGTGTCCGGGCCAGCCTGGTGAGCCCCGCGACGATCCGCGCCGGAGTGAGGCCCCTGACCTCCCGCTGGTAGGCGTAGACGTCGGGGGCCAGCGGCGCGAGCAACGCGTCGACCAGCGCGTCCGCCTCCGGCAGGTCGCCCAGCAGTGACCGCACGTGGACGCGCCAGAACCCGTAGGCACCGGTCTCGAACCGGGAGCGTCCCACCTCCGCGCCCAGTACCAGGGGCGCGTGCTCCTCCAGCAGATCGACCATCGCGGCGTAGAACGCCGCCAGCCGTTCGGCGGCCGGAGCGCCGGGACCGAGCGGGGGGTCCCCGCGGATCAGCTTCTCCTGCAGGGCCCGCTCGTGTTCGTCGAGCAGCGCCGTCGCGATCGACGCCCGGTCCGGATAGCGCCGGTAGAGCGTGCCCCTTCCCACTCCTGCGGCCTTCGCGATGTCGTCCATCGTGACGTTCGCCGCGCCCTTGGTCCTGAACAGGCCGGCGGCTGCCTCCAGGATCCTCGCGCGGTTGCGGGCGGCGTCTGCTCGTTCCATGTGGACAGTCTGTCCGCTTATGCGGTACGGTCGCAACCGGACACGCTGTCCACTTATTGAGGAGCTCATCATGAACCTGTTGCACCTGGACGCGAGCGCCAGACGGGCCTCCTTCTCCCGCGAGCTGTCGAAGATCTACGCCGACACCTGGCGTACGGCCCACCCCGACGGCGGCTACGTCTACCGGGACCTGGCCGCCTCACCCGTCCCGCACATCGACGAGGCCTGGACCGAGCTGTGCGACTACGTGCTCGCCAACGAGATCACCGACATCGGGCGGTACCGCGAGGCCGTCCGGACGCCCGCGCAGCAGCGGGCATGGGACACCCTGGAACCGCTGCTGGACGAGGTCGTGGCGGCGGACGTGATCCTCATCGGCACGCCGATGTACAACTACTCGATCCCGTCGGCGTTGAAGGCGTGGCTGGACCAGATCACGTTCCCGAAGATGTCGCTCAAGGGACGGTCGTTCGTGGTGACCACCGCACGCGGCGGCGCGTACGGCCCCGGAACGCCCCGCGAGCCCGTCGACCACCAGGAGCGCTACCTGCGGCACTTCTTCGAGGGCCACTTCGCGGTCACCGACGTGCGGTTCATCAACGCCGAACTGGTCAACTCGCTGATCGACCCCCGGCTCGCGTCCCTGCGCGCCGCGCACGAGGAGTCGGTGGAAAAGGCACGGAAGGAGGCGGCCCGATGAACTGGGCCATCCTGGCACTGGCAGGGCTCGTCGAGGTCGCGTGGTCGCAGAGCATCAAGCCGACCCAGAACTTCACCCGTCCGGTGCCGACCGTGATCTCCCTGGTGCTGATGGCGGCGGCGGTGTGGCTGCTGTCGAAGGCGATGGACACGCTTCCGGTGGGCACGGCTTACGCGGTGTTCACCGGCATCGGCGCGGTGGGGGCGATCACGCTGGGGATCGTGCTGAACGACGACCCGGTGAGCGTGGGACGGCTGGCCGCCCTGGGCCTGATCGTCGGCGGCATCGTCCTCGCCCGCGTCACCAGCTGACCTCTTCCTGGTTCTCCCCGTGGCAGGTCCACGGCGCGAAGCCGCTCGACCCGCACCCTCGGACAGCCTGGAAGGTTCAGCACGTCCCGCGAAACCAGGGGCCGGCACAACCTCGCGAATCCGGCGGGCCCGGCGAAAACCCCCTCCGGGGATTTGTCGGGGCCCCTGAGTAGGATCGCGACGTGGCTGATATCAGGGAGCTGTATCTGACGGCTGCGGCCTCGGCGGTCGCGTTGCTGCGAGACCCGGTGGTCGCGGCGGCCTGGGGCAAGCCGAGCGCCCTCACCGAGTTCAGCGTGGCCGGCCTGGCAGGCCATCTCGCCCAGCAGATCTTCAGGGTCGAGGCGGCGCTCGGCGCTGACGTGGCCCATCCGGTCATCCCCCTCAAGGAGCACTACGCCCGCTCCGCGTGGGTCACGGCCGGCCTCGGGCACGAGTCCAACGTCAGCATCAGGCGCGGCGGCGAGGACGCGGCAGCCGAGGGGCCCGACGCGCTGGTCGCGCGTGCCCAGGCGAGCCTCGACCAGCTCTCGGCGGCCCTGCGTGACGAGTCAGGAGACCGGACACTCGGGCTGCCGTGGGCGCAGTGGTCCCTGACGCTCGACGACTTCCTGCTCACCAGACTCATGGAGATCGTCGTCCACTCCGACGACCTGGCGGCGAGCGTCGGCGTCCCGACCCCCGAGCTGCCCGAGGACGTCATCGATCCGGTGGTCGACCTGCTGGCGCGGCTGGCCGTACACCGGCACGGCCCGACGGCCGTGATCCGCGCGCTGAGCAGGGCCGAGCGGGCACCGGCCACGATAAGCGCCTTCTGACCACGAGCCGCCGCCGGTCAGGGCCCGCCGCTCATCAACCGCCGGCCCAGGATCACGAGGCATCGCCGGCCGAAGCGGAAGCCAGGAAGACCCCGGACTCTCGCTGGTCAGGAGCCGTTGTTGATCAGGCTCATCGCCTCGGCCACGTCACGGGCGCTGGGGGCCGTGTCCGGGTCGACCAGCCACTGCATCAGCAGTCCCGACAGCATCGCCTGGTAGAAGGAGCCGAGCACGCGCGCCCGTTCAGGCTCGACCGCCGGGTCGATCCGGCTGAAGACCTCGGCGAGCCCGAGCCGCGCGGCGTGCAGTCCGGCCGAGAGGTGTTGTCGCATGTCGGGCAGGTGGTCGATCTGTCCGACGATCTCGAACTGGGTGACCCACAGCGGCCTGAGCTCCTCGAAGGAGTCGATGACGCGCCGCCATGCCGTCTCGAAGCGTTGCATCGGGGTGGCGTCGGGGTCGGTCTCGCCGGTCAGGGCGGCCTCCAGCGAGTCGCCCCACTCCTTCATCGACTCGAACAGCGCCTCGTTGAGCAGCGCCTCCTTCGACCCGAAGTGGTAGCCGATCGCGGCCAGGCTCACCCCGGCCGCGTTGGCGATGTCGCGTGCGGTGGTGCGGGTGTAGCCCTTCTCGATCAGACAGCGCTTCGCCCCGGCCAGCAGGTCCTCGCGATTCTTTCCCATTCGGCGAATTTAGCACAATCGTCTTAGACGTTCATCCAAACCATGGATGATGGCCTCGAGTCCCAGCTCGAACGCCGCCATGGCCCGGCCGGGATGGGCGTCCTTCAGTGCCACGGACAGCAGGGGCACCGGCTGCTCCGACGGATCGATCATGACATTCGGAGCGGCCAGGTCAAGCGCCGAGCCGATCGCGAACGACTCGATCGCGGTGAACACCGCCACCACCTGGTCGCTCGGCCAGCCCGCGCGCTCGAGGACGGTGACCGCCTTCTCGTACATCTCCAGCGTCCGCGCCGACCTGATCGTGGTCGTGGACAGCAGCTTGGCGGTGTTGGGGTGGCGGGCGAAGGCGGCCAGATAGGACTTCGCCCAGACGGACAGCGCCTCCTGCCAGGGCTGGCCGTCCAGGGCGGAGACGTCCATCTCGGCCACGACGAGGTCGCGGATGCCCTCGACGATCTCCTCCCTGCCGGCCACGTGGTTGTAGAGCGAAGCCGCCTGCACGCCCAGCCGCCGGGCGAGCCGCGTGACGGTCAGCGCCTCGGAGCCCTCCTCGTCCACGAGCGCCAGCGCCTCGGCGACGATGCCGTCCCTGCTGAGGATCGGCCGCCTCGGTCTTCCCATTTCGCATCCCTTCGAGTACCGTCCCACCAACAAACTAACGCCTTTAGTTTCGGAGGTGGCCATGCCTCTGTCCCGTGACGCCATCGGCACCGCTGACCTGGTCTTCTTCGTCGTCGCGGCGGCCGCGCCGCTCACCGTCATGGCCGGCGTCGCCCCGCTCGCCATCGGCATCGGCGGCGTCGCCGCCCCGCTCGGTTACCTGCTGTCCGGTGTCGTCGTCGGCCTGTTCGCGGCCGGGTTCACGGCCATGAGCGGGCACGTGCGCAACGCGGGCGCCTTCTACGCCTACATCGGCAGAGGCCTCGGCAAGGCGACGGGCCTCGGCTCGGCGTACGTCGCCGTCATCTCCTACAACCTCATCGGCATCGGCCTGATGGCCGCCTTCGGCGTCTTCGCCGCCTCGACCATGGCCGACGTCTTCGGCATGAACGTGCCGTGGCAGATCTGGACCCTGCTGTGCGTCGCCGCGGTCGGCGTGCTCGGCTACCTGAAGATCACGTTGAGCGCCAAGGTGCTGGGCGTCGCCCTCGCGCTGGAGGTGCTGATCCTGCTGGTGTTCGAGGCGGCGGTGCTGGTCGACGGCGGAGGGCTCTCGCTGCGCCCCTTCAACCCCGGCGAGCTGCTGAACGGCGGTGCGGGCGGCATGTTCGTGCTGTCCATCGGCGCCTTCATCGGTTTCGAGGCGACCGCGATCTACGCCGAGGAGGCCCGCGACCCGCAGCGGACCGTGCCCCGCGCGACCTACGCCGCCGTCGCCTTCCTCGCGCTCTTCTACACCTTCACCGTCTGGATGATCATCAACGCGTTCGGCGCGGACAAGGCCGTCGCCGTGGCCAACGGCGAGGGCGGCGCCGACATGGTCTTCACCGCCACGGCCTCCTTCGCGGGGAAGTGGGCGGCGGACGCGATGCACCTGCTGATCGTGACGAGCTGCTTCGCCGCCGCACTGGCCTTCCACAACGCCTCCACCCGCTACTTCTTCGCGCTCGGCCGGGAGGGCGTGCTGCCCAAGCCGCTGGCCAGGATCTCGGAGCACAACGGCTCGCCGTACGTGGCGGTGATCACGCAGGTCGTCCTCTCGGCGGTCGTCATCCTGGCGGGCATTCTCGCGGGCTCCGACCCCTACACCGTGATCTTCCTCTGGACGAACGGGACCGGCATCATCGGGGTGATGGTGCTGCAGGCGCTGGCGGCGCTCTCCGTCGTCGCGTTCTTCTGGAAGGACCGGCGTGGCTACGGCGCGGGCCGGGTGCTGGCCGCGCCGCTGTCGGCGTTCCTCCTGCTCGTGGTGATCATCGTGCTCGTGGTGACCAACTTCGAGCTCATCACCGGCGCGACCGGCACCGTGAACGCCCTGCTCATCCTGCCCGTCCCGCTCGTCTTCGCGCTGGGGGCGCTGCTCGCGCTGCGCATCCGCCGCCGCGATCCCGCCCGCTACGTCGTGCTCACCACGGAGGAAGCCACTCGTGCCTGACCTGCTCTTCACCAACGGCACCATCTGGACCGGTTCCGGCTACGTCGAGGAGCTGGCCGTGTCCGGCGGACGGATCGCGGACCCGGCCCCGGACGGCGCGGCGGCGGATGTGACGGTGATCGACCTGGAGGGCGGCTTCCTCATGCCGTCCTTCGGCGACGGGCACGCCCATCCGCTGTTCGGCGGGCTGGAGGCGCAGGGGCCGCAGATCAAGGACAAGACCACCGTGGAGGAGATCGTCGCCGAGGTCGCCCGCTACGCGGCCGAGAACCCCGCGCTGGAGTGGATCGTCGGCGGCAGCTACGACCCCGCCATCGTGAAGGGCGGCGAGTTCGACGCCCGCTGGCTGGACGCGGCGGTACCCGACCGGCCCGTGGTGCTGCGCGCCTACGACTACCACACGGTGTGGTGCAACACCGCGGCGCTGGAGCGCGCGGGCATCGGCCCCTCGACGCCCGACCCGCGGCTCGGCTGGATCGTGCGCCGCCACGACGGCAGCCCGCTCGGGACGCTCAGGGAGTGGCACGCCTGCGACCTGGTGCTCGACCTCGTGCCCGCCAAGTCGCTCGACGAGCTGGTCGAGGGCCTGGCCGAGGCGAGCGGGGCGATGGCCGCCGCGGGGATCACCTGGGTGCAGGACGCGTGGGTCGAGCCGTACATGGTGGAGGCCTACCTGGAGGCCGCGCGGCGCGGACGGCTCGGCTTCCGCGCCAACCTGGGCTTCCGCGCCGACCCCGACACCTGGACCGCCCAGCGCGCGTGCTTCTCCGCGCTGCGCGCCGAGGTCGACGCTCGATCCGTGGCCGCGGGCGAGCAGCCCTCCCCCGTACGGCACGCCGGGTCGAGCCCCTCGCGGTCACCGCTGACCGCCCGTCCGGACACGCCACTCCAGCAGGACTCCGGTCCCCGCCGTCACGCCGCCCCGGCGAAACTCGTGACCGCGAACACCGTCAAGTTCTTCGCCGACGGCGTCATCGAGGGCGGCACCGCGGCGATGCTGGAGCCGTACGTCGACGCGCCGCACTCCTGCGGCATGCCCGTCTGGGAGCCGGCCGCGCTGGCCGAGGCGGTGGCCGCCTTCGACGCCGACGGCTTCCAGGTGCACATCCACGCGATCGGCGACAGCGGCGTCAGGGCCGCGCTCGACGCGATCGAGTGGGCCGTACGGGACAACCCCGCGTGGGACCGCCGCCCCGTCATCGCCCACACGCAGCTCGTCGCCCCCGACGACCTGCCGCGCTTCGCCGAGCTGGGCGTCATCGCCAACTTCGAGCCGCTGTGGGCCCAGCTCGACCCGCTGCAGACCGAGCTGACGGTGCCCAGGCTCGGCCCCGACCGGGCGGACCTGCAGTACCCGATGGAGACGTTGCGCGCCCTGGGCACGGCGCTGTCGTTCGGCAGCGACTGGCCGGTCAGCTCGCAGGAGCCTCTGCTCGGCGTCCAGATCGCGACGACACGGCAGACCGTGGACGGCACGCCGGCCTGGACGCCCGGCGAGCGGCTCTCCCTGGAGGACGCGCTGCGCGCCTACACCGCGGGGGTGGCCTACCAGGCGTTCGCCGAGGCCGACCGCGGCGCGCTGGAGCCGGGGAAGGCGGCCGACCTGGTGTGGCTGTCGGCCGACCCGCACCGGGTGGACCCGCTGGAGCTGCGCCGCATCGAGGTCCGCGGCACCTGGCTGGAGGGCACGCCCACCTTCTGACCGCCCGCCGCGAGCCGGCACGGGTTCCGGAAGCGCCAGTTCCCAAGAGGTACGACCGCCCGGGCAGCGCAGGTTCCGGGAGGGCCGGGGTCCCGAGGGATACGGCCGCCCGGCCGGCGCGGGTTCCAGGAGGGCCGGGGTCCTAGAGCAGCATGTCGACGTAGACGAGGTTGACGATGACGTGGATGAGGATGATCACCCAGATGTTGCGGTAGCGCGCCCACAGGTAGCCCTGCATCAGGCCGAACATCCCCTGCGCCGCCACGATGGAGGCGACCCCGACGCCGACGGCCGCCGGGTCGATGTGGCTGACGTGCATCGCGGCGAACAGCAGCGCGGTGGCGAGCACGGCGGGCGGCGTGCCGTACAGGGCCTCGAGTCTGGTCTGCAGCCACGCCCGGTAGAAGATCTCCTCCAGCACGCTCGCCGTCAGCAGGGTGATGAGCGAGCCTACGGCGAGCGTGACGGGGTCCGGCAGCTGCTGCGTCAGCGGCGGCGACAGCGGGCTGACCTCCGCCAGCAGGAACCACGCGGCGAACGCGGGCAGCGGCGCCAGCCAGGTCACGGGCGCCGGGATCGACCTCGCGACCGGCCCGCGGCCCCTGATCAGCCGGAAGCCGACCAGCGGCACCACCAGCAGAAGGAGGATCTTGGCGACGGGGTACAGCAGGCCGCGGCCGGCGAGCGCGACCGCGACGGGGAAGGCGAGCGCCGCCCCCAGCAGCAGCCAGGTCTCCTTCACCAGCCGGGGCCGCGGCAGTCCGGCCAGCGGCCGCGGTACGGCCGTGCGCGGCGCGACGAGCGCGGCGAGGACGATCGCGGCCGGGGGTGGCAGCAGCGCCGCCCACAGCGAGACGCCCGTGGCGCCGGGGTCGGCCGACTGGCGGATCACGGTGGTGCCGGTGAGGATCAGCGACGCGTAGGCCACGACGAACACCGCCAGGCCCGCCCCCGTCAGGAGGCCGGTTCTCGACATGGGTTCATGATTGACCCGTTGCCGGCCCTTTTCCTCCTGCGGGGGAATCAGTCCGATGTCATCCTTTGTATTGACAGTCGGGCGCCCATCGAGCGATCCCGGGCTCTCGTCGGGGTCACCCGAGGGCGACCTCGTCCGACACCGGCCTGTTGGCGAAGTGGCAGGCGGCCTGCGCCTCCGGTACGGCCGGCAGCACCCGCAGCGCTTCCGACCTGCACCTGCCGTCCACCCCCGCCGAGGCCGCCGCGCCCGACGCCAGCACCTGGCAGCGAGCGTGGAAGCGGCACCCGCCGGGGATGCGCGTGGGGTCCGGTGGCTCGCCCGTCAGCACCACCCGTTCGGGCGACTCGGGCAGCACCGACAGCAGCGCCTGCGTGTAGGGGTGCTTCGGCTCCTTCAGCACCTCCTCGACGGGGCCGGACTCGACGATCCTGCCGAGGTACATCACCGCGACGCGGTCGGCGATGTTCCACGCCAGCCCGAGGTCGTGGGTGACGACCAGCGCGGAGAGGCCGAGGTCGGCGCGCAGCTTGAGGAGCAGCGCGAGGATCTCGCCGCGGACGCTGGCGTCGAGCGAGGCGACCGGCTCGTCGGCGACCAGCAGGCGGGGGTTCAGCGCGAGCGCCCCGGCGATGACCACGCGCTGGCGCTGGCCGCCCGACAGCTCGTGCGGGTAGCGGAGGAAGAACCGCTCGGGGGGCCGCAGGCCCGCTCTGGCCAGCGCCTCGGCGACGACCTGCGACTCGTCGGGCAGCCCGTGGATGCGCGGGCCCTCGGCGACCGCCTCGTAGACGGTGTGGCGGGGGTTCAGCGAGCCGGTGGGGTCCTGGAGGACGAGCTGGGCCTCGCGGCGGTAGGCCTTGAGCGCCTTGGTGGTGTAGGTGAGGGGCCGCCCGCCGTACAGGACGGTGCCTTCGGTGGGGCGCTCGAGGCCGAGCAGGGTGCGGGCGAGCGTGGTCTTGCCGCAGCCCGACTCGCCGACCAGGGCGACGATCTCGCCCTCGCCGACGGCCAGGTTGACGCCGTCGACGGCGCGGGCGCGCCGGCCCCGCGAGGTGAACTCCACGCGCAGGTCCCGCGCTTCGAGGAGCGTCGTGGTCATGAGATCTCCTTGCCGCCGCTGGAGGCGACTTTCTCCTCGGTACCGTCCTCGCCGGAGGCTGACGCTTCCTCGCCGGAGGGGGACGGGTCCTCCCCGGGAGCCGCCGCGACCTCCGCTGAAGCGGACGCCGCCGCCCCGGAGGGGGACGCGCTCGCGGTCAGGTCGGGGCGGACGCGGACGCAGGCGGCGGTGTGCGGGGCCGCCTCGGTGCCGTCCGCCGGCCACAGCTCGACGTCCAGCGTCGAGCAGATGTCCAGCGCGACCGGGCAGCGCGGATGGAACGCGCACCCCGAGGGCAGGTCCATCGGGTCGGGCGGATCGCCGCCGAGCCCCTTGGGCGCCATGCGGGAGGCGGGGTCGCCGACGGTCGGGAACGCCGCGGCCAGCGCCTTGCTGTAGGGGTGCCGGGCCGCGTGGAACACCTCGTGCGCGGGGCCGTTCTCGACCAGCCGTCCCGCGTACATGACGGCCAGCCGGTCGCACATGTCGGCCAGGACCGACAGGTCGTGGGAGATCATCACCAGGGAGATGCCGTGCGTGGCGATGAGGTCCTTGATCAGTGTGAGGACCTGGGCCTGGACCATCACGTCCAGCGCCGTCGTCGGCTCGTCGGCGATGATCAGGCGCGGCGAGCACGCCAGCGCCATCGCGATCATCACCCGCTGCCGCTGTCCTCCCGACAGCTCGTGCGGGTAGCTGCGGGCCCGCCACGCGGGCAGCCCCACCTGCTCCAGCAGCTCGGCCACCCGCGTACGTGCCTGGGACGGCTGGGCCACGCCGTGCACCAGCAGCGGCTCGGCGATCTGCTCGCCGATGCGCCGCACGGGGTTGAGCCCGTGCTGCGCGCCCTGGAACACGATGGAGGCCTCGGCCCAGCGCACCGCGCGCAGCCGTCCCCACTTCATGGACAGCACGTCCTCGCCGTCGAGCAGGATCCTGCCGTCGACGCGGGCGTCGCGCGGCAGCAGCCGCAGCAGCGCCATGGCCAGCGTCGACTTGCCGGATCCCGACTCGCCCGCGATCCCCAGCGCCTCGCCGGGCGCCAGCGACAGGGTCACGCCGCGGACGGCGGGCACCTGCCCAGAGGCGATGGAGTACGTCACCGAGACGTCCTCGAGTGACAACACGTTCATCGGCTGACCCCCCGGAGGCGTGGGTTGAGCACGGCCTCCATCGCCCGCCCGCACAGCGTGAACGCCAGCACGACCGCGACGATGCAGAGGCCGGGAGCGAGGATGTACCACCAGGCGCCCGCCGTGGCCGCGCCCCAGTCGTAGGATCCGCGCAGCAGCTGGCCCCACGACGCCTTGCCGGAGTCGGCGCCGAGGAAGGCGAGCGTCGACTCGGCGACGATCGCGCTGGCCACCTGCAGGGTGGTGTTGGCCAGGACGAGCGGGGCGACGTTCGGCAGCACGTGGCGGCTCATCACGTGCCAGTGTCCTGCGCCGAGCGCGCGCGACCTCTCGATGTACGGCCTGGCCTCGACGGCCAGCGTCTGGGCCCTGATCAGCCGGGCCGTGGAGGCCCACGAGGTGACGCCGATCGCCAGGATGATCGTGGAGGTGCTGCCGCCCAGGATGGCCGAGAGCACCAGCGCGAGCACCAGCGAGGGCAGCACGAGGAACCAGTCGGTGATCCGCATCAGCGCCGCGGAGGCCCAGCCCCTGAAGTGGCCCGCCGCGATGCCGACGATCGTGCCGATCACCATGCTGAGCAGCGCGGACATGAATCCGATGAGCAGCGAGACGCGCGAGCCCCACAGGACCATCAGCAGGATCGAGCGTCCCGACTCGTCGGTGCCCAGCGGGAAGTCGAGGCTCGGCGGGGCCATCTTGGCGCCGGTCGCCTTCGTGACGTCCATGCCGGTGGGGTCGGTGACCAGGGGTGTGATCAGCGCGAGCACGACGAAGACCGCCAGGACGACGGCCCCGACCACGCCCGCCCGCTGCCGGCGGTACTGCTGCCAGAACCGGGTCAGCGACGCGCGCCTGCGCGCCCACGTCACGGCGCTCATGCCGACCTCACCCTCGGGTCAAGAACGTGGTAGGCCACGTCGGCCAGCGTGTTCATGATGATCACGGCGACGCAGACGACCATGAACGTGCCCTGCATGACAGCGAAGTCGGGCCCCTTGATCGCCTCGTAGAACAGCAGGCCGAGGCCGGGCCAGGAGTAGACGGTCTCGACGGAGACGGCGCCGCCGACCACGAACCCGATGTGGATGAAGACGAGCGTCACCGTCGGCAGCAGCGCGTTCGGTACGGCGTGCCGCCGCCGTACCAGGTCGTCGCGCAGCCCCTTGGCGCGCGCGGTGGTCACGTAGTCCTGGCCGATCTCGTCGAGCAGCGACGAGCGCATGACCAGCAGGTACTGCGCGTAGACGACGGCGACCAGGGTGAGGCACGGCAGCACCATGTGGTGGGCGACGTCGAGCACGTAGCCGAAGCCGTCGGGAGCGTCGACGCTCTCCATGCCGCGCGTGGGGAACAGGCCGGGGATCGGGCCGATGCCCGCGCCGAGGACCATGAGCAGCAGCAGGCCGAGCCAGAAGGTCGGCACCGACCACAGCACGAGCGAGGCGCCCGTGGAGAAGCGGTCGAGGCGGCCACCGTGGTTCCACGCGGCGCGGGTGCCCTGCCACAGGCCGAGGCCCACCGCGATGAGCAGGCCGACGCCGGTCAGCAGCAGCGTGGGGCCGAACCGCTCGCCGATGAGGTCCGTCACCGGCCGCTTGTACTCGTAGGAGGTGCCGAGGTCGAACTGCAGGGTGCGCAGCACGAAGTCGGCGAACTGCTGCATGAGCGGCTTGTCCAGGCCCATCTGCCGGCGCAGCAGCTCGATCTGGTCGGGGCTGAGCGGTACGTCTCGCGTGTAGGCGATGACCGGGTCGCCGGGGATCAGGCGGAACAGGAAGAACGTCGCGACGATCACCATCGCGATGCTGAGCAGCGCCCCGCCGAGCTTGGTCAGGGCGTATCTGAGCGTGCCCCGGGAGGTGGGGCGGTCCTCGCCGGGACCCGCCGCCGCCTGGACGGCGGCGGGTTCGGTTTCGAGCGGGGTGGCCATTACTCGCGGTCGTCCGACGTGGTCTTGCGCCGCCTGGACAGCAGGAAGCCGCCGGCGCCGAGGACCACCACGGCCGCCGCCGCGATGCCGATGATCAGGCCGGTGTTGGAGCCGCCGCCGGCGCCGCCCGAGCCGCCGGCGGGCGCGGCCTTGGCGTCGAGGGTGACCATCGGGTAGCCGCTGACACCGCCGTACAGGATGCCCTCACCCTGCTTGCCGGCCGGGACCGGGGTGATGCTGGTGATCCTGTCCTTGCGGTACAGCTCGAGGTTGTTCGGGTAGTAGAGCGCGATGACCGGCGCGTCGGTGTAGAGGCGACGCTGCATCTGCTTGATCATGTCGGCCCGCTTGGCGGTGTCGAGCTCCTTGAGCTGCGACTGGTACAGCCCCTCGTACTCCTTGTCGCAGTAGAAGGACTCGGTGCCGCCGCCCTCGCCCGAGGGGGTGGGCCGCCTGCTGCACAGGTGCGTGGCCAGGACCTCTTCGGGGTCGGGGTTGACCGACCAGCCGCTGATCGCGATGTCGAACAGGGCGGTGCTGCCGGTCTCCTCGGTGAACTTGTTGGAGTCGAGCTTGCGGGTGGTCAGCGTGATGCCGATCTCCTTGAACCACCCGGTGAGGAACTGGGCGAGCTTGTCCTCGGTCGGGGTGTCGGTGTGGATGCTGAAGCGCATCTCCAGCTTCCGCTTGCCGTCGGGCATCGTGCGGACGCCGTCGGCGCCCTTCTTGTACCCGGCCTCGTCGAGGATCTGGTTGGCCTTGGCCAGGTCGAAGGTGACCTTCTCCTCGCCCTCGGCCTGCCAGAAGAAGTTGGTGTACATCGGGGGCACGATCGAGCCGTCGGCCGGCACCGCCAGGCCGTTCTGGACCTGGTCGACGAGGGTCTTCTTGTCGATCGCGTAGTGGATGGCCTGGCGGACCTTCGGGTCCTTCAGCGCCGGGTGGCCGTCACCGACCGGCTTGTCGTCGGAGGTGGTGGCGCCGTGGTTGATCTGCAGGTACGCGGCGCGGCGGCCGGGGGTGTTCCACTGCATGATGTTCGGGTCACCGGCGCCCGCCTCGAACTGCGGCGCGGCCAGGCGGCCGATCAGGTCGATGTCGCCCTTCTTGAGGCCCGCGATGGCGGCCTCGGGGTTCTCGTAGAAGATGACCTGCAGCTCGTCGATCTTGGGCTTGCCCTGCCAGTAGTTCGGGTTCGCCTTGAGCTTGACGTAGCTGTCCTTCTTGTGCTCGATCGGGATGTACGCGCCGTTGGTGACCGCGGGGTAGACCTCGTTCTCGAACGTGGCCATGTCGCCGACCTTCTCCCAGACGTGCTTGGGCACGATCGGGATCGGGTTCGACAGCATCGACGCCTGCGGCGCCTTGGTCTTGATGACCAGGGTCCGGTCGTCGGTCGCGGTGACGGAGGCGAAGTTCTCCACGGCCGGGCCGTTGCCGGTCTTGGCCGCGTCATCCGTCATGATCTTGTTGAAGGTCCACGCCGCGTCGTGGGCGGTGACCGGCTGGCCGTCCGACCACTTGGTGTCGCGGATCTTGAAGGTCCAGGTGAGCCCGTCGTCGGAGGACTCCCACGACTCCGCCAGGTCGGGGCTGGGCTGCAGGGTCTTGGGGTCGGGCGTGGTGAGGAACAGGTACGTCCACCGCTGGAGCTGGCCTGCGATCAGCCGTACCGCGAGGAAGGGGTTCATCGAGTCGACCGACTGGATGGAACCGATCCTGACCGTCTTCTTGCCCGTCGTAGCCGGATCTGCCTGGGCGGCGGTGACCGGCGCCGCCAGTGCTAGAGCCACCCCGAGCGCCGCCAGGCGCGCGAGCCATTTACCCATTGGTGCCTCACTCTCAGGCAGGGGGGAGACCTGTTGTAGAGAAAGGCACACCATCCCAACATCACGTGTCAACGAGAGTCGGAAAATTGTTTCACTCTCGTTTCCATTCGCGGTGTTATTTTTCACCCGGTCTCGGTGACCTGACCCCCGTCCACCCGCAGCCGCCGGTCCACCCGTACGGCGTCGAGCATCCTGCGGTCGTGGGTGACCAGCAGCAGCGTGCCGGGGTAGCCGGCGAGCGCCGACTCCAGCTGCTCGATCGCCGGCAGGTCGAGATGGTTGGTCGGCTCGTCGAGCACCAGCAGGTTGACCCCTCTGGCCTGCAGCAGGGCCAGCGCGGCACGGGTCCGCTCACCCGGTGACAGCGTGTCGGCGGGCCGGAGCACGTGGTCGGCCTTCAGCCCGAACTTGGCCAGCAGCGTGCGCACCTCGCCGGGCGGCATCTCGTCGGAGAACGACTCGACCAGCGGCGCCGACCCCTCGAAGAGCCTGCGGGCCTGGTCGACCTCGCCGACCACGACGCCGGGGCCGAGCGCCGCGTGGCCGGCGTCGAGCGCCAGCCTGCCGAGCATGGCACCGAGCAGGGTCGTCTTGCCCGAGCCGTTCGCGCCGGTGATCGCCACCCGTTCGGCCCAGCCGATCTCCAGATCGATCGGGCCGAGCGTGAAGGCGCCCCGCCTGACCACGGCACCGCGCATCGTGGCCACCACCGCGCCCGCGCGCGGAGCCGCCGCGATCTCCATCCGGAGCTCCCACTCCTTGCGCGGCTCCTCGACGACCTCCAGCCGCTCGATCATCTTGTCGGTCTGCCGGGCCTTGGCGGCCTGCTTCTCCGTGGTCTCGACGCGGGCGTTGCGACCGATCTTGTCGTTGTCCCGCTGCTTCCTGCGGGCGTTCTTGACGCCCTTCTCCATCCAGGCACGCTGGGTGCGGGCGCGCAGCTCCAGCTCGGAGCGCGTCTCGGCGTACTCCTCGTAGCGCTCGCGGGCGTGCCTGCGGGCGACCTCGCGCTCGTCCAGGTAGGCCTGGTAGCCGCCGCCGTACAGGTGGACCTGCTGCTGGGCCAGGTCGAGCTCCAGCACCGAGGTGACCGTCCTGGCCAGGAACTCGCGGTCGTGGCTGACCACCACGGTGCCCGCCCGCAGCCCCTTCACGAACGCCTCGAGCCGGTCGAGCCCGTCGAGGTCGAGGTCGTTGGTCGGCTCGTCGAGCAGGAACAGGTCGTAGCGGCTGAGCAGCAGCGAAGCCAGCCCCGCGCGGGCGGCCTGGCCGCCGGACAGCGACGTCATCGGCTGTTCGAGGTCGATCGCGAGCCCGAGGTCGGCCGCCACCTCGTCCGCGCGCTCCTCCAGGTCCGCGCCGCCGAGCGACAGCCAGCGCTCCAGCGCGACGCTGTAGGCGTCGTCGGCGCCGGGGCGCGACTCCACCAGGGCCTGCGTGGCGGCGTCGAGATCGGCCTGCGCCTTCGTGACCCCGGTACGGCGGGCGAGGAAGCGCCGCACCGTCTCGTCCTGGCGCCGCTCCGGCTCCTGGGGAAGGTGACCGACCACCGCCGTGGGCGGACTGAGCCGGATCGAACCGCTCTCCGGCTGGTCGATCGCGGCGAGGAGACGGAGCAGCGTCGACTTGCCCGCGCCGTTGGCTCCCACGAGCCCGATGACGTCGCCGGGGGCGACCACGAGATCCAGCCCGGAGAACAGGACCCGATCGCCGTGGCCGGCGGCGAGACCTTTCGCGACAAGTGTTGCGCTCATAAGACCCGTTAGCGTAATCGCATGCCGCGCACCCGCATAACGCTTCTCGCCGTCGTCACGATCGTTCTCGGCCTCGTGACCAGGCCTTTCTCGAAGTACGCGGGTGACGCGTTCTACACGGTGCTGCTGTACTGGATCGTGGTGTTCGCCGTCCCGCGGGTGCGGCCCGTGGTGGCGGCGGGGGTGGCGCTGGCGGCGAGCTGGGCGATCGAGTTCGCGCAGCTGCTGAACCTGCCGCGGGTGCTGGCGCCGGTGCTGGGCAGCACGTTCAACCCGCCCGACCTGTTCTGGTACGCCGTGGGCGCGGCGGCCGCCTGCGCCTTCCACCACCTGGTCCGCCACCGTCCGGCCACCCGGGAGTGACCCTCTCGGCTCCTGCTGTCGAATGCCACGGCCGAGAAGGAACTCGCGGCGGAACCCCTTGACCACAGGCCGCGCGCCGGGCTTCACATCGTGATCCACCCGGCGTGCAGGTCGTCGAGTCGCAGCCGACCCCTAGTGGCAGCCGCCCGAGCCGCAGCACGACCCGCCCGCCTGAGCCAGCATGATCGTGTCCTGGCGGCCGGCCAGCTCGTAGCCCGCCTCCGTGACGGCGGCCTCCACCAGCGCGTCGTCCAGCGGCGCCGCGCTGGTCACGGTGACGGCCCTGTTCGCCAGGTCCACCTGCACCTCGCTCACCCCGGCCACCTTGCCCACCTCGGCGGTCACCGAGCTGACGCAGTGTCCGCAGGTCATTCCCTCGACCTGATACGTGGTAACGGTCATCGATCTCTCCTCACTGCTGGGAAGCCCGTGCGCATCACTATATACCCCCCAGGGGTTTATGCGCATAGATCCCCTTCCTCAGGGCACGGCGACGAGCATGAGAAACATCGCCTTCCTCGTCGCCCCCGAAGGCGTCGAGCAGATCGAACTGACCGAACCGTGGAAGGCCGTCACCCAGGCCGGCGGCACGCCGCAGCTCATCTCCACGCGATCCGGCCAGATCCAGGCCTTCAACCACCTCGACAAAGCTGACGAATTCCCGGTGGACGCCACCGTGTCGGAGGTCTCGGCCGCCGACTTCGACGGACTCGTCCTGCCCGGCGGCGTCGCGAACCCGGACTTCCTGCGCATGCAACCGGATGCCGTCCGCTTCGTGCGCGACTTCTTCGACGCGGGCAAGCCCGTCGCCGCCATCTGCCACGCGCCGTGGACGCTCATCGAGGCCGACGTGGTCCGCGGGCGCACGCTCACCTCGTGGCCCAGCCTCAGGACCGACCTGCGCAACGCGGGCGCGACCTGGGAGGACAAGGAGGTCGTCGTCTGCACGGCCGGCCCCAGCACGCTGGTCACCAGCCGCAAACCGGACGACCTGAAAGCCTTCGACCAGGCCACCGTCGACGCCTTCAGCTGACCGCGACCACCGAGCGGGCGCGCCGAGCGAGCGCGCCGTAAAACCGCACGGCCGGGCGCGCCGGGCCACACGGCGGGGTGCGCCGGGTCGGCCGGTCAGCCGGTGAGGGCGTGGCCGGCCGCCACGCGCGGGCCTCTGAGCAGGGCCAGCGCGGCGATCGCGCCTGCCGTACCGAAGATCGCGATGGCGCCGCCCGCGCCCGTGAACTCGGCCACGATCCCCGCCACCACCATCGCCAGCCCCTGCGCCGCCGTCAGCGCGGCCGCGATGACACCGACCGCGCCGCCGCGCCGCTCGTCGGGCACCAGCGCCACGAACTCGGCGTTGGCCACCACCTGGTAGGCGGTCAGCGCCCCGCAGGCCACCAGCAGCACCAGCATCACCGCCAGCGGCGGCAGCGCGGCGGCGCCGAGCAGCGGCACGAAGCTCGCCAGCGCGAGCGGCCCGAGCAGGCGCGCCCGCCGTTCCGGCCGCACCCTCGTGGTCAGCACGAACGTCCCCGCCACGTACCCGGCGGGGATGGCGGCCATGAGCAGGCTCGCCAGGTCCTCGTCCAGCCCGATCTGCCTGCCGTACGGCACGGCGAGCGCGAGCGGCGTCATCGAGAAGGCGGCCAGCAGCGCCAGCATGGCCAGCCACCGGAGCCGGGGATGCCCGGTGATCGTCTCGACGCGGTCGCGCAGCCGCGCCTTCTCGGCCCGCGCCGGCTCCGAGGGCGGGTACGCCGCCAGGCCGGCGAGAAGCGTCGCCGAGAGCGCGAACGTGCCGGCGTCGATCACGAACGCGGCCCCCGGCCCCGTCGCGGCGACGACGAGACCGCCGACCAGGAAGCCGGCGACGTAGGTGACCTGGTTGGTCACGTGGTAGGCGGCCACGCCGACGGTGTAGCGGTCACCGTCGAGCATCTGGGGCAGGATGGCGGCCCTCGCGGCGCGCGCGGGCGACTCCAGCGCCTGCACGGCGAAGAGCAACACGTAAAGCCCGACCAGCGGCATTCCGGGGATGGCGACCAGGATGACGAGAATCGCTCGGGCGAGATCCGCGGAAACCATCACATTTCTGCGCGGATATCGGTCGGCGAGAACCGCGAGCAGCGAGCCGCCCATAATCGCCGGAAGATAGGTGAGCGCGTAGGACAGCGCGGTCATCCATGCCGACGACGTCCGCTGGTAGACCAGGACGACCACCGCCACCCGGGCCAGTTGGTCACCCAGTTCGGAGATGACGGTCGCGCCCCAGAGACGGCGGAATTCCGCGACGGAGAAGACCTCCCGGAAGCCCACTGACCGCTTTCCCATGGATCATCGCCACCCGTATCCAGAGATCGCAAACGGTTGCAACCTAACAAGATCGAGTGAAGAGATCAAGGACTTGAAATACCCCGGGCAATTGTCGATCATTACGAACGCAGCCTGGATCGCTTTTATCACCATAACGAGCGAAAAATCACGATTCATGCTGTGGGCATCCCGAGGGGAAGGGGGTGGCACCGTGCAGCGCGGAGTCTCCTGGACCTGACCGGCGGCCAACCACCTCGTACGGCTGGCCTCGCCAGCCGTACACCCCCGCCCCGCATGTCATCTCGGGACCCGGCGAAGACCGAGCCAACGCCCCCGCCCCGCACGCCAACTTGGGACCCGGCGAAGACCGGGCCGCCAGCGCGCCCGCCCCGCACGCCATCTCGGGACCCGGCGAAGAGCCGGACCGCCCCAGCGTGCCCGCCCCGCGTGTCAGCCGGACCTCGGGACCCGGCGAACGGTGAGCCATCCCAGCGCGCCCGCCCCCGCCGGCAGTGCTGGAGGGAGATCAGGCCGTCAAGGCCGTGGCCAGCTCGCGCACCGAGCTCTTGAGCCGTTCGACGCCCAGCAGGCGCACCAGCTCACCGTCGAACGCGGCCAGCAGCGTGTGGGCGAGGAACGCGGCGTCCCTGTCCGGCCGGGCCTCGGCGATCAGCGCCGTGACATGCGTGTGCCAGCGCAGGTAGGTCGGATCGGCGTACTTGTCCTCCGCGCAGGCCCGCTCGTGCGCCGCGAACAGCGCGATGTTGCGCCCCGCCAGGTCGGCCAGCTCGTCGAGGAACCCGAGCAGCCGCTCCCTGGCCGGGACGGCCCGGTCCTCCGCGGCGATCCGCGCGGCCAGCCGTTCGGCCCGCTCGGCCAGCAGTTCCTGGAACAGCCCCGTCCGGCTGCCGAACCTGCGGAACACCGTGCCCTTGCCCACGCCCGCCGCCTCGGCGACGCGGTCGAGCGAGACGCTCTCGCCCGCGGCGAGCAGTTCCTCGGCGGCCCGCAGGATCGCCTCGCGGTTCCTGGTCGCGTCCGATCGCACGCCCCACGCCCCTCTTGTAAACGGACTGACGGTCCCCATACTATCAACCGGACCGACAGTCCGTTTCGTCTCGAAGGAGCGTCATGCGTGCGCTGAAGGAGCTGAAGCCGGTCCAGGCGCCCGAGCCCGTACCCGGGCCGGGAGAGGTGCTGGTCGAGGTCCGCCACGTCTCGGCCAACCACGGCGAGCTCAAGTACCCGCACCTCGGCGGCCACGACGCCGCCGGCATCGTGCTGGACGGCCCGCGCAAGGGCGACAGGGTCGTGGCGTTCGGCGCCGGCGCGTGGGCGGAGCGGGCCGTCTTCCCCGAGTCGTCCGTGGCCACCGTCCCCGACGGCGTCGACCTCGCCGACGCCGCCGCCCTGCCGATGGCGGGCCTCACCGCGTTGCGCGCGCTCCGCGCGGCCGGGCCGCTGCTCGGCCGGCGCGTGCTGGTCACCGGCGCCTCGGGCGGCGTGGGCAGGATCGCCGTCCAGCTCGCCCACCGCGCGGGCGCGCACGTGATCGCCGTCGCCCGCCGCGGCGAAGGGCTGCGCGAGCTGGGCGCCGACCAGGTGATCTCCTCACTCGAGGCACTCGAGGCACTCGAGGCGCTCGACGCGGTCGACCCGGTCGACGTCGTGCTCGAACTGCTCGGCGGCCCGCATCTGGTCAGGTCATGGGAGCTGCTCGCGCCCGGCGGCAACCTGCAGAGCATCGGCTGGGCCTCGGGCGAGCCGGCCGCGTTCACCTCGCTGTTCGCGCTCGGCGCCGCCCGATCGATCCACTCGTTCGGCGACGTCTCTCACCCCGGCCCCGACCTGGCGATCCTCGTCGACCTCGTGGCCCGCGGCCTGCTGTCGCCCGAGATCGGCTGGCGCGGCTCGTGGGAGCGCGTCGGCGAGGCCGCCAACGCGCTCTTCGGCGGCCGGATCAGCGGGAAGATCGTGCTGGACGTGACCTGATCCGCTCGTGCCCCGGGTCGTACGGCGGGCGCTGCTCGACCGTGGCCGCCACCCAGGTGCCGTCCACACCGACGGTCACGTTCTCCGGACGCCCGCTCAGGTACACGTAGGCGATCGAGGCGTCCACCCGATGCCCGTACCCGCCGCTGGTCACCCTGCCGGCGGGCGCGCCGTCGACCCGCACGGGCTCACCGCCCAGGCACACCCGCCGCGGGTCGGCCAGCAGCAGGCACCGCAGCGTCCGCTCCGGCGCGGGATCCAGCGCGTCCTTGCCGAGGAAGTCCTTGCCCGCCTGGACGGCGAAGCCCAGCCCCGCCTCGTACGGCGTCGTCTCGGGAGTGATGTCCAGGCCCCAGATCCGGTAGCCCTTCTCCAGGCGCATCGAGTCGATGGCCCGGTAGCCCCCGGGACGCATGCCGTACGGCATGCCCGCCGCCACGAGCGCGTCCCACAGGGTCAGGCCGTACTCGGCCGGGCAGTACAGCTCCCAGCCGTACTCGCCCACGAACGTCACCCGCTGCGCCAGCACCGGCACGTGCGCCACGCTGATCCGCCGGGCCTGCAGGTACGGGAAGCCGAGGTCGTCGTCGCACAGTTGCTCCAGGACGGCGCCCGCCTGCGGGCCCCACAGGCAGTAGCAGGCGTAGGCGGAGGTCACGTCCGTGACGTCGAGGCCGTGGCGGCGCAGCCAGGCGGCGTCGTGCGTGCCGTACGCGGTGCCGGTGACCAGGCGGAACCTGTCCTCGCCGAGCCGGGTGACGGTCAGGTCGGCCTCGATGCCGCCCCGCCGGTTGAGCAGCTGGGTGTAGACGACCGCGCCGACGTTCCTGTCGATCTCGTTGGCGCACAGCCACTGGAGCCGGTCGAGCACGCCCGGCCCCGACACCTCCAGCTTCGCGAACGACGTCTGGTCGAACAGGCCCGCCGCGTCCCTCGTGGCCAGGCACTCCTCCCGTACGGCAGGCGACCACACCCGGCCCGCCCAGCCCAGCGGTCGCGGCCCGTCGCCGGTGGCGTTGGAGCCGTACCAGTTGACCCGCTCCCATCCGGCCTTCTCCCCGAACTCGGCGTCGAGCCCGGCCTGCCGCGCCCAGGCCGGCGAGCGGCGCAGCGGCCTGGCGGCGACGCGCTCCTCGCCCGGATAGACGATGTCGTAGTACTTCGCGTAGGAATCGAGTGCCTTGGCGCGCGCCCACCGCCCCGACCCCGCGTAGCTTCCGAACCGCCGGACGTCCATCCCGAACAGGTCGTACTCGGGCACCCCTTCGACGATCCACTCCGCCATCACCTTGCCCACGCCGCCGGCGGCCGCCAGCCCGTGGACGCAGAAGCCAGCGGCGACCCAGAACCCGCGCACCGCCGTCTCCCCCAGCAGGAACTCGCCGTCGGGGGTGAACGCCTCTGGCCCGTGCACGATCCGCGCCACCTGCGACGGGTCGAAGTCGTCGGTGGTGCGTTCGGCGACGACCGGCAGCCGGTGCCTGGCCGCCGCCCACGACTCCCTGAACTTCGGCAGGTTCGGCTCGAACAGCATCCTCGACTCGGCCAGCGGGTCGGCCGCGTCCCAGATCTCGGGAGTGCGGATGTAGCCGCCGACCAGGATCCCGCCCTCGTGCTCCCGGAAGTAGACGATGTTGTCGGGGTCGCGCACCGTCGGCGTGGCCGCGGGGATGCCGGCGGGGTGCGTCACGACGTACTGGTGCTTGATGGGCACGATCGGGACGTCCACCCCCGCCAGTGCCCCCACCTTTCCCGCCGCCGCGCCCGCGCAGTTCACGACCGTCCCGGTGGTGACCGTCCAGGTCTCCTCGCCTCCCGCGGCGGACGCCAGGCGGACCGCGCGGACCGCGCCCGCGGCCACGTCGATCCCGGTGACGCGCACGCCCGTGACGATCCGGACGCCGAGCTTCGCCGCCCCCTCCGCCAGGGCACGCGCCAGCGCGGCAGGGTCCAGCCACCCGTCGCCCGGCAGCCACAGCGAGGCGAGGACGTCCTCGTCGTTCAGCATGGGCATCAGGTCATGGGTCTGCCTGCCGGACAGCAGCGACATCTCCAGGCCGTAGGTCTCGGCGGCGCCGGCCTGCCGTACCAGCTCCTCCACCCGCTCGTGCGTGGTCGCCAGCCGCAGCCCGCCGACGCCGTGCCAGCCGGGATCGAGCCCGGTGAGCTCGGCCAGCTCGGGGTAGAGCCCGGCCGAATACATGATCATGCGTGTCTGCGTGACCGTGGAGCGCAGCTGCCCGACGAACCCGGCCGAGTGCCAGGTGGTGCCCTCGGTCAGCTCGTGCCGCTCGACGAGCACGACATCACGCCAGCCGAGGCGGGCCAGGTGGTAGGCCACGCTGCAACCGGCCACACCCCCGCCGATCACGATCGCCTGTGCCGAATCGGGTATGTCCATGATCGAAACCGCCCTGTACGTATGAGAAACGCGCTAGGTGGACCGCCACCAGAACCCGGATCTGGCGCGGAGGGGTGGCGGAGGTCTGATGGGCGCATTTCTCATGAGTCACCTTGCCCACAGCAGCGGAATGGTCTAAATGTAGGCCAAAGGGAGTCGCGTATGCCAGACGTGATCGAGTTGGTCTCCGACTGGGCCGGGCGGCCGGTCAGGCAGACCCCCATCAAGGGCGGCCTCAGTCACCTGATCGCCAAGGTCGAGACGGGGGACGGCGAGCGATGGCTGCTGCGCGTGCTGGATCCCGCGGTGTGCGCGGCCGGCCTGGGCATTCCGATCGAGCAGGAGATCGAGAACACGATCAGGGCCGCCGAGACCGGCGTCGGGCCCGCGGTGCTGCGCCATTTTCCCGAGGCGCACGCACTGTTGATCGAATACCTGGACGGCATCACCCTTAACGCCGGACAAATCAACAAAAATCTCGAAAAGGTGGCGCTGGCCTGCCGGCGCCTCCACGCCGGACCCCGCTTCGTCAACGATTTCTCGATCTTCGCCAAGCTGCGCGAGTTCCGCGCCCGCTGCCAGGCTCATGACCTGGCGGTTCCGCCCGGTTACGACGACATCCTTCCCGCGGTGGCGGACATCGAGCGGGCGATCCCCGCGTTCCCCACCGTTCCGTGCCACAACGACCTGCTGGCCGAGAACTTCATCGCCCAGGACGACGAGATCCGCATCGTCGACTACCAACTCTCGGGCAACAACGACCCCGCCTTCGAGCTCGGCGACATAGCGGCCGAGGCGGACCTCGACCCCGACCAGACCGCACGCCTGGCCAGGGCCTACTTCAACAGCGGCGACCACGACTCCCGCGTCCAGCTCTTCAAGATCATGTCGAACGTGACGTGGACCCTGTGGTTCTCCGTCCACCACGGCCTGCTCGTACGGCAGGCCGACTTCGACTACGAGGCCGAAGCGGCGGGCAAGTTCGCGCGAGCCGTACGAGACCTGGACGGCGTCGGCCGCCTGATCGACGACGTCCGGAGGCACTAGCACAACCCGAGGAGATCCCATGACATTAGACGAGGATTCCAGGCGGCTCGCCGAGCTCGGCTACAAGCAGGAACTGTCGAGGACCTGGAGCGGTTTCTCCAACTTCGCCATCTCTTTCTCGATCATCTCGATCCTGGCCGGCTGCTTCACCACCTTCGGCCAGGCATGGAACAACGGCGGTCCGATCGCCATCTCCTGGGGCTGGCCGCTGATCTCGATGTTCATCCTGATCATCGGCTTCTGCATGTCGGAGCTGGTGTCGGCGTATCCGACGGCGGGCGGCATCTACTGGTGGGCGGCGAGGATGGGCAAGCCGATCCACGGCTGGTTCACCGGCTGGCTCAACCTCATCGGGCTCGTCGCCGTCACCGCGTCCGTCGACTACGGCTGCGCGACGTTCCTCAACATCACGCTCAACCGCCTGACCGGCGGCGCCTGGGAGGCCACGCTCTCCCAGGCGTTCCTGCTGTTCGTGATCGTGCTGGTGCTGCACGCCCTGATCAACATCTTCAGCCACCGGCTCATCTCGCTGCTGCAGAACATCTCGGTCTGGTGGCACGTGGCAGGCGCGGCGATCGTGGTCGCCATCCTGGTCTTCGCGCCGAGCGAGCACCAGACGCTCGGCTTCGTGTTCACCGAGACGATCAACAACTCGGGCTTCTCCGACTCCACGTTCTGGTGGTTCGTGCTGCCGCTGGGCTTCCTGCTCACGCAGTACACGATCACCGGGTTCGACGCGTGCGCGCACGTCTCGGAGGAGACCCAGGGGGCGTCGATGTCGGCGGCCAAGGGACTGTGGCAGTCGATCTTCTACTCGGCGGTCGGCGGCTGGGTCCTGCTGTTATCGTTCCTGTTCGCCGCCACGAACGTCGACGAGATCAACAAGCAGTTCGGCTTCGTCGGCGCCATCTTCGACACGGCGCTGCCGGCGAACCTGGCCACGGCGGTCTTCGCCATCTCCACCATCGGCCAGTTCTTCTGCGGGATGAGCTGCGTGACCTCGATGTCGCGCATGACCTACGCCTTCTCCCGCGACGGGGCCGTCCCCGGCTGGCGGCTGTGGTCGAAGGTGGACGGCAACCGCACGCCGGTGAACGCGATCATCGCCGGCTGCGTCGCCGCCGGGCTGATCACGCTGCCCGCCCTCTACGCGCCCGCCGGCCTCGGCACGCCGATCGCCTTCTACGCCGTCGTCTCGATGGCGGTGATCGGCCTCTACCTGGCCTTCCTGATCCCGATCTACCTGCGGCTGCGCATGGGCGACGGCTTCGTGCCCGGCCCGTGGACGCTGGGCCCGAAGTACAAGGTGCTCGGCTGGATCGCCGTCGCCGAGATCGTGATCATCTCGATCTACTTCATCATGCCGCTCTCGCCCGCGGGCGTGCCCTGGAGCCCGGACTTCACCTGGACGGCGGTGAACTACTCGCCCATCGCCGTGGGCGGGGTCCTGATCGGCATCGCGCTGTGGTGGCGGCTGTCGGCCAGGAAGTGGTTCACCGGCCCTCGCCGCACCATCGAGGAAACCGTCGACGGCGCCATCGACGAGACCGTCGGCTGAGCCACCGGGGGTACGGCGGCGCCCGCCGTACCCCCGATGCTTGCAAATTGCTAGCATGACTCCATGGCCACCCTCTACATTCGAGATGTGCCCGAAACCGTTGCGGAAGCGCTCAAGGAGCGGGCGGCAGAAGCAGGAATGTCCCTGTCCGCGTATGTCGCCAGGGAGCTTGCCGATCTCGCCGCCCGGCCGACCAATGCCGAGATCGTCAGCCGTCTGAAGTCGCGGGATCGCAGCGGCGGTCCCTCAACCGCCGACATCCTCGAGGCCGTCTCGGAGAGCAGGCGATGATTGTCATTGCCTCGTCGGCGATGGTGGAGGCCCTCACCGGTCGCGATGCCGACTGCGAACTCCTCGACGCCCTCCGGGGCAGCATCCACGCGCCTCATCTGCTGGACGTCGAGGTTCTCTCCACGCTCCGTGGGCTCGCACTGGCCGGAAAACTGTCCCGGGAGGCGGCCGAGCAGGCCCGCATCGACTACTTCGCCCTCCACATCTCCCGCTACGAACTCCAAGGACTCGCGGAACGGGTGTGGGAGTTGCGACACAACTACACGGCTTATGACGCCTGCTACCTCACCCTCGCCGAGGCCCTCGAAGCGCCACTGATCACATGCGACGGCAAGCTGGTAGGCAACGCCCACGACGCCGAGGTGCGGGTCTTTCCCCGTTGAGGTCGAGCGCGAAGGCGCTCAGGAGGCGTCGAAGGCGCCGGCCACGGCGGTGCGGACCTGGGCCATGTCGGCGGAGCCCCGCTCGCGCAGGAGGGAGGTCATGTCGGCCTCGGGCATGCCGCACGGGACCGCCCACGTCCACGGCTCGAGGTCGCCGTCGACGTTGAGGGCGAAGCCGTGGCTGGTGACGCCGCGCGACTGGCGCATGCCGATGGAGACGATCTTGCGGCGGGTCTCGGTGGTCCAGACGCCGGTGAGCAGTTCGGAGCCGGGCGGGGTGTCGCGGCGTTCGGCCGACAGCCCCAGCTCGGCCAGGGCGGCGACCAGGCGCAGCTCGACCTCGCGCACGTAGTCGACGATCCCCTCGTCGTCGCCGAGCTTGACGATGAGGTAGCCGACCAGCTGGCCGGGCCCGTGGTAGGTGAGCTGGCCGCCCCTGCCCGTCTCCACCACGGGGATGCCCCGGGCGGGGTCGGGCAGGTGGTGCAGCGGGGTGCGCCTGCCGACGGTGAAGACCGAGGGGTGGCTGAGCAGCCACAGCGTGTCGGGACGCGCGTCGCGCTGGCGTTCGTCGACCAGCTCCGCCATGCGTTCCATGGCCTTGTCGTAGTCGACGAGTTCGTCCTGGATGAGCGTCAGCGACCGTTCCCTCATGCTTCGAGCATAGGCGGGGTCAGTGGCGCTCAGGTCCGTTGGGCATGAGGATCCAGAGGATGACGTAGAGGACCCACAGCGGTCCGGGGATCAGGGAGAGCAGCAGCCACAGGATCCTGACGAGGGTGGGCGGCAGGCCCAGACGGTCGGCGATCCCGCCGCAGACGCCGGCGATGATGCGGTGTTCTCTCGAGCGGTGCATCGAGTCCTCCGTGTGGTGTCGTTTCACCCGTTCAACGGAGCTGCCCACGATCGACGTTCCTAGCCGCGACCCTGATTGAACCCTGACAGGGTCAGCCACCGCTCGGCCATGGCCAGATGTCGCAAGGTCAGGCCGTGGCGCGGGTCGACCGGCACGAGCAGGAAGTCGTCGACACCCTGATGCCTGCGGAGATACTCCTCATCGGCGTGCCACAGGTGGTCGTCGAACCAGACGAACGGCCTGCCCCGGACGTAGTCGGCGACACAGGGGGTCTTGAACGACTCGCCCCGCTCGCTCGGCCGCCGGTGCTCCATCGAGACGACCGGCAGCTGGGGCAGGCCGATCCTCGGGGCGATCCACTCGTTGGCGCTGTGCTCCCAGGTGGTCGCCCACACCAGCTCGGCGCGCGTCCTGATGGCCAGCTCCATGAGCCTGGCGCCATGGCGGGCGTTGAGGTGGACGGTGTAGGAGTCTGCACCGATTGTGCAGGTATATCGCCTGAAGTCCGCATTGGGGCGGCCGAACGGGTTGAGCACGCCGTCGACGTCCACGAGCAGCAGGGGCCTCACCCGATTCACCCTAGGGCGCCCTTCATCGATCCGCACGTTCTGCGGGCACGACCCCGGCTCCCGGTGCGTGGGCCGGCCATGCGGCCCCCTCACGGGCCCGGACACCTCGACCAGCCCGGCCCACCGCCGAGCCGCTGACCGGCACGATCGTCTCCGACGCCCTGTTCCCGGCCATAGACTCCAGCGGCAAGAGCCGCTCGGCCTCCTCCCCCACCAGCCGGCCGTTCCGCGCGAGCGGTTGTGGGCCCGCGCAAGGCGCCACCGTGCTCTGCCGGCCCATGACACGAGTTCGGCGATCACATGCCACACTCAGGAGTCGTTCGGCCTGCACGACTGTCTACGGAAGGTGTGTCTCGTGATCGGCTGGTTCGAAGCGGTGGTCCTCGGGCTGCTCCAGGGACTCACGGAATTCCTGCCGATCTCCTCGAGCGCGCACATCAGGGTCGTCTCGGCGTTCTTCGGATGGGAGGACCCGGGGGCGGCCTTCACCGCGGTCATCCAGCTCGGCACCGAGGCCGCCGTGCTCATCTACTTCCGCAAGGAACTCTGGGAGATCATCTCCACCTGGACGCGCTCGTTGTGGCGACCCGAGCTTCGCCGGCTGTTCCCCGCGCGGATGGGCTGGTACGTCATCCTCGGCACGATCCCCATCGCCGTCCTGGGCGTGACGCTGAAGGACCAGATCGAGA
Organism: Nonomuraea sp. NPDC004354; assembly: GCF_053602555.1. NCBI lineage: Bacteria > Bacillati > Actinomycetota > Actinomycetes > Streptosporangiales > Streptosporangiaceae > Nonomuraea > Nonomuraea sp. NPDC004354. The sequence continues at coordinate 84,399 of NZ_JBSGDV010000024.1, read as the reverse complement.
CCGTCTTCCGCGACCTGCGCCTGATCGGCACGACCCTGATCGTCTTCGGGATCATCCTCTGGTTCGCCGACCGCACCGCGCGCGCCAAGCTGACGCTGGAGAAGCACCTGTCGACCACCCACGCCCTGGTCTACGGCTTCGCGGAGGCGCTCGCGCTGATCCCCGGCGTGTCCAGGTCGGGCGGCACGATCACGGCGGGCCTGCTGCTCGACTACCGCAGGGAGGAGGCGGCCAAGTACTCCTTCCTGCTGGCCATCCCCGCGGTGCTGGCGTCGGGTCTGCTGGAGCTCTTCGAGATCGGTGGCGGGCAGGCGCCCGACTGGGGGCCGACGATCCTGGCCACGCTCATCTCGTTCGTGGTGGGCTACGCGGCGGTGGCCTGGTTCCTGAAGTACATCAGCACCCACCGCTTCACCGGTTTCGTCATCTACCGGATCCTGCTGGGCATCTTCGTCATCGCCGCCGTGTCACTCGACTGGATCCCCGCCTGACCCCTCGGGGCCGGCCCGGCCGGTCCCCCGCCCAGATCCACCCATCTCAGTCGACCGGGTCCTGGCCCGCCCGCCGTTCCTCCAGGCCGCCCAGCGGGATCCGGCTGGCCAGGCAGAAGACCACCGCGAACAGCGCCCACGCCGCGACGTACGCCACGGGCTCGGCCACCATCTGGCGGCCCTCGAAGTAGAGGACCAGGCCCGCGAGGGCGCCGGGGACGGCGCCCCACCAGCGTCGCCACCACACCTCGTGGACGACGACCTCGAAGGCCACCAGCGCGATCGGGCCGACCAGCAGCAGCTTGAGGTTGAGCCGCTCGGCCACGAAGTACTGGAGGGCGGCCACCGCCACCGCCGACAGGGTCGTCAGCAGCACGATCGTGCCGAACGGGGCGGGCTCGTCACGTGGATCGGTCACGATCCCAGTCTGGCGAGCCGCCCCGGCCCGCGCATCGGCCTTTGGTCTATGCCGCCACGGCCTGCCTGGCCGGGCGGTAGGTCGCCAGCGTGAACAGCAGCGTCAGCGCGCCCAGCGCGGTGGCCAGCACGACCACGCCGGTCCTGCCGTACCAGTCGAGGGCGACACCGCCCGCGATGCCCGCCACGAACAACCCGAGGTACTGGCTGGAGGCCAGCAGGCCGAGCCCGACGGGCACGTTGTCCGGGACGGCGGCCACCGTCCTGAACTGCTGCGAGGGGCCGATCAGCCAGCCCAGCGCCCCCCACGCGAACGCCCACACCAGGGCCACTCCGAGGCTGAGGTTCGCCACGGGGATGAGGCCGAGCAGCACGGTCGCCCCCGCGATGCCGAGGAAGACCATCCTGCGCGGGCCGTAGGCGTCGGTCAGCCGGCCGCCGACCGCGTTCCCGACCACCCCGCCGATGCCCCACGCCCACAGCACGGCCGCCAGCGGCAGGTCGAGCAGCGAGCCGATGTAGGTGTAGGCGGTGAAGGCCGCCGCGAAGATCAGCAACTGTGTCAGCAGGACGGCCAGCACGCCCCTGTCGGCAAGCGGGGTGAAGCGGTCGCGGATCCTGGTCGAGGCGGGCATGCGCACGTCCGGCACGACCAGCGCGACGGCGGCGAAGCCGATCACGGCGAGCACCACCACCAGCCACACCGCCGCGCGCCAGCCCGCCGCGCCGCCCATCCACGTCCCGAGCGGCACGCCGACCGCCGACGCCACCGTCAGGCCGCCCATCACCACCGACAGCGCGCGGCCCCGCCGTTCGGGCTCGGTCAACGCGGTCGCCACGGCGGAGGCCACGGGCGTCACCATGGCCGCTCCCGCGGCCGCGATCACCCGCGTGCCCAGCATGAGGCCGAACGTGGGCGCCAGTGCCGTCAACGCGTTGCCCGCCGCCAGCACGCCCAAGCCGATGAGCAGCACCCGCTTCTTGGACAACCGGGCGGTCAGCGCGGCCAGTATCGGCGACAGGATCGCGTACGCCAGCGCGAACACGGTCATGAGCTGGCCCGCCGCGGAGGGGGAGATGGCGAGGTCATGGCTGATGGGGAGCACGAGCCCGGCGGTGACGAACATGCCGGTGCCCACGGAGAAGTTCCCCAGGGCCAGGGCGTACAGCTTGTGGGTCATGGGGACCAAGCTCGCGTATAGTTGGATTGTTGTCAAACCTTCCAACGAAGCGGCAGGGTGACGGTATGCGCCTGCTACCTCAACCGGCGATCGAGGACATCCAGCTCACCGAGGTGCTGCACGCACTCGCCGACCCCGCGCGGCTCGAGGTCGTCGTCAAGCTGGCGACCGAGGTCGAGCTGACGTGCCGGGGCGTCGGCGAGGCGATCGGGCTGCACAAGTCGACGCTGTCCCACCACTACCGGGTCCTGCGCGACGCGGGAGTCGTCTCGACCCGGCAGGAGGGCCGGCAGAAGTTCATGACGCTGCGCAAGGGCGATCTCGACGACCGCTTCCCCGGCCTGCTCGACTCGGTCATCGGCGCGGCGGGCTGATGGCTCCGGCCGGTCATCCGCTGCCGATCCACGGCGCGCTGCCCGCGCTGCTGCGGGCGCTCGACGACTGCGGGCGCGCCGTCCTGACCGCGCCGCCGGGCACCGGCAAGACCACGGTCGTGCCGCTCGCGCTGGCGGAGGCCGGCATGAACGTGCTGGTCGCCGAGCCGCGCAGGCTCGCCGTACGGGCGGCGGCGCGCCGGATGGACGTCGCCTACACCATCCGCGGCGAGCACCGCGAGGGCCGCAGGCCCGGCGTCGAGGTCGTGACCACCGGCGTGCTGCTGCAGCGCCTCCAGCGCGACCAGGAACTTCCGGGCGTCGACGCCGTCATGATCGACGAGTGTCACGAACGCCACCTCGACGCCGACACCGCGCTGGCGTTCCTGCTCGACGTCCGCGAGGCACTCCGGCCCGACCTGCGCCTGGTCGCCGCGTCCGCGACCGCCGACACCGGGCCGTGGTCACGGCTGCTCGGCGACGCGCCGGTGGTCTCCGCCTCCGGCGTCCCCCATCCCCTGGAGATCGTGTGGGCGCCGCCGCCACGGCCCGTCGCGCCCCCGCACGGGCTGCGCGTCGACCCGGCGCTGCTGGCGCACGTGGCCGACGTCGTACGGCGCGCGCTGGCCGAGCGGGAGGGGGACGTGCTGTGCTTCCTGCCGGGAGTCGGCGAGATCTCCCGGGTGGCCGCGATGCTCGGCACCGCCGTGGACGTCCTCCAGGTGCACGGCCAGGCCCCGGCCCACGTCCAGGACGCGGTGCTCAGGCCGTCGGCCACCCGGCGGGTCGTGCTGGCCACCGCGGTCGCGGAGTCCAGCCTGACGGTGCCCGGCGTCCGTGTGGTGGTGGACTCGGGGCTGGCCAGGGAGCCGCGCACCGACCACGCCCGCGGGCTCGGCTCGCTGACCACCGTCCACGTCTCCCGCGCCGCGGCCGACCAGCGGGCCGGCCGGGCGGGCAGGGAAGGCCCGGGAACCGCCTACCGGTGCTGGACCTCGGCCACCCACGCGAGGCTGGCCCCGCAGGCCCAGCCGGAGATCCTGCTGGCAGACCTGACGGAGTTCGCGTTGCAGGCGGCGTGCTGGGGCGCCCCCGACGCGGCCGGCCTCGCGCTGCTCGACCGACCGCCCGCGGCGGCGATGTCGGTCGCCGTCCGCACCCTCCGCGCCCTCGGCGCGGTCGAACCGCTCGACGGGGCCGGCCTTCCGGGCGACGGCATCGCCGCGCCCCCGGCCGGCGACGCGCCGGGTGACGACGGTCCTGCCCTCCTCCACGCCGCCGGAGGGGATCCCGCGAGCGGGCGGATCCGGGTGACGGACAGGGGACGGCGGATGGCCATGGCGGGCCTGCACCCGCGCCTGGCCAGGGCCCTGCTCGACGCGGGCCCGCGCGCCGCGGGGGTGGTGGCGCTGCTGTCCGAGCAGCTCCCCAAGGACGCCGGCGACGACCTCGTGGACGTCTGGCGGAAGGCCGCCCGCGACCGCGACCCGCGCTGGCTGCGCGAGGTCAGGCGGCTCACCGGCGCCCGTATCGAGGGCCCCGACGACGAGGTCGCGGGCCTGGCGGTCGCGCTGGCCTTCCCCGAGCGGGTGGCCCGCAGGAGCGGCGGCGGCTTCCTCATGGCCTCGGGCACCAGGGCGCAGCTGCCCGAGGGCTCCCGGCTCGGCACCGCCGAATGGCTGGCCATCGCCGTGGCCGACCGCCCCACCGGTGCCGCGTCCGCCAGGATCAGGCAGGCGGTCGTCATCGACGAGGTCCTCGCCCGGCGGGTCGTGCCGGTGACCGTCCAGGAGGAGGTCGCCTGGCGTCGCGGCGACGTCAGCGCCCGCGTCGTCGAACGGCTGGGCGCCATCGAGCTGTCGTCGGGCCCGTTGAAGGACGCCGACGTCCGGCCCGCCCTCCTGCACGGCCTGCGCACGGACAACGTGCTCACCTGGACCAGGGAGGCCGTCGCCGTCCGGGACCGGATGGCCTTCTGCCGTCGCGCCGTCGGCGACCCGTGGCCGCCGATGGACGACCTGATCGGCCTCGCCGACCAGTGGCTCGAACCCGAGCTGTCCCGCGCCCGCCGCCGCGCCGACCTCGAACGCCTCGACGTGGCCGGCGCGCTGCGCCGGCTCGTCCCGTGGAACCGCCGCCTCGACGACGACGCGCCCTCGCACATCGAGGTGCCCAGCGGCTCGCGGATCCGCGTCGACTACTCGGGCGAGCAGCCGGTGCTGGCGGTCAAACTGCAGGAGCTGTTCGGCTGGCAGGAGGCGCCCCGCGTATCAGGGGTGCCGCTGCTGATCCACCTGCTGTCCCCCGCAGGGCGGCCCGCCGCCGTCACCTCCGACCTGGCCTCCTTCTGGCGGGACGGCTATCGCGCCGTCCGCGCCGAGCTGCGCGGACGCTACCCCAGGCACCCGTGGCCCGAGGACCCGCTCACCGCCCAGCCCACCCGCCGCGCCAAACCCCGCTAGCGTCCTGCCGCCGCCCGCGCGGGCGGGGCAGCCGGTTTTGCCGGTTCTTGCCCACGCCGCTGGCAGGCTGGCCTCATGACCGACGACGTGGCCATCGTCAAGGCGATGCTGGCGCGCTTCACCGCCAACGCCGCCGCCATGGCCTGGCCCGACCAGCCCCTCCTGCCCGGTGAGGAGACCACGGTCAGCATCATGGGCGAGTTCGGCGACAAGGACTTCGTCTTCCAGGTCGTCGTCCACCGCGGCGACGAGATCATCCGCCACATCGCCTACACCGGATGGGACGCCGCGGCTTTCCTGCTCCGCTGGTCGGACACGCCGATCGAATAGCGGTGAGCCCCGCCCGCGCGTGCGTGTGCCCCGAAGGGAAGTGAGCGCATGGCCGAGTCCGAGAGAGGGCGACGGATGGCCGCCGCGAAGGTGTGGCGGGACCTGCTGTCCGACATGCAGGGAAGCCCGCAGCGCGTGACGGTCCACCTGCTCGGCGGCCAGTCACTCAAGGGCGTCGTCTTCGAGTTCGACCGCGTCAACGAGGTCCTCGTCCTGGACGAGTACGCGCACGGCGCCGCTGTGACCCGGCACGAATCTCCCGTGCACACGATCGTGTTGTGGGCCATCCAGGCCGTCACGGTCCACAAGCATGACTGACACCCCGGGACTGGCCAGATCTGGAAGTAGGTACTAATCTCCCTTCTTACTATGAAGGACGTACATACTTACCAGTCCGACTCCGCCGGTTATCTCTACGACCCCCGCGTCAGAGCGGCGATGACCCAGTTCACCGACCACGAGGACGGCCTGCCGCCGCTGGAGGCGGCCGCGGCCGTCCGCACCGCCTATCACGCGGTCGAGCGCATGCGTGCCCACGGCTCCGAGGGGAGAGGGGTCAGCGCGGGCGCCCTCGACCTGCTCGTCCGGTTGAGCGCCGCCGAGCGGGGGATCAGCATCGGCGACCTCGCCCGAGCCGCGGGTGTCAGTTCCCGCAACGTCACCGGCCTGGTCGACACGCTCGAACGCGACGGGCTGGTCCGCCGGGTCCCCGACCCGGGAGACCGGCGCGCCGTCCTGGCCGAGATCACGCCTGCCGGGCGCGCCTGGGTCGAGGCGTTCCGCAGGCCGGCGCAGCTCGCCATGCGGGCGATGTTCGACGGGTTCACGCCCGAGGAGCTGGTCGTCTTCCGTGACATGTGCCTGCGGCTGGCCGCCAACCAGCATCGCCTGGCCGACCACCTGGCCCAGAGCGGATCCCGGCCATGACCATGACCGCACAGGAGCGGACTCGCCGCGCCGTCCGCGGCTACCACGAAGCCCGCTTCCGCGGCGACGTGCCCGCGGCCGCGGCGCACCTGGGTGAGCCGTTCCGCTTCCACAGCCCGTTCATCAGCTCAGACGACCGGACCGGCCACCTGGCGACGCTGCCGGGGTTCGTGTCGATCGTGATCGGCGTCGAGCTCATCAGCGAGCTGTACGGCGAAGCCGAGGCGACGCTCGTGTACGACGTGCACACCGCGACACCGGCCGGCACCCAGCGCACGGCCGAGCACTTCCGCCTGGCCGACGGCAAGATCGTCTCGATCATGCTGGTGTTCGACGCCGCACCCTGGCAGTCGATGAAGGCCCAGATCGAGCCATGAGACGAGACGCGCGCCTGCCTGGCGCGCGTCTCCCGTGGCCGCCTACCGCCGGTCCGCCCGGCAGCCCGCCCGCCGAACCGCGTGGCCGAGGGGCGGGAGCCGTCGCCGGTCAGACCCCCGCCGGGTGCCAGACCGTCTTGGTCTCCAGGAACGCGGTCATCCGGCCGATCCCCGGGTCCGCGTTCCAGTCCACCGCCGCGGGCCGTACCACCCGCTTGAGGTTCTCCGCCGCGTCCTGCTCGCACCGCAGCGCCAGGTCGGCGTCCGCCACCCCGGTGAGGTCCAGCCCGTTGACGTCCATGTGCGCCGCCAGCCAGGGCGCGATCTCCGCCTGGTGCCCGGTGAGGATGTTGACCACCCCGCCGGGCAGGTCCGAGGTCGCCAGGACCTCGGCCAGCGTGATCGCGGCCAGCGGCGAGCTCTCCGACGCCACGACCACGCACGTGTTGCCGGTGACGATGACCGGCGCCACGACGGAGACGAGCCCGAGCAGCGGGTCGGCGGGCGCGATCACCGCGACCACGCCGGTCGGTTCGGGCGACGACAGGTTGAAGTACGGCCCCGCGACGGGGTTGGCCGACCCGCGCACCGACGCGATCTTGTCGGACCAGCCCGCGTACCAGACGAGGCGGTCGATGGCGGCGTCCACCTGCTCGAGGGCGGCCTTCTTGCCCAGGCCGACGATCTCGTCGGCGAACTGGCCGCGGCGGCCCTCCAGCATCTCGGCGACGCGGTAGAGGATCTGCCCCCTGTTGTACGGCGTGGCCGCCGACCACCCAGGGAACGCCTTGCGCGCGGCCGACACGGCGTCGCGCGCGTCCTTGCGTGAGGCGCGGGAAGCGTTGGCCAGGAAGTCTCCCTTGGGGGACGCCACGACGTACGACCTTCCGCTCTCGGAACGCGGGAACGCCCCGCCGATGAACAGCTTGTAGGTCTTGCGGACGGTCAACCTGGTCATCGCTTCTCCTCCGCCGGCCGTACGGGAACGAAGATCTGGCCGCAGCGGCTGACCCCGCAGCGGTGGGCGAACCAGCCGGTCCGCACGGGGCGGCCCGCGCGAGCGTAGGCGTGACCGCGGGTGGCGTAGGCGCGCCGGGCCCGCCTGCGGCGCAGGCGATGATCACACGTCAAGGTAGGCCTCCAGCCCCGCGATGCCGCCCTCACGGCCGTAGCCCGATTCCTTGTAGCCGCCGAAGGGCGAGGTCGGGTCGAACTTGTTGAAGGTGTTGGCCCAGACGACTCCGGCGCGGAGCCGGTCGGCCATCCACAGGATGCGCGAGCCCTTCTCCGTCCACACGCCCGCGGACAGGCCGTAGGGGGTGTTGTTCGCCTTCTCGACCGCTTCGGCGGGGGTGCGGAAGGTCAGCACGGAAAGGACCGGGCCGAAGATCTCCTCCCGGGCGATGCGGTGCGACTGCGCCACGCCGGTGAAGATCGTGGGAGGGAACCAGAAGCCCTTGTCGGGCAGCGGGCACGCCGGCGACCAGCGCTCGGCGCCCTCGGACTCCCCGGCCTGCGACAGTTCCCTGATCCTGGCGAGCTGCGCGGCGGAGTTGATCGCGCCGATGTCGGTGTTCTTGTCCAGCGGGTCGCCGAGACGGAGGGTGGACAGCCGCCGCTTGAGCGAGTCGAGCAGCTCGTCCTGCACCGACTCCTGCACCAGCAGGCGGGAGCCCGCGCAGCAGACGTGTCCCTGGTTGAAGAAGATGCCGTTGACGATGCCCTCGACCGCCTGGTCGATGGCGGCGTCGTCGAAGACGATGTTGGCGGCCTTGCCGCCGAGCTCGAGCGTGAGCTTCTTCGACGTGCCGGCCACCGTACGGGCGATGATCCTGCCGACCTCGGTGGAGCCGGTGAAGGCGACCTTGTTGACGTCGGGGTGCGCGACGACGGCGGCGCCGGTCTCGCCCGCGCCCGTGACGATGTTGACGACGCCCGGCGGCAGCTCGGCCTGCCGGCAGATCTCGGCGAACAGCAGCGCGGTCAGCGGCGTGGTCTCGGCGGGCTTGAGCACGACCGTGTTGCCGCAGGCCAGCGCGGGGGCGATCTTCCAGGCCAGCATCAGCAGCGGGAAGTTCCACGGGATGACCTGGCCGGCCACGCCCAGCGGCCGGTCGCCGAAGCCGGCGTAGGCGAGCTTGTCGGCCCACCCGGCGTAGTAGAAGAAGTGCGCGGCGACGAGCGGCACGTCGACGTCCCGCGACTCGCGGATGGGCTTGCCGTTGTCCAGCGACTCCAGGACGGCCAGCTCGCGGGCCCGCTCCTGGATGATCCTGGCGATCCTGAACAGGTACTTGGCCCGCTCGGCGCCGGGCAGCGACGACCAGACGCCGAAGGCCTTGCGGGCGGCCTGCACGGCGCGGTCCACGTCGTCGGAGGTGGCGGTGGCGACCTCGGCCAGCGTCTCCTCGGTGGCCGGGTTGACCGTCTTGAACGTGGGCCCTGAGCCGTCCACGAACTCGCCGTTGATGAACAGCCCGTACGACGGCTGGATGTCGACGACGTCGCGCGACTCGGGTGCGGGGGCGTACTCGAACACCATCGTGATCAGTCCAGGGTGAAGTAGTCGGGACCGGCGTACCGGCCGGTGGCGAGCTTCTGCCGCTGCATCAGCAGGTCGTTCAGCAGCGAGGAGGCGCCGAGCCTGAACCAGTCGGGGGCGAGCCAGTCGTCGCCGGCGGTCTCGTTGACCAGCACGAGGTTCTTGATCGCGTCCTTGGTCGTGCGGATCCCGCCCGCGGGCTTCACGCCGACCTGGCGGCCCGTCCGGTCGCGGAAGTCGCGCACCGCCTCCAGCATGACCAGCGTCACCGGGAGCGTGGCCGCGGGGGCGACCTTGCCGGTGGAGGTCTTGATGAAGTCGGCCCCCGCGATCATGGCCAGCCACGAGGCGCGCCGTACGTTGTCGTAGGTCGCCAGCTCGCCCGTCTCCAGGATCACCTTCAGGTGGGCCTCGCCGCAGGCCGCCTTCACCGCGACGATCTCCTCGAACACCTTCAGGTAGCCGCCGGACAGGAACGCGCCCCTGTCGATCACCATGTCGATCTCGTCCGCGCCGGCGGCGACGGCCAGCGCGGTGTCGCTCACCTTGACCTCGAGCGAGGATCGGCCGCTGGGGAACGCGGTGGCCACCGAGGCCACCTTCACGCCCGACCCCCGCAGCGCCTCGACCGCCACCGGCACCAGGTCGGGGTAGACGCAGACGGCGGCCACCTGCGGCGCGCCCGCGCCCGGGTACATCGCCTTGGTGCACATCGCCCGGACCTTGCCGGCGGTGTCGGCGCCCTCCAGGGTGGTCAGATCGACCATCGAGATGGCCAGGTCGATGGCCTGGGCCTTGGCGGTCGTCTTGATGGAGCGGGTGGAGAGCATGGCAGCCCGCTGGTCCGCGCCCACCCGGTCGACACCGGGCAGGCCGTGCAGGAAGGCGCGCAGCGTGGCGTCCGAGGAGGCCACGTCCGCGAGCGAGGTAGTCACAGTTGACACCATCACAGCATCGCCGACCCGGACGGGTAGTTCCAAACCGGACCTGCCGGAATGTTCATTGATAGGTCAGCACCAATTGCCGTACCCCCGTGGGGGCACTCTCCTCCACCGTCGCCCACATCCGCGTGGTGCCCGGCACGTTGGCCAGACCCCTGATCTCGGCGCGTGCCGTGCCCGGCGGGCTCACGACGATCTCCGTCCAGGCGCCGTCCACGAAGTGGACGAGCGCGTCGGGCCTGCCCGGCCGGGCCGCGGCCAGCCACAGCCCGCTGCCTCCGTCCGTGGCCACGCGGGTGTAGGCGGTGGCGGGCGCCCGGTGGCGGAGGAACCGCCACGCCCTGCCGTTCCAGCGCAGCAGCACCGCCTCGCGCGGCAGGCCGCCCACCGTGATCGCCCCCACCGCGTACCCCAGCCCCGGGTACGGCATGACGATGTCGTTGAGCTCGAGGTAGCCGCCCTCGGGCAGGTTGACGCGCGGGAGCGGCGTGCGCGCCCACTCCGTGCCGGTCCACCGCATGATCGAGGCGACACGCTCGCCGTCGTAGCCGAGCTTGTCCTCGCCGGGGCTGCTCAGCGCCCACACCCGCCGCGCAGGCACCGCCGCGAAGTCGCTGATCGGCAGCGGTGCGGGCACCGTCCGCCAGGCCGTACCCGTCCAGTGCCAGAGCTCGTCGGTCATGCCGTACGGACCGAACCGCAGCCCGGCCGCCCAGCAGTCGTCGGCTCCGGTGGCGGCGGCCGCCGTCACGTGCGCGGACTCCACCGCGATCGGCAGGCTGGTCCACCCGCCCGCCGCGTGGCGGCGGACCTCGATGTGGTCGGGGTGCTCCTCGAACCTCCAGCTCACCCCCGGTCCGGCCGGCGTCACCAGGTACGGCACGGGCTGGTCGATCTCGTCCTGCCAGGCCGTGCCGTCCCAGCGCAGGACCGGCAGGCCCGCGCGTACCACCCAGGCGTCGTCGGGCCCGCCGGCGCCGACCTCGCCGAGACCGCCCCACATGTTCGCCTCAGCCGTGACCGAGACACGCCACTCATGGTCCTGAGCTGCGACGGGAAAGCCCGCGACGAGCAACGCGCCGACCACCGCGGTGATCATCCATAGCCTCACGGCGCACCATCGTGGCCTGTCTAAGGCGATGCCCAGGCGTGTCCTAGGTAGTCCTAAGCCGATGGTTCGGCAGAGATAAGGCATCCGACCGATGTGACGGGGTGGGCCTTAGCCCGAACCTAAACATGTCGGCAAAGACAGGAGAAAGTAGCCATGAACCCCGAGATCGAATACCAGCTCATGCAGACCCACGCCCAGGAGCTCCGCCAGGCCGCCGCGGCACACCGCCGAGTACGCGAGGCCCAGCGGTCCGGTGAGTCCGAGCGTCGCCACCGCTCGGTCTTCGGCAAGCTCCGCAAGTCATGACCATGTCACGAGAGCCCGGCCGCATCCTCCCTCGCGGCCGGGCCTCTCAACCCCCCTAACCGGTAAGGGTCATATGTCATGCTTGAGGACGTGTTGGGGCGTTCCGTAAGTCCCGTCTTCGTAGGACGGGAAGCAGAGCTGTCAGTCCTGACCGAGTCCTTCGACGAGGCCCGCAAGGGCGCGGCCACCGCCGTGCTCCTGGGCGGGGAAGCGGGAGTCGGCAAGACCAGACTGGTGCAGAGCTTCGCCGAGCGCGCCGCGAACGACGGCGCGCAGGTTCTGTTCGGTGGCTGCGTCGAGCTGTCCACCGACGGGCTGGCCTACGCCCCTTTCACCGCCGCCCTCCGCCAGCTCGTCAGGGAGATGGGCACGGCCAGGATCGGCGCGCTGCTGCCCGACGGCGCGGAGCGCGACCTGGCCAGGCTGCTTCCCGAGTTCGGCGAGCCGTCCGCCGACGGCGATACCGACACCGGCCGGGCCAGGCTCTTCGAGCAGTTCCTCACCCTGCTCGAACGGCTCGCCGAGTCGCGGCCCGTCGTGCTGGTCATCGAGGACATCCACTGGGCCGACCGGTCCAGCCGCGACCTGATCGCCTTCCTCAGCCGCAACCTGCGCGAGTCGCAGCTGCTCATGGTCCTGACCTACCGCTCGGACGACCTGCACCGCCAGCACCCCCTCCGGCCGGTCCTGGCCGAGCTCGGGCGGGTCGCGGGCGTGATCCGGCTCGACCTGCCGCGCCTGTCGCGCGACGAGGTCGCCGAGCAGATGGCCGGGATCCTCGGCGCTCCCCCTCTGTACTCCCGCATCGAGACGGTCTACCAGCGCAGCCAGGGCATCCCGCTGTTCGTCGAGGCCCTGATGGACTGCGACGACGGCGCCGGGGAGGTGCCCGACTCCCTCACCGACCTCATCCTCGGCTCGGTCGAACGGCTGCCCGAGGAGACCCAGCGCGTCCTGCGCATCGCCGCCGCGGGCGGCATCCGCGTCGGCCACGCCCTGCTCTCGGCCGTCAGCGGGCTGTCGGACATCGACCTGGAGGCGGCGTTGCGTCCCGCCATCGCGGGCAACGTGCTCCAGATCGCCGACAACCGGGCCTACGTCTTCCGGCACGCGCTCATCCGCGAGGCCGTACACGACGAGTTGCTGCCCGGCGAGCACCAGCGCCTGCACGGGCGCTACGCCGAGGAGATCTCCCGCGACCGCGGCCTCGTGCCGCCCGGCAGGGCGGCCGTCGAGATCGCCCACCACTGGTACGGCGCGCGCAACGACCAGTGGGCGCTCATCTCGGCCTGGGAGGCGGCGCAGAAGTCGTTCGGCGCCTTCGCCTACACCGAGGCCATCCCCCTGCTCGAACGCGTCCTCATGCTGTGGGACAAGGTGCCGGGCGCCTGCGGCGACATCGGCGTGGACCACACCGCCGTGCTCGAACGCGCCTCCGAGGCCAGCCACGCCTGCGGCGACATCGACAAGGGCGTCAAGTTCGTCAAGGCCGCGCTCGACCAGCTCGACGAGCACGCCGAACCCGAGCGGGTGGCCGCGCTGCTGGTCCGCTGGGGCAACTTCCAGCTGGCCAAGGCCAAGCCCGGCGCGCAGGAGAAGTTCAGGCACGCGCTCAGCCTGGTGCCCGAGCCCGGTCCGGCCCGCGCCGACGTGCTGGTGAAGCTCAGCCGCCACCTCATGCTCAAGGGCGAGCTCGCCGAGGGCACCGCGCTCGCCGAGGAGGGCCTGGAGCTGGCCAGGACGCTCGGACTCCAGGTCATCGAAGCCGATCTGATCATGAACCTGGCCCTCGGCTACTCCCTCGACGGCGACATCGAGCGCACCTTCGAGAGCAACCGGCGGGCCATGCGCATCGGCGAGCAGGTGGGCTCCGGCCAGGTCATCCTGCGCGCGCTGGCCAACAACGTCGACGCGCTGAACGACCTCGGCCGCTCCGCCGAGGCCATCGAGCTGGCCCACGAGGGCGAGCTGCTGGCCAAGAAGTACGGCAGGATCAGGACCTCCGGCACCTTCATCCTCAACAACCTGGCCGAGTGCCTGGAGGCGCTGGGCCGGTGGGACGAGGCGGTCCAGGTCATCGAGTACGCGCTCACCCTCGGCCCCACCATCAGGGTCCGCCACCACGTCCTGCGCGCCCGCGCCGACATCGCGATGGCCCGCGGCGAGCTGGACCTGGTGGAGAGCATCCTGTCCGAACTCGGGGTGCTCACCGAGCGCCCCGAGACCTTCGTGCAGGACATCACCAACAGCACCCGCCTGCACATCGGCTGGCACCTGCTCAGGGGCGAACCCGACCACGCGCTCGCGGTCGCCGAACGGATGCTCAGCAGGCCCAGCCAGGCGAGCAAGGCAGGGCTGGTCTGGCGGCTGCTGGCCCTCATCGGCGCCGTCTGCGACGCCGCGGCACCCGCCGTGCCCGAGCGGGCCGCCGCCGTCCGCGCCATGGCCGCCGAGGTGGCCGCGTCGCTCGTGGTCATCGGCCCTGTCTCCGAGGCCTACCGCCTCACCTTCACCGGCGACTTCGACGCCGCCGCCGTCGCGTGGGAACGGCTCGACCGGCCCCACGCGCACGCCAAGTCACTCCTGCGGGCCGCCACGGCACTCGCCAAGACCGGCGACAAGGACGGCGCCGCCGCGCGGCTGCGCACCGCCTATCCCCTGGCCGGCGGCCTGTCCGCGGCGCCGCTGGTGATCGAGATCGAGAACCTGGCCCGCCGCCTCGGCGTCGGGCTCGTGGAGGAGAGCGGGCCCGCGCCCGACCTGCTGACGCCGCGCGAGCTGGAGGTGCTGCGGCTGGTCGCCCTCGGGCGGACCAACAGGGACATCGCGACGGAGCTGTTCATCTCGGCGAAGACGGTCAGCGTGCACGTGTCGAACATCCTCGGCAAGCTGGGCGTCTCGACCCGCGGCGAGGCGACGGCCGCGGCCCACCGCCTGGCCCTGTTAACCGTCTGAACCCGGGGCCGACGGCTCGACCCCGGGATCGACGGCTCGGGCCGTCAGAGGAGCGGCTCCACCAGTAGCAGCACGCCGAACAGGGCGAAGGCGGCGGCCGCGCCGTACCGGATGGCCTTCTCGGGCAGGTGCCGGCCGAGCAGCCGACCGACCACGATCGCCAGCGCGTCGGCGGCGACCATGCCGACGGTCGACCCGATCCACGTGCCGAGCCACCCGTGCTGCGTCGCCAGCGTGATCGTGGCCAGCATCGTCTTGTCGCCCAGCTCGCTCAGGAAGAACGCCACGGTCACCGCGATCAGCACGTGGCGCGTGGCGCGCTTGGCCTTCTGCGACTCCTCCTCAGTCAGCTCGTCGCCGCGGAGTGTCCAGAGCGCGAACCCGAGGAACGCGACGCCCGCGGCGATGGAAATGGCGGTGGTCGGCAGCGCGTCGCCGATCAGCCCGCCGACGGCGACGCTCACCAGGTGGACCACCGTCGTCGCGATCGTGATGCCCGCCAGCACGGGCCAGGGCTTGAATCGGGTGGCGAACGTCATCGCCATCAACTGGCTCTTGTCGCCCAGCTCGGCGACGAAGATCACCGCAAGGCTGATCCAGAAAGCTTCCACAGGTCCTCTTCCAAACGGCCGGACCGGAAGCGACTCAACGAGGGCAGCACGACTTCGGCCCGGCAGGGTTGCCAGGCCGAAGGTCTCGTCCGCCTGTTACAGGCCCGCGCGACCGGGCAGATGCCAGCATGTCGACCGCGCGAATTGAGGACTACTCCCCTTCGGAATACGAAACGAGCTTACCCGATGGACGAGCTTTACCGTCGCTGGCTGCTGGAGATGTGGAACGGCGACTTCGATCTCGCCGACGAGCTGGTCTCGCCCGACTTCGTGGGGCACTGGCCGGGCATGGACGTGCACGGCCCCGAGGGGCTGAAAGGCGCGCTGGCGCAGGGGTTCGAGCCGTTCGCGAACGTGGCGGTCACGCTGGACGTGGGGCCGATCGTCGACGGTGACACCGTGGCCGCCCGCTGGACGTTCACCGGCGACCACACGGGCGTCATCCCGGGCGTGGGCGTGACCAGGATCACCTTCAGCGGGCACGACATCCTCCGCGCGGAGAACGGCAGGTTCGTCGAGTACTGGGTGATCTCCGACACCCGCTGGATACACGGCTAGGACGGCGGGCCTCCCGGCGCTCAGAGCGCGCAGCCGACCATCACGGGTTCGTTGACGAGCGTGACGCCGAACTTCTCCCGCACCCCTTCCCGCACCTCCCGCGCCAGGGCGAGCAGGTCGGCGGTGGTGCCCTCGCCGTTGGGGTTGGTCAGGGCGAGGGTGTGCTTGGTGGAGATGCGGACGGGGCCGCGCGCGTAGCCCTTGGGGAACCCGGCCTGCTCGATCAGCCAGGCCGCGGACACCTTGACGGTGCCGCCGGGCATCTCCCACCGAGGGGTGCCGGCGCCGAGCGCGGCGGCCTGCTCGGCGGAGATGATCGGGTTGGTGAAGAACGAGCCCGCGCTGCGGGTGTCGGGGTCGGCGGGGTCGAGCACCATGCCCTTGCCCCTGCGCAGGCCGAGGACGGCCGAGCGCACCTCGGCGAGCGGCGCCCGCTCGCCGACCCTGGTGACGAGTTCCCGATAGGTCAACGCGCCCGACATTTCCGAAATGTCCAGCAAGAACGTCACAGCGAGCACCACGTACCGGCCGAGGTCCTGCTTGAACGCGCTCGTTCGGTAGGCGAAGCCGCACCGCCGCGCCTCGACGTCGCGCACCTCGCGCGTGCGCCGGTCGTAGACCCGCACGCAGCGCACCGTCTGCGACACTTCCTGCCCGTACGCGCCCACGTTCTGGATGGGGGTCGACCCGGCCTGACCAGGAATGCCCGACATGCACTCCAGGCCCGCCCAGCCCTCCGCCACCGCGCGGGCCACCAGCGGATCCCAGTCCTCCCCGGCCTGCACCTCGACCGCCACCTGGTCGCCGTCGCGCGAGACGCTCACCCCGCGCGTGGCCACCTTGATCACCAGGCCGTCGAAGCCGTCGTCGGACACCACCAGGTTGCTGCCGCCGCCCAGCAGCAGCGTCGGTTCCTCCCGCCGGTCCGCGTCGGCCACCAGGGACACCAGCTCCTCCGCCGAGGTCGCCGCCGCGTAGGCCCGCGCGGGCCCACCCAGCCGGAGTGTCGTGTACGGCGCAAGCAGCCTCTGGTCTCGCATAAGCCCCAAGCCTACGAGGAACGCAGCATGCGCAGCACCCTGTCGTAGGTCCGGCGCGATTCCCTGTCCCGGTAGTCGTGGGAAACGTCGTGGTAGGTGTGGTGGCGGCCCTGCCGTACCGGCAGGCGCTTGCCGGGGACGACCAGCGGGCCCTCCAGCGCGAGCGACAGCTCCAGGTCGGCGTTGCGGTAGTAGCGCGCCTGCTCGGGGAACGCGCCGAGCGCGGCGCCCCGCCGTACCGCCATGAGATACCCCAGCAGCCCCCGCACCCGGCCGGGACCCGCCTCGTGCCACTCCATGCCGCCCTCCGCGGGTTCGACCCCCTTCCAGCCCGCCGCCACGGCCCCGTCGTTGATCGCCGCGACCAGCGGCGTCAGCGCGTCGCCCTCCAGCACGGTCGAGGTCTCCATCAGGACGTGCACGTCGGAGGTGTCCAGCCGCATCAGCGTCATACGGCACGCGCCCCACTCGGCCGTGCCCCCTCGCCAGTGCGGCGTCTCGGCGACGTGCCACACGGTGAGGCGCTCGTGATGGCCCTCCGCGAGCTCGTGGAGCGCCGTGCCCGCGCCCTCCAGGTCGCCGAGGTCCAGCGCGAGGATCTTGGCGGTGGTGTGCTCGAGCAGCGCGCGCACGCACTCGCGAACGTCCTCCCCCCAGCCGTCCACCACCAGTCCGACGCCGACCTTCACCTCATGGGTCTCGATCCGCTGCCGCTCCAGGTCGATGCCCGCCTCGTCGAGCCGGTTGACGGCCAGCGTGGAGTCCCAGATCTGCTGCGCGTGGACCATGGCGTCCGCCACCGGATGCGGCTCCCAGGTATGCGCGCCCTCGCTCTCCTCCTCGCCGGCGCCCCACTCGAGGGAATGATCGATCGGCGGCAGCCGGCCCTCCACGCGGTCGTCCGTCACCGCGCTGATGGGGATCGACCGCACCGACGGCCACACCTCGAACAGCGGCTTCTCCCTCAGCTCGAACCCCGCCGCCGTGTCGCGCACCAGCCAGCCGGCCTGCTCGATCTCACGCCTGAGCGCGTCGGCGGCCCCGTACTGCCGTTCCGCCCTGGCCTTGGCCCGCCGCTCGGCGAGCTCGACGACGTGTCGCGGCGCATCACTCATGCTCCACGCTTACCCACTGGATCCGGCGAAACGCCGTTTTCCGCCGGTGTCTCGATGTCAATCTCGGCAGGCACCGCCGTACCTGCGCGGGGCGGCGCTTCTCCACTCTCACCGGGCGTTCACCGATCACCGGGAGGTTCCGTGTCCGCGTACGGCCCGGCGCTCACCGGCGCCCGCGACCCTCGAACTCCTCGCCGGGTTCGGCCCGGAGCGCCATGGCTCTCCGGCGTTGGTCCGCGCGCAGGTCGTCCCGTACCAGGAGGAGGTCGCGCAGCACGGCCACAGGAGGGGTTCCCCGGTGTTCGTCCGCCCAGGTCAGGGCCAGGGCCGCGGCACGTCTCGCGTGACCCGTGCCCAGGTGCTCCTGGCGGAGCAGCGCGCCCAGCACCCGGTGGGCCGCGTAGTTCGTGACGTGCTCGTCGAGCCATGCCAGGCCATGCCCGACCAGTGCGCTGACACCCTCCTGAGCGAGGTCGGAGCGCGCCAGGTAGGCGGGGAGCAGCGAGCCGGCCGAAGGTTCCAGGCCGTGGACGGCGAGCCAGTCGTCCGCATACTGCCGTACGCGGACAGCCTGGTCGTGGGCGAGGTCGTCGCGGCTCAGCAGCGCCCGGACGACCTCGGGCACGGCGGCCTCCCCCGCGTGCCCGCCCAGCCAGGCCAGCACCGCGCCGCAGATCTCGCGGAGCTGGTCAGCGGGCAGCGCGGAGCACCCCAGGCAGGAGATCAGCACGGTGCTCACCGAGGGCCGGCTCTGGTGGGCCCGCACCCAGCCCAGGGCGTGCCTGATGACCTGGTCGCGCTGCGCCGAGGTCAGCCCCTCGTGCCGCAGCAGGCTGTCGAGCAGGTAGGACGACCGGGGACGGAGCCCGTGCCGCTCCAGCCAGTCGAGCGCCTGGCCGATGGTGATCGCCTCGTCCTGCGGGGAGCGCTCCGGACGGCGGAGCAGCGGGGTCAGGACGAACGTCGCGGCGTACTCGCCGGCGTGGGCCTCCAGCCAGACGACCGCGTGCCGGATCGCCGCCGCAGATGTCCCGGCGGCGGACGGGCCGAGGAGATGCTGGAGCAGAACGGCGCTCCTCGCATCGGCCGGGTGCGCGTCCAGCCAGTCGAGCGCGAACCGCGTCACCGCGTCGTGCTCGTCCGCGAGAGGCCCGAGGAACCTGAAGACCGCTGTGCAGACCGTCACGGCTTCCGGCCTGCGGCTGTGCTCGCCGAGCCAGCGCAGGGAGAGGCTGATGAGCTCCGGCCTGTGGTCCTTGAGTTCGCGCGCGCCCAGCAGGCTCGCGATCGCGTCGCCGGCCTCGGCGAGATGCGCGGCCGGCTCGATGCTGTCGAGCGCGAAGTCCGGCAGGGAGGCGGGTCCAGGTAGTTCCCAGTCGAAGGCGGGTTGCAGGCCGGGAAGGAGCCGGGTGTCCAGCGCCGCGCCCGCCACCCTGGCGAGCTGTCCCGGCGGAAGGTCGGCCCGCACGAGCAACCGCTGCAGCACGTAACGCGGGTCAGGACGCTCCACGCTCGGATTGCGCAACTGCCCTTTCCTGTTGAGGTCCTCGAGCCGGTCCACCATCAGCGACGACCACTCCAGAATCCGGTCGGTCAGGAGCCGTACCTGGTCCTGGCTGAGGTGGTCGAGCTCCGCCAGTGGCCGGAGCACGAAGGACGCCCGCTTCTTCGTCCCGTGTTCCCTCAGCCATGCGAAGGCGTACCGCGCCGACTCCTGCCGTTCCTGCGGGGTGAGCCCTGGATGGTCGACGCAATGCCGCAACACCTGCAACGCGCCGAAGACCGCATGGTGCCGGGCGAGCCAGCGCAGGGCGAGGCCCAGCAGCCGGCGCTCGTGCTCCGCGAAACGTTCCTGGTGGTCGAGGAGGACGGGGAGCACGTGGTGGCTCGTGAACTCCTCCGAGTACTCCTCCAGCCAGGTCAGCGCGAAGCCCAGAGCGCGCTGCACCGCCACGTCGTCGATGTGCGGGGCGCGCAGCAGGCGGGACATCAGCGCACCGATGACGCCCCCGGCCTCACTCCTGGCGTGGTTGGCCTCCAGCCAGGCGAACGCCTGCTCCTCGAGAGTCCACCCCGGCTCGTCCGGCTCGCTGTCCTGCTCGGGTCTCGGCCCGCCGACGCGGCCGAGCAGGACGATGTCCTTGCCGCGCCAGTGCAGGGCACGCAGGAGCACGTCGGCCATGAGCCGGGGCGGCAGCTCCGGCCGGCCCAGGAGCGCGCCCAGCAGCGTCGGGTTGAGCCCCGATCTCCTTCTGAACCAGGAGGACATCCACTCGAGCGCCAGCGCCGCCGCGTCGGCCAACCGCGCCCCGGTGAGTTCGGCGCGCCGGAGCAGGCCCGTGATCACCAGGGCCGGGCCGTCGTGGACCGCCTTGGCCTGGCCGGCGTCGTTCCAGCGATGCAGCCAGGAGAAGGCGAAGTCGATGACCCGCCGCGCCTCGGGAGTGCGCAGGCCGTTCCACCTCAGGACGCTGCGGAGGACGAAGTCGGACCGCTGATGCTCCGCGTGCAGTTCGAGCCAGTCGAGGACGGCCGGGACGACCTGCGCCATCTGTTCCTCGGTGAGATTCGGAACGCCCGCCAGGAAGCATGCTTCGTCCAGGCTGAGCCGGATGGGCGGCCGGATGGAGGGCGGGGTGGGAGGCCGGATGGGGGCAGGCGAGATGGGACGCGGGATGGACGGCCCGATGGGAGGCCGGATGGGGGCAGGCGGCGGTGCGGAGCCGTCGTCCGGAGGTCTCCGGTCGCGGTGCCGGGCGGCGAGAACGGCGTCGATGAGGGCGGAGCTGTGCTCGGCCCTGCCCGGCTCGCGCGGCAGGCGCTTCTTCAGGAGCTTGAGGACTCCCGCGTAGAAGGTCTCGCCGGGCGGGTGCTCGGCCTCGCGAAGCCACTGCGCCGCCCGGTCGATCGCCCTTCCCGCCTGCGCGTCCGTGAGCTGACCGCGGCGCATCAGCTCCCCGAGGACCGCACCGTAACGGCGGTCGTTCTTGTGGGTGTCGAGCCAGTCGAGGGCGTGGGCGGAGATGCGCTGCCCCTGCTCGGGCCCACAGTGCCAGAAGCCGAGCATCGAGCTCACCAACTGGGCGGACATCCGCTCGACTCCGTGGGAGTCCATCCAGTCCGCGGCGTAGCGCGCGATCCGGTCCGGCTGCGTCGAGCTGAACTCCATCCGGTCGACGACCCGGGGGTTGTCCTCGGAAGGCTTTCGACGGCCCCGTCCGGCCAGCGCGTGGATGACCTCCTTGGCATCGAAGACCTTCTGGTTCTCCGGACGGGAGCAGGCCTCCAGCCAGATCAGCGCGTGAGCGATGGCGCGCCGGGCCTGTGCCCGGCTGATGTCCTTCTCCTTGAGCCTGACCACCTCCTTGACCAGGTGAAGGCTCTCCAGGCGGGTGTTATGGGCGTCGAGCCAGTCCAGCACGGCGTCGGTCGCCGACAGGCCGTCCCTGAGCTCGAACAGGACATCCGCCAGCTGGTAGGCGGCGTTGGACTGGCCGTGCGCCGCGAACCAGTTCAGGGTGTGTGACACGGCCTGATGGAAGTGCCGGGCCTCGATGCCCGGGGCCGCCAGCAGCGCCCTGAGGACGAAGTGCGCATCGGCACGCGTGTCATGGTGTCGGAGCCAGGCCAGGGCCCGCTCGGCGGACCGGACACGAAGCCGGCCATCTGGTGCCCGGCGCTCCAGGAGCGGGCGAAGCACGAAGCTGCCCAGGGGCTTCTCGCCGTGCTTGTCCAGCCACCGCAGGGCGGCGGCGACCACCTGCCCTGCTTCCTCGTCCGTCAGCGTGGTGCTTCTCAACAGCGGGTCGAGCACGCGGGAGGCGGTCGACCAGGTGCTGTTCTCCGACAGCCACTCCAGGGCCTGAGCCAGGCACGACTGCGCGCCGGCGGCCCCTGGTTCGAGGCGGCGCACCAGCACGCCGAGCAGTTTCGGCGCGCCCGTGTGGCCGGGGAACCGCCGCAACCAGTCGAGCGCCGACTCGACCAACGGCAGGGGAACGAGCCCCTCGGGGCACCGGTCCAGGAGGTTCGTGAGGACGAGAGGTTCGCGTTGCCCTGCCTCCGCCGCCTGGAGACAGGGGCCGGCGACGGTGGACCAGTTTCGCGTCAGCGCGGCGTGCCAGGGCGGCCCTGCGACCATGGCCAGCAGCCCCCGCTCACCCTCCTGAGTGTTGTCGTCGTCCCGGAGGAGCATGCCTGCCTCGCGCGCGTGCAGATCCAGCCACCCGCCGCAGAGCCGCTCCAGGAGAGGCGGCAGCGCGCTCTCCGGATAGCCGTCGGACATCAGCCGGAGCCGGTGCGCGAAGCGGGCGAACGTGGCCGTGCCCGTGAGCGCGGCGTCCAGCAGCGCGGCCGACTGTGCCCCGTGCAGGGTCTCGCCGGACGGCGTGACGAGGCAGTAACGCAGCAGTTCCTCGGTGACCAGGTCGTGCAGGCCGTGCAGGCGTCCCTCCCGCTCCTCCAGCCAGCCACGGCCGACCAGCGTGTCCACCACGGACACGGCCTCCAGCCCGCTTCCTGGCGATCCGGCCAGCAGCCTGCGCACGGCGGCCTCGACCGCGGGACGCGGCTGCGGGCAGGCGGCCAGGGCCGCCGCGGCGGCGAGCGGGTACGGCTCGCGCCCGGCCGCGACGCCAGGACCAGGGAACAGTTCGTCGGCGCTCAGGTGCGTCAGGAGCCAGTTCGACAGCTCACCGCCTGGCAGCCGGGACCTGCGCGGCACCGCGGGCTCCCCGGCGACCCGCCCCTTGAGCTCCGCGGCGATCAGTACGGCGAGGCCGGGCCGCAGCCCGCACAGTCCGGCCAGTTCCTCGGCGCTCCACCCGGATGCCTTGCCCGGCTGGGGCCCGACGCCCTCCAGGATCGCCTCCTGCACGCGGCGCAGGTACGGCTCGGTGTCGGGCACGGCGGCGTGTGCGAAGCGCTGGGCCACGCGGCGTTCGCGGAGCGTGGCGAACGTGGTGGGGCCGGCCGAGGCGAGGACGGCGACCCGGCGCAGCCGGTGGCCCGCTCCCTCCCGCATGGCGCCCGGGTCGAAAGAGATGTCCGGCCGGACGTCGTCGAGGACGATGAGGAGCTTGCCGCGACCGGAGCGCACGGCCATGTCGACGGCGCGCTCGACGGCCGGATCGGTGGCCGGCCGCTGGTGCACCACCTGCCAGCCGTTCCGCTGGGCCAGCGCGGCGGTCTCCAGGCAGATGCGGCTCTTACCCGCCCCTGCGGCCCCGGTGAGGAGCACGCCGGGGCTCTCGAACTCCAGCCGGGCCAGCAGGTTCTCGGGGCGGGCCGGGTGGTGGTGTTCCGGCCTGGCGAAAGGTATCCGCTTCTCGCAGAGACAACTGCCCGAGTTCGCCAGCTCCGTGACGACGTTGTCGTGCGGCACGAGTTCCCGAAGGTCAGAGGAAGGCGTTTCCCCGGTGTACTCCTCCAGGCGGATGCCACGTGGCTCCAGCAGGCTCCGCAGCGATGGGTCCTCCCCCAGGTGCGCGGTGCTGACGGCACGCAGCGAGGGGGACAGATGGCCGGTGCAGACGCCGACGACCACGCCTTTCCCGTCGGCGAGGACGGCGGCGCCGGAGACCCCTGCCCAAGGTTTCTCCAGCGGTTTGACGCCCCGCACCTTGTCGATGATGGCGCGGAGCTCGGGCCGGCCGGAGTCGACGGTCAGCTCCAGCCGGTACGGGTCGGCGAAGGAGCCGAGCGCGATCGTGCCGAAGAACTGCCGCCGGCCCGAGCCGTCTTCCTCGACGCCGTAGTCGGGAAAGCCGATCGCGTCGTAGCGGACCTGGTCGGCGTTCTTCCTCAGCTTCGCGATCCGGGCATTCCATATGTCCGGCCGTACCGCGCTTTCCAGTACCGCCAGCGCGATGTCGTACGTTCCGTCGTCGTCAGGGACGTAGCGCGAGTGTTGCTCGAACCTGCCGATCCCCAACGGCCGGTCGATGCCCGCCAGCCGGACGAAGCCGCGTTCGCCGTCGCGTGCGTCCTCGAAGAGGTGGGCACAGGTCAGAACCAGATCGGGCGCGATCACATAGCCGGAGCCGCGGAACTCCCCTTCACCGTTGAAGATCTCGACGACTCGGTCAAGTACCGTGTCCCCAGCCAAGGGTGCCGATGCTCCTTTCGACGAGCGGCCGTCAACGGCTGTCAGCGGCTGTCGCGAGTTAGCGGGATCGCCGGCCTCCGGCCTGCCCCGGTCCGCACGTAGTCGCCGTCCGCGGTCTCGGCTGCCAGCTCCAGCGTGAGCGTGTGGGTGGACACGGTCTGCTTGGACGTCTTGCCGTCTCCCGAGAACAGCCAGATCTTGACGCCCACGCCCCCCTCACGGCCGGCCGTCACGGCGACCTGGGCTTCAAGGTTGATCTTCTCGATCCGGAACCGGACCGCTTCGCCCTCACTCTCCTCGATGGACCTGGAGAGCTCCTGGCGCAGAGCCTTGAGTGCGTCGGCGAGTTGGATCTCCATGCGCTCCCTCACTGTTCGGGCCGCGCCGCGTCTCTGGCGGCGCGGGCCCATCGAGTGTCGGGGGCGGGTACATCCGGCACCAGAGCACTTCGCATAGGAAGCGGATTCGCTGCGGAAGTGCGGAACCGGCCGGCGCTCCACCAGCGCGCCCAGGGCCTACAGAACCGGTCACGGCTACGGCCGGCGCGTCCAAGGCCTTCGCCGGCCGTACAGAACCGGTCGCGGCTACGGCCGGCGCTCGACCAGCGCGTCCAGGGCCTGCGTCAGTCCCAGGCGCTCGCCGTCGACGTACTCGTGCTGGAAGACCTTCTCGCCCAGCACCCGCCGGATCTGGCCGATGCTGCGGTCGCGGCCGTGCACCAGGTGCGAGAAGCCCCACAGCTGAGGGGCTCCGGCCGGCTGCCAGACGCTGTGCGCCGCGCCGAGCAGCAGCGCCGCCAGCCGGGCCTCTCCGCGCTGCGCCAGGACCCGGGCGAGCGTCTCGCTCACCGTGGCCACTCCGAGCCGGTCACCGAGCCGCCGCTTGAGCTCCAGGCTGCGCCGCAGCAGGACGACGGCCTCCTCGGTCTGGTCGATCTCGGCGTACTCCATGGCCAGCGTCCAGAACAGATAGGACCGATGCCAGATCTCGCCGCAGGACTCCGACAGCTCCAGCGCCTGCTGGAAGAAGCCGGCGGCCTCCTCGCGGAGACCGCGCATCGACGCGGCCAGCCCGAGCTGCGCCAGCGCCTGCTGGCCCGTGAGCATGCCGGCGCGGTGCCCGTCGATGCGCAGCGCCGCCCACGACTGCTCCACCGCCCTGTCGGTGTCCGCGAGGAACAGGGCGGAGAGCCCGCGTAGCTGGTGCACGGCGGCGCGGATGCCGTGCCAACACTCGCCTTCGCGCCGGATGACCGGCTCAACGCGCTTGAGCATGCCTTCGGCGCCGTCACGGTCACCGTGCAGGAGCAGAACGAACGCGGCGCTCCACAGTGCCCGGCACCAGGCGTGGGCCAGGCCGTCATCGGGTGGCCCGGGGTGCAGGCCGACTATCCGGCGCATCCAGTGGACACCCTCCCCGACCTTCCCGCGGGCGACCCAGTACAGCCACAGCGCGTACGCGCCGTCGAGGAGGGTGCCGGACGCCTGGTCCTCGGCCAGCGCGTGCGTGAACGCCTGCCGGAGATTGGCGTGCTCCTCCCCGAGCCGCACGAGCCACGCCTGCTGCCGCGGCGTGGCATACGCCTCCTCCGCATGCCGGGCGAGGCCGAGATAGTGGTCGAGATGACGACGTCGCGCCTCGGGCTCCCGCCCTGAGGAGGCCAGCCGCTCCTGCCCGTACAGCCGGACCGTCTCCAGCATGTGCAGCCGGGTCCGTCCACCGGATTCGGCGCGCCGCAGAAGCGACTTGTCGACGAGCCCCGAGACCGCCTCGAACGCCGCGTGCGGGCCGAGCCGCTCGTCGGCGCACGCCGCCTCCGCGTCAGCGAGGGACACGCTCCCCGCCGACACCGACAGCCGCTCCCACACGAGCTGTTCGTCCGCCGAGCACAACTCGTAACTCCAGTCGAACACCCCGCGCAGCGTCCGGTGCCGCGGATGCGCCGTACGCTCCGCGCCCGCCGGCCCGAGCAGGAGGAAGCGCCGGTCGAGCCGGTCGAGCAGGTCTTCCAGGGAGAGCGTGCGCAGGCGGCGGGCGGCCAGTTCCAGCGCCAACGGCAGCCCGTCCAGCAGGCGGCAGACCCGGACCACCGCGGCCCGGTTCTCGGCCGTCACCCGGAAGCCCGGCAGCACCGCCCGCGCGCGGTCGGCGAAGAGGGCCACGGCCACCGAATCCGTGCCGGTGTCGCCCGGGGCCGGGAACGGGCCGACCTCCAGCACATGCTCACCAGCCACATCCAGCGGCTGCCGGCTCGTCGCCAGGACCCGCAAGCTGGGTACGGCCCGCAACAGCGCCCGGGCCAGGGCGGCGGTCACGTCGAGCAGGTGCTCACAGTTGTCCAGCACCAGCAGCACCCGCTGACCGCCGAGCGCCTTGGCGACGGCCTCCAGGGGTCGCTGATCCGCGTTGAGCTGGACGCCGATGACGGTGGCGACGGCGTGGTCGACCATGTCCCGTTCGGTGAGCCCGGCCAGCTCGACCAGCCACACCCCGCCGGGGAACCGGCCCGCGGTCTCCTCCGCCATCCGGAGCGCCAGACTGGTCTTGCCGACGCCGCCGACCCCGGTCAGGGTCACCAGGCGGGCCGTCAGGACCAACCGGGTACCCTCTGCCAGCTCCCGCTCCCGCCCCATGAACCCGGCCAGCACCGACGGCAGGTTACCCGGGGGCATGGGTGGCCCCGCAGCGATCCGGTCGTTCTGGGGGTCCCGGAGGTCCCGGCCCGCCCGGTCAGCTTGGTCGGCCCGGATGTCCCGTTCGGCCTGCTCGGCCTGGCGACCCTGGTCACCCCGAAAGCCCCGGTCGGCCTGATCCCGGTCAGCCCGGTCGGCCCGGTCAGCCTGGAGGTCCCGTTCGACCTGCTCGGCCTGGCGACCCTGGTCACCCCGAAAGCCCCGGTCCGCCTGATCCCGGTCAGCCCGGTCGGCCCGGAGATCTCGTTCGACCCGGTCGGCTCGGAGGTCCGGGCCGGGCACCTGGCTCGGTTCCGCCCGATCGCCTGACAGAGCGATCTCGCGCCAGCGAACCGCCCAGGTGTCGAGGAGTTCCGGCAGGTGCCAGCCATGCGCGGTCTCGGCCGCTCTCCGGGGCTGCGCTTCCGCGAAGGCGGCGCAGGCGCGGACGAACGCCTCGACGACGTCCCAGGACGGCCGGACACGTCCGGAGGCGGCGTTGCGGAGCGAGGTCTCGGAGTAGGGCGTGCCCAACCGGCCGGACTCGCGGGCCAGCGCCTCGTAGCTGGGATCACCGGCCTGGTCGCGCAGGTCTCTCAACGCCTGGGCGAAGCGTCCGAGGAGACTGCCGGGGTCGGAGATGGGAGAGGGCCGACGTCCAGGACGCGCCAACCGACCCACGCCGCCTCCGCCATGACGGTCTTTCTGGACAGGCGGTCAAGCATATCCGAATTCGTCTCGACAGATCTTGCTGTAAGACCGGCCGCCCCCTGGCATTTGCGTGGCCCAGCAGACCGCAGGACAGGCCGCAGACCCACGTGATCGGCACACCTTGCTGTCTGGCATGCGGCCCCACCGAGGTTCCCTGGCCCAGCAGACCGTGAGCAGGTCGAAGATCCCCACGTGACCGCCCGAAGCGCTTCGCCGTCCCGGAGCACGAGATCAACGACGAGTCCGATCCGCACAATCCGCAGCGCCGTACAGCCCGGCTCTTGCCCACCACGACCACGCTGCTGGCCGTACACCGTGCGACCTGGTCGCACTTCCGGTCACCAAGGCCGTCCCAGCCCGGCCCCCGCCGCGCATCGGCCCGCACTGCTGACGGCACTCCTGCGCGCGATCCACAGGGGCGCCTCGGTGAAAACCGTCCAACTCGCCCTCGGTCACTCCTCGCCGATGGTCGCGCTCAACACGTACGTCAGGGAGTGGCCCGAGGCACACGAGAAGACGCGCGCCCTCGTGGACAGCGTGCTCGATCGTGTGCCCCGGATGCGCCTCCCTGCGCTGGCCGCCCAGGTCAGCGCCGTGATCAACTCGCCTTTCAGCGGTAGTTCGTGAACTGCAGGGCGATGTCGAGGTCCTTGCCCTTGAGCAGCGCGATGACGTCCTGCAGCTCGTCCTTCTTCTTGGAACTGACCCTGAGCTCCTCGCCCTGGATCTGCGCCTTGACCCCCTTGGGACCCTCATCCCTGATGATCTTGGAGATCTTCTTGGCGTGCTCCTGGTCGATGCCCTCCTTGAGGGCGACCAGCATCCGATACTCCTTGCCGGACAGCTTCGGCTCGTCGGCGTCGAGGATCTTCAGGGAGAGGCCACGCTTGATCACCTTCTCCTTGAAGACGTCGAGCGCGGCGTTGACCCGCTCCTCGCTGTTGGCCTTGAGCTCGATGTTGTTCTGCCCGGACCAGCTGATGGCTGCCCCAGTGCCCTTGAAGTCGAAGCGGTGTCCGATCTCCTTGACCGTCTGGTTCAGCGCGTTGTCGACCTCCTGGCGGTCGATCTTGCTGACGATGTCAAAGCTGCTGTCGGCCATCGGTGTGAGTGTCCTCTCTTCGTCCCTTCTGACCTTAGCGACCGCGAGGCGCCGGGGTGGGGACCGGGCGCGGGACAATCCGATGTCACGTGCGCCTCCAAAGTCCGCTATTCTTCTGTCTGTCGCCGCGAGCGGATGACACGGCAGGTTGCCCGAGTGGCCAATGGGAGCGGACTGTAAATCCGTCGGCTTAGCCTACCCAGGTTCGAACCCTGGACCTGCCACACCAGCGAGAAGAGGCTCGCCACCAGCGGAAACACGGTGGCGAGCCTCTCTTGTTTGCTCCGGTTGTCTACGACGACCTACGGCCGCCTCCGGCTAGTCACGGCAAATACGCGGCCACGTTTCAGCGCTGGTGGCCTCCTAGATTCGCCTCATGGCTCGCCCCTGCTAGACACCGACCTAAAGAACGATCGGAACGGTCAATAGCAACTTCAGGCGACCCGGTCCAGCTGAGGATCGGTCAGCGCACTCGATCACAGCGGCGTCGGTCAGCGCGCCAGTCTCCCCGCCCGTGGCCGAACATGGTCATCACGATGGGCGGCGGAGACGCCTACCCATCTTCCTCAGCAAAGCTACGAAACCTGGAAGCTCGACGACCCCGCAGGCCAGGCATCGAGGCCGTCCGCACGATCCGCGACGACGTCGGGGCCAAGCTTGAGAAGCTCATCGAGAAGCCGCGACACAGTAGCGCTGTGGTGAACGGTTGGGAGCTCCTGATCACAGGAGTTCGCCCACGATGCCGTCAACAGCCTCGCGGGTTGCCTGTCGGGCCGACTGCTCTAGCTCTCGGCGGATGACTCCTTCCAGCGCTAGAGCACTCGCAGCAGCGATTTGGTCGACCAGCTTTCCCGCAAGCTGCATGGCCGCCTGACGCCCGGCCTCCGTCAATTCGCGACGGATCACCGTCTCCAGCGAATGGAACTGTGTGGCAATGACCTGCTCCACCAGCTTTTGGGCCGCCTGCTGGGCGACTTGGGGGGCTGCGGCACTGAGCTGCCGTTCCAGACTGCTATGCAACGTGGCCGATAGCATCAGCGCACCCCCGCCGCCTTGGTTTATAGAGCGAGATGGTCTCGGGGACTGCTGCAGCTGGTTCAGCCGGCTCTGCAGATGCTCCACGGTTTGCTGCTGGGCGTGGACGGCTGCTTCCAGCTCCGTGACTAGTTGGCGAAGTTCAGTCACCTCTCCGCGCGGCGGCGCGGTGCGTGATCCTCTCTCGAAGAGGAATACGCGTTCCCATGCCTGATCCCAGTCGGCGGCTCGGTCGTCGCCGACTCCAAGCTGCCGAACCAGGGCCAGGGTGACCGCCTTTGAAGCAAGACGCTCGCCCCGCAGCATCTTGCCAGCGGTCTCTCGTGCCACGCGAACCCTGTGGAGCTTAGTGCGATCAGCCAGGGCGCGTAGCGACAGGCCGGATCGAGCTTGCAACAACCTCAGTACGGAGGCCAACTGCTGAAGGGTCTGTATCTGCGTGACGTCGAGCAATACCTGATCAGGTCCTGCTAAGCCGTCGAGTTGATCCGGCTGCTGGGCGGCATCAGCCATGGATGGTTCCTCTCGAGTCGGCGGCACGCTAATCGGCCAGGAAGCGTCATCGTAGACCAGCCGTCCCCAACTGGACGGTCATTCGGGGACAGCTATCAGGGCCGTCCCCGAATGGATCACCACTGGCACGGATGTGGCCTCTACCTGGCCCTGGAGTGGCTGGACAGGTTCACCAGCCGCTGTTCTAGAGGCGTCCCATCCACGTGGTGGCCGCCAAATAGCGGGTCCACCGTGCGCGAAAGAAGATCATGGAGATCGTTGAGCTTCTCACCAGCCTGCTGCAGTTGGCCACCGCGGGAGCTGGTCTGTACGCGGGGGCCATGCTGCGGCGACGGCGTAGCAGCAGCAGCGATCAAGGAGGGCGTCCCGACGCTCCAGAACCACTGGCCGAGTGTGATCCCACCGGCGAGTCAGTCTCTCCCGAGACTGACTCCAGCCGATGACGCTGTCGGGCCGCAGGCCTGCGGCAGGTGGTAACCGGTTCGGCCAGCGGGGTGGGGCTGCCACGCCGGCAACGCTCAGTGACGCTCTACACCCCGCCTTCGACTCGGGACGTCTTCGCCCGAACAACGATTTTCAGGGAGGAACCAGGACAAGGCGGGCGCCCAGGGTTCGTCTCGTTAGTAATCGCGGGCGGCGACGTTCTACGCTGGATACGAACAAGGGCTCGACAGGCGGCGCATTGCCGTGCGCCACGAGCGAGCCCGCGTTCTGACCTAGCGCCGAACCTTGAGAACAAACGCTAAGTACATGTCAACAGTACGAATCTAGCTTAGCGCGGCTGGCCAGAGCAATGAGCCCTGGCCGCATGGTGTCCCCCAAGGCCGGCGCTCCCTCTTAGTGAGAAGGAAGCGCCTTATGGCACAGAACAATGAGCGTGACGACGGGATCAAGATCTCGTCCAGGGCCCTCGGCATCCTGATGAAGGGTGCCATCGGGATCGCCGTCGTGTGGGCGGTGATCAAGCTGGGAGCCGACCCGGTGTTCCTGCCGGGGGTTTTGAAGGCGCTCAAGCTTTAACCTGGTGACGGGCCGCCCTCCCCGGGGTGGCCCGTCCTAGGTTCCTAGGAGTGGAATCGCGCTGTACCTCGAACCCGATGGAACCTCGACGTGGCAGCCACGTTCGGTCAGCCTGCCGTCAGGACGTTTGTCATCTGGTGCGGCCCGGCCCCGGCTAAGCCCGGCAAGGGGCGCATGCTCGACCGGCGCGCACGACGCGCCGCTCGCACGGAGACCGCTTCAACAACGACCGGATCGGGCATGGTGGCCTACCTACGGGAGTGCTTGTGGGTTCGGACCGTTTAGGCGGCCACGGCTTCAGCACTTGGTCGCTTCCCAGATTCGCCTCATTGCCTCCCCCTGCTGTCCGTGAACGCACTTCGCGTAGACGCGGAGAAGAACGTCCACGCTGTGTCCCGCCCACTCGGCCACCTGTGGAGCGGGAACACCTGCGTTGAGCCACGTCGAGACAGCGGCATGCCGCAGGGCGTACGGCACCTCCATGAGTGGCGAGGCTGCCTCTGCTTCCGTGAACGCCTTCGCTCGCGCCTCATGGAACACCTTGAGGTAGGCACGATCAGTCATGAGCCCTCCGCGTGGGCCGATGAAGATGCGCCCGTCCGGACCGGTCCCGAACTTCTTGATGTGCTCCCGCAGCAGCGCGCACAACTCCGGGTGGATCGGGACGGGGCGAGTCTCCCCCACCGCCCGGTGCTTGAGCCCACGCCGCTCGCGGACCTGGCCACTGTTCGTCCAACGGCTTCCCGCACGGGGTTCGGCGTTGGTGAGCTGCATCTCTCCCCACCCTTCGTCGGGCAGGTTGGTCATGTGGGTCTCTCTCAGGTCCACGGCTTCCTCTGGGCGGAGGGCCGCGAAGTACATGCACCCGAAGAACGCCTTCATGCGCTCCCCACGCTTGCTGAGCTGCTCCACGGCGGCCAAGAACCGGCGTGCCTGCTCGATGTTGATGACGGTGCGGGGATCGATGCTGGTGAGGGTGCGAGGCTTGGTCCACTTCACCGTCTTGAGCGGGTTGCCAGCGAGCGCGCCGATCTCCACGGCGAACTCCATGGCGTTGTTCAGCGTCGCTCGCTTGCGGATGGCGGTTGCAGCTGAGGCGGTCTCCCCGTTCTTGGTACGGCTGATCCTGTCGAGCACGCCTCGGGCCAGTCCGGCACCCCTACCGTCGGGTTCCTCAAAGGCGGTGATCGGAACCGTGTTGGCCTCCAGCCACTTGACCACGGTGACCAGCTCAGCCGGCGGCGCGTCCTGCTTGTCACGGACGCGGTTGCTGTAGGCCCAGCGGAGAGCGGCGCGGCGGCTGTCCCGGTCGGGAGCACTGTCCAGCTTGGTCATCAGCGCCTCAGCAGCATCCGTGAGGGCCTCAGCGATCCCGCGCCGGTGGTTCGGCGAAGCGTAGGGCCATTTGGCATCCACGTAGGCGAGCGTGAAGGCGTACCAGCTGAGCGCTGCTTCCTCGCGCTTCCACGAAATGGGGCGGCCTGTCGCCACGTAGAACGCCTCACCCTGCCGGGCGGCGGTCATGAGTTGCGCTCTGAAGCTCTCAGCATGCGCCAGCGTGCGGAACGGCTCTTTCCACTCCCGCCCATCCACGAGCCATCGGACGTAGTACGTGGTGACCTTGGAGCCCTTGTAGACCTTGATCTTCCAGAAGCGCACGCTGTACGTGGTCTTCTCCATCAGGCGGCGTCCTCTCGCTCGCTGAGCCAGCGCTCCAGTTCGGAACGGCGTACACGGAGCTGCCGATTGGCCAAGGTGATGCAGCGTGGTCCGCGCCTCTTGGCGCGCCACTCGTAGAAGGTGGACTGTGCGATCTTGAGCTCCTCGCACACCTCGGGGACGGTGAGCTTCTCGTCAGCAGTCATCAGGCGGCGTCCCTTCCTGCCAGGTCGGGGTGAACTCGATAGGCCGGAGAAGGCCGGCGGCCTGGCCCGCTGCGGGGCGCTTCGGGCTCGCGCCGGATCCAGCCGAGTTGTTCGAGCAGGTCCAGCGGTGCCTCCAGCTCGGCCACCTTCCGGAAGCGGCTGCGGGAGAGCGCGGTGAAGGCCTCGCGGACGGTGAAGCGGGCCGTCCGGGTGCGCTCCAGCCAGGCATGAACAGTGCGAGCGCCGTCCACGTCGGCGTCGGCGCCCATCGCGTCGAAGGTGGCCAGCGCGTGAGCGGTGAAGTACTCGCCGAGCGCGATGGCAGCGTTGACGGTGTCGGCGCTGATCGGGCGTCGCCAGCCGTCGTCAACGTGGGCGGCGAGGTGGATCAGGCCGGCCAGGCGCATCACTGCACCGTCGAACTTGCCTGCCCAGTCGGTGATGTGGCCGAGGTCGCCCGAGTCGGGACGCAGGCGCGTCTCGGTCCGTCGGCGGTGCTCGGTGAAGGTCTCGTCGGCCTCGGCGGACAAGACCAGGCGAGCGGGGTCGTCCCAGTCGTGCATGCCGATGGTGAGCCGCTGAAGGTTGGCGTCATAGCGGGCGGCAACCGGTTCGGGCACGGGCGGTGGGTCGATGCGCCGGTATCCGACGTTGCTCTTGGGCAGGCTGTAAAGGATGCGCCCGAGCAGGCCCTTGCCGCGAAATCCCGGCATGCTCGCGATGTCGGCGATGATCTCCGGCTGCACGGCCAGGCCCATGGTCAGGGCGGCGCTGTCCACCCGTTCCGTGCGGTCTCGCCGGTCGACGATCAGTGCGTCTCCGGCGTGCCCTTTCAGGAACAGGTCCAGGTTCGGCGTTCCCGAGTAGCGGCCGGCGAGTGTGGCGAAGATGCCGCCCTCGGCGCTGAGCACGGCCAGTCGTCCGCCTTGTTCAGTGAGCAGGCTCGCGGCCGTCTCCGGGGTGATGTCGTCGGCCACGAGCCGGGGCAGGACAGGGACCTTGATGCCCTCCACGGCCAGGGCGGCGCTCTGCGCCTCGGCGATGGCCTCGGGCGCGGCTTCGCCTCGCGCGCCGCTGGCCGTACGGGCGGCCTTCTCGGCCACGTCGACAGCCAGGCGGCGGGCGACCTCGGCTTCGGTGATCTGCGGGCCGATCCGATCCGCCAGCGCCTTCTCCGCACTGTGCAACGGCGCGGTCATGGCACGGAACACCGCCGACTTCCGCGAGCCCGGCGGCATCGCGACCAACACGAACAGGTTGACCGGCTCGGTCCACGAGCCTCGAACGTTGACCACCGCTCGGCCCCCGGCAGCGGTGGACAACGCGGCCAAGCCCACACAGCCCGCCAGGTCAAGCGGCGTCTGTGTCTCCTCTGCCACGGCGGACATGTGCTCGGCCACCCACGCGGGAAGCGCATGCACGGGAAAGGGCGGCAGCTCGCGACGCTGGCCGAAGGGCGCCGGCTTGTCCCACGGATGTGCGGCCTGGTGCAGCTCGGCGAGCTGCTCGGCCGCGCCGAGCTTGCTCAACAAGGCATCGGCGGCGGCCTGCGGGTCGATGATGGTGCTCACGCCGCCCTCCGCGGCCGGCGGCTACCGGAGTCGAGTCCCGAACGGATCGTGGAGAACGCTTCACGGGCCGGCAGCCCGATGGCCTCGGCAGCGCTCTGCAGGCAGGCTTCGGCCAGGTAGCGCGGCAGCAGATCCGCGGCAGCGAGCTGACCGAGGGCGAAGGCCGCGGCGTTGAGGGTGTCGTTGCGGGTGCCAGGAACGGCGGCCAGGACGCGTTCCACCTCTGCGCGCATGACGGTGAGCGCGTAGCCGAGAGCGTGACCCACCGCAGGCCGGGATGCCGACTGCACGGGATCGACTGCGAGACGTTCGGCCAGCCACGACGGGAGCAGGGGCGGGGCAGCCGCGTGGATGGCCTCATACCTTCCGGAGCCCACGCGGCTTCCAGGGCCGACGACGTAGCCGCCGCGCGCCCGGGTGTCGATCTTCCAGCCGAGCTTGCCGGCCGAGTTGCCAAGCTCCACGTCGGGCGGGGTGGAGAAGTAGAGGTGCGTGCCGCCGCGCCCCGTGCGGACCGTGAAAGTCTCCAACGGCAGAGGCTCTCCGGCCCGCTCGCAGAGCACGGCGAGAACGTCGGCGCCGTCATGCACACCGGGCAGAGCCCATTCCGACGGCGGCGGATCATCCCCGTCCTGGGGAACATCGAGGTCGATCACCAGGAGGCGGGACGGGCCACACGCGATGCCGATGTTGAACGGCGCGCGTGCCCACATCTGCCGGATACGCGCGGCGCTGGTGGTGGCCTGCCGTTCCCAATCGGTAAAGCCGCGCAAAGGCCGCTTCTCGCCGGGCGTGAGCGGGAAGACATGCCATCCGCGAGCGGCGGCGGCCAAGGCGTACCGGGTGAGGTCGTGCATGTGGATCTCCAGATCAGTGGTTGCCGTCGCGGTGCAGGCGGCGGAAGTAGACGTAGAGCTGCCAGCCGAGGCGGGGCCGCATCCCGGTGCCGTGACAGGCGCGGCAGGTGCGGTTCTTGCCGCCGAGAGCGCAGCGGCGGCAGACGCCCCACGGGGAGGCAAGACAGAAGCCGAGATAACCAAGAGTGACGAGTGGCAGGCACAGCACTAGCAGGACGATGGCGGTCGCCATGAGGGCCTCCAGGTCCGATTCCGGGGTTTGCGCAGGTCAGGGTCTAGGCGCTAGATCGCTGGTGGATAGGCGTTTCCGGCTCTAGGGGAGCCTCTAGACCTAGAGGGGTCGGCCTCTAGGTCTAGAGGCGATCCCGGACTCTACGAAGCCGCTCCACGGTCACGTTGGGTGATGGCGTTGGCGATGTCGTCGCGGGCGATGCCGATGCGGTTCGCGCCCTTGCCGCCGCCCTCCGGTGTGCCCCACACCTGCATGGTCTTGATGCCGTACGGCTTGAGCGCCGCCGTGAGCTGAGCCGTCCTCGCTCCGCCCTCCAGCGCCGCCCACGGCCCATAGACCTCGCTGCGGAGATCAGCCAGCCGGTCCACGACGATCTCGTTCCAGACCTTGGCCTCGGAGGGCGGAACCACGGCCAGGATGTCGGCCAGCAGGTCGTAGGTCGGGGTGAGCTGCTCGGGCTTCTCTCCGAGGCCGTGCCCGGACAGCGTCCCCAGCTCGACGCGCAGGGCATGAGCCCGATCGGCGATGCGCTGGGTGGCCGGGGTGTCGAGGTAGGCCGATCGGACCACCTTCGGCATCG
The DNA here is from genome assembly GCF_053602555.1 of Nonomuraea sp. NPDC004354. Lineage (NCBI taxonomy): Bacteria > Bacillati > Actinomycetota > Actinomycetes > Streptosporangiales > Streptosporangiaceae > Nonomuraea > Nonomuraea sp. NPDC004354. Next base: position 48,397 of record NZ_JBSGDV010000024.1, on the reverse strand, counting down.
GAGTCGCGCCCACCAGGTAGCCGATACCGGCGTCGGTCTCGGGCACGAACACCGTGGCGCGGACGCCGTTCTTGTAGGCGGACGTCCCGAGGATCATGTCGTTCTCGATCTGGCCGGCCACCCGCAGACAGAACCGGATCGACACGTTCGCCGAGATGCCGGTGGGCAGGCTGTCCTTGTCTGGGCGCTGGGTGGCCAGGATCAACACCACACCGAGAGCACGACCGAGCTTGATGATGAACTCGGCGTCGTCGCCGGCCTTGCCGCCGTACTCAGGATGCGCGAACAGGTTCTGGCACTCGTCGATGATGCAGACCAGCGGATGAAGCCCGAGAGATCGCTTGTCGGCGATCTGCCGGGTGACGCGCTTGTCCGGGCACAGATCAGGCGGCAGCGCCTTGAGCGCGCCCGAGCGGCGCATGACCTCCTTACGCAGCAGGGTCAGGGAGTCGGCGGCATAGGCGATGGCCTCGTCCTCGATCCCGGAGACGTAGCGGTGGCAGTTCTGCTCGTGCGGGTCCAGATCGCCGGTGCCCTTGAGCTCGTGGATCCAGCCCTCCACGGTCGGGTCGAGCAGCGCCCCCGAGGCCAGCACACGAACCGCGGCGGTCTTGCCCTGACCGGGCAGCGACCCGATCAGGATGTTGTGCTGGATGATCGGCACGACGATGGGACGTCCACGCGGGTCACTGCCGAAGGGGATGCCCTTGAACACGTCGTGGCTGCTCGCCTTGGCCAGCGGGGAGCGCACGACGGTCTTGGACAGGTCCTTGTCACCCACCCACAGGATCAGCCGTCCCTCGTGAATGGAGCTGTCGCCCTCGGGCCAGATGCACCCGAGCGGACGGCGCAACGCCGAGGCCATGCGGTCGCGCTTGTCCATCACATCGGCCACGGTCACGCCGTACGGCAGGTCGATGTCGGCCCGCCATCCCGGACCGTCGCGGGTGATCGGGGCGACGAACCGGATGGCGTCCTTCGGGTTCTTGGCGATGGCCTGGTTGATGCCGGCGATGCTGAGAGCGGTCAGCGCACGGATGACGATGTCACTGGTCAGCCGCTCCACGTTGGCAGGCACCACGGCGCGGTTGATGAGCGGCCGATCGGCGGGCTTGCCGATGACGCCGAGAGCGGCCAGGGCGACGGCGAGCGCCGTCCATTGCACGTGGGTCGGTTGGTCGGACACGACGATCGCGGCGATCAGCAGCGTCACGAGAGCGGCACCCGTGATCCAGACGCGCAGGCGGACGCGAGAGTCACGCTGCCTGCTCAGCTTGAGGTAGTTCTCCGGGTCCGTCTTCCGCACGGCGGCCAGCCGTACGGGCTCGCCCTCCAGGTCGAACGTCCAGCGGACCATGCCACCGACCAGGCGGACGAAGCCGCGCGGGGAGCGTACGGCCAGCCGTCCGCCGTACAGCGGCGCGCGGGCGAGCTGGTATCCGCCGACGTGCAGGTAGTGGAGACCCACCCACTTCAGCGTCTCGATCGCTTCGTCCGCCGACCGCAGCCACAGCGGCACGATCGGCTGGCGGGCGCGGGCCTTGGCCTCCAGGTCCGTCCGCCAGTCGGACCGGTCCGGTCCGGGCTGGTCCACGCGGACGATCTCGCCTTCGAGAACCGGTCCGTCCGCAGCGGCGGCGGCGGTCCGGTCCGCCTCTGCGGGACGGTCGGCGGTCGGTCCGTACGGGTGGCGTCCGGCACGGGCGGCGTCCAGGTGGACGATGTCCGCGTCTCTGCCGTCCGAACTGTCGTCGGGGTCGAAGTGGTCGTGCGTCATGATGAGGTCACCTCGTGGTCTTCGCGGTTGCGGGGTGGCGGGGCGCGGTCTGGTCTTGGCGGATGAGTCCGCGCCCCTGCTTGTGGCCGGAGACGGATGCGGGTCCGTCCGGTGGACGGCAGTGGCCGTCAGGCGGCCCGCCGCTGCTTCGGTACGGCTTCCGCAGCGCTGGCATTGGCCTCGCTCTTGAGACGGGCCAGCAACGCCGAGGCGCGGTCCGAGGACATCGACCGGCCGGTGTCGCGAACGGCCTTCAACAGCCGGTCACGGGTCAACGGGAGACCTCGGCCCGCCAGGTCGGCGGCGATGCTGCGGCCGATCGGCATGAGGTCATCGATACCGGCGACGGTCCGCTTGATCGTCTTGAACGGCTTTGCCGCACGTGGCGGTGTCTCGGGCTGGGGGCCGGCTGACGTGGCCGCGGGTATGTCGCCGGCCTGCTCGGCGGGCGATTCGGCGGCTTGCGTCGCATCGCGGGCAAGCAGGTGACCGAGAGCGGCACCCATGCCCAAGACCAGCACCGGCAAGACGGAGACGGCCGCCGTGATCGAGTCCGGCGCCTTGGCCTGAGCGGAGATCTCCAGCAGGTGATAGGCGACCTGGCCGAGCATCCCCAGCGCCAGCGACCCGATGGCCGACCACTTGGCGAACGTCCGCGTGGTGTCGCTGACCTGTCCGCCGGCCTTCAGCCACGCGCCCAGGGCGTACGCGGCATAGGTCTCCACGCCGATCGGCAGCGTGATGGCCGTGTTGATCTGGAAACCGTCCGCGATGCCGGGCAGTGGGGTGACCATGCCGAAGCCAGTCTTCTCCCCCAGCCCGACCCACCCGGACCAGGTGGCCACAGCGGCGGGCAGGGCGAGAAGCACCAGCATCGTGTTCCTCTTCATCACGCCACTTCCGCCCGGTACTCGGCGAGTTCAGCGGCGGTACGGCCGGCCCAGATGCCAGAGGTGGGGCGGACCCGGAGCGCGTAGAGCTCGCAGAGCTGCCGCGCGGGGCAGCCGGCGCAGACGTCGCGGGCGACGTCCTCACGCGCGGCGCGCTGGTCGGCACTCTCGATCGTGTCGATCGGCCCGGTGTGCAGCTCCGGGTCATAGACGCACTCAGGGAGCAGAATCTCCCCTTGCGTCCGCCACGGCGTTCCGATCGCCATGCGCGAGGGGTGGATGGAGCGATTTACGCGGTTGAACTTACGGGTCATGATGGTGTTGCTCCTTTTACCGGGAGTGAGGGGCGGCCTGCGTCTTGGCGGATGGGGGCCGTCCCTCTTCGTGTGTGGTGGGTCTCAGCCGAGGTGAGAGGCGAAGGTCGCAATGGCCTCGGCGATCTTCATGAGGGCGTCCAGGGCGCTCGTGGCGAACTCGGCCGCCTTGGCGGGCTCGCGGACGATGAAGAACAGAGCGCCGATACCGAGCAGGGTCGGCATGATGCGGCGGGACTGCTGCGTCGGGATCATCATCGGTTTCCTCCAGGTCGACCGCCCGTGTAGGGGGCGCTACACGATCGACCGTATAGGCCCCCCTGCACGATCGTCAAGGGGGTACTACACGCGTGTTGTCTAGTCCCCCCTTGACGAAGCGTCTACGCTGATGGGCATGACAGATGAAGGCGTGAGCGAGGCGGTCGAAACTGCGCTTGCTGACCTCGGGCGCGCTTTCGAAGCGGCAGTGGTTGCGATCGACGCAGAGCCCGATCCCAACCGTGCGTACGGCGGAGCAACGGAACTCGTGGAGACGCTCAGGCGGCTCATCGAAGCCTCTGGAGATCATCGCGCGCTTACCGCCGCCCGCATCTTCGAGCAGGAGCGGATGTCGCTGGCCGATCTGGCCGGCCGCATCGGAGTGTCGAAGGCACGAGCAGCCCAGTTGATCAAGACGGCGAAGGACGCCACCGATCAGCGTGGAACCGCGACGAAGGAGACTCAGTGAGCGAGCGCACCGAAGTTCGGGTAGAGGTCTGGCCGGTCTCGGCGGACCCCACCGGAATTTGGCTGATCAGCGGGAGCGACGCGTGGCGCTCCTCGGCCATCCTTCAGGAGAGCGACCCGCACACGGCTGTCACTGACCTCTTGGAGGCGAACAAGGCCGCTTCGGGCGTGAAGCTTCTGCACTCGACTTCCTGGCGCGCCGATGGCCAGGCCGTCATCCTGACCTATGTCGCGGTCATCGACTGCCTGGACTACGTCCGCGACCAGTGGTCCGAAGCGAAGCCGATCAGCCCGGCCCTGACCGACGTCGTCGGCAAGCCCATCGAGGTCGAGGCGACCGAGGCGCCGATTCCGCGGTACATAGACGTTCTCCTGCACGGAATGCGCCACCTGCAGTTCCTGCTGCAGACCGACTCCTCGGCTCGTGACGCGTTGTGCGACACGTGGCGGCAGCACCTTGCGGCCTTCCGTCCTGCGCTGGCCGGGATGTACGACCACAAGCGCGGCGAGGAGCCCATCACCATCGCCGATGGACAGATCGCTTAGGGGCAGGCATGGCTGAACACTCCGAGCATCAGCGTCGGGCGTACGAACTGCTGGGCGTACTCCTGGAGCGGGCCGCCCGCGAGGACTTGCCGGTCATCGCCTGGACCGTGGCGAGCGCCCAGTCCGAACCGATACTCGCCGGGCACTGCGAGGCGGTCGACCCGATTCAACGACAGGACGACTTCGAGGCCTGGCGGTCAGCCCTCGGAGCGGAGGCATGGCCGAACGGCATCAAGCAGGACTACGGCATTCGCCTCCACGCCTCTGCGGTGGATCAGGCGACGGGCGTGACCGTCACGCTGGCCGCAGAGGTCCGCAACGACGAGATGTGACACGGGAACGTCGTCGCACAATCCGCAGTAAGCCTCCAGAGGAGCGATCTTCTGGGGGCTTACGGCTTTCAGTCAGGCGTCGCCCGCGCTCAGCGCAATCACGCAGAACTCCGCAGAATCAGATCGCGTCCGCTGCGCCATCACTCGCAGGCTGAGGCGCGGCCACGAAGGTCCCCTTGGCCGGCAGGGTCACGACCAGACCACGTTGACGCAGCTCCTCGATCGCACGGCGAGCCGTACCGAGCGCGACCCCGTACTCCTCGGCCAAGGCACGCTCTCCCGCGAGACGGGCATTCACGCGCAGCTCGCCCGCCTCGATGCGGGCGGCGATGTGATCGGCCATCGCCGCGTAGACGTAGACCGCACCCTCAGGGTCGAACGGCGGGATGCCGTGCTCTTCTGCCATAACAGCAACCTAGAACGGCCCTGAGCTGCACATACACATAGGTAGCGGCATGCTGCTGCATACCGCTCTATACCGCGTTATCCTGAGCGCATGAGAGTGCCAGGTTTCTCGCGCATCACTCTCGACCTGAATCAGGGGCAGGCCGAGGCATTCGCTCAGTCGATCCAGAAGGCGTATCCAGACTGGCTCATCGAACGATCCGAGGGCATCTGGTGGGCCACCGGGGCATGTTGGGAGCCCGGCTGCACCTGCAAGCGGACGATCCACCACTACAGCCCTCTCGGGCTCGTCGTCCTCCTTGCCAGCGCGAACGGCGAAGTGTCCTGATGTGGACCACATCTGACGACTTCATGGAGCGCTTCGCGCTGGTCATCAGCGGTATCGGACCTTGGTGTCTCGTCGAGCGCCAGGCCGACACCACCGTCTCGCAGGCCGTGACCGCCGTGTGCGGACGCACCGCCAGGGTGGGCAACCGCTTCGGCCAACTGTTCACCTGGCGCGTCGGCGATTCCGTCTGCAAAGAGTGCGCCGGCCGCATCGCTCGCGCGAGACACCCCTGAGCGGCGCGGCGGCGAGCGCCCCGTCCTGCCCACGCCCATCCCAAAGGACGGCCCGTGTCGCGACTCGCCGCCGCGCCCACCACCCGCAGTTGTCCCGCCAACGGTTGATCAGGGAGCACTCGTGGAGGAACCTTCCGACATCACGGGCCTGGACGCTGCTCTGTTCGCGCTCAGACGCGCATATCAGGAGGCAGTGCGGCAGATGCGGGCCGAACCCGACCTGCACGCGGCCTATCTGATCGCCACTCGCCTGGCCGAGCAGGTACGCGAAATGGCCGATGACGCCGCCCTAGTGAGAGCCGAGGCCGCGCTGCGCATCCAGGCGGCAGAGTCTTTCTCGGTGTCGGAGCTCGCCGCCCAGCTCGGGCTGTCCAAGGCCCGAGCTGGGCAGCTCGTCCGCGCGGCCCGTCGCGGGCAGCAGCCCGCCGAATCTGCGTAGTTCTGCTGGATTCTGCGGACAACACCTTGGCGACGGGCTCCGACTCCACTGACCTGTCCAAAGCCTCACCAGGGCCATTCTGCGGATTGTGCAGATTCGGCGAGGTTTCGGTTGGCAGACTATTCGAGCTCCGCCGGCTGAGGTGATGGGCTTCGGTTCACCCTCACGTGCGTGGGGAGCGCTGACGCGAACGTCGTCCCGCTGCACAAGCACGAGGTTCACCCCATGTGCGTGGGGAGCACGAGCTGAAGGCCGCCAAGCAGGAGATGCGCGCCGGTTCACCCCCGCGTGCGTGGGGAGCACCTGCGCAGCCAGTACGGGCAGGCCAAGCCCTCCGGTTCACCCCCATGTACGTGGGGAGCACACCCTGGTCGGCGCGCAGATCAGCGCAACGGACGGTTCACCCCCACGTGCGCGGGGAGCACCTCACCTCATGGTCCACGTGAAGCTTGATGCGCGGTTCACCCCCACGTGCGTGGGGAGCACTATCTCGGCGTGATCAAGAGCCTGTCCATCGACGGTTCACCCCCACGTGCGTGGGGAGCACCTGAGCCCTGCAGAGCAGCAGTCGGGAGCCGACGGTTCACCCCCACTTGCGTGGAGAGCACGGCAGGTGCGCGGGCCGATGGGGTTGGCGAGCGGTTCACCCCCACGTGCGTGGGGAGCACCGCTCGCCGCACGTCACCTCGTACACCTCGACCGGTTCACCCCCACGTGCGTGGGGAGCACCATCTCGACACGGTCGACCTGGCGATGCGGGGCGGTTCACCCCCACGTGCGTGGGGAGCACCGGACAGGCGCCGGGGTAGGCGGTCCCGCTCTCGGTTCACCCCACGTGCGTGGGAAGCACGGCGACGACCGGGGCATGGACAACAACAACATCGGCTCACCCCCACGTGCGTGGGGAGCACGTCTCTGACTTCATGGATAAGGCGTATGACGTCGGTTCACCCCCACGTGCGTGGAGAGCACATCTCCACGCAGTTGTCCCCCTGGCCGGAGTGTGGTTCACCCCCACGTGCGTGGGGAGCACGTCGGCGCGGCCGTGACACCAATGTTGTAGTTCGGTTCACCCCAGGGCGTGGGAAGCACTCCCCTATCTCGGCCTCCAGCTCGGCGTACGCCGGTTCACCCCACGTCCGTGGGGAGCACTTCAGCGAGCAGGCAGCGCCGTTGGCCACGTACGGTTCACCCCCACGTCCGTGGGGAGCACACGAAGCGGCTGTTCAAGTCCGGCGTGTCGATCGGTTCACCCCCACGTCCGTGGGGAGCACGCTGACGACACCATCGCCGGGTGGTCGACGTGCGGTTCACCCCCACGTCCGTGGGAAGCACGGGGTCCGGCCATGGACGAATAGATGTCCGGTTCACCCCCAGATCCGTGGGGAGCAGATCAGATCGGCACCGATCGTCCCCGCTGTGATCGGTTCACCCCCACGGACGTGGGGAGCGCGCCGCTTCGCTGCGATCTTGCGTCCGAGTGAAGGTTCGCCCCCACGGGCGTGGGGAGCACGTGTCGGGGTCGGCGTTGATCTGCCGCTCAGCGGGTTTGCCCCCACGGGCGCGGGGAGCACACTTCGCGACCTGCAGCTGCACGGTGCCGATGGACAATTTTCAAGCAGCATCCACAGCTGAGACGAGCGCTTCCGTTCGCGACAAACCTTCACGTTCGCCTGTTCGCCGAGAAATGTCAGCATGACTCTACATTGGGATCGCATGCCATTGACGATCAACAATATGATGCGATCTTCCGAGACTTCTCAGGAGGCGCTCGTTGGCCAACGAGACCGCGTCGACTTGGCTTGAACCAACGGACCGACTCGATTTACGGGCACCATGGGGCAAAGCGGGCAGCGAAGAAAATACCCACCCGTTGATCTGCCATGCCCTCGACACTATGGCGGTGGCAGAGTTGCTCATTGAGAAGATGTTCAGCCCATGGCTGCGCAACGAGCTCCGCTCGGCGTTCGCGCCGATTGGCGGTGCAGGTGCTTGGCTCGCCTTTCTGGCCGGCCTGCATGACCTAGGTAAACTCTCTCCGGCCTTTCAAGCGTTGCGTCGTGACCTCGCAGTCGCATTGATGGGTGAGCCAGCGGCCAGCGAACTCCGGAAGATGCCTGACCCGAAACTATTGGGCCAGCGTGTGGACGTCCCGCACGGCGTACTCACCGTCATCCACATGGAACGGATCATGCTCCAATGGGGCGCCACCCGTCACGCTGCCGGAGAGATCGCCTATGCCCTTGGCGGGCATCATGGCTTCATTCCTCGAGCTGCGACAGTCAACGAGGCTCGTAAGAAACATCGCGATCACGGCGGTCCGCTGTGGGCTCACTGGTGTGCCGAAATGGTTGACGAGCTCCTCCGTTTGCGTGGACTACAGCTACCGGAGCCTGCGGCCTGGGCCGAATTTCAGGTCGACCTGCGGGTCGTCGTCGCGCTGTCCGGTCTGACGTCGGTGAGCGATTGGATCGCCTCCGACACCACGAATTTCCCCTACGCAGGAGCCTCTGTAGATCTCAGCGAATACGTCGTAACCACACGACGGCAAGCCCGCCAAGCCGTTGATCGGCTCAACTGGACCGCATGGCAGGTGCCCGCAGACGTCAGCTTCGCCGGTCTGTTCAAGGCCACACCGCGCCCTGTGCAGGCCGTGGTGGAGGCGCTGGGGGACAGGTTCGATGAGCCCACGCTCCTTGTGGTGGAGGCGCCTACCGGTGAGGGAAAGACGAAGGCGGCGCTACAGGCTGCGGCACGTACAGTTCGCGCGGCCCGAGAGTCCGGCCAAGAGCAGGGGCTGTTCTTCGCGACCCCCACGAAGGCGACAGGCAATCAGGCCTACCGTGAGATCAAGAGCATGCTCGAACTTCACCAGCCAGGTCTGGCGGTGCGGCTGTTGCACGGCAGCGCGGGCGAGTTCTTGGCCGCCGAGGCCCTCGCGACGCGCGACGAAGGTGCGGTGCGACCGGTGGGTGTAGGGGAAGATTCGGACTCCTCCGCTCAGATAGACGCACGGGAATGGTTCACCCACAACAAAGGACTGCTGGCAGCGCTAGGCGCCGGCACGTGGGACCAGATGTTGATGGCTGGGATCCGGTCCAAGCATGTCTTCGTGCGCTTGGTCGGGCTGTCCGGCAAGGTCGTGGTGATCGATGAGGTGCACGCGTTCGACACCTATACCTCGACATTGCTGGATCGGGTGCTGCAATGGCTGGGCTTTATGGGCGTATCGGTGATCTTGTTGTCGGCGACCTTACCCGCACATCGTCGAACACAGCTGATTTCCAGATGGCGCGAAGGGCTCGGCCGAGCTCGCCAGGACGTCAGCGCGCGTACGACCGAGCTCGTCTATCCCCGTGTCACCTGCGCCACGGCCGAGGACGTCGCTGTAGTGCCGGCTCGGGCCAGTGGCCTGAACGCCGACCGGCGGATGCGGCTCTCCTTCGTATCTGACGACGAGCTTGTCGACTGGCTGCTGAGAACGGTTCGCGACGGCGGATGCCTGGCCGTTGTGCACAACTTGGTTCGCCGCGTCGAGCACACGCACACCAAGCTCGAGGAAGCGATCCAGAACCTTCCTGAAGGACAGCGGCCCCATCTGTTCTCCATCACGGGCCAGATGTCCGACAAGGCGCGCTACGAGGTTGAGGAGGAGCTGCGCGAGTTGTTCGGCCCACCCAACAAGACCGAGGCCAGCAATTCGCATCGCCCAACACGAGCCATCGTGGTGGGGACACAAGTACTGGAGTCCAGCCTGGATCTGGACTTCGATGCCTTGGTGAGCGACTTGGCGCCGATCGACAGCTTGATCCAGCGAATGGGGCGAGTGCAACGACACGGAACGGTCCACCGACGGTTCCCTCATCTGTCAGAGCTCTCTATGGTGATCGCCGGTGTTCAGGACACGATGCAAGGGCCGGTGCTCCCGCCCTACACCGGCTCGGTCTACCCGCGGACGCTCACCTGGCGCACCTGGGCGGTGCTTAAAGACAGGACCAGCATCCAGTCCCCAGCACAGGTTCCGGAGCTGATCGAGCAGGTGTATGGCGAGACACCAGTGGAGTACCCGCAGGGGTGGAAGGACACCGAGACGGCCGATGAGCAACTGACCCGCAAGAAGGACAATGCATCCGCCGATGTGCGGATCATCTATGTACCACCCCCTGCCGTCGGCCGTTCGCTGAAGGACTTGACCGCATTGGCTACCTACGCAGGCAGGACGCGCGGAGAGAGCGGGCGGAATGAGCGAGCATGACGCTTCCCTGGAGCTCGTCCAGGTGATCGCCGAGGTGGTCGTGCTGCATGCCACGTCTGGCGGTCTGCTGCCTACTGAAGGCCACACTCCCATCGAGCTGACCACAAGCGAGCCGCCCCTTTCTCTCGACGTCGTCGGGCAGCTGCTGGACTCTCGGGCACGCCTGAACGCTCCGGAGGTGCCCTACGGGCTTATCGACGTGATCGAGCGGCAGCCGGTCCCGGCCGCTTTCGCCGACCACTCTTGGCTGAGCCGGTATCGGCCGCTGGTGTTCACCCGGGACCGGTGTGTGATTGGCGGATATCGCCTGCGTTACTCCCGCCGGTTCGGCATTCTGCTCGACGAGCAGGAAGATCCTGCTGCCCGGCACGGGCAGCAAACTGGCCGAGCCTGACCCATCTCTGGAGGCGCACCGATGGTGTTTGATCTGATGGAGGAGCTTTGGCTGCCAGTCGAGCGGCGCGAAGGTTCGGTCCAGCCTATTGGACTGCGGGCCTTGTTGATGAATGCGCGGCAACTGCGCCGCGTTGCCGCCGAAACTCCCACCATGACCGCGGCGCTTTATCGGCTGGTCCTGGCGTTAGCGCATCGTGTATACGGTCCCGCCGACGGCGCGGCGTGGGCCAAGCTGTGGCAGGACGGCTTCCCTCCTGGACCGCTCGACGAATACCTGACCACGTACGGGAATCGTTTCGACTTGTTTCACCCCGAACGGCCCTTCCTGCAGTGCCCCCCGCTAAAAACGTGTACGCCCACGAGCGCGGCCAAGCTGGTACTGGAGCGGGCTGCCGGCAGCAACGTCACCTTGTTCGACCACACCACCTCTACCGATGAGGTGCTGCTAGAGCCAGACCTGGCGGCCCGCTGGCTGGTGACAGTGCAGGGCTACGACCCTGGCGGGACCAAGACGCCCTATCGGAGCGTCAAATCCTCCAAGCGCGGATTGGCGAACCATTTCGGCGTGGTAATCGTCGAGGGCGCCACACTGCTGGAGACGCTGCTGCTGAACATGCCGATCTACCGCCCGGAATGGGAGCAGCCCATTGCCACCAGCAACCAGGATCGGCCGGCATGGGAGTGCGACACATTCCCCAACCCGGAGCCGGACAAGAGGTCCTCACTCGGCTGGACCGATCTACTGACCTGGCCTGCACGCCGCATCCTGCTCAGGCCCCAGCAGACCGAGCAGGGACAGATGGTTGCGAAGGTGGTGATCGCACCAGGCAGCGAGCTGCGTGAGGACCTCTCCGAGGTGGAACTGATGTCGGCCTTTCGACGCCCGCCCCGCAAACCTGGGCAGAAGAAACTCCAGCCATTTCAGCCGGTCCGGCTGGATGAGCGCCGCGGCGTGTGGCGGCATACCGAAACACTGCTGTTGGCTGGCGATGAACAGCAGCGGCGCCGCCCCCGAGCCCTGGAGCACATCGCCGAACTGGTGGACGGCGGCATTATCGGCGACGACACCGTCTATACCCTGCGCGTGTTCGGTCAGCGGCTCGGATCCCAGGCTGCGGTTGTGCAGTCATGGGCGGAGGAGGCGGTCGCAACCCCCGTGGCGCTGCTGCGGGCTCGGTATCAGTCCGCCGGTCCGATCATCGGCCATGCTGTCGACCTTGCCGATCAGGTGGCCGAGGCCCTACGGGACATGGAAAAGGACTACGCCACCGCGATGAGCGTTGATCGCACCGCCGGCATCGATCTGGCCTATTGGGCTCGCCTGCCGCGGCCCTTCGATGCTTTCCTGCGCACGTTGGCGCAAGCCCTCCGACGGGGCGACTCAGAGACCCCGGCCGTCGACGGTTGGGCCGAGGAGGTACGCAAGGCAGCCACCGTCACCGCCGATCGGTGGGCCTACGGCTCGCCTCGCACTGGGCGAGCTTTGTCCCAGGTGGGGCGAGTGTTCGGCCGATTCACCGGCAAACTGCACCGCCACATTGACGTGTTCAGCGCTCAGGCCAAGCAGTTCAGCAGCAAGGAGGCCCTTTCGTGAGCAGTCCGGTCCCTCCCCAGGAGCGCGATGAGGTCCGACAGCGGCGCGGCCGGTTCATCGCTCACCTGTACGGCCTACATGGCAAGCTCGAATCCCCCAACGCCTACCAAGTATCCGAAGCGCGGCGCGCGCTGGCGCAGTTGCGCCGGTCTCTAACCGGGCCACGGGCCGAGGCCGAAGCCTACGCCACAGTCTTCCCGTTCGACCCGCCGCAGGCCGAGCAGCAGGCTTGGATCTTGCTGGCGGGACTGTTCGCGTTGCACCCACAGCCGCGTCCAGGTCCCAATGCGAGGCAGTCCGGCTCGCTGGGCAGGTCGATGCGGGCGCTGGCCGACGAGCGTCCCTCGGCCGAGCGCCGTTTCCTCCAACTGCTAGCGGTCGATCAGCCGTCTCTGCCGTACTACCTGCGCCAGGCCATCCGCCTGCTCGCCACGGCGAACATCGCGCTGGACTATTACCGCCTGCTGGAGGATGTGATCACGCTGATGGATAGATGGGCTGATCCCGAACGTGTCCATCGCGTCCGCCTGAACTGGGCTCGTGACTTCCACCGCCCGCGATCGTCCACCCCCACCGTCTGACAGGCCAGGAGAACCTATGATCATCGAGCTTCACCTGCTGCAGTCCTTCCCCGTCAGCAACCTCAACCGCGACGATGCCGGGCAGCCCAAGACCGCCACGTTCGGCGGCGTCACACGTGGCAGGATCTCCAGTCAAAGCCTCAAGCGCGCCGCCCGCCAGCTGTTCAGTGACTATGGACTGGACCAGCAAGAGACTGGCGTACGCACCAAGCGGTTGCTGGAAAATGCCGCCGATATCCTGATCAAGCAGCATGGCCGTGACCCCGACGTTACTCCCGCCGTGGTGACCGCTGGCCTGGAAGCGCTCGGGTTCGGCGTGGATGCCAACACCCGCCTGACCCAATATCTGCTGTTCGTCGGCCGCCAAGCCGTCGAGCTACTGGCCGACTTCTGTCAGCGGGAATGGGATCGACTCCACGCCGCCGCAGGGGCCAAAGCCGCCGCGGCCAAGGCAGCCGCCGACAAGCGCGCCAAGAAGAGCGACGACACGGTCGCCGAGGCCGATAACGGCGGTAAGGCCAAAAAGATCAAGCCCACCAAGGCAGACCTGGTCGAGGCCCGACGCATCCTGGATGCAAGCAAGGCAGCGGACGTGGCCCTGTTCGGCCGCATGATCGCGGACAACAAGGACTTCAGCGTGGAAGCCGCCTGCCAGGTCGCCCACGCCCTGTCCACCCACGCAGTGGTCAACGACTTCGACTACTACACCGCTGTCGACGACCTCAAGCCGAACGATCAGTCCGGCGCGGACATGATCGGCACCGTCGACTTCAACAGTGCCTGCTACTACCGTTACGTCAACCTCGACCTAGACCAGCTCGCCACCAACCTCGGCGGCGACAACGACTTGGCCGCCCGCACCGCGCGCAGTTGGCTCTATGCATTCATCCATGCCGTGCCCACCGGCAAGCAGAATTCCATGGCCGCCCTCACACTGCCCGACACCCTCATCGGCGTAGTCCGCCAACGCGGCGCCTGGAACCTGGCCAACGCCTTCCTGCGACCGGTCGCCGGGACTGACCTGATGGCCACCTCCACCCAGCGCCTCATCGAACACCTGCAACAATTGCGCCACTTCTACGGAAACGGCGACATCACCTCGCTCAACGCCGCCTCCGTCACCACACCCCTGACCGGGTTGCCTCCGGCCGAAACCGCACCGACCTTGGTGGAGTTCTCTAGCAGAATCTTCGCCGCGGCGAAGGTCTGACTCGCGATGACATTCAGTCTGGCCCTGTGCTTGGACGCTCCCATGCAGTCCTGGGGTATCCAGTCACGCTTTACGGTCCGCGAGACCACCACCGAGCCTACGAAATCCGGCATCGTTGGGCTGCTCGGCGCGGCCCTCGGCATCCCCCGTCATGACACCGAACGCCTAAGTCAGCTCGCTCGGCTGCGGATGGGTGTGCGCGTGGACAGGGAAGGCATCCTGGAACGCGACTATCACACTGCGCAGAATGTGCCCACCACTGCTGGCACTGGCCACCGCACCGTTATCAGCCAGCGCTACTACCTGGCCGACGCCTTGTTCCTCGTCGTCCTCGAAGCTGACGACAATGCCCTGCTCAGTCGGGCGGCCGAGGCCATCCGGCACCCGCATTGGCAGCTGTGCTTCGGCCGCAAGCCCTTTGTCCCCGCGCGCCCCCTCCTGCACAGCGCAAACGGGGGTGACGATGGCCTGCGAACCGGAACTGGTCTCCAGGAGAAACCCTTGCAGACGGTTCTTGAAGAGCACCCATGGCTGGAAACCCGCCCCACCGCGCACCAACGCGAACTGGCCGCAATCGATAAAGGCGAGACCAGCACGCTCCGCACCATGGTGGAATGCGCGCCCTCCACCGCAGGCGCCCAACCACGCAGGGATCAACCCGTCTCGCTAGCCCGCGATGATCGACGATTCACCATCCGGACCGTGCTCAGCAGCCACGTACCTCTCACGGCGGAACTGATCGCGGCAGGAGAGCCATGTTCCTGAGCAAACTCAGCATCGACCCCACCTCGCGGCACTTTCGGCGCGATTACGCCGACATCCATCAGATGCACCGCACCGTGATGTCCGCCTTCCCCGACCTAAACGGCGACATCGCCGCCCGGCAAGCCCACGGAGTGCTCTGGCGTCTGGATATCCACGACCGCGGCTTCCTGCTGTATGTCCAAAGCCAGACCGAACCGGACTGGTCATCATTGCCCGAGCACTACCTCACCCAACGCCACCAGGTGCGCGACCTCCAACCACTCCTTGAGGCCATCACGGGTGGCCGCAAATTCGCCTTCCGCCTGGTCGCCAACCCCACCCGCGCCGTCCCCCGCACCGACAAAGAACAACTGCAACGCGCCGAAGCCGGCAAACGTCGTCAGCCCCGCCGCGTCACGCTCCACACCCCGCAAAGCCAGATCGACTGGCTTGTGCGGCAAGGTGAGCGACATGGCTTCGTCATCCCCGCAGGCCGCAACGGACAACCCGACGTCGCCCCCTATCCGCCCTTCCGCACCCATGGAAGAGCCAGAACCGATGCCCCCATCACTATCGATCACGTCCGCTATGACGGCCACCTCATCATCACGAACCCAACCCAATTCGCCACAGTTGTCCACGAAGGCATCGGCCGCGCCAAAGCCTACGGCTGTGGCCTCATCAGCCTCGCCCCACCAAAGATTTGATCAAGCAGGATATGTCTCGGTCGCTCCATGAACCCGGCATGCACCCCGAGTCCATCCCACGCCCACAGGGACTCTCCCAGGAAGAGATCTGCATCGCGGAAGTCAATTTCTATCCGTACGAAGGTGAGCGTCGGTCGAGTGTCGCCAATCCGCGCATCCTGTGGATGCCCTTCCTACCGACTCAAAGCCTAACCTCTCCCGCTCGCGACTACGGGCGGCCAGACTCTTGACAACTTCACAAGTCACCATCGACCAGTTCGGCCACTATGAGGTCGTTGACGTCCGTGCGACAGATCGACACGGTGAGCGCGATCTTTCGAGCGAGTGGGTGCTGTCTGCGAGCGATCTCAGCAGTAAATCTGGCCGACGTAAATCGCAGGTCGCGAAGCCTCCTCCCCACGCACGTGGGGGTGAACCGTTGCCGCTGCCGCAGCCGGGCTCAGGCACGCAGGTCGTCCCCACACACGTGGGGGTGAGCCGGTGTTGCAGCGGCGGTCGTTGTCGTCCCGGTGGTCGTCCCCGCACGTGGGGGTGAGCCGTCTACGATCGCTGAGGTGTCGAGGATCCGGCCGTCGTCCCCACGCACGTGGGGGTGAGCCCACCATTACAGCGATCTTGACTGTGGCCGCCTAGTCGTCCCACGTACGTGGGGGTGAGCCGTGCCAGTGCCGCAGGTCCAGCTCGTGCTTGCGTCGTCCCCACGCACGTGGGGGTGAGCCGGCCACCTACCGGGAAATGATCGGGATGTTCCGGTCGTCCCTGCGCACGTGGGGGTGAGCCTGCGCGTGGCCGTAGGCCACACCTTCTATCCGCGTCGTCCCCACGCACGTGGGGGGTGAGCCGGCGCTCGCCCGCCGGTACGTGTCGTAAACCCGTTGTCCCACGCACGTGGGGGTGAGTCGGTCGACGGCATCTGCGGCCAGCAGACGTGGGCGTCGTCTCCACGCACGTGGGGGTGAGCCGGGCGGCGCGCCGAAGGGCAACCGGAACGCGGTGTCCTCCCCACTCACGTGGGGGTGAGCCGTAGCGCAGCCACGTGGCCGTAATTTACTGTCGGTCGTCCCCACGCACGCGGGGTGAGCACGCCTCCGACTGCTGCCCGGTCGTTGCTCGCGTCTGTCGCGCCCGATTCGGCGAGCCGACGCGGCGGTCAGCAGCCCAGACCTCGGCCCGTGTCGCGGTCGTGAGCGGACGGCCGGTACGGCTCGTCGCGGTCACGGTGGCGAGAGGTGCGGCGGCTCCGGCCGGGGCACGGTCGTGCTCCCGTTCGGCGTTCCAATCAGGAAGCGCGCAGTGGCTGGCGTGCTCGTCGCGGACGCCCTTGTCCAACTCGCGGGCGTTCGCGACCAGGTCCGCGCGGCGCTCGTTCTCGGCACGGACGGCGGCCTGTTCGGCGGCCAGGCCGACGTTAGCGACGCGGAGGTTGGTGGCCGCCGTCCCCGCGTGGTCCTGTCGCCACGTAGAAATACTTCATAGCCGCCTCGGACGGCGATCACTATCCGGGGCGACCGAGGGTCCACACACGGCAAATCCACGGCCAAGGACAGCGGAAGTGAGAAGAACGTGCAGGTCAATCCACTGCTGCAGCAGGACTGTAAATCCGTCGGCTTAGCCTACCCAGGTTCGAACCCTGGACCTGCCACAGCAGTACAAAGAGGCCCGTCACCAGCGGAAACGCGGTGACGGGCCTCTTCTGTTCACTCCGGCCGGTTACGGACTTCTACGGCTCTCTACGGTTGATCGTTCCCTATCTGTTCCCTCGGGGAATCAGCGCCGAGTCGCATCCCAGATGCGTTCCATTGCCGCCGTTTCCTGGCCATGGATGCACTTGCCGTAGACGCGCAAGAGGACGTCTATGCTGTGCCCTGCCCACTCGGCGACCTGCGGCGCCGGAACGCCGGGCGTTGAGCCACGAGGAGACAGCCGCAGGAGGGCGATCTGACTCCGCTTTGTTCCACGCCTTCTCTCGCCGCCTCGTGCCACTTGAGACATGCGCGGTCGGTCATGAGCCCACCGCGCGGGCCGATGAAAAGCGGAGGCGGCAGCAGTTCGTCAGGGCCGGGGGGCGGGCGGGTCTGGTCGCGAAGCGCCCGCGGCGGGAAGATGACCAGCATGACGATCATCAGAAAGGCAGATGCCGCGTAACCGGCCTGGCCGCGTCCGTGCCGAACTCCCGCGCCGGCCTCGGACGCAAGACGACAACACGACCATCCACGGCCTGTCCTCGGCCACACTCGCAGAAGTTCGACGGATAGAACGTCAGAAGAAGTACCTGCGGCCAGGCTCGATTGGGTCGGCCATGGTGCGCTGGAGGAGCTTCGTTCACCAGCCGAACCGACGGCTGTGGGACTACGAGAACGGGGACTGCACGGAATGGGCCTGTTGCGGAGACCCCTGGCAAGCCCGCGAGTACCTCGAAGCGGTAATGCTGTCGATGTCCCGACGAAAGGCGCGCGAGCTCCGAAGACTCGTTGAAGCCCTCGACAGTCGTTACTGATTGCAGGTGTAGTCGCGTAGGACGGTGTTGCAGGTCGGCACGGACCGCTGGCGAGCTCGGGCCCTACCGAGCCGCGGGCCGGTGGGAGAACCCTGCGCTGAAGATGTAGGCGGGTAAGGCGATGGCCAGGCGGACCGCGCGCAGCTCACGGCCGTCAAGTTGCAATGCCGAGGCGTGCGTGTTCGCTTTGAGTGCGGGATCGGTGCGTGGTGTTGCGCGCCAAATAGATGTCGGTAGACGCCGCGGTTTGCTTCCTGTGACGGAACCGATACGGCAAGCGGCAGACACGCCAACAGCAGCGACATACGTTGTCGGGGCAGATGTCGACCTCGGGGGCGAGGAGTTCCTGTGAGCTATCCGCCTGCCCGCCCGCCGTGGCCGCCACCTCCACCACCGCGCCGTCGGAAACCCTCTGCGCTGCTGATCGTGTTGATCGTGGTGGGCTCCCTCATGGGCGGCTGCACGATCCTGGCCGCCGTGGGTGCTGCCATCAGCAGCGTGGCCGTGCCGACTTCGAGCAAGCAACCGCTGGGCGTCCCATCAACGTCTTTGTCGTCTCGCCGGGGCTCGTGGTGGAAAGCGAATCCCCCAAGGCGGTTCCCGAGTCGTCGGCGCCTAACATCATCGTGCCCGACGTGCGCGGGCTGGATGGGAGGACAGCCAGGGACCGTCTGCGCGAGGCGGGTGTCAGGGACGTCAACCTTGAAGCGGTGAACGGGAAGGCGGTTCTGATGGCCAGCCTCTGGCAGGTCGTGGGCCAGGCCCCCACTCCCGGTACAACGGTCACCGCCGCCGACACGGTCACCTTGAAGCTCGACCGGTTCACGCCAACCGAGCGGTCAGAACCTTCGAAGGAGGCGGCGGCACAAGAGGCGCCTGCCCAGGACGACCAACCCAGGGAGGAGCCAAAGAAACAAGAGCCGTCCTCGGAACCTCCTACACAGCCGGTGGACGACACCGACCCGAGGTACCGCACATGTGGTGAAGCCAACGCCCACGGTCTCGGCCCCTACCAACAAGGTGTTGACGACGAGTACGACTGGTATCAGGACCGCGACGGTGACGGGCGGGTCTGTGAGCCGCGCTAGTCCTGGCCTTCTGAGGCTTCGACCGGCGGTTCCAACCCTGCGCCTGCCACACCAGTGAGCAGAGGCCCCTCAGCAGCGGAAACGCGGTGAGGGCTTCTCTTGTTTGCACCAGTTCGCACCGACTTCCTCGGTCGATCGTTCCTGTCTGTTCCCCCCGGAGACTCAGCACCGAGTCGCATCCCAGATGCGTTTCATTGCCGCCGTTTCCTGGCCATGGATGCACTTGGCGTAGACGCGCGAGAGGACGTCTACGCTGTGCCCTGCCCACTCGGCGACGACTTTCCTGCCAGGTGACGGGCAGGTGCCGGGGTTGCGCTTCATCGGCGGTACCAGCCGGTCGGTCAGCACCTCCAGTTTCAGGGGCGCGATGGTCGTCGACGCCGGTGGTGCGGCCTTGCCCGTCGTGCACGGGTTCGCGATGCCGCTTGGCTGCAGCCCGTCACGTGAAGCGGCGCCGCCCGGCCAGCTGATCGCCGCCATCCCGGTGATCATCCTGTTCGCGCTGGTCGAGCGCAAGGTGGTGGGCGGACTGACAGCCGGATCGATCAGACAGGAACAGCCTTGGTAAAGTCCTCCGCGATCACTTAACGATCTCGGAGGACTCCTTGAAGCTGCGCACCATCGCCGCCGCCGCCGTTCTGGGCGCCGGCGTTCTGGTCGGTACGGCGAGCCCCGCGTCGGCCGCCACCTGCTCGGGCACCCACCTGGACAACTGGCCCATCAAGGGCGGCTACATCGCCGTCTACTACAACTCCTCGACCGGCTACAACTGCGCGATGACCTACACCAACACGCCTGGCGTCTCGCAGTACATCCGAGTGACCCTCGGGGTCGAGGGCGGCGCGTCGAAGACCGACGCCCAGTACTACAAGTACTACGCGGGCCCCGTCAGCGTGTACGCCAGGGGCAAGTGCATCGAGTTCTACGGCCAGGTCGGCTCCAGCAACCCGCTGGAGGGCGTCGGAAACGCCTACTGCGGCTGAATTGATCCGTTGCACGCCGTGCGTCTCCAGCCCTGACGTCTGAGCATGCGCCTTGACCTGTAGCGTGCGGGGCTGACCAGATCAGCCACCGCGCTCGATCCGGCAATTGCGTCGATCGTTCTTGTGAGGCGTCGTCCCAGGTCAGCACTGTGGAGGACTGCGCCCTCGTGATGATGTGCCCTTCGGATGTGGCCGTCGTTCTCCGGATTCTTCCGAGAAGGCCCGGCTCCCGCAGTGGACAACACCGTTACGGGGGATGCTTCTCGCGCCGGTCACCGAGGAGGGCATCAGCCTCGGTCAGGACGATCCACAGCGCCGGTTCGCTGGTCCGGACGAGCGCTGGGAAGCACACATCACGGCCCTCCCGATTTTCCCGGGGGGCCGTTGTCTTGATCGAACTTCCGGACAACGCGAAGCGCCGCCAGTCGGGTGCGGCGGCGCCGCCGACCCCGCCCGCCACCATGCTCAGGTGGCGGGCCGGCTCGTGAGCGCGGGTCATGCTGATCTTCTGCAGACAGCGATGAATGCCCGCTGGCGACGGCAGGACCATCCGCAACGCGGTCCGCGGTGTCAGCAGGGGCAGTGCACGCGCCCCGGGGACTCCGGCAGGCCGGTGTACACCGCGACCTCGGCCGGCAAGGTCGTCACCAAGGGCGTCCACAGCGGGACCCGGGGTGGCGGCAGCGACGGTCGGGGCGGAGCGCTAGTACTTCACCGGCATCTGGGATACGTATTACGCCTTCCCTGGTCAGCGTTCAGCGCGGGCTTTCCCCCGCCTCACCGGCTCATCGGCCAGTGGGGCGGCGGTGCTGGACATCCATGCGCCTCGTGGAACACCTTGAGGTAGGCGCGATCAGTCATGAGCCCACCGCGTGGGCCGATGAAGATGCGCCCGTACGGGACCGGTCCCGAGCTTCTCGATGTGCTCCCGCAGCAGGGCGCACAGCTCAGGATGGATCGGGACGGGGCGAGTCTCCCCCCACGGCTCTGTGCTTGTAGCCCGCGCCGCTCTCGGACCTGGCCGCTGTTCGTTCAACGACTCTCGGTTCGAGCGTGCCCACACGATCGGTCCGGGCGGCACACCTTGCCGGTTCCACTTCCGCCGCACCGGCACGGACCAGGTGACGTAATCTCCCAGGTGCCCGGCTCCCGGACAAGGAGGACGGGCGCCTGGTCGTGCCGCCACCCGGGCCGTGCGGCGCGCTCGCTCAGTCGCGGGTGACGTCAAGCTTCTTCGCCGAACCCCTCGCCGCCCTGACTCCCATCCAATGAGACTTGCGCCGGTTTGTTTAGAGCGTAAGCTTACGTTCTAAACAAACTGGAGGCACAGCCATGCACGCCCTTGCCCTCGTCACCCCGCTCGTCCTGGTCGCCTACCTGGTCGTGACCGAATGGGTCCCGATGTTCCCGTTCAATGACCTGCAGTCCCAGACGGTGAAGGAGCGGCTCGCCATGGCCGCGATCAACTACCCGATCTTCATCGCGATCGCCGTCGCGGTGGCGCTGAACGCGGGCACCGTCGCGCTGGTCCTCAGCGTGCTGACGATGATCGGCCACGTCACGAGCTGGTGGCTTCCGTACTTCGGGTTCAGCTTCGCCGCCCAGCGCGAGGCCTACCAGCGGGAATACGCCCGCACCTGGAAGATCCTGCCCACCGAGGGCCGCGACGTGGTCATCGACGTGCAGCACATGGTGGTGGGCGTGCTGTGCCTGATCATGCTGGTGAGCGTGACCTTCACTACGCTGGCCTGATGAGCGCTCCTGGGCAATCGCGAGGCGGGCGGCCTGCCGTACTGAGCAGGGAGAAGATCATCGCAGCCGCGCTGGCCGTGATCGACGCGGACGGTCTCGAAACGCTGTCCATGCGCAAGGTCGGCGAACGGCTCGGCGTCGAGGCGATGTCCCTGTACCGGCACGTGCCCAACAAGGCGGCGATGCTCGCCGCCGTCGTCGACCACCTGGCCGCCCAGGCCGCCGTGCGCCTGCCCGCGGCCACCGCCTGGACCGATGCCCTGCTGGACTTCGGACACCACTACCGGCAGGTCCTGCTCGCGCACCCCGCCGCGGTTCCGCTGCTCGCCACCCACCCGGTCAGTCCCGAGGTCGGCGAGCAGTTGCTCGGCCAGATCCTCGCGACCGTCGACCTGGGTGAGACCTCCCTCGAGGACGTCCAGCTCGCCTTCCAGTCGGTGGCCGTCTTCACCCTGGGGCACGCCCTGGCCCAGGTCGGCACACCGCCCGGTCGGCGCGAAGCCCCCCAGCAGGCCGACGCCGGCTACTACGACACCTGGTTCGAGACGGGCCTGTCAGCCCTGCACAGGGGCTTCACGGTGGCACACCCCACCCGTCACGGCTAGCGCTACGGCCTGCACGGACTTCGAAGCTTCAGACCGGTTGGAGACGTCGGATCCACAAGATCGCTCCGCGTGGAGTCTCGTCGAAGCGGAAGGCCGGCCCGCGCCACTCCCTAGGGCCATTCCAGGAGGCGGGCGCCGAGCACGGCGGTTTCCAGGGTGAAGCGCTGGGTGGGCTCGTCAGGTGAGAAGCCGGTCAGGCGGCGGATGCGTTCCAGCCGGTAGGTGACGGTCCTGGTGCTGATGCCCAGCCGGCGCGCGGCCGCCGCCTGGTTGCCGTGCGCGGCGAAGATCGCCTCCAACGTCTCCAGCAGCGGCTCATGGCCCCCGCGCGCCTGCAGCAGAGGGCTGAGCACGCTGGTCACCAGATCCTCGATCGCCGCCCGGTCGCGTAGCAGCACCGGGAAGACGAGCAGGTCGGCGGCCCTCACCACCTGCGCGCGGATGCCCAGCTTGTCGGCCAGTTCCAGTGCTCCCGCCGCCTCGCGAAAGGACGCGACCACCCCGCCGGGCCCACGCTTCGGACGGCCCACCCCGAGCCGCCAGCCGTCGGCGAACCGGGCCCGCACGTGGTGGGAGAACTCTCCCACCGCCGCGGGAAGCGTCGCGGGGACCACGCACACCAACAGCCCGTCACGCACGGCCACCAGCACGTTGTGCGAACCGAACCTGGCGATCAGGTCGCGCTCGATGCGATCCGGGTCGCCGTCCGACATGCCGCGGGCGACCGCCACCGTGTACGACTCGGCCAGCCGGAGCCCGAAGCGCTCCGCCCGCTCGGCCAGCCGTTCCGCCCTGCCCTGGAGCAGGTCGTCGACGAACTCCCGCCGGGCCAGCTCCTCGCTGCGCCAGGCGGCCAGCTGCGCGCCCTCGTACCCTTCCATCAGGGCCGCGACCGCCCTGCGCAGCGCGGCCGTGCCTTCAACAGCACGCAACGCCTCGTCGATCAGCACCCGCAGCGGGACGCCCTGTTCGGCGGCGCGCTCGCCGGCCGCGCGACACTCCTCGAGCGTCGCGCGGCCGGGCAGCCGTCCCGTCGCGGCGTGCTCGGCGAGCAGCCGTGGGAGCGGGTCCTCCATCAGACTCCTACGTCGCGCCTGTCGAAGGCGAGAACCGCGGTGAGCGCCAGTACGGCCGCCGCTCCCGCCAGCACAAGATAATCACCCAGCGGGAAGCCCTGGTAGAGCGGCCTGCCCTCGGCGTAGTAGTGGAACGGCGAGACCCACTTGAGCCAGGAGATGGCATCGACGTTCCTGCCGACGGTGATGACCATGTAGCCGGCGACTCCCCACACGCCGACCACCGTCATGGCCAGCGCCTTGCGTCCGGTCATCGCGCCCACGGTCAACGTGAGCGCGCCGAAGAACAGGGCGAGGAGGAACACGCCGGTGTGCGCGGCGAGGATCCGGTCGACCCCTACGCCGAGGTCGATGGACCGGGCGACGCCGACGACGACCAGGAAGGTGATCGCGGTGATCGTGAGCAGGGCGATCAGCAGTCCGACGAAGCGGTCGAGCACCAGCCGCTTGCGGTCGATGGGCAGTGTGACGGTCAGCTCCAGCGTGCCGGACTCCTCAGGCTGCGCGATCGCCCGGTTGCCCAGGATCATCGCGCAGACGATGAACATGAGCGGGACGAGCAGCTGGTAGACGACCGTCTGCAGGTAGCCGGTCGCGGTGGCGATGTCCTCCATTCCGCCCAGGATGTCCCTGAGCGCTCCAGGGGCCTTGGCCAGCGCCTGTTTGCTGAGGGTCTCGGGATCTTCGCGCATGCTGTCGTAGATGCTGATGTACATCGTCAGGAAGAGGCTGATGCCGACGGTCCAGCCGATCAGTGCCCGGCGGTACTCCCCGAGCGTCTTGGTGATCACGACACCTCGCTGTAGTAGGTCAGGAAGATCTCTTCGAGGTCCGGCTCCGCGCTGACCATGTGCACCACGGTGAACCGGGCGGCCGCCTTGATCAGCGCGTCGGGGCGGCCGTCGATCGTGCACGACAGCGCCGCGCCCTCGACCTTCAGGTCTCGTACGCCCGGCAGGGCGGCGAACGCCTCGGGCGGCACCGGCGCGTCGAAGTGGAACTCCACGCGCCGCACCGCCTTCTCCCGCAGCGCGGCCACGTCCTCCACGGCCACCAGGCGGCCCTCGCGCACGATGCCGACCCGGTCGGAGACCTGCTCGACCTCGGCCAGCACGTGGGAGGACATCAGCACGGTCCGGCCGGACCTGCGCACCTCGCGCACCATGGCCAGGAACTCCCGCTGCAGTAACGGGTCCAGCCCGCTGGTCGGCTCGTCCAGGATGAGGAACTCCGGTTCGTGCATGAACGCCTGGACCAGCCCGACCTTCTGCTTGTTGCCCTTGGAGAGCTTGCGCATCTGCACCGACAGGTCGGCGTCCAGCCGTTCGGCCAGCTCCTCGATGCGCGCGCTCGGCACGCCGCCCCGGATCCTGCCCAGGAAGCGCAGGTAGTCACGGGCCTTCTCCCGCCCCTCCAACACCAGCTCGCCGGGCAGGTAGCCGATCCGGCTCCGGACCCCGTGCTCGCGGGAGTCCGCGCCCAGCACCCGCACCGACCCTCTGGTCGGCCTGATCACGTCGAGCAGCAGCCTGATCGTCGTGGTCTTGCCCGACCAAGAGTTTTGACAGTTCTTCGCGATAGAATGAGATCAGCGATCACGCAACAGAGGGAGGAGCGGACATGACCAAGCGAGCGGGCATCCTCGCCAGGATCAGCGACGCCGACGACACCAAAGGCGTGGACGACCAGGTCAAGGACATGCGGGCATTCGTCGCCCGGCGCGGGTGGAGGCTGGCCGAGGAACACGTGTTGGTGGAGAACGACACCAGCGCGTTCAAGCGCCGCAAGATCAGGCTTCCGAACGGGCGAACCGAGCTGCGCACCGTGCGGCCCAAGTTCCGTCGCGCGCTGGAATTGCTGGCCGCGCGTCAGATTGACGTGCTCGTGGTGTTGGATCTTGACCGTCTGGCTCGCCAGCCGCGCGATCTCGAAGACCTGATTGACGTGGTCGAGGAGTCCAAGTTCGCGGTGACGTGCGAGAGCCTGACCGGCTCCTGCCAGTTGACCAGCGACGCGGGTATCACCATGGCGCGTGTCATGTGCGCGATGTCCAACAAGGCGAGCAAGGACACCGCGCGACGGGTGAGCCGTGCGCGTCTGCGTCAGGCCGAGGCGGGGCAGTTCGGCGGCGGTCCCCGCCCCTATGGGTTCGAGGCGGACGGGGTCACCGTCCGGCCGGAGGAAGCCGCAGAGATCGTGAAGATGTCCAATCTGGTGCTGTTGCCGAACTTCGGCAAGCCGAAGGGACCGAGCTGTAAGAGCATCGCGTGTGATCTTCGCGAGCGAGGCATTCCCAGCGCCAACGGGTTGCCCTGGCGCGCCACCACCGTTCGTGATGTGCTGCTGCGGCCCCGCAATGCCGCCCTCATGGTGCACAAGCCCGGCGAGGGACGTAAGCGGTATGCGCCCGAAGACGTGGTTGCTCGCGCCCCGTGGGATGCGATCATCAGCGAGGACGCGTTTTGGACGATCACTGCCAAGCTGAATGATCCAGCCCGCACGACCACGCCCGGACCGGCCGCCCGCTGGTTGGGTAGCGGCACCTACCGATGCCCCTGCGGTGAGACCACCCGCGTACACAGCGCGGGCGACAGGGCCGACCGGCCGGTGTATCGATGCCAGAGCGGCGGCAAGGGACACGCCACCTGCCCGCAAGCCGAGCTGGATGAGTGGGTGGAAACGGTGGCTATCACGATCTTGGCCAGGGACGCCGCCGACCTGGTCATCCCGCCGACGAGCGGGGTGGACGTGACGGCTCTGCGCACGGAGTTGATCGCCCTGCGTCAGCGCAAGATCCAGTTGACCGAGGACTACTCGGCGATGCTGATCGAGCGGCCCGAGTATCTGGCCGGGCTCAAGCGCGCCAAGCTCAGGATCGAGGAGATCGAGCGCGCCCTTGACGATGTCGCCGACGCCTCCCCGCTGGCACCCTTCGTCGGGGTCGATACCGAGCACGCGGCCCGTAAGGTGTGGAAGGGGTTGGGGGTCAGCGCCCGCCGCGAGGTGATCAAGGCGATCATGACCGTGACCTTGAAGCCGACCGGCCGGGGCAAGCGCCCGCACATCACCGACCGCGTGATCATCGACCCGATCACCCCGGCCCCGCAGGAATAGCCGTCTCTGCTCACGGGTGTGCCCCCGCCGAGTCCTAGACGGCAGGGGCACCCCAGTGATCACCCTAATCCCCGCTTCTCAGCACCAGCGCCAACCGGTCCCGCTGATCTTGCGTCAGCCGGGGCCAACGCGCGACCAGCGCCCGAGCGCACGCAACAAGATCAGTCTTGTCCTCCGGCTCCCGCTCCTGCACGAGCCCCGAACCCTCATCCGCCCTTGCCTGCCCCTGCCCGCTGACCGCCTCAGCCGCCGTGGCGTGCCACCTCCTCTGGCCATCCCGCCCACCCGCCCTCGGGCAGCGGTGGCTGACCTCCGGATCGCGGCCGGCCGATGATCACAGGGGAGAAGAACCGAACCCCGAAGCGGCGCCTACGGCACGCCTTCCCGATGGCGGCCCTCACGCCGACCCCTGACCGAGCTGTGTCGCAGCCTCACCCCGGTGCGGGCTTGGCCCACGCGCCCCGCCGTTGCCGAAAGAATGACCCCCTTCCTCTGCCGTGCCCGCTTGCGCGATCAGCTCCCGGCCGCGTTGCCGCTCGGCGACCATCCGCAGCAACCGCACCGCCAGCGACCCCAGACGCGGGTCATCCGGCTTGAGCTGCTGCCACACATACCGGCCCGGATCGCTCCCCTCCTGATCGGCGATGCCGAGCGCCTCCAGCACCCAGGCCCGCCGCGCCCGCTGATAGCCGCCCAGCGTCTTGCCCGTCCACTTGCGCGAGACCAGCACCCGCCGCCCGGCATAGCCGAGATAGGCCGCCCGATGCGCCTTGCCCCGGCACAACCCCGGCACCATCCCCGCACGCGCGTTCTTCGGCTGCACCCCGAAACGCAGCCAGTTCGCGCACCCAGGCGAACACGGCTCCCACCGCAGCACCTCCAGCAGCCGCCGCGCATGAGCCCGCCGAGCCCGTACCGCCCGCTTGCCGTCCGCCCCTTCTCCCGGGTCCTCGTTGAGCGGATTCCCCAGGCTCTTGGTCAGGTACTTGGTGAGATAGCGGACCCGCATGTCCGCATCCGGTGTCCCGGCCAGCACGCCTTGAATGTCAGCCTGCTCGCCGAAGCGGATCAGGTGCAGCGGTGTGGCGTCCGGGTCGGCCCCCAGGGCGTCTAACGCCTCCTCCCACGTGGGCAGCACCTCACCCGTGGCCGGATCGAGGTAGCCCACCTCTTCCCGCCACACCGGCAGGTGATCACCCTCGAAGACGACCACCCCGGTCGGCGGCCACCACACCTGGTGGTAGGTGGCCGCGATGACCCGCCGCAGCTCAGCACGCGGGATCGTGCCCCTGATCGCCATGTGCAGATGCGGAGCCAGCCGCCGCTGCGGCTCCACACTCGCGAAGTACTGCACCTCGAACCCGGCCACCCGCCGCAGGTTCTGCACCAGCCGATCCACCAGCTTGGCGAAGTGCAGCGCATCACGCGCCGCCCGCTGATAGTCGTAGCCGTCCGGATCGACCGGCGCGCCGTCCTTGACCCGGCCGTAGGACGGCAGCGTCAACGTCACGAACAGCGACGGCCGAAACACCTTGCCGTCCCGCCCGGTGAACGTCCGGCCCAGCGTGGTCGCCCGCATCACCCGCTTGGGTAAGGCCGGAGCGTCCTGCCGCCGCCGTGTGGAGCGCACCCGCCGAGACGAGACAGCCCCCGCTGTCCCGTCGCCGCTTGCGGCCTGCGCCTCCCCCGACGCGTCACCGCCGTCCGGCCAGACGCCCAAGGCGCGCATCTCCGCCTCATGCCCGGCCAGCGCCGCCGCCCAGTCGCCCGCCTCCTCCGCCCGGCCTGCCGCCATCGCGGCATCGCGCAGCCCGTGAAGCTCGTCCCGGAACTGACGCAGCCAAGCCCGTTCATCCTCGTCCACCTCACGAGCGGGCACGATCGCCGCATCGCCCGCCGTCTCGCCGCTTGCTCCCTCTGACGTGCCGTTCCGGTCCGAGCCCGCCGCAGGCTCGATCTCCGGTTCGGCCTCCAGGTGCCAGCCCTCCCGGCACTGCGCCGCCCGCAACTGCCGCATCCGCTTGGCGCACGGCGGACACTTGCTCTCCAGCCTGGCCCCGCACGCCACGTTCACCACCCGATCAGCCTCGCTATGCCGATCGGTCACCCGGAAGGCCAGCGGCCGGATACACACCCCGGCATCGATCGCGACCTGCCGGGCCGTCTCCAGCTCCAGCAGTCCCGCCTCAGCCAGCGCCCCCAGTGCCCCCGCTCGCGCGCCAGCCCGCGCCCCGTCGTACCCGCTATCGCTCAAGCGGCCCCCCAAGCATCGGCGCCGCTGTCCCGCCCGGTGTCGTGCTCGTCTGCCTCCCAGGCGCCCCAGACGCCGTACCGCTCGTCGGTCAGGTCCTCGTCCAGGTCCTCACCGAACTCCTCCCGGAACGCCGCCCGCAGGCAGACGCGGTCCAGGTCCTCGCCGTACGGCCAGTCGCCGTCACCGCCCAGCCGCGCGGCCACCTCCTCGACCGCGTCCCCGAAGTCGTACTCCCGCCCGACCATCGCCCGGTGCCCGCACTCCCGGCACTCCACGATCAGCCGGACCTCGTCCTGCCACAGGCTCCCCTCAGTGCCGCACAGCGCGCACCGAAGCCCATCCAGGGCCACCCAGATCGTCATAGGGCACCACCCCCTTCCTCGTCGCCCGCCTTGCGCCGACCGTTCCGCTTGCCGCCGTCCATCTCGCCGCCTTCTTCGCCCGTGCCGCCGTCTGTCCCGTCTGGTTGGCCGCCACCGCAGCCGCCGTCTTCCTCGCCATCACCGTCGTCATCACGGCCTCCTCGCTTGTCCATGGGCACGCAGTAGCGCGCCACCATCTGCCTGATATCGCCGTCGCTGACGTAGGCCGCCCGCACCCGCACCGGGTCGGGGCTGTTCTCCAGTCGCACGTAACCGATCCCGGCCCCCACCGCCGGGTCATCCGGGTCACGCGGGATCTGATCGGCCAGCGCGCCCCGATCCCGCGCGCCGTCACCGAGGACCATGTCCACCTGCTCCGGCTCGTCCAGCCTGAGCGCCACCCGGTCCGGGAACAGGTTGCGGATCGCCAGCACGTCCTTTCGCGGATCTTGCAGCAGCGCCATGACCGCGAACCCGGCCGCCCGGCCCTGCGTGGTCAGCGTGGACAGCGCCGCCAGGATGCGCGCCTTCAACTGCCGGTCGGCCTGGTAGGCGGTCAGGAACGCCACCTCATCCACGATCACCAGCACGAACGGGTCATCTGTGGTGGGGGTGTGGCTTCGCTGCACACCCGCATACCGCCCGGCCCGCTCCTGCATCCAGGTCACGGCCAGCTCCAGCAGTTCGGCGCACTGCTCGGGGGTCGCGGCATAGCGGGTGAAGAGCTGTTGGCCGAACGACAGCTCCATCAGCTTGGGGTCCAGCCCCCACAGCTGCACCAGCCCCGCCTCCTGCGCGGGCAGCAGCGCCCGCACAACCGACCACAGCCACGACCCCTTCCCAGCCCCGGTCGCCCCCGCGACCAGCACATGCGTGCCGTGAATCTTCAGCCGGAACGGCCGCCCCTCCTCATCCAGACCGATCTCCACCGCCCCGACCACCGGCCGACGCGGGATCGGCCGCGCCGTGATCGTGACCGCCAGCAGATCAGCCCGAGGGAAGGACAGCAGCAGCCACCCCGGCCGGATCACCGACACCCGGCAGGAGACCGCGCCGAACCCGTGCGCGAGATTGGGCGAACGATCCGCCCACAACTCATCCGACTGACCCGCCAGCATCTTGACCGTGACCCGGTCGGCCAGCCTCGTGGACCGCACCCGCCGCACGTCGGGCACGTAGGCGCGGCCCCAGAACGAGCCGCCCAGCCCGGCCCCGACCAGCACCGCCCGCCAGCGACGCCGGTACACCCACATCCAGCGTGCCCAGCTCACCAGCGGCCAGCCGACCCACCGGCCGTAGCTCGCCGCATCGGCCAGCGCCCAGCAGGCACTACCGAGCCCGAAGGTCACGTAGGCGGCGACCAGAGCGCGCCAGCCCGCCAGATACCACAGCGCTCCGGCCGACCCGGTCACCGCGCAGGCGACCGGGTGACGGACTAGAGTCTTGATCGTTCCGGAGATCAGCCGCCACAGCCAGACGACGATGACCACGATCGCCGGGGTCTTGACCACGGTCGGCCGCCACACCACCGACGTCTCCGGCCGGGTCGCGACGATGTTGTCTACCTCTGCACCGGGAAGTTTGCGCAACACTTGGGGCACCACCTCCTTTGACCAGGCCGCCCACGCCGACCCCGGCCCGCCGCACGGCAGGAAGGGACGACGAAGACGACGAACCGCGACGACCGCTCTTGCGGTCGCCGACCTCGTCAAAAGTGATCTGTGTGTATGCGGATAGCGCGCGCCCACAGCCGCAGCACCGCCGACACCCGCCCCGCATAGAGCGGATGCCGACGACGCCGCATCACGGCTGAATCTGTGTGTGTCCGGGTCCTCTTGCGCGCCCCGATGCCCGGCCCCCAAGGGGCCTCACCGCGACCAGCGCGGCCTACCCTGCCGGGCTTCCTCGACGCGGCTCTACCGCGCCATCAAATACGCGTCTCCCTCAACACGGGATCGCGACCACTTTCACCCGCCCGCGCCCCACCGGCAAGGCGAGCAATCCGCCCGCTACGACGTAGCGGCCTTAGCGCCCGAAGCCTTCGACGGGCTGACCGCCGCTCGCAGGCCCCGCGCCTTGAACGAATACGCCAACCGGTTGGAGGCGTTCACGTACGGGGTCACCATCAACCCCTCGAACTCCACCGGCACCAGCGCCAGCCCCAACGCGGCCAACGCCGCCGGAGCTTCCGGAATCACCGGAGCAACCGGCGAAAGAATCTTCACAGCGACCGACTTAGCGGACGCTTTCACCGAGGGGTCCCCGTCCATGACCGGGACCTGCCACATCAGCTCATTAGTGAGCTTGTCCCGAGCCGGGACCGGCTTACTCGGCGTGCTCGCCTCGAAATCGAGTACTGGACTCACGTCCCCGACCACGTAACATCCGTGGGGGAACACTAGCTCGTGTGGAACCGGTATCGGCCCCTGTAGCAAGTGACACCACCTCCTCCGGTCGATTGGTCTGGCCTATAGAGAACGAACGAGCCACCGCCAAAGTTCCCGGACCCTGCGATTATTTCCACGAAATTCGCGGCTTTCTCAAGGCTTATTCCAGCCGATCCGAAAAAGACCTATCCGGATGACCGTGGCGGGGAGCCTGTCTGCGCTAGAAGGATGACACCCCGCCACGAGATGATCATTCCGGAGTGGGTGATCACGCACTCTTTTCTATCAGCGCACCCGCCGCAATCATCGGGTTGCAGGACAAAGCGCACAGCCGGAGACTCTCAAGATCGCATGTCGCCCAGTCCGCATTGCCGAATTGTTCTCATAGAAATCAAGGCGGACCGCCCAAGGGCGGCCCGCGCGGGCGGCCCAACCGGCCGCCCTCCCCGGCCGGGCATGCGGCCTGGGGGCCGGTCCCGGCCGGGAGCGGCCAGGCCGCCCGCAACCGCCAGGCACCGCATGACCTCCGAGACCCGGCAAGATCAACTAGGAGGAGCCGCGGGACCGTTCATGATCATCTCTCCGCCGCGTGCGCGCCGGCCACACTCACTTCGTTCGCCCTCCGGGTGACCTGCGGTCATGTCGCCGGCCCCCACGCTCCACACCGCTACGGGTCCGAAGCGCCGTGGGCCGTGCCCGGAAGAGACGATCCCGAGCCCAAGTCCGTGGGTCTTGGACGTGTAAGGCCCCCCTCCTCGAATTGTCGAAGAGGGGGCCGGGTTGCCTGCATTGGCTATGCGGGCAACCTCCAGCTTGGCCCATCAGGGGCACCGAGCCAGACCCGTTGTTCGTTCTGGGTCACGGTGAGGCCGAAGCCGGACTGATGTGGCCGACCTGCCTCCTGCCAGATCGTGATGGCTTTGGCTACCTCGTCCCACAGGCGTACCGGTCCATGTTGGTGGACCACCCATCCACCGGTCGGGGACGGCCGGACGTCTGCCTGAGATCCGGTGCTGACGTCGTGCAGCGTCAGGATGTCTTCCGCCCACCCGTGTTGTGCATGGGGCACGGCGAGCTGAGCCACGAACAACGCGGTGTCGTTCTTGAGTACGGCCGGGTCGAGCGTGCTGCCACTGGCGCTTCCCAAGCCCAGTTCCAGAGTCGGGCGTGACGGCGGCAGGTGCGGACGGGCCGTCATGAAGTAGACGTCGTCGTTCAGGAAGTGACCGCTCGCGCAGCCATCGTCCTCCACGTGTAGATGTGCGAAGGCCGCCCCGCCCGTCCACCCCATCATGGGCGCGGTGATCGTTCCGCCCGAGCGGACCTGTTTCACCCATACCGGTGGGATCGTGCGAACTGAGCACGTCGCGATCAGCCGATCGTAGGGGGCGTTGGCGTAGTAGCCGAGAAGCCCGTCGCCTTGGATGAGTGTTGGCGCATATCCGGCCGCCGTGATGGCGTCCTTGGCTCTGGCCGCGATCACCGGATCGTATTCGATGGAGGTCACCGCCTCTTGGCCCAGCCGGTGACACATCAGCGCGGTTGAGTATCCGGTGCCCGTCCCGATCTCTAGAACCCTGTCGCCCTCCCGGATCCCGGCGGCTTCCAGCATCCGCACAACCAGCCCAGGGAAGGTGGACGATGAAGTGGGCCGCAGGATGACGACCGGCCCGGTGGCGTCCTCCGCCATCACCCCGTCGATCTGGGTGACCCACGTCTCGTCGGTGTAGGCCAGCGTGAGCCACTGTTCGGGGGTCATCTCCTCTTTGCGTACCGGGACCCACCCGCGCTCCGGTTCAAGCCGGTAGACCGCTTGGCCGAGGAAGAGTTCGCGAGGAACCGCCTCCACGGCCGGGTGCCAGGCCACCGAGCCGACCTTGTCGGCCAGTTGGTGACGCAGTTCGGCTGCCAGGTTCATACGGTGTATCCCTCCAGGAGGGTGTGAGCGAAGGCGTCGGCTATCGCCTCGGCATCGGGAAGCCAGCCCCATTGGCCGTTCGGGTTGCACTCGATGAAGACCCACCGATACGGCTCAACGCCTCCTGCGGTTTCTTCTAGGGCGAAGTCGAAGCAGCCGAAGGCCAGGCCGAAGCTGTCGAGGTAAGCGCGCAGGCGCGCTACGACCGACGAGGGTACCCGGATAGGAGTATGCGCGAGCGTGTCCCAGTCGCCGCTCCGCCAGTCAAGCATGCCCTCTGGGCTGGTGATCTGGCTGGCGAAGACGTGAGAGCCGACGACGGTCACCCTGGCATCGCTGTGTTTGGGGACCTCTGCCTGAAACATGTGGGCCGTCACAGCGATGGACTCGTCGAGGTCGGCGGAGTCCACCCTTTGTGTCCAGATGGTCGCGACCTTGCCTTCTATTTTGTGCGGGATGCCGCGAAACGACTTGTACACGATCGGGTCGTGTTCTTTCGCGAACTCTTTGGCCGCCTCCAGGTCATTGGTTATCAGCGTCTCGGGAATGGCGAACCCGAGCTGTGCCGCGAGCTGCAATTGCGCTGGTTTGTAATCGCTTCTGCTGATATTGGCGGGGTGGTTGACGTAGCGGCAGTTCGGCAGGTTGGTGATCAGGCCGTGCAAGCCGTGTCGGGCTTCGGTGATGGCGAATTCGCGTGCTTGCGCCTCCAGTGCCTCGAATCGCCAAGGCGACGGGCGACGGTAGTAGACCGCCCGCACCTCTTCCAGCGCGATGTCCCGGCTTGTTGTGCGCAGGCGTCCGGACCAGCTTGCACGCTCGCCTCCCAGGCGGGCGTCGAACGTCAGGCCAGACCCGACGTCGGCCGGGTCTACGCGAGCGACGCAGGCCCCGCGTTCGTTGAGGGAGGCGATCACCAGATTGGCGGTGACGTCCTCGGGTGAAGTGATCACCACTATGGCGTCCTTGGTGGACCGCACGAATCAGTCCCTTTCGACGTCGTTATTGGAGTCGTCGGCCACGTTCGGGGCGTTCTGGGAGCCGTCTCCGGTCCGGGACTTGGTAATCGTCGCGTACGCCCTGTTGGTCGAACCCTTCCCCATATCGACGATTCCGCCCCGGCCGTCGTAGAAGACCGTGAGCTGACTCGCCGGGTCGAGGCTGGTTGTTGTGTAGGGAAGTGCCGCTTCGGGAAGGCGTTCGGTGGCACGCCCCAAGCCCCAGGGCTGACGGAGAAGAGTGGTCGCCTTGTTCATTGATGAGCCCTTCTGTTGTGAACGGAGAATCATGTGGCCATGGAAAGGAAGAGAGAACGGCGTACTTGTAAGTAGAGAAGAGGTGAGCACGGCAGCGTGGGATCGGCAATTTCCGGCCCACCCTGGAGGATCGGAAGATCGACCACGCTGCCGCACCCGTTTGAGGGCGAGGTGATGCGGCGTCCGCTCCCGCGCCAGGAGCCAGCCACCCGCACCACCCCACCCAGCTCCTATGAGGAGTCGTCCGGCCCCGCCACCGGTACCTCCGCTGATGTCACCCACGCCGACCGGAACAAGCACTCGCCGCACGCGAGCCCGTTCGGCCGCCAGCTCTGCCACCCGATCTCGGGAGCCCGGAGGACCAGCACCGACCGGCCGCATAGAGCAGCCCCCCGCCAGACCCGCCGTACCGGGGTCGAGCCGACCACCCGCGCCGCATGCTGAACCAACTCGTTCATGACGAACCCCACCACCAGCGGAGGCGGCCCATCGAACGCCAGCCTCCACCGATCGAGCAGCGCGCGTAATCTCGCCCGCGTGATCACGACTGGGCACCCAGCCGATCGGCGCGCAGCCGCTCCAGCACCAGCCGCAACCTCTGCCGCGCATCAGCCGCGACGCGGCGTGCCATCATCCGGTCCTCCTCGGTGACCTCCCGCGACGGAGCAGCAGGAGCCGCCTGACAGCCGGGCACGAACGGGATCTCCCCGGTCACCGCGCCACCCCGCTTCCGGGCGTCTCGGCGGTCGCGGCGAGATCGGCGATAGTTTCCGAGAGCCGGTGACCTGTCAGGAGTTGCTGGTACCGATGGGCGATGCGTCGTGCCGCCGTGTGGTGTGCGTCGGCCGGGCAGAAGGCCCAGACGTACCGGTTACGAGACGAGACACGGCCGCTCCACCAGCGAAAGCGCCACCCCTCCGAGCCGCACTCGACCCAGACCACCAGGTCCACCCACACAGACAGCAGCGCGACCCCGGTGCCGACGTGCACGTCCGAGAGGATGCCGAAGTCCCCCAGGTCCCGTTGCAGAAGGTAGGCCGGCCGGGCGGCGGGAGGTTTGCCGGGACTGGTATTGGCTCGTGCCGGAATGGCCGTACGCTGTGCCATAGATCGCACCTCCAGTGTGCGGTTCAGGGACCCGTACGGCGTGTCAGCGCCTGCGGGTCCCGCCATGTTTTGGCGTCGCCCTCCATCTCATCCCCGTCAGTCCCCCCACCAACAGTGCGAGTGAGGGAGACTAGGGGAGACAAGCCATCCCCCACACGTCCCCCGAGGTGCACGCGATGAGCGATGTTCCAAGCTGGGCCAGTCGGCTACGCGCTGAACGACGCAAGAGGGAGTGGACTCAACGGGACATGGCCAAACACCTAGCGGATGCCGCCAACCAGAGCACACGTCTTCCGTCTCGGGAATCGATCACCCGGCTGATCAAAGACTGGGAAGCGGGCAAGCACCATCCAAAGGACCCCTACCCGCTTCTCTGCTGCCGGGTGTTCGGCTTGGACGAAGAAGAACTGTTCGGCGACGAGGACGCCCAAACGCAGCCCGACGGTAGCCACCTTGACGACGAGATCGACTCGTTGGAACTGGCCCGTCGCGTAGCCGCCAGCGACGTAGGGGACGCGACGCTCGAACGCCTTGAACTCGTCGTGGATGAACTCGCGATGGCATACCCGCGTACGCCGCCTGAAGTGCTACTCACCCGGACTAGGCGACACCTGGCATATGTCTCACAGCTCTTCGATGCCAAGAAGACACTGGCTGAGCATCGCCGCCTCCTTGTCGTCGGGGGCTGGCTCTCGCTGCTCGCCTCCACCTGCCATGTCGATCTCCGGCAGTTCCAAGCGGCAACAGCCCGCCTCAAGACAGCCATGCTGATGGCGGAACACGCTGAGCATCCGGAGATCTCGGCTTGGTGCCTGGAAACCCAGGCATGGCAAGCGGTAACCACAGGGGACTACCGTCGTGCCTTGACGCTGTCGCAAGGCGCGCAGGCCATCGCTCCACGTACTGGCTCGGCCTACATCCAGGCAACCGCTCAAGAAGGCCGCGTGTGGGCGCGCCTTGGTGCTGGCCCCGAGACACGAGACGCCCTCGACCGTGTTGCACGGCTGGTCTCCCCGCTATCGATGCCCGATAACCCCGAACACCACTACCGCTACGACCCCGCCAAAAGCGAAGCGTACATCGCCACCACGCTGTCTTGGCTCGGAGATCCTGCTGCCGAAAGCTATGCCCGGCAAGTTCTCGCGCGGCTGGAGACTCCCGTTGATGGGCCAGCACGCCCCCGAAGAGCGGTATCCGCGCGCCTTGACCTGGCTTTGGCCCTCCTCGCCGCCGATCAACCGGACGAAGCAGGCGAGGTAACGCTCACTGCTGTGACGAGCGGCCTACTAGTGCCTTCCAACTATTGGCGAGCACGAGAGGTGATCAGAGAGATCGAGGCCCGCCAACTCCCCGAGGCTGAAGACCTTCGTGAGGCATACCGGGAAGTGTGCGGGCCGAAGCAACTCCTCGCCTAACAGCCAAGGATGCACGTTGACGGGTGTTGCCGAATCGTTTCGGAGCCAACCTCATGGGGACCCCTCCAAGATCGCAAAAGGGGGGCGGGGAGGGGAAACCGGGGGCAGGGGCGCTGCCCCTCCCCATCAAGGAACCATTGTGATGCCCCCCTTTTGAGATCTTGCCCCATGAGGTCAGCGCCACCGCAACGATTCGTCAACGCCCTCACGTAGGCGTATCACCGGGCAAGACGGACCCTATGGGCAGACTCATCAAAGTGTCACAATCCGATATCCGGCTTGCCCGCGCCGTTGGGCCCCAGGTAGCCGAAGACCTCGCCGGGCCGGATGTCGAGCGTCAGGTCCTCGAGACCGCGGCGTTCGCCGTAGTACTTGGTCAGCCCTTCGGCCTCCACCACTGCAGTCATGACGGAATGGTCCCGTGCGCGGCGCCCGGCGTCATGTGAGTACTCCGGCAGGCTCGCGAAGCCTTCGTTTCCGTTTCCCGGCAATACTGCCGCCTCCTGGAGGCGGCCGACGCGGCGTCGGCCGGCAACCCGCGTCCCGATCGAGACCTTCACGGCCTGACGTCTTCTTGATGTGCGACTGCCGGCGCCGTCGGCTGCTCGACCAAGCTCCTGACCTAAGACCCTCGAATTGTCACTCTGCGTGACGATGCGAATTCGGCCATTGACGCGTTCTTGACACCTCAGCACGACAAACAGGCACGAAGCGACAAGTAGTGTGCATTCGTCAGCTGAGAGCGATGTATCGGGTGCCGAAAATGGTCAGGATGAGGCAACCCGCCTCCCCACCGGGAACTCCGCTACGGACGTGGCTGCTCGAGGGTCTGCAGACCGATCGCAAGCAGATCGAGCACGGCCCGCACGCCAAGCATCCCTGGTGGCGGGTGATGTGCCTGACCGGCGTGGACTATTTCTCCACGCTGGGCTACCAGCCCGGCATCGCCGCCCTGGCGGCCGGACTGCTGGCGCCGCTGGCCACGCTGTTCCTGGTCGGCCTGACTCTGCTGGGGGCGCTGCCGGTCTACCGGCGGGTGGCCGAGGAGAGCCCCTACGGGCAGGGCTCGATCGCGATGCTGGAAAAGCTCGCCCCCCAGTGGTGGGGCAAGCTGTTCGTACTCGCCCTGCTCGGCTTCGCGGCCACCGACTTCGTCATCACGATGACGCTGTCAGCCGCCGACGCGACCGCGCACATCCTGGAGAACCCGTTCGCGCCGCACTGGCTTGAGGGCCAGCGTGTGCCGGTCACGCTCTTCCTCCTGGCCCTGCTCGGCGGGGTGTTCCTCATGGGGTTCACCGAGGCGATCGGCATCGCCGTCCTGCTGGTCTTCGTCTATCTAGGGCTCAACGCGGTCGTCGTGACCGTGGCGATCCTGCATGTGCTGGACAACCCGGACGTCGTGGTGAGCTGGCAGAACCTGCTGAACGCCGGCTACAGCAGCCCCCTGGCCATGATCGGCCTGTCGCTGCTGGTGATGCCGAAGCTCGCGCTGGGCATGTCCGGCTTCGAGACCGGCGTCGCGGTGATGCCCGTGGTCAAGGGCGACATCCAGCAGCGGATCAAGGGCACCAAACGGTTGCTCACCACGGCCGCGTTGATCATGAGCGTCTTCCTGATCCTGAGCAGCTTCGTCACCACCGTGCTGATCCCCGCCGCGGAGTTCCAGCCGGGCGGCAAGGCCAACGGACGCGCGCTCGCCTATCTCGCCCACGGTTTCCTCGGCGACTGGTTCGGCACCGCCTACGACGTCAGCACCATCGCCATCCTGTGGTTCGCCGGCGCCTCGGCGATGGCCGGGCTGATCAACCTGGTGCCGCGCTATCTGCCCAGGTACGGCATGGCGCCGGAGTGGACCGGCGCGGTACGCCCCCTCGTCCTCATCTTCTCCGCGATCGCGTTCGCCATCACGATCATCTTCGACGCCAGCGTGGAGGCTCAGGGCGGCGCGTACGCCACCGGCGTGCTGGTGCTCATGCTGTCGGCCGCGGCGGCGGTGACGCTGTCGGCGCACAAGCTCGGCCAGCGGTCGGCCCGTGCGGGTTTCGGGCTGATCACAGGCGTGCTCGCCTACACACTGGTTGACAATGTGTTCGAACGGCCCGACGGTGTCAAGATCGCCTCGTTCTTCATCGCCGCGATCATCATCACCTCGCTGATCTCCCGAGCCACCCGCTCAACCGAGCTGCGCGTCACCGATGTACACCTGGATCCGCTGGCCGAGCAGTTCGTCAACGAGGCCTGCGGTGACATCCACGTGATCGCCAACGAACCCCACAAACGCGACCAGAGAGAGTACAACGACAAGCTGCGCGAGACCTGGCTGAACCACCGGCTGCGCAGTTCGGAGCCGGTCCTGTTCGTGGAGGTCACCGTGCCCGACGCCTCGGAGTTCGAGACCGAGCTGCACGTCAAGGGCGAGGAACGCTACGGCCACCAGATCCTGCGGATCGAGAGCTCGACCGTGCCCAACACGCTGGCCGCGCTGCTGCTGTACCTGCGTGATCGCACCCGCGGTGTGCCGCACATCTACTTCCACTGGGCCGAGGGCAACCCGGTCGTGGGCATGCTGCGCTACCTGGTCTTCGGCGGCGGGGACGTGCCTCCGCTGACTCGCGAGGTGCTGCGCAAGGCCGAGCCGGACATCGAACGGCGCCCTCACGTCCACGTCGGCTAGCGAGGATTCCCGTCGAAGTCCTCGCTACCGGGTGGAGGTCGCTGGGGCATGCCGCGTTGGCGTTCCGGTGAAGACGTCCTCAATGCGTGAGGCCGCGTTGGGGGTGTCGCGGCCTGGGGGCGGGTCAGGGATGGCAGATCGGGTCGGCGGCGGGGAGGGTGCCGGTGGCCAGGTAGGCGTTGACCTTGGCGTCCACGCAGGCGTTGCCGTATTCACCGTAGATCCCGTGGGCGGTCGTGCCGCGCAGGGTGAGCAGGCGGGAGCCGGTCAGCGCCCGGTGCATGGCCTTGCTGCCCTCGTAGGTGGTGGCGGTGTCGCCGGTGGCGGACACGATCAGCGCGGGCGTGGGGTTGGCGACGTGGGTGAGACGCTCGCGCGGGTGGTTCGGCCAGAAGGCGCAGGGCCAGATGTTGTTCTTGAGGGGGCCGAAGAGGGGATGGCGCGCACGGCTGCGCTGGACGTCGTTCCAGTAGACGTCGGGGTCGCGCGGCGCGGCGCGGTCTCCGCAGATGATCGCGGCGGCCGGGCCGGCGAGCGGGGAGCCGGCGCTGGTCAGGACGAACGTGAGGAATCCGGCGAGTTCGGGGCCGGGGTCGGCCGGGCGGCCGTGCGCGGCCTCGTTCAGGGTCCGAACGGTGGAGGTGAACTCCGCGCGGGCCGCGGGGCGGTCGTCGCCGGAGCCGATGGAGAGGATGTACGGGACCGCCTGGTCGTCCACCTCGTACGGTCCGACGCGCAGCGGGCGGTCCTGCGCGGCGGCGACGACAGCGTTCACGGTGGCGAGCACGCGGGCGGGGGTGGCGCCGAGGCCATAGGTGCCGTGACGTCTGGCAGCCCAGGCGGCCCAGCCGCGCAGCGCGCGTTCCGCCTCGTCTTCGG
This sequence comes from Nonomuraea sp. NPDC004354, assembly GCF_053602555.1. Taxonomy (NCBI): domain Bacteria; kingdom Bacillati; phylum Actinomycetota; class Actinomycetes; order Streptosporangiales; family Streptosporangiaceae; genus Nonomuraea; species Nonomuraea sp. NPDC004354. Next base: position 7,550 of record NZ_JBSGDV010000024.1, on the reverse strand, counting down.
TGCCCTGCGTCGCCCTGGGGCCCCACGTGTTCGGGTCGCCCGCGCTGTCCAGGACCACGCGGTCGGTGCGGCCGGGGAACATCTGGGTGTAGACCGCGCCCAGGTAGCTGCCGTAGGAGTAGCCGAGGAAGGAGATCCGGCGCTCCCCGAGGACGCGGCGTACGAGGTCGATGTCGCGAGCCGTGTCGCGCGTGTTGGCGTACGGGAGCACGTCGGCGTGGCGCCGGGCGCAGCGCTCGGCCAGGTCGTGCTGCACCGCCACCTGCTGATCGAACCGGGCGCGGGTCGGACCGGCCGAGCGGAGCCACAGGCCGATGGGCCAGCCGCAGTCGAGCGGCGTGCTGCGCCCGACGAAGCGCGGGTCCAGGCCGACGAGGTCGTAACGGGCGGCGACGTCCTTCATGGCCGCGCGCGTCCGCAGCGGCATGCCCAGCGTGCTCTCGCCGGGGCCACCGCTGTTGAGGACCATGGTGCCGATGCGATGGGCGCGGTCGGTGGCGGGGAGGCGGGACAGCGCGAGTTTGATGGTGCGGCCACCGGGCCTGGAGTGGTCGAGCGGGACGGTGAGCTCCGCGCACCGTGCGCCTGCCCGGTCGAGTTCCCTGCCGACGGCGTCGTCGGAGCCCTGGGCGCAGTGCGTCCAGTCGAGCGGTGGGAGCGGGCCGCCGTCGGCTCTGGCCGGGGGCGCGACGGCGGCGGACAGGGCGATCAGGGCGAGGACCGGGACCAGGCGTCTGCGGATCCGCGCACATGTCGGTTTCATGGTCAGGGACGCTATTTCGGCTGGACGTCCGGCACGATACCGCTGGCCGCACGCGCGCTGGTACAGCCCGCTGTAGTGCCCGGCGGAGGCCGGTGACGGATAATGATCGCCGTACGGCGTCGTGAGGAGGTGCGCATGCGTGACCGTGCGTTCTCCGGCTCGCTCTACCTGCTGGGCACGTTGGCCACGGCCGTGGTCACGGCGCTCGCGTTGCCGGTACTGCTCGCGCCGCCGGCGGCGCGGGGCTGGGCGGACTGGCACCGTCAGCGGGCCGGCAGGCTGCTCGGCGTTCCGGCCGACGGACGGCCGGGCGGGCGGCGGGATCTCGCCTGGGCGCTCGCGCACGTCGCCGTCGGGTTCCCGCTCGGGCTGGCCGCCCTGATATGCCTGGGCAACATCCTGGTCGCCGCGGTGGCGTCGACATTGTGGTGGGCGTTTCCCGCCGACGCGCGTCCCACCCTGTTGTCGTTCTTCGATGTCCATGTGGGCGATTGGCAGACCGCGCTGGTCGGGGGCTCGGTTCAGATCGCCGTCCTCGGTGCGGCGGCCTGGTGGGTGCTCCCGACACTGGCGCGCCTCCACGCGCGGCTGTGCCTGGCGGTGCTCGCGCCGTCGGCCCGCGAGCGGCTCACCGAGCGGGTCGACGTGCTGACCAGGAGCCGGGTCGGCGTGGTCGACGCCCACGGCGCGGAGCTCCAGCGGATCGAACGCGATCTGCACGACGGGACGCAGGCGCGCCTGGTGGCCATCGCCATGCAGCTGGGCATGGCCAGGGAGTCACTCGCCGACGACCCGGACACGGTCGCGGCGCTGCTCCAGCGGGCGCACGAGACGGCGGAGGAGGCGATGGTCGAGCTCCGGACGGTGCTCCAGACGATCTACCCGCCGATCCTCGCCGACCGCGGGCTCGAGGGGGCGCTGACGGCGCTGGCTACCCGGTCGAGCGTGCCGGTCCACGTCGAGCTCGCCGATCTGGGCGCGCTCCCGGCGGCCGTCGAGGCGGTGGCCTACTACGTGATCGCCGAGGCGCTGACGAACGTGACCAAGCACGCCGCCGCCACGCGGGCGGCTCTCAGGATCGAGCGCGCCGACGACGTGCTGTCCATCGAGGTCACCGACGACGGAAGGGGCGGCGCCGACGAGGCGCGCGGCACCGGGATCCCCGGGATACGCCGGCGGGTCGCCGCCCTGGACGGCGCGGTCCGCCTCGACAGCCCGCCGGGCGGCCCCACCACGCTCGCCGTCCAGGTGCCGTGCGGGCCGTGATCGCGGAGGACGACGTCCCCTCTTCCGTGATGCTGAATGCTCAGTCGGTCGCGGCCCGGGGCGCGGTGGTGGCGAGCTGTGCTTCGTGGTCCTGCCTGACCTTGCGCAGGAAGTCCACCGTCCACAGTGGCACCGAGGGCAGCGCGAGCGCGAGGATCAAGAACAGCCCGGCGAAGGGCAGGGCCCACAGGTAGACGACGTGGATCGAGTCGGCGACGGCCTGGGAGACGGTCGTGTGAACGGCGGGCGGCAGCGCGGCCCCCTCGGACATTGCCTGGCGCGCGATCTCCTCGGCTGATCCAGGAAGCGCAGGCGCCTGTTGCTGCAGCTCGTAGGTCAGCCGGCGCACCAGGATGGTGCCGAACAGGGCGGTGCCGAGCGCGCCGCCCATGGAGCGGAAGAACATCGCGGCCGCGGAGGCGACGCCGAGGGACCGCGGCTCGGCGGAGTTCTGCATGATGAGGACCAGGAGCTGGATCGCGCAGCCGATGCCGGCACCGAGCACCAGCATCTCCAGCGCCATCAGCCACGCGGGGGTGCGGGCGTCGAGCTGGGTGAGCGCGGCGAACCCGGCCAGCGCGAGCACGGCGCCTGCGACGGGGAAGGCGCGGTAGCGGCCAGTGGCCGACACCCGGCGGCCGACGGCGGTCATCGTGACGACGACCCCGAGCATGAGCGGGGTCAGCGCCAGCCCGGACAGTGAGGCGTTCATGCCGCGCACGGCCTGGAAGTACTGCGGCAGGAAGACCACCGCGCCAAGCAGCAGCATGCCCAGTACCAGCGAGGCGGGAACGGCGACGGCGAAGGCGCGGGCGCGGAACAGGCCGAGGGGGAGCACGGGGTTGGCCGCGCGGCGCTGCACGGCGGTGAAGGCGACCAGCAGGACGACGGCAGCCGCCAGCAGGCCGAGGGTCTGCGCGGAGTACCACGCATGGTCGCGTCCGCCCCAGACGGTGACGAGCATGACGCAGGTGACCGCGCCGACCAGCAGGGCCGCGCCGAGCAGGTCGACACGCCCGCGGACCGGGGTGTGGGCGACGGTGAAGAACCGCGCGACGAGCAGCAGCGCGATCAGGCCGATCGGCACGTTGATATAGAACACCCAGCGCCAGTCGAGGTAGTCGGTGAACAGTCCGCCCAGCAGCGGGCCGCCGATGCTGCCGGCGGCGAACACGGCCCCGCTGTAGCTGAGCGCCTTGCCGCGTTCGTGCAGCGGGACGAGGTCGGCGATGCCGGCGCTGCCCAGCCCGACCAGGCCGCCGCCGCCCAGTCCCTGGACGGCGCGCAGCGCGATGAGCGTCCCCATGTCGGGGGCCAGTCCGGCCAGGATGGAGGAGACGATGAACACGCTCATGGCGATCAGCGCCATACGCCGCCGGCCGTACATGTCGCCGAGCTTGCCGTACAGCGGAGCGGTGGCGGTGGTGGTCAGCAGGTAGGCGCTGACCACCCATGCGCTGGCCGACAGGCTGCCCAGATCATGGGCGATGGCGGGCAGAGCGGTGGCGACGATGGTCTGGTCGAGGGTGCTCAGCAGCATGCCCAGGGCCAGACCCGCCATGGCGAACCCGTTGCGGGGTACGAGGTTGGTCTTCGTCATGCCGACCACCCTGCGACTTGAAGCGTGCTTGAAGTCAAGCGGGCGGCTGCGGGCGGGCGGAGCGGACGAAGCGCTGGAAGTCCGGGCAGTCGACCAGCGGGTCGTGCAGGCAGACGGAGGCATGCAGAAGGCTGTCGCGCATGAGGGCGAGCTGGGCGATGCGCTCCTCCAGGTCGGCCGCCTTGGCCTGGAGGCGTGCGCGCAGCGCGCTGTCGGCCGGTTTGGCGGCGAAGAGCTCGGCGATCTCCGTGAGGGTGAACCCGGCGTTGCGCGCGGAGGTGACCAGCGCCAGGCGGTCCACCGTCGCCGGGTCATACGTACGGCGCAGCCCATTGCGGCCGGTCGCGCCGATGAGGCCCTTCTGCTCGTAGAAGCGCAGCGCTGAAGGCGCCAGTCCCGAGCGCTTGGCGACCTCGGCGATGTCCAGCAGGCCCTCGTCCATGATCCTCCTTGACTTGAAGCGCACTTGAAGTTGCAGCATATGTCGCATGACGAACAAAACGCGCGACCGCGTCCGCACCCTGGGCCTCAACCACGTCAACCTGGTCGTCGCCGACGTCGACCGCTCGGTCCGCTTCTACACCGGCAGCCTCGGCATGGAGATCGGCGGCGTCACCCCGGAGATCACCTTCCTCACCACTCCCGGTACCGGTGACCAGCTCGCGCTGCAACAGGCCGGCGGTGACCTCGACCGCGCCACCGGCAAGACCCGGACCGCGGGCGACTCCGGGGGCGTGGACCACATCGGCTTCGACGTCGCCGACGCCGCGACGCTCCAGACGCTGATCGACCAGATCCACGGCGGCGGCGGCACGCTGCTCATGCAGTTCCCCGACGAGAACGGCCTGCCCACCGCCTTCGTCACCGACCCCGACGGCTACGTGCTCCAGCTCACCGCCCGCCGCGCCTGACGTCCTGTTCACCGTCCTCGGGCTGAAGCTGCTCGGGGGACGGCATCGGCATCCTCGCCCCCTGATCAGAAATCCCACCGGGACCGGTTGCCAAGCGCGATCGAGTGTGGCCCGCGGAAGCGTGCGCAAGACCCTAACTGGTACGCCGGGTGTTCATGCCGTTGACGGCCGCGGGGCCGCCGGATCGCGAGATGTCGTCGAGGTGGCCGAGGACTTCCGAGGGGAGGTCGAGGGCCAGGCCGGCGAGGTAGCCGCGGAACTGGTCGAGGGTGCGGGGTCCGATGATGACGGAGGTGACGCCCGGCCGCTGCCGTACCCATGCCAGAGCCACAGCGGCCGGTGACATGCCCAGATCGGCGGCGGCCCGCACGACGTGGTCGGCGATCACGAGGTTGCTCGCGTTGAGCAGGCCGTCGGCCCAATCCCTGGCCATGGGCGAAGGGGAGGCCGGCAGCCGGCCCATCCGAGTATCCGCCTGCGCGCACGAACGCTGGACGTTCTCTTCGACGGCTTCAGGAGCGGGAGCTGAGCCGGAGAGAGAACATCCTCCAAGACCGCGCCTGGCAGATCGGCCGCCGCGGCTACGTCCGCGGCGGCCACCACTCCGTCCTCAACGCGCGGATGCGTGAGCCGGGCGCCAAGTGGGGCCGGGCCGGCGCGTTCCGCGGGTCGGCTACGCCAAGAAGACTCCGGCCATAGGGCTGGTGCTCGCCCACCTGGCCCGCCTGGCCGAGATCGACCACGTCAAGACCGAGGGCCGCGGGTTCGCCACGCGGTTGGCCGGTGGTGGGGTCGAGGGGCGTGGGGGCACGACCCGGGGGGTCGGCGGCGGCTACGACCGGACGCTGGAGCGGTCTCGCCAGGCGGCGGACAGCATCTGGCCAAGGGTCAAGGTGCTGAGTCCGAACATCAGGACGCCCAGGGGGACATGGAGCGAGGTCATGCCCGCGATGCCCAGCGCGACCTGCGCCGACGCGAGGACGAGGAAGCCGGTGGCGTACAGGATGGGACGGGGTGTGCCGCCACCCGGGCGCCAGGCCAGGACCGCGGCGAGCAGGTACAGCATCGTCGTGCCGTACATCACGGGTGATCCGATGTGGTGCAGCTCGGTGTCGTGGGACGCGAACAGCATTCCGGCGGTGGCCGCCTGGAAGAAGATGCTCACGGTCTGCACGGCGACCGCGATCTTCAGGAAGGTGCGGCCGCCGTGCGCTGCCGTCGTCTGTCCGGTCATGGTGCGTGGTGTCCCTTTGCTGGCGGGCGGCAGTGGATGAGTGGTGTTTCGGTGGTCCGGTTTGTTCATCGCAGGGTGAGCGGGGTCTCGGAGGCGACGCGGGTCAGCTTCTGCGGGTTGCGGACGTAGTAGAGGCCGGTGATGCGGGCGTCCTCGACGCGCATCGCCAGGACGCCGTCGAGCTCGCCGTCCACGCGGATGATGAGTGCCGGGTTGCCGTTGACCACGGTGGGGTCACCGGTGAGCGTGAACCGGGCCTTGCCGAGGCCGCCGACGATGAAGCGGGCCACCTTGCCGGCGCCGGTGATCGGCCGCGGCGCGGCCCGCTTGATGCCGCCGCCGTCGCTCACCAGGACGACCTCGGGGGCGAGCACATCAAGGAGGGCCTGCAGGTCCCTGGTCTCGAGCGCGGCCTGAAATGACTCCAGGGCCGCCCGAGCCTGGCTCGGGGAGACCGCCTCGCGGGGGCGGCGGGCATCGACGTGCCGGCGGGCGCGGTGCGCGATCTGCCGGACGGCCACGGGGCTCTTGTCGACGGCGGCCGCGATCTCCTCGTAGCTGACGTCGAAGACCTCGCGCAGCACGAAGACGGCACGCTCGGTCGGCGAGAGGCTCTCCAGGACGAGCATCAGCGCCATCGACACGCTCTCGGCGAGCTCGGCGTCCTCGGCCACGTCCGGTGTGGTGAGCAGCGGCTCGGGCAGCCAAGGGCCGACGTACGTCTCCTTGCGGCGTTTCATGGTGCGTAGCCGGTTGAGCGACTGCCGGGTGGTGATCCGGACGAGGTAGGCGCGCTGGTCGGACACCTGTCCCAGGTCGACCTTGATCCAGCGCAGCCAGGTTTCCTGCAGGATGTCCTCGGCGTCGGCCGCCGAGCCGAGCATTTCGTAGGCGACGGTGAACAGCAGGTTGCGGTGGGCGACGAAGGCTTCGGTGGCGGAGTCCATCGGGCCGTCACCGGGGGGCGGCCCGACCTGGCCCGCCGTTGGCCCGCTGCGCTCGTTCATTGCCGGCTCCTGCCTGTTCGCTTTCCGCCTTGCTCCGCGCACAAGACACCGGCCCTCACCGCCGTGTGACACCCGTGATCGGTGGCATACGTCACATGACCGCGCTGTCACAAAGTCCGGGTCGCCGGTGCCTCATGGTCGTCGGGACGCCACGCGGAGGATCCACGCGGCACCACGACGTCACGAGTGATCGCCTTGGCCCCGTCGCGTGGTGACCGCCGCGCGACCGCCACCGCAGAGAGAACGGTAGGACATCATGAGCAAGGTCTGGTTCGTCACCGGTTCGTCCCGCGGCCTCGGCCGCGACTTCGTCGAGGCCGCCCTGTCGCGTGGCGACCAGGTGGCCGCGACCGCCCGTACCACCGCGGGCTTCGATGACCTGGTCGCCGCCTACGGCGAGGCGGTGCTCCCGCTCGAGCTGGACGTGACCGACAAGGCCGCCGTCTTCGACAGCGTCAAGCGGGCCAAGGAGCACTTCGGCCGGCTCGACGTCATCGTGAACAACGCCGGCTACGCCCAGATGGGCGCGATCGAGGAGCTGACCGAGCAGCACCTGCGCGACCAGCTGGAGACCAACCTGTTCGGCGCGGTGTGGGTCATCCAGGCCGCACTGCCCTACCTGCGCGAGCAGGGCGCGGGGCACATCATCCAGCTGTCCTCGGCCGCCGGTCTCCTGGCGATGCCGCTCGGCGGCGCCTACCACGTCTCCAAGTGGGCCGTGGAAGCCCTGAACGAATCCCTCGCCCAGGAGGTCGCCGACTTCGGCATC